>NZ_AUMW01000028.1 GCF_000430885.1 Desulfotruncus alcoholivorax DSM 16058 | reverse complement strand
ATCCTTCAACTGACCTTTTGCATTTCGCCAGTCCCAAAGAGCACAAATCTCTTTGGATAGTCGAGTGCGCAGCCAAGAGGGGTTAGCGTCCATTAGTTCTTTAATGAACTGGATGTCTTCAGCAGTTATTTGCCGTTCTTGGGTATTCAATATTTCGTTCATGGAAGAATTTTAGCATAATAACGTTAAGAAGACCAGCATTGTCCTATTAAGTATACATTAGCAATCTATAGGTAATTGCTCTATTTAGGAATATATCGAACTACAAAGGTGATAATGGACCAAGAAGGAGTTGCTTGGTTTCCTTGCACCAAAAGTGCGGAAGAACCTATCTGTCATTGTTACCTCCTGCAGAATTAAATTCATTGATCTTGTGAATTTTTTGATTAATTTTCCAAGGAAACCGAAAATCGTCGAGCTTGTTAGCTTCATTCAGTTTATTTTACCATACCCATATATTTTAAACTTGCAAATTTTTTTGCAACATGCTATATTAATGCACAACAATAGTTTATTTAAATTTGATGAAGAGGAAAAGTAGGCAGGAAACAGGCCCCCAGGGAGAGAATGTCGTCGACTGGAAGCATTCTCGGGTCATGACCGGCTGAAGTTCTCCTCGGAGAAGCCGGCTGAAACCCTCACCGGGCAAGTAGGTCAGGACGTGTTCTTCCCACGTTACAAGGAAGGGGGTATCGGAATATTATTCCCGTACTTTCAGCCGAGGTGGTCCCGTATTTTAATGCGGGTCAACCGGGGTGGTAACGCGGTGGCTTAGCCTCTCGTCCCTGGGATGAGAGGTTTTTGTGTTTGCCGGGGTGTAAATATTTCCCGTACCTTGGATCAAGCGGACTCGATATTATGTCGGGTCAAACAGGGTGGTACCGCGGAAGCAACCCGTCACTTTCGTCCCTGCCAGGGATGAGTGGCGGGTTATTATATTTTATGGAGGGATTGTTATGGTTGTAGTGATGAAATTAAATTCTGCTCAGGAGCAAATTGACAGGGTCAACGAATGGCTGCATAATAGAGGATTCCAGACCCATATGATTAAAGGCGTCAAAAGAATAGTGATTGGCGCGGTGGGAGACAAACGTTCCGTTGCGATGGCTAGTATTGAAGCGCTGCCGGGAGTAGAGAAAGTGATGCGGGTAATGAAACCTTACAAGCTGGTTAGCCGGGAGTACAAAGAAGAAAATTCAGTGATAAAGGTAGGACACCTGGAGATCGGTGGCCAGAGACTGGTCGTTATAGCGGGACCCTGTGCGGTAGAAAGTAAAGATCAACTGGTTACTGCTGCACGGGCGGTTTACAAGTCCGGTGCCGCTATACTGCGTGGCGGGGCCTACAAGCCCAGGACATCACCATATAGCTTCCAGGGCTTGGAGGAAGAGGGCCTGCGTCTTTTGGCCGAGGCCGGGGAAGAAACAGGCCTGGCCACGGTAACCGAAGTTATTGACGAGGCAAGTCTCAATATGGCGGTCAATTACGTCGATATGATTCAAATCGGCGCCAGGAATATGCAGAATTTCCGGCTGCTGCAATTGGCAGGGAAAGTAAATAAGCCGGTTCTGCTTAAAAGGGGATTATCAGCGACGGTGGAGGAGTGGCTGATGGCGGCTGAATATATAATTACTTCGGGCAATGAAAATGTAATACTTTGTGAACGAGGTATCCGTACTTTTGAAAACAGCACCAGGAACACGCTGGATCTAAGTGCGGTAGCTCTGGCTAAAACTTTAACGCACTTGCCCGTTATTGTTGACCCCAGCCACGCAACAGGCAAGCGGGAACTGGTGGGACCTATGTCCAGGGCAGCCCTGGCTGCCGGTGCCGACGGACTTATTGTCGAGGTGCACCCGGACCCGCAGGTGGCGCTCTGTGACGGGCCGCAGTCACTTCACCCTGTTGAGTTTGATTCACTAATGGCTGGACTTCGGCCGCTGGCTGCTGCAGTGGGCAGGACGCTGTAAAGGGGGCGTTAATTATGACTAAGCTTGGTTACCTTGGGCCAGAGGGAACTTACTCTCATACAGTGGCGTTACGTTATGCAGCCGGGCACGGGTGCGAACCGGTTTGCTGCTACAGCCTGTCGTCTGTATTTCAACAAATTGGGGACGGTTTATTGGATATGGGGGTAGTGCCGGTGGAAAATTCAACTGAAGGTTCCGTTGGTGAAACACTGGATTTATTACTGTCTTGCGAAGGCATATATGTTAATGCCGAGCTTTTGCTTCCGGTGCGCCACCACCTCTTGGCCCGACCCGGAGCTGTTCTGGACGGGATTGAAAAAGTTTATTCTCACCCCCAGGCGCTGGCCCAGTGTAGAAGATTTATTGCCGAGCATTTGCCCGGCGCGCAGCTGGTGGAGGCTGCCAGTACGGCGGCGGCAGCTCTGGCAGTTGCCAATGGGCCGCCTGCCGTGGCGGCTATTGGCTCTGAAAATGCGGCGGCGGCCTACGAGTTAGAATTATTAAGTTCGGACATTCAAAGCAATAATGATAACGTTACCAGGTTTTTTGTGATAAGCAAGGATAAGATGAATTTGACCGTCCCGTCAAAGACATCACTGGCGCTGGCTGTTCTTGATCAACCCGGCGCGCTATCCCGGATATTGAGAGAATTTTCTTTGCGGGCCATTAACCTTACCCGCATTGAGTCCAGGCCCGCGGGCAGCAAATTAGGAGACTATATTTTCTTTATAGACCTGGCCGGGCGAGTGGACGACCCGGTGGTGGCAGAAGCAATAGAAGCCATTAACGATAATACCTTATGGATGAAATTTCTGGGGTGTTACCCCGCCTGCGAGGGTTTTGAAAACTATCAACAGGGTAAGGATAAGGAATCAGGCTATTCCAATATACATCAATTAAGGGAAAAAATTGACCTTGTTGATGATGAAATATTGTACTTGTTTACTATGCGCCAGAGGCTGGTGGATCGGATAGCAGATTTTAAAAAGGGTACATGTGAGGTATTTGATCAAGCCCGTGAGGCGGAAATTATGCGCCGGGTAAAGGAACAGGCCCGTAAAAACAACCTTAATACCGATATGGTGGTTAAAATATTCAGGCTAATGTTGGTGGAATCCGTACGTAGACAAAAAAACCTGATTTCAGCCGGCCAGCCCCCCAAGACGCTAGCGCGGCACCAGCAAATGATGAAATAATCTGCGGGAGGTCCGGTGGCTCCCAGCGTTTTATTCTTGCTAAAAGCCAAAAGGGGTAAGTATGTGACCGTTCGCTGACGTTTTGTTGACACCTCTCCATGTGAAATGCAATGATAAAGTTAAAACTGCATACTATTGCGTGGTGAGGGTGGTTAAGTTGTCTGGAAAAAATGCCGGACTTTCACCCGGGGAGCTGTCTACCCTGCTGGAGATCAGCAGGGTTATAACGTCAAGCTTACCATTAAGGAATATGTTTGAAACGATACACGCCTACCTGTCAGGAATATTAACTTATGAAATAGGATCTTTGTATATTAATGAAAAGAGCAGGTTTAACCTAAAAGCAGGAGTAGGCGTTGAAGACAGTGCTTTGACAAATTTGAGCAACCGGGCGGGGACAAATTACTTGCTGAAAAAAATAAAGGGCACTGGAAGACCATGGAGGTCCTCCCAAGTTTTTACATTGGAACAAATCAAGAAACATCCTTTTTACGTTCAGGTTCTCGAGCCAATGGGTATATTGTATACCGCTGGGGCTCCAATTCGGGATGGACACCAGATTTTAGGCAGCATTCATCTTGGACGCAAGCCGGAGGATGGGGATTTTAGCGATAAAGATATGCAAATACTGGAAATTGTTGCTAATTTGCTTTCTCCCGCAATTAGAAATATTAAAATTAAAAAGATTAGCTGGCAGCTTGATGGTTTGGCTGTTTCAGGCAACGGCCGTAAGGCCAAGGATAATAATACGGCTAAATTAAGAGGCGGTAGCGATGACCGGCAAATGCAGTTATTGGGATCAGTTTCTTCGGTAATGGCCAAGGAATTAAGAAACCCTCTATCAGGTTTAAAAATGTCCTTTTATTCGCTGGCCAGAAATTTTACCTCGGGGGTTATGGCCCAGCAGGACCTTGAACAGATGGACTGTTCTATTAAAAGAATGGAAAAGACGGTGCAGATTTTATTGAACCTTTCAGGTGACTTGCATTTGCGACGGGAATGGGTTGATATCAATGATCTAATGGATGAGGTCATTAAAACGCTGGGGCCGATAATGGACCCTGATGTTGTGATTATCAAAGATTATTCTTCGTTGCCCAAAGTATATGTAGACCGGGAAAAAATGCATACTGTATTTGGAAATGTCATTGAAAATGCGCTTGACGCCATGCCGGGCGGGGGCAGGTTGCGCATAATCACTACTGAAAATCAGGGGCGGGTTTACGTTATTTTGGAAGATAACGGCATTGGTGTAGACGCCAAAATTAAAGAAACCATATTTGATCCTTTTGTCAGCAACAAGTCCAGTGGAGTTGGTCTGGGGCTAACGGTATGTGAAAGGATAGTTGAGTCTCATGGCGGCAAAATAAAACTTCGCAGCAACGGAGGCAAGGGAACTGCAGTATGCATAGATATGCCGGTTGGTATAAGTTAGTATGTAAATCAACTTGGATACCACTTTGCTGCTTGAAACCTGCAAAAGACTGGGTTATAGATAATGGAAGTTGTTGTTCTACCGATTTTCATTGGTGGTTTGCGTTGGAACATCATGGCGGTTAACAGGAATTCGGTAAAATTATAAGATAAAAAGCTGAATGATAATAGTTAAATGATAACAATTAAACGCTATAAAGACCCCAAGGGGTCTTTATTTTGTGTTCACCCGGCATGTCTGCCAGTACAGAATATTGCTGTGGTATAAACCGGTTATTTGTGCGCTTTTAAAAATCTTGAAATATTGCTCAAGAAAATAAAAACTTAATTATCTATACCGTTTAAGGACGGCGTAAAAGACAAGCGAGCCAACGTCGGCAACTGCGATGACCACTCCCATCGGTACCGCTGTGCTTCTACCGCCAAGACCTACGAGTGGGGCCACAAATGCTCCAAAGATGAACGAAAGCAAACCAAGCAGTGCCGCGGCACTACCTGCCGAGTGGCCATAATTTTCCATAGCCAGTGAAGAACCTGCGGTGCCTACGATCCCAACGCTGGACACAACTACAAACAAGGTGGGCAGGATACCGGAGAGTCCTGCTCCTATAAGAATCATGATCAGTAGGCTAACGCTGCCAATTGAAGCCATACCTAGACCAATGACGAATAATTTGGCGACACTAATTCGGCCGGCCAGTCTACCGGTAATTTGGCCGGCGATGATGATGCCGAGGCCGTTGATGGCAAAGAAGATGCTAAACAGCTGCGGGGAGGCACCGAAGATGTCTTGAATAACAAAGGGCGAACCGGAAATATAGGCAAACATGGCAGCAACTACAAGGCCTTGGGGCAGAGCATAGCCCATAAAAACGGGGTCACTAACCAGGCTACGATAGGTGGATAAAGTGTTGGTGATGCCGGCCTTAGAGCGGAGCTGCACAGGTAATGTTTCAGGTAAGCCGAATAGCACTGCCAGGAGCATGACTATACCGACTATACTCAATACGATAAAAACACCTCGCCAAGTGGTGAGTTGTAATAGCTGTCCGCCTATAATCGGCGCAAGGATTGGACCCACACCATTGACTAACATTAACAGGGCAAAAAATTTAGTCATCTCTGTGCCGGAGTATAGATCTCTAACGATGGCGCGGGAAATTACAATCCCTGCGGAGCCTGCCAAACCCTGGATAAATCTCAGTAAAATCAATCTCCAGATGGAAGGGCTAATGGCACAGAGCAGTGATGAAACAAAAAAGGTAATCAGTCCAACCATTAAGGGGATACGTCGACCGCGCACGTCGCTTTGTGAACCGGCAAGTACTTGGCCCAATGCAATCCCCAGCAGGCAAGCTGTCAGGCTGAGCTGGGTCAGCGATGCGCCGGCGGACAGGTCCTTGGCCAAAGAAGGCAGGGAAGGTAAATACATGTCGATAGATAGCGGCCCAAAAGCAGACAATGCACCCAATACGATAGCCATCCACAATCGGCGTGATTGTGATAGTGAAGGTGCAGAACCGGTGAAATCGCCAGTATAATTATTCATGTAAAATTTTAATCTCTCCTTGACAATAATGTAGCTGTAGTTAGTTATTTAATTGTGTCAAATTGAGTATTTGCAGACAGATTGGAACAAGCTGTTAAAATAAATCAACCACCCGGGTTTACTCCCCCAGATGGATGATTGTTCACTATGTTCTCTTAATAAATTGTTCCCTC
This sequence comes from Desulfotruncus alcoholivorax DSM 16058, assembly GCF_000430885.1. GTDB lineage: Bacteria > Bacillota > Desulfotomaculia > Desulfotomaculales > Desulfallaceae > Desulfotruncus > Desulfotruncus alcoholivorax. The sequence goes on along the minus strand of NZ_AUMW01000028.1, from coordinate 42,761 downwards.
AATGATGGTAATTGTATCAATTAAAACAGGTAGAACCGGTCTGCATACTATACTACCGCAATGCGCTGAGGAAAGCAAGCCTACCCCTGCGCAGTTGGTTTTTAGCCCCAATGCTTAAAAAAATAATTTCTGGTATAATTAAATAAGCAATTAAATGGCTGAAAGCTGGAACGTGGGGGATAATATGAGTCAAACTGGTTTTTTGACTGTAGCTGATATGCTGTGCCGCAATTTTGTGGAAGTCGCTCCGGATATTTCAGCCGGCCAAGGGAGAGTTATCCTGGAAAAAAAACAAGTTACCGGGCCGTCTTTTTTGGTAATAGTTAAAAAAAAAGAGATTGTTGGCGTTATCGACCGGCAAAAGCTGTTTAATGTTGATATTGACCCCAATGCAAGCATCAGTGAAATTATGAGCAAGGATTTTTTGATCATTGATAAAAAATCCTTAAAAGAAGATATTTTTACTTATATGAATGATTTACGGGTTTATTCGTTAATTGCCATTGATGAAAAAAATAAAGTGCTGGGCATTTTACTTTTGGACGTGCTGCTTGCCGAGTTGATTGACCGTTATAGAATAACCCATGCCAGGCTGGAAGCTGTATTGAATACCGTTGAAGAAGCTATAACCATAATTAATGACCAAGATGTGGTTACTCATTGGAATCACCGGGCGGAAGCCTTATATGATATAAGTGCTGAAAAAATTGTCGGCAATAATATTGGAGAATATTTTTCCAATTTAATGGTGACCAAGGTATTTAAAGAGCGTCAGGGAGTACGTGCGATGTATCACCAGCCTTGTGCCGGTACGCATGTATTAATCAGTGCCAATCCGGTCAAAGTTGGCGACCAGGTGGTTGGCGGTGTATCCTCGGAGCGCGATATTACCGAAGTGGTCGAGCTAAACCAAAAACTCAGCCAGGCCAGCAGCCAGGTACATAAATTGCAAAAGGAAATTAAAAGAATTACCGGTGGCCACAACCCCTTTGCCCGGATCAAAGGGCACCATCATAAATTAAAAGAACTGATTAGTATTGCCAAGAAAGTTGCTGTAACTCACGCGGCAGTGCTTATTAGGGGCGAGAGCGGTACAGGCAAAGAGTTGTTTGCCAGGGCCATTCACGAGGCCAGCAACCGTGCGGACAAGCCTTTTGTGGTGGTCAACTGTGCCGCCATACCGCCAACATTATTTGAGAGTGAGGTATTCGGCTACGAGGCCGGGGCATTTACCGGTGCCAGCAGGCATGGAAAAGCCGGTTTTTTTGAAAATGCCAATGGCGGTACGCTGTTCCTGGATGAAGTGGCAGAGCTCCCGACTGGTTTGCAGGTTAAGCTGCTAAGAGTACTGCAGGACCAGGTTTTCCGCAGGGTGGGGGGGGCTGCCCCTATTAGGGTAGATGTGCGGATTGTTGCCGCGACCAATCGCAATTTGGAAGAAATGCTTACAAATGGGCTTTTTAGGGAGGATTTATATTACCGTTTAAATGTGGTATCTTTGGAAGTACCACCTTTAAGGGAGAGGCGCGAGGATATTCCTGAATTGGTTTACCAGTTTATTCGGGAGTACAGCCAGTTATACGGTAAGCGCATAACCAGGCTGGATCCGGAAGCGATGGCAGCGCTACTGGCATATCCCTGGCCCGGGAATGTGCGGGAAATGAAAAACTCCATTGAGCGGATGGTAATTATGGCCGACGGTGAGGTTATCACCGCGGAATGTATTCCGGCTGCTCTGAAACAGAGCTCCAAGCATAAACTGCCTTACCAGGCGGGATTGGTGTCGGTAACCGAGCAAACTGAGCGGGATATAATTAGCCGCGCGCTAAAACAAACCAATGGCAACCGCTCGCAGGCGGCCCGTATGTTGGGGATACCCCGCAGCACTTTATATTATAAAATGCATCAGCTGGGCCTGATGTAGCCTTATTGTTCAAAAGTGTCGGAAAAATGTCGAAGTGTACAAAAAACTGACGTTTGTATACTGAATCAAACAATCAAAAGCTTGCGCAGGCAGGCTTTTTCTTTTGGAACGCTATTTGCGTATTAAAATAGCTGTGTGTCGGGTAATTTTTTGTTAACCACTTGGGGATTGTTTTTTGGAATAAATTTTGTTACTTCCGAAGCGCTGAATAATAAGGAGGCAATGGCTTAATGCGGGTAACAGAACATCCCATTTTAAACTTTCAGAAGGGTGCCAAGGTGAAGTTTTATTACAATGATCTGGAGCTGGAAGGTTACGAAGGTGAAACTATTGCTGCTGCACTGCATGCAAACGGTATACGTACAATGAGAGAAAGTATTCACCTGCACCGTCCAAGGGGTCTCTTCTGCAACATAGGTAATTGCTCATCCTGCCTGATGGTGGTTGATGGGAAACCTAATGTCCGGGTTTGCGTGGAAAAATTACGCGCGGGTATTCGCGTGCAAACCCAGAGAGGGAAGGGTGAATTGAAGTGAAACAAACTGAGATTTGTATCGTTGGGGGCGGGCCGGCCGGCTTAACCGCAGCCCTAAAAGCTGCCGCCCTGGGTGCGGCTGTAACATTAATCGACCGTAATGACTATCTGGGTGGTCAATTAATTAAACAAACGCACCGCTTTTTTGGTTCAAAACAGCAGCGGGCATCGGAGCGGGGCATCAATATTGCCCGGGAACTTGCCGCTGCTGTGCAAAATGAGGAAAGAATTACAGTATTAACCGGGGCGACGGTCCTCGGCTATTATAAAGACGGTGTCATCACTGTTGAACAAAATGAACAGTACTTAAAAATAAAGCCCCAGAAAATAATTATGGCTACCGGCGGAGCGGAGAAAAGCCTGGCCTTCCCCAATAATGACCTGCCCGGTATTTACGGGGCGGGTGCCGTACAAACCCTGGTTAACGTTTACGGTGTGAAGCCCGGGAACAGGGTTTTAATGGTCGGTGCCGGGAACATCGGCGTAATTGTTAGTTACCAGTTGCTGCAGGCGGGAGTGGAAGTGGCCGCCATAATTGAAGCAGCCCCCGCGATTGGCGCTTATTGGGTACATGCCTCCAAGGTTGTGCGTGCCGGCGTGCCGATATACACCGGCCATACGATCAAGCGGGCCTGGGGTGAAAAGGAAGTAGAAGGTGCTACCATTATCCGGTTGGATGGGAAGTGGCAGCCGGTTCCGGGATCCGAAAAAGATTTGGACGTAGATGTAATCTGTTTGTCTGTTGGATTAAGCCCGCTCACCGAGTTGCTGTGGCAGGCGGGATGCCGGATGAGGTTTGTGCCTGAACTGGGCGGGCACGTACCGCTGAGAAATGAGCTGTTGGAAACTTCCGTACCGGGTATATATGTCGCCGGCGATGTAAGCGGTATTGAAGAAGCGTCTGCAGCCATGATGGAGGGGGCGCTGGCAGGCTTGAACGCTGCCAAAGCACTGGGCTATGATGCGCCTGATTTTGCCCAACAGCGTGATAACATCATCAAAGAATTGGCAGAATTAAGATCAGGCCCTGTTGGTGAGAAAATACGCAATGGATTAGTAAAAGCGGGCCTGGCATAAGGAAGGGAGGAATCGTGGTGTTAGCACAAAATGGTATACCCACTGCAGAGGATTTGGCCCGGGTAAGGCCCACCGCGGAAAGATTGGCCAGAGGGCCTGTGGCTGTGGCTGAATGTTTTCAAAATATACCATGCGACCCATGTTACCACAGTTGTAAGCGGCAGGCCATCAAACCCTTTGCCGATATCAATGACCGGCCGCAGGTTGACCATGATCAATGCAACGGCTGCGGCATGTGCCTGATGCGCTGCCCCGGTTTGGCCATTTTTGTTATTGATCATACATATGGCGAAACAGAGGCCCTGGTAAAACTGCCTTATGAATTTTTACCGCTGCCTAATGAAGGTGATGTGGTGGATGCTGTGAACCGGGCCGGCAAAGTAGTGGGGGAAGCCCGGGTTGAAAAGGTGCAGAGCGGCGCAAAGTTGGATGGTACCAGCGTTGTCTGGTTGTCCGTGCCCAAAGATTTGTCCATGGAAGTGCGCCATTTTAAAATTAGGGAGGTGCGGTAGATGGCGGAATGTGACTGCAGCAATCAAAAAGAGCAAAAGGAGCGAAAAGACGTAACTGTTGTCTGCCGTTGCGAAGATATTACTCTGGAAAAGATTCGCGAATATATTGATAAGGGTATAACTGATCTGGAACAGTTAAAAAGATTATTGCGTGTGGGCATGGGGCCGTGCCAGGGACGTACCTGTACACCGCTGATAATTCGGGAAATAGCCGCCGTTACGGGTAAGCCTCTGTCGGAGGTGCCGCTTACCACTTTCCGCCCCCCGACCGCCCCGGTCAAGCTGGGAGTATTGGCCGGAGGTGAGTGCGATGACTAAAACCGCTGAAGCGATAGTTATCGGTGGAGGGATTATCGGGTGCGCCACTGCCTATAACCTGGCTAAACTGGGCTGCAAAAATGTTGTGCTGGTGGAAGAAAAATATTTGGCCAGTGGAGCCACAGGCCGCTGCGGCGCCGGGGTGCGCATGCAATGGGGAACCGAGCCCAACTGTCTGTTGTCCCGTGACAGTATCCGTATGTTTGAAAGCCTGGAAGAAGAATTGGAATATAATGACAGTATAGAATTTAAACAAAGCGGCTACCTGTTGCTGGCCTATAACGAAAAAATGGTTGAACAATTTCACAAAAATCTTGGTCTGCAGCACAAGTTGGGTATCCCGTCCCGCTGGGTAACCCCGGAAGAAGCCAGGGAAATAGTGCCGCATTTAAATATACAGGGTTTACACGGCGCAACTTTCTGTGAGAAAGACGGCCATTGCAATCCTTTTAAAGCAACGGACGCTTATGCTGGGGCAGCCAAACGCCTGGGTGTCGAAATTCTGACATATACCAGGGTGACCAACCTGTTAAAGTACGGGGATAAAATTAAAGGGGTCGAAACAACCGCCGGCACTATTGAAGCACCTATGGTTATTAGTTGCGCCGGTTCTTATACCAGGGAACTGGGCCGCATGGTGGGAGTGGATATTCCTGTTTACCCGGAGCGCCACCAAATACTGGTTACTGAGCCGGTGGAGCCATTGCAAGGCCCGATGGTAATGTCCTTCTATCACGGTATCTACTGCCAGCAGGTGCCGCACGGCGGGTTTGTGATGGGATTGGGTGACCCCAATGAAATTAAAGATTACAACACTGATTCCACGTGGCATTTTATGCAGGAAATGGCCGCCAAGATTACTTTTATCCTGCCGGTGCTTAAAGAATTGCGCGTGGTGCGCCAGTGGGCCGGTCTATATGATTTAACCCCGGATAAAACCCAAATTCTCGGGGCGGTGGCTGAAGTGCCCGGTTTCTACGTCGCTGCCGGTTTTTCCGGCCACGGCTTTATGGTCGCGCCGGTGGTGGGCAAGTTAATGGCCGAAGTAATGCTGGGTAAGGAGCATGAATACCCCATAGATATGTATGGTTTTCAACGTTTTGCCAGCGGTAATCTATACGTTGAACCGTCAGTTGTATAGTAAACTGGAGTCAGAAGTCAGGAGTCAGAATGAGAGAACCAGCTTGGGTATCATGTTAAAGTTTTTTCAGGACAGTAACAATGAACTATTATTAATATTATGATATCAAGCATCACTTTGAAGTGGCTTCCCTTTGTTCTTGTCTAGGCGAAGTCCTTTAATTTATAGGCAAAAGATATGTGTATTGAATATTTGGAGGTGAGTAAATTTTGAAAAAATTAGTAACAAAAGAAGATTCATGCACAGCATGTGGGACCTGTGAACTGGTTTGTTCCAAAACCTACTTCAAAGAAGAGAACAGGGAAAAAGCCTGTATTAGAATTGAAACAGCAAATGGAAAATCTAAAATAACCACCTGTACCCAATGCGGCGAATGCATAGATCTTTGCCCCGCTGAAGCAATTTACAGGGACAAAAACGGTGTCGTAAGAATTAAGAAAAACCTCTGTGCAGGCTGCTTCGCCTGTGTCGGCTTTTGCCCCGAAGCCGCCATGTTCCACCATAGCGATTATATCGAACCTTATAAATGCATTGCCTGCGGCTTATGCGCCAAGGAATGCCCGTCCGGGGCGATCAGCATAGAAGAGTAGTCCATGTCATTGCAGGGAGCGAAGCGACGTGGCAATTTACACTCCATAGTAAGGGGATACACCATCGCTTTGGGGTCGGTGATTGCTTCGCTGCGCTCGCAATTTTTAAAATAAGGAGGCGAAATGGGTGAACGTTGAAAAAATAAAGGCAGCTCATAAATTACTGGCTGAATTTAAATACACGCCGGGCAAACTGGATAAAGGCTATGCCAACAAATCATTATATATCAACGTTTCTGAAAATAAAATTGAAGCAAAGCCGGTCACCGAGATGATGAAAGAAAAATTTACCGGCGGCAGGGGTTTCGGGCTGTGGTACTTATGGAATGCGGTAACCCCGGAAACAAAATGGAATGACCCGGAAAATGAAATAATTATCTCGCCCGGGCCGGTGGGCGGCATAACCCAGTATCCCGGAGCGGGCAAATCGCTGGTGGTCAGCCTGTCACCCCTCACCGGGTCGGTTATGGACAGCAATGTCGGCGGGCATTTCGGGCCGCTGTTGAAGTTTTCCGGCTGGGACGCCCTGGAGCTGCAGGGCAAGGCTGAAAAAGACGTGGTTATATTTATTGACGGCAATGCCGGTATTATAAGAATAGAGGAAGCACCCGAAGAGGCTTTGGATAGCCACCTGCTGGTTGAACAGCTGTATGAAATCTATGCTGACACCCCGGAAGATAAAAGAAATATCTCCGTTGTTTCCACCGGGGCGGCTGCAGAGCATATTTTATACGGTATGTTGAACTTTTCCTTATATGACACCAGAAGAAAGGCTGTCCGGTTAAAGCAGGCCGGCAGGGGCGGTATCGGTACCGTCTTAAGGGACAAGAAAGTTAAAGCAATAGTTGTCAAGTTCAAAGGTGTCAAAGGTAATTTAAATAACCCGGCAGACTTTGCCGCGCTTGCCAAAACCGGCATCAAGATGCACAAGGAAATCCACGCCGGCGATGATAAACAATGCCAGATGCGGGTAAGGGGAACCACTTACCTGGTAAAAATAATGAATGACTATGATTTATTGCCTGTATGCAACTTCAAGTATGGCTCACATCCAGATGGAAATAAAATAGCGGCGCCCAAATGGATAGAAAACTTCAATATCGGCAAGGCTGACGGGTGCTGGTATGGATGCACGCTGTCCTGCAGTAAAGTTATTTGTGACTACGAATTGAAAACAGGCCCCTATAAAGGGCAAAAAGTGGTCACCGACGCCCCCGAATATGAAACCATCGCCGGGGTTGGGTCAAACTGCGGTATTTTTGATCCACAATTTATTATAGAGGCCAACTTTTACTGCGACACCTATGGCGTGGATACCATATCCTTTGGCACCACGACCGCATTCCTGATGGAATGTTATGAAAACGGCATAATTAACCGGCAAATAACCGGCGGCTTGGATTTGAGATTCGGCAATCAAGACGCAGCTATGGAATTATTACACCAGATGGCCAGGGGAGAAGGGTTCGGCAGGATAGCCGGTTTGGGCGTCAGGAAGTGCAAAGAGCTATTTGTAAGAGAATACGGCGCGGGTGCCGCTTTCCTGAACGATATCGGTATGGAAGTCAAAGGCCTGGAATACGCTGAATATGTAAGCAAAGAGTCCCTGGTCCAGCAGGGCGGTTTCGGCATGGCCAACAAAGGACCGCAGCACGATGAGGCCTGGCTGATCTTCATGGACATGGTCAACAACCAATTACCCACCTTTGAAAATAAAGCTGAAGCATTGCATTATTTCCCCATGTTTAGAACCTGGCTGGGCCTGGTCGGCCTGTGCAAGCTGCCCTGGAACGACATTGTACCCGAAAACAACGCCCAAACCGATGAGCCGGCCAAAATACCGGAACACGTACAAAACTATGTAGACATTTTCAATGCGGTAACCGGTAAAAACATTGACAAAAAAGAAATGATTCTCCAGTCCGAAAGGGTCTATAATTTCCAGAAAGTATTCAATATCAAAATGGGCTTTGGCACCAGGGAGCATGACAAAATTCCTTATCGCTCCGTGGGCCCGGTTACGGTTGAAGAGTATGAATCAAGGCAGGACAGATATGACAGCCAGTTAAAGGAACTGCTTGGCATGGAAACCGAAGGTAAGTCCACGGAAGAAAAACTTAAAGCGCTTAGGGAATATCGTGAAGCCCAGTATGAAAAACTGGTTGACGCAGTATATGAAAGAAGGGGTTGGACCCCAAACGGCATTCCCAAACTCGAAACACTGCAAAAGTTAGGCATTGACCTGCCCGAGGTTGTTGAAGTTGTTCAGAAAAGCTTATAGTTGTGGTATACAGGGGTGGATGTAATGATTAAAGTTAATGGAAGGAATTTTGAATGGGAAAAAAACCTGACTGTTACAAAGCTGCTGCAAAAGAAGAATTATACATTTCCTTCCATAGTAGTGCAGATTAACGGAAAATTTATACCACAAGCCCAATATGAAACCGCGTTAATTAATGATGGTGACGATGTAAAGGTAATACATTTAACCAGCGGGGGCTAGGATTTCCCCCACAATATATCAAGGAAATTGCTTAATAAAACCCCATCGCCCTCTGGTAGATGGGGTTTTCACATATTAAAACTATAAGTTCTACAAATAGATGAGAATAGCATTATACAGGCTTTATAAGGGAACTTTCCATCAAATATTGCGTCATAATTAATAGATCAAATAATTGCTTGGGGAGGAGAATTATGAAAAAAATACTGCTGACCCTGCTGTCTGCTGTTTTGTTTCTGGTTTGTTCCGGTATCGCCTGTGCGGCGACGGCGCCAGGGTTCAAACTGGGGGACGAAATGTTGATGGTTAGTCCCCAATACCACCAGCTTATTGAGGGCAAGAAAATTGGCCTGGTGACCAACCAGACCGGTGTCAACAGTCGTGGGGAAAGCACGATAGATGTGCTGGCGGGAGATGCTTCAACCCGGTTAATTGCGCTTTTTGCTCCGGAACACGGCCTTGACGGTAAAGCCAGCGCCGGCCGGTATGTGAAGTCATACACCCACCCGCAGCTTGGCATACCGGTTTACAGCCTGTATGGATCCACCAGGATGCCTACTGAAGATATGCTGCAGGGTATAGACGCACTGGTTTTTGACATTCAGGACATTGGCTCCAGGACCTATACCTATATGTCTACCTTGAATTACTGCATGGTTGCGGCGCAAAAATACGGCAAACAAATTATTGTTCTGGACCGGCCCAACCCCGTTGGCGGGAATATCGTTGACGGGCCTGTGCTGGAAAAAGGTTATGAAACCTTTGTCGGAGTGGATAACTTACCCATGGCCCACGGGATGACTGCCGGTGAACTGGCCAAGTTCTTTAACCGAAAAATTGGAGCAAATCTGGTTGTTGTGCCAATGCAGGGCTATAACAGGAACATGATCTTTGAAGATACGGGGCTGACCTGGGTACAAACTTCTCCGATGCTGCCCGATTTGTATTCAGCGCGCTGTTATATGGCGACGGGGTTGGGGGAGGGAACAGGAATCGGCCAGCAGGATTATTTTAAGTGGGTTGGCGGCAGTGGCATAGATGCTCGGAAATTTGCCGATTTGCTTAACGGGTCGGGATTACCCGGAGTGAAATTTATTCCTGAGCAAAGGGGCCAGCGGGGTGGCGTCCGGTTGGATATAACGGACCCCAGAACCTTTAACCCTGCCAGGACTGGGTTTTATGTGCTGGCCTACGCCCACTCACTGAACAACTTCCAGGTCCCTAAAAGCATCGAGGGCAAGGACAAGGTGATGTTTGATAAAATTATGGGTACAAATAAAATCGGCCTGTACCTGGAGCAGGGCCTGACGCCCCGGCAAATCGAGGCCAAGTATACGCCTGCCTTGAACCAGTTTAAAGAAGAAAGGAAAAAATACCTTATATACAGACCTGATAACTCGCCAGGTCCGGGGGATGTTACCGGGGATATCGTAATTAAGGTAAACGGTTCACCGGTTACTTTCGATTCCCCGCCCTATATTGATCAAAACGGACGGACTGTAATTCCCCTGCGGGCAGTTACTGAAGCGCTTGGGGCGGAAATAAAATGGGACGTTGATGCCAGTACAGCAACAATTATTAAATCAGGAATTAAGCTGGAATTTGTAGTGGGCAGCAAACTGGCTACAGTTAACGGTGGACAAAGGAGTATGGATACTGAGCCGGTGTTGAAAAACAACCGCATCATGATTCCCTTGCGCTATGTCGGCGAATATTTGGGGGCAAAGGTGGGTTGGAACAATAGCACAAGAACAGTAACTGTAGATTATTAAGCTATCAGTTGGATTTATCGCCCTGCTTTTCGGATAATTTCATAAACATATCGGTGAAGGCAGAGGGGGTGGGGCCATTAAAGATTGTTATAGCTGAACAGTGCTGATATAAAAATAACCGGCTTTGGGTGTCAATCTACAGGGGTGTTGCATATAATGTTTGAACATAATGATGTATTTAGTGTAAGGAGATATGTGCAAATGAGTTTAGTTATACTGGCTTTTATAGTTGCCTTTATTAAAAGAAGATTTGCGAGTGCCTGATCAGGGCATTTTTCTTTTTTGGGGGTTGCGATTTGAAGAAATTGGGTGTATTTTAATGTTTAAAAGTACACAGGAGGAAATCAAGGATGAAACATACAACCAATACACGTATTATCTTTGCTGATTCCCCGGACGAGGCAAAAAAGCAATACTTGTCACTGGGCATAAAAACAGAGGACCCCAATGCTGTTTTGGAATGCTACAAGGTAACCGATGAGGAAGACTTTGATCTTAACGCTGATTTTAATTTTGTAGGTGAAATTTCGGTATCCCCTTCCGTGATGGAGACGATCCGCCAGGACCCGGAAAGGGCTTACGTTTTATATTATTTGGAGGGCTAATAACGGGTGATTGGTTTTTTCCGTTCTAAATTAATTGAAAAAAAATGAAAGCCACCCATCCAACCGGGTGGCTTATACTGTTTACATATTGGTTACTATTCAGGTAGTCAGAATTCAATAGGGATTTCCTGCATTCCACTTGAATTGTACCCAAAAATTATTATGACTCCTGAGCAGTTACATATATTGCTTTATTCCGGCAGGCAGATGGTTTGGTTTTCCTGTAAGTTGGAGGGGTCGATACCGGGGTTTAACTTTAATAATATGTCGACGGTGGTTCCTATTGACCGGGCAATCAGATATAGCGTGTCGCCCGGGGCTACAACCCAATAAATCCCTGAAGCGCAGGCAATTTCGGGAAGACAGATCTTCTGGCCGACCTGCAGGTTCAGGGGGTCGATGCCGGGATTAAGCCTTATCAGTGTATCCACTGTTGTACCGGCTTCCTTGGCAATGGTGTACAAGGTGTCGCCGGGTTTGACGCGCCTGTAGCGGCCGGAAACACACGGAACCTGATTTGAAGCCATCTGTAACTCACCCCGTTTGGTTGTTCATGCTTATATTTTATGATCTAGTTTTGAATTTAGTACTTTCATTTAAAAAAACTCCGGACAAATAACTGGCCGGTTAGAGCGGTATAATTTAATCGTCCACCATGTCGTTGCAAGTAGTGAAGCGAAGCGGCAATGACAAAGGTATGGCGATGAAGTGCAAGGGGGGGTAACTATGGCCCTGCGTCTGTTATTGGGGCGTGCGGGAGTTGGCAAGACCCGCCGCTGCCTGGATGAAATATTTGCCAAACTGCGGGAGAGCCCGCTGGGGCCGCCGCTGGTTTTCATCGTCCCCGCCCAGGAGACTTTCTCAATGGAACGGGAACTGGCCCGGTTCGGGGGCAGCATGCGGGCCCAGGTTTATAGCTTTCGCCGTTTTGCGCACCGGGTGCTGCGGGAAACCGGCGGCGCCGCGCTGCTCCCGGTTAGTGAACTGGGGCGAAGGATGATGCTCAAGGGTATTTTGCTGGAGGAAAAAGGCAGCCTGGAGATGATGGGTGCCATGCAAAACCGGCATGGTTTTCTGGCATCTCTTTCCGAACTGGTGGGTGAGGTAAAAACCTGCCGGCTTTCCCCGGAGGATTTAATTGAGGCAGCCGGGCTGGAAGACGGCCAACTGGGTATGAAACTAAGGGACTTCAGCCTGGTTTTTCGCCGGGTAAATGAAAAACTGGCTGATAAGTATACAGATCCGGATGATTACTTGAATCTTTTGGCCGGACAAATACCGGGTTCAGCTATGCTGGAGGGATGCCGGGTATGGGTGGACGGGTTCAATTCCTTTACCCCCCAGGAATATGAGGTAATCAAAGCGCTTTTCCTTAAGTCAAAGGAACTTACCATAACGCTGTGCCTGGATGAGGCTTCGACCCAAAAGCGCCTGCCTGAGAACCACCCGTTTGTCAAGCCCAAAGAAACCTATCACAGGCTCTGCCGCCTGGCCCGCAGTGCGGGTGCGGCTGTGGAAACTGTTTTTTGGGCTACCGGCGCTAATTGGCGCTTTAAGAACGCGCCGGAGCTGGCGTACCTGGAGAAAAGTTTCTTTACTTACCCGGTGCGTTCTTATAAGGAGCAGCTTGACCGGATTTTTCTCGCAGCTGCGGTCAATACCCGGGCCGAGGTGGAAGGCATAGCCAGAAAAGTCCGCAGGCTGATGAGGGACGGCGGTCTGCGTCCCCGTAGGATTATGGTTGCGGTAAGGGACATTAATGTTTACTTTCCTCTGTTTCAGCGGGTTTTTGAGGATTACGAAATACCGTTTTTTATTGATCACAGGCAAAGCATAATGCACCATCCACTGGTTGAACTGTTGAGGTCGGCGGTGGAAGTCTGGCAGTTGGGCTGGACTTATGATCCCGTGTTCAGATATTTAAAAACCGGCCTGGCGCCATTGAACCGGGATGAAACAGACCGGCTGGAGAATTATGTGCTGGCGGCGGGAATCAGGGGCAGCAGGTGGTATGGCGAAGAGCCGTGGAGGTATTTGCCCGGGCGCAACTGGTTGGAAGATAAACCGGAGGAGGATATGCCGCCGGAACTGGCTGAAATAGATGCTGTGCGCCGGAGGGCGATAAAGGAATTAAGGGCCGCCCAGCTGAAGGTCCGGGGTGCGGCTTCCGGCCAACCGGGCCGCATCACCGGGCGGGACTGGTCCCGTGTTTTGGTGGATTTATGTTTGGAGCTTGGTATTCCGTGGCGGTTGGATCAATGGAGCAACGCTGCCCTTGATGCAGGGCGTCCCGACCTGGCGCGGCAGCACCTTCAGGTCTGGCGGCTGGTCAACGGGCTGTTGGATGAACTGGCCGAAGTGCTGGGCAATGACAGGCTGACCGTGGCTGAATGGGGCGCGGTGCTGGACGCGGGCTTTGAGGCGCTGAGCCTGGGTATGATTCCGCCCGGGCTGGATGCTGTTACTATAGGCAGCCTGGACCGCTCCCGTCCCCCGCGCGATGTGGAAGCTCTTTTCATTCCGGGACTTACCGAGGGTGTCCTGCCCGCCGCCATTCGTAAGTACGGTGTCTTTACCGAGCGGGAACGGGAGCTGCTTTCCGGCCGGCTGGCCGCCAAAGAACTGGAGCTGCCGCCGGGGACCCGGGACAGACTGTACCAGGAACAATTTCTGGTTTACCGGGCGCTTACGCGCACCGGTGGGGCGCTTTATTTAAGCTACCCCCTGGGTGACGATGAGGGCAGGGCCGTTTCTCCTTCAATGGTTATCAGGCGTGTCCGGGAACTTTTCCCCGGGCTGGAAACCGAATTGATGCCGGCAGACCCTCCCGGAGGGCGTGCCGACCTGGATTTTATGGAACACCCGGCAGGGCTGCTGCCACGTCTTGCGCTGCGCTGGCGGGAAGCGGCCTGGGGGCGCCGGGTCCACCCGGCGTGGTGGAGGCTTTACAACCTGCTGGCTGAAAGGGACGAGTGGCGGCCAAAGCTCCAGCTGCTGGTTAACGGCCTTTCCCGCAGGAACACGGAAGCTCCTTTGGGCGAAGATCTGGCGCTTGGTTTGTGGAGCCGCGGCAATGGTAAACAAAAATATTTTGCCAGCAGCGTTTCGCGTTTGGAACGGTTCGTCCGGTGCCCCTTTGCGCACTTTTTAGCCCACGGGCTGCAGCTTGAAGAAAGGGCTGTCTACCGGCTGGCGCCTCCTGATACCGGCCAGTTCTACCACGAGGCTTTACGAATTTTTGTGGAGAAGGTGACCGGTGCAGGCGCCCACTGGGATAATCTAAACGACGAACAGGTCAAAGATATTTGCGCCGGAATTGTAGATACTCTGGCCCCCCGCCTGCAGGGCAGGATCTTATTGAGCAGCGCCCGTTTGCGCCGGCAAAAAGACCGCCTGCTGGAGCGTTTGAATGATACTGCCCTGGCTATGGCCAGGCAAATGAGGGAGAGCGGCTTTCGTCCCGCAGCCCTGGAAGTATACTTTGGCCCGCGGGGAAAAATACCGTCGCAAGCCGGGAGTATTACCGGCCCGGCGCCTTTTTGGCCTGAACTGCTGCTGCCGCCGCTGGAACTGGAGCTGGCCGGCGGGGTGAAGTTAACTTTAAGCGGCCGTATCGACAGGGTGGATCTGGGGCCGGCACAGGAAGGTTATTATTTGAGGGTTATCGATTACAAGTCCGGCCCGGAAAAACTTGAGCTGCCCCGGGTGCTGGCGGGGGCTCAGCTTCAACTGCTGGTGTATTTGCAGGTGGCCCTGAAATACTTTGCCTCATTTTGCGCCCGTTCCGGTCAGAAAGTTGAGCCTGCCGGGGCCTTCTATTTAAAAGTGCAGCGTCCTATTTTGAACCTGTCTGTTCCGGATGTGCCCGTTTCTGATTTGGAACGGGAATGGTTAAAACAATTTAAATTAAATGGTTTATTGGTCGACTGCGGAGCTGAACTGTACCGGTTGTTGGACAAAGGTCTGGGACCGGGCTGCACTTCCCTGCTGGTCCCCGCCTCATTAAACAAGGATGGCGGTATTTCCGGCCGCAGTGCGGCTTCGGTATACACGCCGGAGGAGTTCCAGCGGCTGATGGACTCTCTGGGCCAGCTGCTAAAAATGATCGGGCAGGACATAGCCGCAGGGCGGGTTGATATCGCCCCGCTCAAAATTGGTAATTCCGGGGCCTGTGATTTTTGCGCCTATGGCCCGGTCTGCCGGTTTGATTTATGGCTGCCGGAAAACCGTTTTCGCAGTGTAAACCTTGATGCCAAGGAACTCAGGCGCCGCGTCCAATATGAGGCCGGACGTAAAGGGGGTGTATGTATTGACTTCTATTCGCTGGACCGGTGAACAGCGCAAGGCCATAGAGACCAGGAATGGAAACCTGCTGGTTTCAGCTGCTGCCGGCTCCGGAAAAACGGCAGTGCTGGTGGAAAGAATAATCCAAATGCTGCTGGACCGGAAAAATCCGGTGGATTTGGATAGATTACTGGTGGTTACTTTCACCGATGCCGCCGCGGGGGAAATGCGCCACAGGGTTGGTGCGGCTTTGGCCCGGGCCCTGCAGGAGCAGCCGGACAGTGAGCTGCTGCAGCGCCAGCTGTTCCTGGTGCCCCGGGCCAATATCGGTACGCTCCACTCCTTTTGCAGCGAGGTAATCAGGAGCCACTTTTACCTTTTGAAGCTGGACCCGGGTTTTCGGGTAATGGATGAAAACGAAGCCTCCATGCTGCGCAGTGAAATTATTGAGGGGATGTTGGAAAATTGCTACGAAGAACACCGGGATGCACCGCCGCAGTCACCGTTTTTGCAGCTGGCCCGGACCATGGCGGGGCGCCATGGAGACGACCGCGAACTGGTGCAGTTAATTCTACGCCTGTATGAGTTTGCCCACAGTATGCCCCGGCCGGCAGCGTGGCTGAACAGTGTGGCCGCAATGCTGGAACAGTCCGGCACCCGGCCCTGGGAAGAACAAACCTGGATCAAGGACTGGCGGGATATGCTGCGCCTGGAATTTGAAAACTGGCGTGATGACCTGGAACAGGCACTGAGGCTGACAGCCGGACCGGGCGGGCCGTCCGGCTATACAGACAGGCTGGCCGGGGATGCCGCAGGGGTGCGCAAACTGCTGCAGCTGGTTGACGGGCCGTTTGAAGATCTTAAAGAGGCCCTGGGCCAGCTTATCAACTGGCCCGCGCTGCCCAGGGTTCGCCAAGGGGAGTCCCTGGGGGAAATTAAGAAAAAGGTACAGGAGCTGCGCGACGGTGTTAAAAAAAGGTCGGCGGCAATATACAAAGATTGCTTCAGCCGTTCCACCGGGGATATACTTGGCGATCTACTGCGGGCCGCCCCTCTGGTGCGGGTGCTGGCGGATTTGACTTTGCGTTTTAAAAAAGTATACTTGAATCACAAGTTGGACCGGGCCGTGGTGGATTTTTCCGATCTTGAACATTTTGCCCTGGCGGTTTTGGCCCAAAACGCCGAAGCATCCAATTGGGGTGTGGAGCCGCCCGGCGACCCGTCCGCCCCGCTGCTGCCGTCCAGCGTTGCCCTGGAGTATCAAGAATATTTTAGCGAGGTGCTGGTGGACGAGTACCAGGACATCAACGGAGTCCAGGAGGCTGTGCTGCGGCTGGTATCCCGGAGAAATAACCGTTTTCTGGTGGGTGATGTGAAGCAGAGCATCTACAGGTTCAGGCTGGCCGACCCCACAGTCTTTCTCGACTATTATCGCAGTTTCGGGGATATTGATGATCAAGCTGCAGGCGGCGGAGAAGGTTTGCGCCTGGACTTGCGCTCAAACTTTCGCAGCCGCCCTGAAATATTAAATACGGTTAATTATCTGTTTGGCAGGCTCATGAACGAGCAGGTGGCCGAACTGGCCTATGATGACCGGGCCCGCCTCAATCCCGGCGCAGGCAGGCCCGTCGGCGACAGCGAAAATGAGGGTTGCGGAGAAGATGTGGGGGAAGAGGGAGGAAAAGAGGTGGAGGAATCTCCGGTGGAGATCCACCTGCTGGAACACTGCGGACAGCAAGCCAGGGTGGGCGGGGAAGACTCGGAAGAAGAGTCTTTAGCCGAAGCTGAGGCTCTGGATGAACTGGACCTGGTGCGGCTGGAAGCGCGCTGGGTGGCGGAACGTGTTTACCGGCTGGTGAAGGAAGGGGAAACCGGCGGCCTGCGGCGGGTTACCTGGCGGGACATAGTTGTATTGATGAGGTCGCCCAGGGGCCGGGCCGGAATCTATCTTGAGGAGTTCCGCCGGTATGGTATTCCTGCTTATGCGGACGGTGGCGGGGGGTATTTCGACGCGCCGGAAGTACAAACCGTAATCGCTTTACTCCAGGTTATTGACAACCCGGCCCGTGATATTCCCCTGGCGGCGGTGCTGCGCTCTCCCATTATCGGCCTGGATGCCGCCCGGCTGGCTGAAATACGTGTAGCCTGTCCCGGGGGAGACTTCTACAGTGCGGTGAGGCAGGTTGCTTCCGGGGCGGGTGAATCCGACCGGGAGTTAATGAATGTCTTAAGCCGTTTCCTTGAGCGGCTTGACAGCTGGCGGGACCTGGCCTCCCGCACCTCCCCGGCCGAGCTGTTGGAAGAACTGTACCGCCAGACGGGTTATTGCGACCTGGTTGGGGCCATGCCAGGCGGGGTTACGCGGCAGGCCAACCTTAGGGCACTGGTGGACAGGGCCAGGCGGTTTGAAGGGACCGTGTACCGCGGGCTGTTCCGGTTCCTCCGTTTTGTCGAGCAGGTCCGGGAAACCGGGGGCGATATGGATGCGGCCCGTTCTTTGGGTGAAAATGAAGATGTGGTCAGGTTGATGAGCGTACACAGGTCCAAGGGGCTTGAGTTTCCGGTGGTGGTGGTTGCGGGACTGGGGCGGGGCTTCAATTTTTCGGATTTGCGCCAAAACCCGCTGCTGCACCGCCGGCTGGGGTGCGGGCCGGTAATAGTTGATCTGGAGCGGGGAATTAAGTATCCTACGGTATTGCACAGGGTAATCAAACAGCGCGTGCAGCTGGAAACGCTGGCGGAGGAAATGCGCCTCCTGTATGTGGCCCTGACCCGGGCCAGGGAGAAGCTGATTATAACTGCGGCAATTAAAGATCTGGACAAGGCGGTGCAGGAATGGACCAGGCGCGGTTCGGCGGCTCCGGCGGAGGGTCCTTTGAGCGCCCCGCTGCTGGCCGGTGCCAAAACACCGGTGGACTGGCTGGGACCGGCCCTGTGGAGCCATGCAACCATGAAGGCCATAAACCAGAAGATCAATCGAACGATCAGCCGGGCGGGTGAGGCTGCCGCAGCAGGTACCGGTGACTGGAGGGTTTTTCTGTGGCCGTCCGATACACTGAAATACTTGCGGGAGACTGATCAACCGGGAGAGGAGCCGGAGTCGGAAACGTGGCTGGGGTTTCTGCGGCGCCTCGAGCCGCTGCCGGAGGAATGGCTGCGGCAGCAGGAAGAAACTTGGCCCGGGGGAGCTAAAGAGCTGCTTGAAGCGGGGGAATTGCAAAACCGGCTGTTATGGCGGTATCCCCATCTGGAACTGGCCGGCCGGCCTTCTAAGGTAACAGTTACGGAATGGAGGCATAGGCAGGATGAACCGGAAGAAGGTTTGGCAGAAGCCGGACCAGGGATGGAATTGCCCGTCCCTGGCCGGAAAACCCCGGACTCGGGCGCAACCGGTGCGGCAGAGCTGCCACCCGGCTTTAACCTGCCGGTCTTCTATACCGGCAGCGGGTTTGACGGCTCCGAAAGGGGCCGGGTGGTGCACCTGGTCATGCAGAATCTGTCGTTTGACCAGCCTTTGGATCAAACCGGAATAGATAAGCAGCTGGAAAACATGGTTGACCGGAAAATACTTGGCGACGAGCAGCGCAGGCTGGTGCCGGTGGAGCAAATTGCCCGGTTTTTTAAAACCCCGCTGGGTCTAAGGCTGGTCAGTGCGGCGTGGGAAGGACGCCTGTGGCGTGAGCTGCCCTTTACCACGGGAATTGAAGCTGCTGAATTGTATCCGGATCTGGCAGGGAAAATCCCGGCAGGGGAAATTATTTTGCTGCAGGGTGTTATTGATTGCCTGCTTGTAGAAAAGGATGGCCTGGTTATCATCGATTACAAAACCGACAGGCTGTCAGAGGGTCAAATTACGGAGGCCGCAGGCAGATACAGGATTCAGTTGGAGCTTTATGCCCGGGCGGCCGGATCAATTGCCGGTGTGCCGGTGCTGGAAAAATATTTGCATTTTTTCTCCATAAACAAGGCTGTCTTATTGTAATCGTTCACATTATATGATAAACATTGAGAATAATAAATCAGGAGCTAGGAGACAGGAGTCAGAAGCAACATTTGAGATAAGATATGGTTTATCATCTTTAATATTCTGAATTCTGACTCCTGACTCCTGAATACTTGGTTATCACGGAGGGTTCAATGAAAGATAAACAGTTTGCTGTAATTGGGCTGGGCCGTTTCGGAATGAGCCTCATTTCGGAATTGAGCCGGATGGGTTATGATGTCCTGGCCATTGATCATGATGAAAATATCGTCAACGTAGCTATTGAAATAGCAGCCCATGCCGTGCAGATGGACGCCACCGACGAGCAGGCCTTAAAATCAATAGGTATCAGGAATTTTGACGTGGTTGTGGTATCAATAGGCGAACACATCCAGGCCAGTATCATGACGACTTTGATCCTTAACGAGCTGGGTGTTAAAAAAGTGGTGGCCAAGGCTCAGAACGCCATGCATGGTAAAGTGTTGGAAAAAATCGGGGCCAGGGTAATCTACCCTGAAAGGGATATGGCGGTAAAACTGGCTCGGTCAATGGTTTCCAACAATATACTTGACCAGATTGAGCTGTCGCCTGACTAC
Source organism: Desulfotruncus alcoholivorax DSM 16058 (assembly GCF_000430885.1). GTDB lineage: Bacteria > Bacillota > Desulfotomaculia > Desulfotomaculales > Desulfallaceae > Desulfotruncus > Desulfotruncus alcoholivorax. The sequence goes on along the minus strand of NZ_AUMW01000028.1, from coordinate 22,922 downwards.
AGCATCATGGAGATGATGGCCCCCAATTCGTTTGCCGGCAAGAGCTTGGTGGATATAGGGGTACGCAAAAAATTGGGAGTTACTGTGCTGGCCATCAGGCGCGGAGGGGATATCATAGTGGCCCCCAATGCCGCTCAGATAATCAATTCGGGCGATATCCTCGTGGCGCTGGGGAAAAACGAAAGATTGCAGCGTTTAATCGAGCTGGAATCATAAGCAAAAGAGAGCAGAAGAGGTTGCATTTATGCTGAAATTGAATCGCTTAAGCCCATATCAATTGCTCGTTTTAGGCTTTCTTGCAGTTATTGTCACGGGGGGTATTTTACTCAGCACGCCCTGGGCGGTAAAGGGCGGAAATGTTGATGTGTCTCTGGCGTTTTTTACAGCAACGTCGGCAGTATGCGTAACCGGTTTGGTTGCGGTTGATACGGCAACCCACTGGACCTTTTCCGGGCAGCTGGTGATTATGCTGTTGATCCAGGTGGGCGGTCTCGGAATTATGGCTTTTGCCACCTTTTTTGCACTGCTGCTGGGCAAAAGGATTCATTTAAAGCAACGGCTGGTTTTGCAACAAGCCCTGGGCAAAAACAGCATTGAGGGTATTGTCAATATTTTCAGGTACCTGCTGATATTTTCATTTTGTATCGAGCTGGCGGGAACACTTATACTAACCCTGCACTGGCTGCCGGCCATGGGATTCAAAAAGGCCTTGTGGTACGGCCTGTTCCATTCGATCTCGGCCTTTAACAATGCGGGCTTTGATTTATTCGGCAACTTTGCCAGCCTTACCGCCTACACCACGGACATAACTGTCAATTTGGTTATATCAAGCCTGCTGATTATAGGCGGCATAGGGTTTGTTGTAATTTATGAAATTTTTAATTATAAAAAAATTAAGAGATTATCTTTACACTCACGGGTTGTTTTAATTACCACCGCCGGCTTGATAATCGCAGGTACGCTGGTGATATTTGCATCCGAATATAATCATGCTTTTCGCCATTTGCCCCTGGGAGGAAAGATTTTAGCTTCCTATTTCCAGGCGGTAACTCCGAGGACTGCCGGTTTTAATACCGTTGATCTGAATTCTTTGCTATTATCCACCCAATTATTGATCATATCTCTGATGTTCGTGGGAGGTTCGCCTGGTTCAACAGCGGGAGGAATTAAGACTTCCACTTTTGCTGTTCTGGGGCTGGCAATTTACAGTATTTTAAAGGGTAAACGGGATACTGAAGTCTTCGGGCGAAGAATTGCCCACCAGGAAGTTGCCAGGGCACTGGCGATAGCGTTGCTTGGTTTGTTTATCATTTTTATGGTGACTTTTCTGGTTGCTTTGACTCACCAGGCTGATTTAATAAAAATTTTGTTTGAAGTGACTTCGGCACTGGGTACGGTTGGCCTATCTTTAGGACTTACCCCGGAATTGAACCAGTTGGGCCGGATCTTGATTATGATCACTATGTTTTTCGGCAGGGTGGGGCCGCTGACAATCGGCTATGCCCTTGCGTACCGCCAAAAACAGCCGGAAATGCGCTACCCTGAAGGTAAAATTATGTTAGGATAAAGCCGAGCCGGCTGCGGCTTAGGCGTTTAAGCGTGCTATAATTAGCCGTTGAATGATAAAGAATAGAGTTTAAGGGAGGTTTTGGTTATGGATTTAAAAGAAATCATTACCGGGAGACGTAGTGTCAGGGCTTATGAGGACCGGCCTCTTGCCGAAGAAACCATTCGGGAGTTAATTAACCTGGGGATTAACGCCCCATCGGGTTCAAATATGCAGCCCTGGTCCTTTGTTGTAATTGAGGATAAAAAGTTTATGCTGGAATGGTCGGACAAAACCAAAGAAGTCCTGCTGGGCCAGGTGGAGACAAATAAATACCTGCAGCAATATAAAGCTGTGTTTGAGAATAAGAGTTTCAATATTTTTTATGGTGCCCCGTGCCTGTTGCTTATATATGGTAATACCAGCTCACCGAACCATGTTTTTGATTGCAGCATGGTGGCCCAGACTATCATGCTGGCAGCTTTTGAAAAGGGGTTGGGCAGCTGTTGGATAGGCTTTGCCATGACGCTGGGCAATTCGCCTCAAATTAAAGAAAAACTGGGAGTACCCGAGCAATATCGTCTGGTGGCGCCGCTGGTATTAGGGTACCCAAGGGGAACCTGGCCGCCCATTCCCAGAAAAGAACCGGTAATTTTCACCTGGATGAGATGATATAAAAACTGCAAAACAGGCAATACTATCGGTAGTTTAAACTACAGGAGGAATTAATTTTGAAGGGTACAGTAAAGTGGTTCAACGACAAAAAAGGTTATGGCTTCATTGAAAATGAAGACGGTACGGATGTATTCGTTCATTTTTCCGCCATACAGACAGCGGGATATAAGTCGCTAAGCGAAGGTCAAAGAGTTGAATATGATGTGGTTGACGGACCGCGCGGCCAACAGGCTTCCAACGTCCAAACGATCTAAAACTATTGATACAAACAAAAGAATAGATCCCGGGGGGAATATCATCCCCCCGGGATCTATTCTTTTGTTTCTAAAAAATTCATCCAATCACCGTCATAGATGATAACACCGTTTTCTTTCAGCCATTGGGCTTTGGAAGGGGGCCACAGGTACATGTGCGCTTTAACCTTTTCGCCTGTCTCAAGGTTTTCCACGTCCACGATTTTTCTGATCAGGTAACTTTGGCTTTCTATACCCGTGTATTTTTGAATGTCATCAATTTCCGGTAATACGACGCGCAAATCGTCCGAGTCAAACAGCACTCCCTTTACCTCGCCCTTGCCCTCCAGCACAACGGGGTAACCGTCTTCGGGCAGGTAATACATGACTCCTTCCGCTCTGGCTGGATAATACTTGGGCCGGTATTGTTCCAAAAAACGTTTGTAGTTATCCAGACCGGGGAGCAGCGTGCCGAAAACAAAAAGCTTGTTAATATACATAGCTTTTCTTCCTTCCTTTGCCAAACAAAAATTATTAAGTATGTTCTTGATTCAAGCTTTAAATCCTGCAAATGTTTTAAAAATCATATTTAGGATAATATAAGAACTAACGTGGGGATAGTTAAGAAAACTTTAAGGTTTTTGCAAATTATCATTAATCTTTGCCAATTATACTACCATTAATTCGCCAATCTTTTGAGAAGGAGGAAAAAATATATGAAACCTGTTGAATTAAAGCATGGGGTCTACTGGGTGGGAGGAATAGATTGGAACCTGCGTTATTTCCACGGTTATGTGACACCGAGAGGGACAACCTATAACGCTTATTTAATAATAGATGAGAAAATTACGCTGGTGGACACTGTCAAACACTATCTTTTTGATGAAATGCTGGACAGGATTAAGCAAATCATTGACCCGTCCAAGATAGATTACATGGTTTCAAATCACGTGGAAATGGACCATTCCGGCAGCCTGCCCAAAATAATGGAACTCGCGCCCAAGGCCAGGCTGGTGACTTCTCCCCAGGGGCAAAAAGGGCTGAAAAGGTATTACAAAAATGACAATTGGGATTTCATGGTGGTTAATTCCGGTGAGGAACTGAGCATCGGCTCCCGCACGTTAAAGTTTGTTCACGTGCCCATGGTTCACTGGCCGGACTCAATGGTAACCTATATTCCCGAAGAAAAACTGCTGCTGCCCAATGACGCTTTCGGACAGCATATCGCCAGCGCCGAGCGCTTTGATGATCAACTCGGCTGGGATATCGTGCACGAAGAAGCTGCAACTTATTATGCCAATATCGTATTGCCTTATGGAGATAATGTTAACAAAGCCCTGGATGTGGTGACCAAGCTGGATATCGATATGATTGCCCCCAGTCATGGTGTTATCTGGCGCTCTTTAATTCCTAAAATTGTTCCGGTCTACCGCCAATGGGCCGGCAATGAAACTGTTCCCAAAGCGCTGATTGTATATGACACCATGTGGGATTCCACCAGGAGGATTGCCCTGGCGCTGCAGGATGGGCTTGAAGACGCAGGTGTCCCCGTTACCATGCGGTTTTTACAAACCAGCCACATCTCTGAAATTATGACCGACCTTTTAACCGCCCGGGCGATACTAATTGGGACACCCACCTTAAACAACGGCATGCTGCCGACTGTAAGCGCTTTCCTCACCTACATCAAGGGATTGAGGCCGAAAAAACGCATTGGGCTCGCCTTTGGCTCATATGGCTGGGGCGGCCAGGGCGCCAAGGAGGTTGCCAATGCCATAAAAGATATGGGCTGGGAAACACCGCTCGACTTTATCAACATCCAGTATCGCCCTGATGAACAGGAATTGCAAGGTGTAAGGGAAGCAGGCAAAAAACTGGGCGAAATGATTTAGAAATTGGACAATAAAAGGGAATAAAAAAACTAAACCGAACGCCGGGTCCAGATGTACCGGCGTTCTTTAATTCAGCAAGGGTCGCTGCTCATGCAATTCGGTCAGGAGAGAGGTTATTTAATTTACTTGAAATAATAAAATTTTCACGTTGAACTTTGCTGTAATTGTAAAAAATTATGAGCTTTTTTCTTAAATGGGTTGTTTAATTGATTATTTTAAATACAATTAAGTTAAATTAATCTGTGAGGCAGGTAATTTATGATCAATATTCTTGTGGTAGACGACTCCGGCGTGGTTAGGTTACAAGTCAAGCAAATGTTAAAGGGTTATTCTTGCAATGTTTATGAAGCTTCCAGCGGCATGCAGGTTATAATGGGCGCGTTTGACAGAGACATTTCCCTTTTAGACATAGATATTATACTGCTTGATGTACATTTAGGTAAAATTGACGGCTACAGGGTACTAGCCCACGTTGTGAAAAATTATCCCAACATCCCCGTTATAATGATGAGTGTGGACGGAACGCAGGATGTAATAATAAAGTCTATTCAAATGGGCGCTAAAGATTTTTTGCTGAAGCCTATTACCAGAGATTTATTGCTTGCTAAAATTGGTAAATTTTATGATATTTTTCACGGTAACCAGAATGGCTTTACAGAAATGGACAACCTTATGGAAAGCCTTCTCCTGGAAATTGAACGGGCTGTCAGGGCTAAAACTTTTTTTGTAATCCTTGTCCTTTGTATTAACCATCTGGAATATGCGCAAAAGGCTGTTCAAATTAAACAACTTAAAAAGGAATTGCATAGCATGTTGAGAAGGATAGACAATGTATTTATTTATAAGAATAAGGTTGTTTTACTGCTCCCATATACACAAAAAAGTGGGGTAAATAACATAATGGAAAGAATTTATACTGTATTTAAAAGAAGAGGACTTAGTTTTTTAAACCAGGAAACAAAGACTTTTGCTTTTCCCGATGACGTTGCAGAGGAACTTATCAAAACTTATAACAACAAGGCAATAAAGGACCTGGCTTTACAAATAATAATTTAAATCAGGCTCTGATACAACTAACGTGGTAACTTTTCAGGATAGACCACCATGCCGCTAACGCGGCGCGGTGTTATTTTCATCGTGGTTTGTGTTTATAAAATCATGGGTGGTTAGTCTGTCATTGCGAGGAGCGAAGCGACGAAGCAATCTCATTGTTACTCATTGCCTGCAAGCAGGTCGGATTTGGCTAAACGGTTGTGTATTTGCTCAAACAGGAGCCCGGCGGCAAACCATAGGGGCGCCATATCCAAACGGATCAGGCCGTATACCTGCCAGCCGTCGCGGTAGATCCAGGGGCTTGTTCCCACCAGCAGTCGAAGCAGTCCTCCGGTTATAAATTCCACCGTCCAAATTACCACTACCCAGATCATGCCGCGGAGGTACCAGTGTAAACAGCGTATTTTTTCGTGCAGTGGTTCCAACAAAACAGCCAGGCCGTATATGGGAAACATCCACAGGTAAGTATGAGCGACGAGGCGCGGGTTTCCGTTTAGCCCGGACATTAACCCCGTCCAAAACACTTCCATATTCCAACCCAAAAGGCCGTAAATTATAAATCTTGTAAGCATAATCATATTTTGTACGAAAGTTGGTCTGATTTTTCTTTAAAAAAGTGATTTTTTTAAAGGTAGATTTACGCTTAGCGGAGAATTTTTGCAAAAATCAAAAATTAAAGGAGGGGGTGAATTATGTCATTGAATTATGTTATTGTGGGCAACAGTGCGGCGGGGATTTCGGCAGCGAGCACACTGCGCAAAATTGATTCCAACGCCCGAATTACAGTAATTGATGCCGACCGCAATGGGGCCTATGCCCGCTGTCGAATTCCCGAGGTGCTTTCCGGCGAGTCCGTCCTGGCGGATATTCTTTATCGTAACGAAACTTTTTACCAGTCTCAGGCCATAGATATTATTTACGATCGTGTAATAGCAATTAATCCTGGCCAAAGATTGGCAAAAACGGCGGGAGGCAGGGAATTGCCTTATCATAAGCTTTTACTGGCAACAGGTGCGACACCCGTAAAAATAGGCCTTGATGGGGCAGGGGCGGAAAATGTTTTTGCGCTGCGCAACTACGCGGATGCTGTTGCCATGTCCCATGGGGCTGAAGCATCCCACCGCGCCGTAGTGCTGGGGGGCGGTCTTGTAGGGGTTAAAGGAGCGCTGGCCCTGCGTAAAAAGGGCATGATGCGGGTGACTATTGCGATGAAAAGCGGCTATTTATTGAGCCGCCAGTTAACCAGGGAAGCCGGATTGGTGCTGGAGGAAGAGTTGACTGCCAGTGGTGTTACTATCAACCGGGGCGTTGAGCCGCTGCATTTGCGAACCCTGGAAGGAAAGATAAACGCTATTGGGTTTGACAGTGGAAAAGAATTACCCGTGGATATGGTGCTTGTTGCCAAAGGCGTACGCCCCTGTACAGACCTTATCGGCGATTGCGGCGGCTCGGTGGACCGGGGCATTTTGGTTAATGATTATCTTCAGACTTCCTTGCCACACATATATGCTGCCGGTGATTGCATTGAAGTAAATGATGCCGTAACCGGCAGGAAGGGGCCGGCCGGCCTTTGGCCGCTGGCGGTGGAGCAGGGAAGATTCGCGGCTTTAAATATGGCGGGGAGAACGCAAAAATACCCAACCCCTCTTACAACGATGAACGCGGCAAGGTTTGGAAATTTGCCTGTAGTATCAGTGGGTCCGGTGAACATGGCCGGAGATGATGTTTATACTTACGGGCCGAAAAATAAGGTCTACAGGAGGCTGGTTTTCAATGAAGGCCGCTTGGTAAGCGCGATTTTTACCGGAGTGATCGACCGGGCAGGTGTTTACAACGCGCTGATCAGGAGTGGGCGAAGGGTGGGATCTGAGCTGAGGCAAAGAATTATCGACGGATTGGTAACGGCAGGCGATCTTATATGGCGTGAATAGCTTTTATACGAGATAGGAGGTATAAATAAATGAAATCCAAGGATCCGGCAGTCAACCGGTTAATCAAAGTGGCAGCGGACCAGGGCATAGAGACTGTTTGGGACAGATATGAACAGCAAAAACCCCAGTGCGGGTTTGGTGAACTGGGAGTGTGCTGCCGCAATTGTGTTCAGGGACCATGTCGCGTCAGCCCTTTTGCCGACGGGCCCCGGCGGGGTATTTGCGGCGCTGATGCCCATACCATCGTTGCCCGTAACCTGGTTCGGGCAATTGCGGCCGGCACCGCGGCCCATTCCGGGCACGCCAAGCACCTTGCCCACGCGCTGCACGCAGCATTACACGGTAAGGCACCGGCTTATGGTGTGCGTGATGAGGAAAAGTTAAAAGCACTGGCGGCTAAAATGGGGATCAATACTGATTTGCCAGTGTCTGAACTGGCAGAGGAACTGGTTCGATTAGCCCTGGGGCAATTTGGTGAAAGGGAGGGCCCGATGCCCTGGGCAACTGCGGTAATGACTGAAAGCAGGGTTGAAAAACTGGCCGGGCTGGGTGTATTGCCCAGCGGCATTGAAAATACCATATCTGAAATGCTGCACAGGACGCACCTGGGAGTGGACGCCGACCACGTTAACCTACTGCTGGGCGGCATCAGCTGCGCAGTGGCGGATATGGCCGGGAGTCATATTGCCACGGACCTGGCAGATATAATGTTTGGCACTCCCAAACCAGTAGTAACGGAAGCCAATTTTGGGGTAATGAAGGAAGGCTCTGTTAATATCGCCTTGCATGGCCATAATCCCGTAATCAGCGAGGTGCTGGTGCAGGTGGCCGGGGAAATGGAGCAGGATGCCAGGGAAGTTGGCGCGGAAGGAATTAATCTTGTCGGTGTCTGCTGCACAGGAAACGAAGTTTTGATGCGCCACGCCATTCCTCCTTTAACCCATTCAATTTCCCAGGAATTGCCTATGCTTACCGGAGCACTGGATGCCATGGTGGTGGATTATCAATGTGTTTATCCCGCCCTGGCTTCGGTGGCTGAATGCTCGGGCACTCCCCTGGTTACCACTATGGACATGGCTAAAATTTCGGGTGCAGTGCATATTGACGTAGATCTTGAGCAAGCACGGGAAAAAGCCCGCGAGATCATTAGTCTGGCCCTGGAAGCTTTTAAAAAGCGCCAGGGAAGGCCAACCACCATACCTGACATTAAGAGCAAAGTGGTGGCGGGTTTTTCCGTGGAAGCTGTGCTGGGCGCTCTTGCCGCGGTTGATTCTGCTGACCCCTTAAAGCCTCTGGTTGATAATATAGCGAGCGGCAATATCCAGGGCGTGGTGCTTGTTGCGGGCTGCAACAACGTTAAGGTGCCCCAGGATGAAAACTTTTTAACTGTTGCCAAAGAACTGGCTGCCCGTGATGTTTTATTGCTGGCCACGGGTTGCGGTGCCGGTGCATATGCCCGGCATGGACTGCTGACTCCCGAAGCCGTGGGGCAATATGCCGGTTCCGGCCTGAAGGCAGTGCTTACGGCCATAGGCGAGGCGGCCGGCCTGGGTGGCCCGCTGCCGCTGATATTACACCTGGGGTCATGCGTGGACAACTCCAGAGCAGTGGACCTGGCGGTGGCAGTTGCCAACCGTTTGGGAGTGGATGTGGATAAATTACCGGTGGCGGCAACGGCGCCTGAATTCAAAACTGAAAAAGCAATCGCAATCGGGACATACGCCATAACGCTTGGGCTTCCGGTGCATTTGGGATTGGTTCCGCCCGTGCTGGGCAGCGCTGAAGTAACTTCACTGCTGACGTCGGGCATTAAGGATATTCTTGGCGGCTATTTCATTGTGGAACCCGATCCGCATAAAGGTGCCAGGCTGGTTTTCGAAGCCCTGCAGGAGCGCCGGCGCGGGTTGGGACTTCCCTCCAGGGAATGGTAGGGGGGGATATTAATGCATAAAGAATTATTGATCAGGCATGACCGGTGTCTTGGCTGCCGCTCCTGCGAACTGGCCTGTGCCGCGGCCCACAGTAAAGCTGGTAACTTAATTAAAGCTATGCTTGCAGGCGAAAGGCTGCTCGGCAGAATCTTCGTCAGTCAGGTTCGGGATAAAAAGGTGCCGCTGAACTGCCGTCACTGTGAAGACGCTCCCTGTATCGACGCCTGCATAACCGGTGCGATGCACCGTGACTCGTCCGGGGTTGTGACCAATGATGGTGGAAGCGGCAAGTGTACCGGGTGTTGGATGTGTGTAATGGTTTGCCCTTACGGGGTTATTCACAGCGACCTGATGGAGCGTAAGGCCGTGAAGTGTGACCGGGCCTGCCTTAATGATGGGGGCGTGCCTGCCTGTGTTTCGGCCTGCCCCACCGGGGCCTTGTTGTTTGCTCATCCGGGAGAGTTGAGTGATGAAAAGAGAAAGGAATTTATAAGTCAGTTGACGGACTGAAAGGCGGACTAAAAATTGAAATAGCGAAAGCCGGCATGTTTCCCGTGCCGGCTTTCGCTATCTAAGAATAACTATAAGTGCTGAATGAATGCAATCTGAGTTAATGTGTTAACGGTTTTCCAATGGCTCTGACTTAACCGTGGGTCTGAACATATCCAGAATGCCTAAAAGAATGTGTGCAAGACCAAAGCCAAGCAAGCCAGCTCCCCAAAGACCGCCAAGGTACCAGCCAATTAGCGCAACTATTACGCCCAAACCGGCAACAACCCAGCTGGTAGTGTTACCTTGCAACTATACCGCCTCCTATTCATGGATTTAGGTATATTTTTTGCTGATTTCTTGCTTTTTATACCTTAATTTTTTAATATCCTCTACAATTGAATAGGCAACCGGTACAACCAGCGGGGTTAGAAGGGTAGAGGTAATCAACCCGCCAATCAGTGCTATGGCCATACTCTGGCGCAGTTCGCTCCCAGCCGCCAGGGCCAGGGCTGTTGGGGTGACTCCCGCGATCATGGTCAGGGCCGTCATGACGATGGGCCGGAGCCTGGTGGTCCCTGCTTCCACCAGCGCTTCGCGCAGGGTAAGCCCTTTTTTTTGCAAAGTATTGGTATAATCGATGAGCAGGGTGCCGCTTTTGGCCGCCAGCCCGTCCAGCATGACCAGTCCAATTAAACTCATCAGATTAAAGGTTTGCCCGGTTAAGAACAAAGCCCATAACGCCCCGATCATGCCGCACGGAAGCGACAACAGGCGTAAAACCGGGGTTAGGAAAGATTCATACAGTATTACCAGGATCATATAAACCAGAAGAATGGAAAGAGCGAGCACCATAAATAAATCTCTAAAGGATTCCTCCATATCCTTGCGGCTGCCAAAGTATTCCACATGGTACCCTGCCGGAATACTCAATCCGGCTATACGCTTGTCGATATCTCCGGTGATGTCACCCAGTGGCCTGTCCTTGATGTTGGCAGAGATAGTGATCAGCCGCTGTTTGTTCTGGTGGTTGATCACAGTGGGCCCGCTGCCCAGTTCGACATCAGCCAGGGTTTGCACGGGGTAATTTTCGCCCCGTGAATTAGCCACCGTAATTTGGCGCACCGAGTTAATGTCCTGCAAACCGGTTTGGTTCAGCCTGACCCTGATATCAAGGTCGTTATTTCCGCTGTCTAATTGACCGGCCGTTTCTCCAGTTACCGCCGCCCTGAGGGTGCGGGCAATTTCACCGGCGGACAGGCCGCAGGCCGCCGTCCTTTCCCGGTCTACTTGAACCTGTAATTCAGGCTCACCTGCCGGTTTCCAGGTTGACCGGACATCCACCGCCCCTGGTGTGGTTTTAACTATTTGCTCAATTTGCCCGGCCAGCCCGGCCAGCTTATCCTGGTTGGGACCTGTTATTTCCAGCTGAATTGGGGCTCCCTGTTCGCCTGCTCCCACCACCTGCTCCTCTGTTACCACCATTTTCACTCCCGGATAGTCCTCTTTCCAGGAGCGTACCTCGCCGGTCAGATCCCAAACAGAACGCTTGCGCTCCGTCTTGTCCACCAGCATGACATCTATCTCACCCAGGTGGGATCCCGTGCCGCCAAAAATTGACCGGCCTCCCCCCACCCGGCTATAGGTGTTTTCGACTTCAGGCAGCGTGCCCAGTCTTGTTTCCAACGCGGTCACAATTTTTTCGGTTCGTTCCAGGGAACTCCCCGAAGGAAGTTCAACCTCCACAGTAAAGCGGTTCTGGTCGGGAGTAGTCATAAATTCAGAGCCGATCATGTGGGTTGGTATTAAGGCTGCCGTAATCATCAATGCCAGCAGCAAGCCTCCCATTACTATTCTGCGGTGGCCCAGTGACCAGAGCAAAGAATTTTTATAGATTAATAACATCCTGTTAAAAAAGACATCAAAGCGTTTTAGCAAAGCAACTCTTTCTTTATCTTTTATTTCGGCTGTTTTCGCCTTCTTCTTATCCAGGTGTGCTGAAAGCATAGGGGTCATGGTAAAAGAGACAAAGAGAGAAAATAATGCTGCACAGACTACGGTAAGTCCGAATTGGCGAAAAAACTGCCCCACGATACCGTTTAAAAATGCTATGGGCAGAAAGACAACGACATCCTGAGCGGTGATGGCAATGGCGGCCATCCCAATTTCCATTCGGCCGTCTATTGCTGCCGTCACCGGATCCTTGCCCATGGACCGGTGCCGGTGGATGTTCTCCAGCACAACGATACTGTCGTCCACCAGTATGCCCACACACAGGGTGAGTCCCATCAGGGATAACAGGTTAAAGGAAAAGCCTGCCAGGTACATCATCAGGAAAGTGCTGATTATGGAAGTGGGTATGGCCAGCATTACGGTGAAGACAGACCGCCAGCGCCGTAGGAACAAAGCCAGCACAAGCCCGCACATCAAAACTCCTTCCACCAGGGTGCGAACCGTCTCGTTTAGGGAATCCTTGATAAAAGTGGCGCTGTTTTGGGCCAGGATTAATTTGGTCCCGCCGGGGAGCAGCGAATTGAGTGTCTTTAATTCCTCTTCAATACGGGATGCGGTTTCAACAGTACTGGCGTCGCTTTGCTTTTGAATCGTAATACCCACGGCTTCCCGTCCATTTAGATGAAACTTGTGGGTAATGTCGGCGTTGCCCTCGGTAATTGTCCCTAACTCGCCGAGTTTTACAGTGCCTCCCCTAATGGGAATGTTCAAATTGGCAAGCTCACTGAGGTTGTTAAACTCGCCCAGCAGGCGAACGGTAAATTGGGTATCCGTGGAAAAATGAAGAGTGCCGGCAGGTATATTTACGTTTTCCATACCGATGCGCTCAATTATGTAATTGATGGAGAGCCCGTAATTATCTAGCTTCCCGCGGTCAAGCAGTACCTGAACCTCCCGCTCGCGGCCGCCCAGTATTTCAACCCGGCCAACGCCCTGCAACGACTCGAGGCGCTGCTTAACGCTATCTTCAGCAATCCTATTTAACTCATCAAGTGGGCGGTTACCTGAAAGAACCAGTGTCATAATGGGTTGTTCATTGAAGTTATATTTCCTGATTACCGGCGTTTCGGCTCCGTCCGGCAGTTTGTTGGCTGCCTCATCTATCGCTTTTTGCACATCCGAAACTGCGCCGTCCGCATCCGTGGACATGCTGAATTCCAGCACCATTAAAGCCAGGCCCTCGGATGCCGTGGCAATGTTTTGCTTTAAGCCGGTTACCGGAGCCACTGCTTCCTCCAGCGGTTTTAAAACTTGTTTCTCAATTTCCTCAGCGCCGGCACCGGGGTAATAGGTAACTACGGTTATATAGGGGATATTGGTTTTGGGAAAAAGGTCCGAACTCAATTTTGTATATCCGGTCAGGCCCAGGACAACAAAAAATAAAATGATCATGGTCATAGCCGCCGGCTTTTTTATGGCCAGTTCTGTTATGCGCACGTTAAATCACCCCGGGAATTAATTCGCCGGGGCGATTAAAAAACCTTTTTCATGGTAACCGCATCAATAAGCATCAACCCGGTTGATAACGCCGGGCTATCGTTGGGGACATTCCCCGAAGGGGTGTGTCCCCAATATTTAATTTGATTAAGAAATCTTTTGCATGCTGTCAGCTTGTACCTGCTTATGGCGTTTAACGTTGGCTTCTTCAGCGTAATCGCTCGAGATAAGATATAGATTCACCCACAGATCGTGTTCATTGTTTTTCCCGTCCAGCTCATTGGCCAGCACTTTAAATTTTTTTTGCACACGATCTTTAAAAGATGAAAACTCCACAAGTAAGTCAACTACTTCGCGCTGGCTGTAAGATGCCCCTTCTTTGAGCATTTTGGCCAACCCACCTCACCCCCCAGTGCTGAATTATTTACCATATTATAAAATATGTGGTAAAAAATGTTAAGGGGGTTTTGGTGTCCAATCTAATAGAAAAATGTTGATAAAAGCCCCTTGCGGGGCTTTCAATTGAGCAGTTTAAAACATGGCGCTGCTGTAAGAGGCAAACTGGTTGTTCCAATTGTTCAGGTTATTATTTAAGTTGCCCATATTCTGATTCATCCGGTTGGCCAATGCCTGCTGAGCCATCTGGCTGATTTGCTGGTTCTGGGCATAGCTATTGGCATCCTGGTTCCTGAACTGATTGTTGTAGCCCTGGGTGTAACTCTGACCGGTTGCAAGCTGGCTGCTAAAGGGCTGGCTATAGGAATAGCCCATTTGGGTGGGAGAGTAATAGCCGCTGGTGTATTGACTTGTCCCAAAATTTTGCATCGGGGTGCTCCATGATTGATTTGGCTGGTACTGTGTTAAACCCCACATACCAGTTGTCGTGGTCGGTGTAAAATGAGTGCCGAAAGTACCGTATTGCTGGCCGTAGGTGCCGTAACCGCTGCCCTGCTGGAACATGTTCTGTCCGATGCTTTGGGTGACCTGCTGTGCTGCACTGCTGACAGCGTTCAAATCGTTGCTGATTTGGTTGCAAATTTGCTGAATGCGCTGCAGTTGCTGGGTGGCATTAACTTCATGCTGCTGCAAAGCCCGTAATTGGTTGGCATTGCTTTGCTCGAATTGCTGCAGCTGAGAAGTCATTTGAGAAATATTGTTCACTTCCTGGCGTAGTCTCTGGACTTGCTGTTGCAGTTGATAAATTTGATCCATTTAATTACCTCCTTGGATTAATTTGTTTGAGATGCACAGGCATATTATGTAACTAAAACAGCTTGAATATTTGCGGTATTTAATGGAAACTGTTAAATCTGCAAACCCAGGACTAGACTGTATTTGAGCTTATTATTTTGGTTTTTCGCTGTTGATAGTTATTTTATAAAAAGAATCCCATCCGGTCGGACTTAGAACGAATCCACCTATCCGGGATGACGCTGCCGCGTGATATTGGCTGTGAGCAAGCGCAATCAGCGGGCTGTCCCGGTTAATGGTTTCCTGCGCCCGCCCGTATAACTCCCTCCTTATTTCCTGATCGGTAGTGTTTCTGGCGCTGGCCAGTAATGTATCCAGCTGGGGGTTTTGATAGTGAGTAATATTCATTCCGCCTTCAATTTGACTGCCGGCCAAGAGCGTATAGAGAAAATTGTCCGGGTCGCCATTATCACTGGTCCACCCGAATAGGAAGGCATCGCCTTCTCTCCTTGTTAGAGACATTTTAAAATCTTCCCAGGGATAGGCGATTATTTGTACTTTGATTTTGGCTTCCGCCAGTGATTGGGCTATTTTTTCCGCCAGTGCCTTGCCTCCTCCGGGGCAATAAGGGCGCGAGTCGGTAAAAGTGACCAGGGTAAAGGATATTCCGTTATCATAACCGGCCCCTTTTAACAGGCTGACGGCTTTTTGCGGGTCAAAGGACATAACGTCCCCGGCTGCGTTGAATCCAGGCACTGTTGGCGGTAGGGGGGCAAGGGCCGGGCGTACTTCATTAAACCACAGTTCATTGAAAATGGTCTTTTTATTGATAGATAGGGCTACGGCATTTCGCAGCTGGGTGCGGTTAAAAGGTTTTTTATCGGTGTAAAAGCCAAGATAACACATATCCAGTCCGGTGGCACGGAAAACCGGATATCCTTTTAACTTCAGATCTGCAGTTTTGGCGAAATCAAGGTCGAGAGCAACATCAGCCCGGCCGTCAAGCAGCATTTTAATTCTTTTGTTAAGATCCTGCTCGGTTAAAAAAAGTATTTCTCCGGCCTCCGGGGGCGTGTCCCAATAATTTTCATTAGCCTTTAATAAAATGCCGTCGCCAATTTTCCCGGCCGGCAAAAATGGGCCGGTCCCGGCCGGTGTGCTATGACCGCCCGGCTTAAATTTTTTGATGCTTTCAGGGCTGATCATTGGCGCAGCCATTGGTATGGCCAGGTTGTTAATAAGCGGAGCATACGGGTATTTTAAATGCAATTTTACTGTATAGCTATCTGCAACCTCAACGTTGTCTATGGGGGCAACAACAAAGTCAGCATAAGTTGTTGCTTTGTCAGTTGATTGATTTATCATTCTGTTGATATTCTCCTGCACTGCATTGGCATCAAAGGGGGCGCCGTCATGAAAATAAACGTTTTTTCGCAGATGAAACGTCCAGGTTAGGCCGTCGCCGGACACTTCCCAGGAACTTGCCAGGCAGGGCTCAACCAGGGCGGTTCCCGGTTTAAAGCGCGTTAGCCCCTCAAAGATATTAGTTATGATGCGGGCCGAGCCTGTATCCGATGCATCTGCCGGGTTAAGCGAGCTAACCGGGTATTTTTGTACCACTGTGACTCTGCTGCCGGCCGGGGCTGTATTTGCCTGTGTCAGGATATTAACAACTCCGGGGCCCTGGTTACGGAATGTAATAATCATTGCCAGGCTGAAAAAAAATATTAAAATTGTGGCTGTTAGTCTTGACATTAAAAGCTACCTCCCGATTTATGTGCTTATTAATAACAATAATAACAAATACTGTAAATTAATACATTCTCCTGCCCGGGTTTAAAAAAATATCTGGCGGGGACATGCTAAAATAAAGGATTTATACTGGCTATGTTGAAAAACTGCTGAAAGCTATTGGGATTTTAAGAATTATCGGGAGGTAGTGATATTGCAGGTACGGTTCGGCCCTGCGGGGAACTCCGATTCATTTTATGCGGCAGGTTTTAAATCGTCTTTAGATATGCCCGGCTGGTTGGCCCAAATGGGGTTAAACGCTTATGAATACCAGTGCGTCAGGGGGGTGCATATAAAGGAAGAAACAGCCCGAAAGTTGGGGGAAGCGGCGTCAAGGCACGGCCTGGCTCTGAGTATTCACGGACCATATTATATTAGCCTTGCTACAACCGATGAAGGTATTAAGGAGAAAACCAAAAAACACTTTTTGGATTCAATACGGGCTGCCCGGTGGATGGGTGCCGGGGTAGTTGTTTTTCACCCCGGTGGCAGTTCTGGAAAAGACCGGGCTGGTAATCTAAAAAGGGCCGGGGACTACCTGGTGGAGCTGCTTAAAATTGCAGAAGCCGAGGGGCTTGGGGAAGTCAAGGTGGCACCGGAAACCATGGGTAAGCCTTCTCAACTGGGGAATTTGGAAGAAGTTTTAGAGCTTTGCACCTTGAATGATAAAATTATTCCTGCTATAGATTTTGGCCACCTGCATGCTGCAGGGGCAGGCGCGCTGGGGACCGAGGAAAAGTTTGCGGAGGTGCTGGACAGAATTGAAGAGGTGCTTGGAAAACAGTCAGTAAAAAACCTACATATCCATTTTAGCCCGATCGAGTATACTAAAGCCGGTGAACGTAAACACCGGACAACATTGGATGACGGCTATGGGCCGGATTTTACCTTTCTAGCCAGGCAAATTAAAAAGCGGGGGATGTCTCCCACGGTGATTTGCGAGTCTTCCGGACGCCAGGCTGAAGACGCATTGGTTTATCGTAAAATTTATGAAAAAGTTTCGGGTAGACCAACATGCCGCTAACGCGGCACCATCAGAGGATGAAAAGGGGGTGTAGGGGCGGACCACCTTGTCCGCCCGCCCCTGTGTCAGTTGTTAGTCACCTGGGATATTCCATGAAGATTTTTCAGGATATGTTACAATCCCGGTGCCAGAAAACCTAAAAGCACCCCCTTGGGGTGCTTTTAATATTGCTCATAAGTGTGGTATTTGACTAGTGTACTTCCACGTCCTGGGCTCCGTGCCGTCTTAGCGTGTCGGCGGCATCGTTGATTCTGCCGTCGTCGGTTTTAACGGAGGCCAGGATCCTGCCCTGTTTTACTTTGTCCTCGTAGTATTTGCTGCGGTCCTGAGGAATGCCATAGTCAACCAGGCCGCCGGCAATGCCACCTGTTGCCGCTCCGGACAGAAGTCCGGCTATGGGACCTGCCGCTATCAGTGGCCCAATGCCCGGAATAGCCAATGCGCCCGCACCAACGGCAAGGCCGGCAAGGCCGCCCAGGATCCCACCGGTGGCTGTTCCGTCGCTGATATTATCATTTTCCATGGTGGTATACTGATTCTTTTGACGGTTTTCTTCATCTCGCGCCAGTATTGAAATATCTTTGTCAAATCCTTTTTGACGCAGTTCTCCAACCGCTCTTTCGGCTTGATCCCGGTTAGAGAAAGTGCTTATAACTGTTTTCATATTTTGAAAACCTCCTTGGATCGTGTAATTCTTACTTAATTTTTCACCATATTGCCCAGTCTATACGGGTGATAAAAAAATAATTTGCCTCGGATCAACAATATTGTTAATTTTTCATCAGGTTGATATAATATTACTTGTTCTTTGGCAAGCTAAGTTGTGAATGCTGTATTTTAAAGCTTTTTTTGAGTGAAAGTGTATAGATGAGCCAAAAAAGTGGCCCTGGTGGAGCACAAGGAGATAACGTTGCCTTTGCATTACCGCAGCGCCCATTTTTTTCAGGTATAAGTAAAGGAGGGGTTGCAGTGGAATTATGGTTCACTGAAGACCAAACCAAGGATGTAAGGATCAGCTGCCGGGTTAAAAAAGTGCTGTTTAGCGGCAGATCGCAATTTCAGGAAGTGGCTGTTTATGATACCGATGAATATGGCCGCCTGCTGGCGCTGGATAATATTATCCAAACAAATATCAGGGACGAGTTTATTTACCACGAGTCGCTTACGCATGTTGGCCTGAATACTCATCCAAATCCCCAAAAAGTGCTTTTAATCGGTGGCGGAGACGGTGGTTCTGTAAGGGAAATTGTAAAACATAAGGATATAGAAAAGATTGTTCATGTGGAAATTGACCAAATGGTAATTGATGTGGCCAAGGAGTTTTTCCCCGAATTAAGCAGCGGGTTTAGTGACCCACGGGTAGAAATAATCGTGGATGACGGTATCAAGCATGTTAAGGAACATAAGAATACTTACGATGTAATCATGGTAGACTCGCCTGATCCCATTGGACCCGCGGTAGGTCTTTACGGTGATGATTTTTATCGTAATGTTGCCGGGGCACTAAAGGAAGATGGCCTGTTAGTAGCCCAAACCGAGTCGCCGTTCTTTAACCGCGACTTAATATCCCGGGTAAATGCCA
Organism: Desulfotruncus alcoholivorax DSM 16058; assembly: GCF_000430885.1. Classification (GTDB taxonomy): domain Bacteria; phylum Bacillota; class Desulfotomaculia; order Desulfotomaculales; family Desulfallaceae; genus Desulfotruncus; species Desulfotruncus alcoholivorax. The sequence goes on along the minus strand of NZ_AUMW01000028.1, from coordinate 4,134 downwards.
CCATGAAGAGCATTTTTCCAATCGTTAGAATGTTCCTGGGTATTGTTCCGACTTATCCCGGTGGTGCCTGGACCTTTACTGTGGGCTCTAAAAAATATGATCCGCTTGAAGTGGACACGGACAAGCTGCCCAATCTAAATACAAAATGGTATTCGCCGGAGATGCACCGCTCGGTGTTTGTTCTGCCGCCATTTTTCCGTGAGTTGATAAGAGAGTAACTATTTAGGGGTTTTGCAGGGGTTTATGATGCTTTATAATAAATAACAGTATTAAGCATTGTAGCTAGTTTACGGGCCTGTGATGGCTGTCAGTGGGTGCGCGTGGTATATGTGATGTTACCGGGCGCGCCCATATATTTAAATCTTGAGTAAAAAGATTTTCAAAGGCCAAAAATTTCATTTGACATCAAAGCAAATCTTTTGTATACTTATCATTGTCAGCGGGCACGGGGCATGAAAAACCTGGTTCGCGAGGATGAAAAACATAATGCGGAGCTGTGGTGTAGCGGTCTAACATGCCGGCCTGTCACGCCGGAGATCGCGGGTTCGATTCCCGTCAGCTCCGCCAAAATGCCACGGTAGCTCAGTCGGTAGAGCAGAGGACTGAAAATCCTCGTGTCGGCGGTTCGATTCCGTCCCGTGGCACCAGGTAAGTTAAATATATGCGGAAGTAGCTCAGTGGTAGAGCATCGCCTTGCCAAGGCGAGGGCCGCGGGTTCGAATCCCGTCTTCCGCTCCAGTAGAAAATCAGGTGAGGTAATAATCACCTGATTTTTTATTTAAAAAATTATTACCATTAATGGATGACATTTCCTATCTTGTTGGTATAAGCTATTAATAATCAAATGATTGGGGTGTCTTTAATTTGGAAAAAACAATTAAATTTTTAACCAATTTTATAAATAACGTGCATGATTTAATTCTTCAAGTAACAAAACTCTTCAATTTTCATTTAACTGACAAGAACCTGCACTTTTGGGTCATCGGGTTAATCGGTATGCTTGTTTTTCTTTTTATTGACATACTTTTTAAAACCATATCCAAGTGGAGTGTCTCGATAATTTCTTTTATATATACTTTTACTGTTTTGCTAACGCTCGTTTTTGCCCTGGAAATTGAGCAGAAGATAACGGGTAGGGGCTCTATGGAGTTTTCCGATATAGTATCGGGGTTATGGGGTTTTATTGTATTATTTGGTGTGTATTTATTATGCAAAATCGTCATTGGTTTGGTTAGAAAGCTTATTTAGCCATAGTTAATTAATACTTCAATGCCAGCAATTACTCTTGACTGGACTGTGTCAATTTGCTATTATATTAAGTGCGCACGACAAACTTTAACAATATGGCGACATAGCCAAGTGGTAAGGCAGAGGACTGCAAATCCTTCATCCCCCGGTTCAAATCCGGGTGTCGCCTCCATTCAATATACTAACTGGCAATCCATTAGGGTTGCCAGTTTGTATTTTTGTGGTCCTGAATGGATCTGCAAAGAAGTTAATATAAGCCTGGTTTGTTTCGGGGTCTAATTCAATGCTATGAATAAAGGCGCGAATAAAATCGCGTTTTTCTTTATTAGTCCCATTTTCTATGATTTGATGAATGTTATGAATGCGATCTAATATGATTTTTTCATCAAGCTTTTTAATTTGTGGTTGTTCTTTTTCCAATTCGACTAGCTGTTTTTCCAGATTTTCTTTTTGATCAGCGAGAGCTTCCATTTCGGCAAGTAATAGGGACTTGCTTTTTGTACCGGCTTCTTTTATAGTTGCCATTAGTTCCCGGGTTTCTCTTATGTTTTTTTCTATTTCTTTTTCTATGTGTTGCCGGGCCTTTTGGATATCCATATATTCTTCTTCCATGAACGAATTTACTTGGTTAACCAATTCTTTAACTTTATCTTCGGAAAATCTTCTGATAATGGCTTTAAAAACAGTTTGTTCAAACTGCTTATCTATCCATAAAGGTTTATTACAACCAGTTGGTCCGTAGTTTTTATAGCTTGCGCAAAGGTACCATTTATACCCGTTTCCTTCCGCACTAACAATATTACCACCGCAAGCCAAACAGCGGAAGAATGGTTCGCCCAGGGCGTTGGGTCCGGATAACAGCCAAGGGCTGTTTACTGTTTTAGGGTTATTCGCTCCCTTACCTTTTCGTTTTTGTACTTCCGGTCCTTTCACTTTTTGCAATTCCTCCATTTCATCCTGGGTGATAATTACCGGGTGGGCATTTTTAACAATAATCCATTCCTCCGGGTCTTTCCATTTTTGCCCGGTTCCCCGCAGATCCTTTCCCGTCCGGTTCCAATACGCGATCCCTGTGTATTCACCTTCCAGGGCACGGAGACATATTTCTCTTGCGGAACTGGCGTTCCATAAACCACCTCTTGGAGAAGGAATCCCTTGGGTATTAAGCCAGTCGCGGATCATCTTCCAGGTCCAGCCGCGTTCCATCCAAAATTCCAACACAATTTCTCTGACTATATCCTTTTTTTCTTCGTCAACTTCCCATAAAAGTTTTACAATTTCTTTACCACGGTGGTCTCTACCCCTTGAGACTCGTACATTTTTATAACCGTATGCAGCGGGACCGCCATTTTTGTAGCAATATCCTGTTACCGGGTCTTGTTGAGCTACATTTTCCCTCATTCCTTTGCGGGTATGATATGCAATTTCTACTGACATGGCTTCATTTTTAGTAATACTAATGCCGTCCATCCATACGCCGTGGACAGTTCTGGTATCATAGTTTGGTTCACTAACCGCGTGCAACCGAACGCCGGCCTTACGTAATTCTTCTTCGTAAACAATGCGGGTATATCGGGATCGGGCAAAACGGCTTTTCTCGTCAACGATAAATAGGGATACCCTGCGGTCAGTCTTGGCATATTCGATTAGCTCAAGGAAAGCTTTTTCTTCGTCTAAGCCCCGGTATGCGGAATGGTCGAAGTAGGCTTCCTTAACTATAATAACATTGTTTTCTTCGGCCCATTTATGGATGTTGTTTTTTTGAGCGTCCAGGGATACTCCGCGGCGGCGTTGGTCTTCGCTGCTAACTCGACCCAGGGCGACACCATAGCGCATTTTTTTGCTTTGGCCTTTGGAATTATCGTTAGTACGGAAATTAAACATATTGTCGATTATCCTCCAGGTGTAAGTGGTATTCATGCACACAGGATAAAAATTGGACTTTTCTTGTGAACCTCCGGCCTCGTACCGGAAGAGGTTCACTTGATTACTTTATAACGTATCATTTCTTTTGGAAGCCCGACCCTGGCTGCAAAGTGTTCCAGGGACTCATCGGATTCCGGCTCTTCACCCCAGGTGAGCAGTTCCACGGTAAACCTGTTAGCCTCGTATTCAGCCCGGGATTCCATAAAGGTGTTCTCCGCCATAAAGAAATATCCCATTCCCCGCGGGGATAATTGCCGGTGACCCAATTCGTGGGCTAAAACAACCCGCTTCAGCCATTCCGGGAGTTTTGAGTTGAGGACAATAGTTATATTTCCGGCTATTTCAAATATTAAACCTTTAATACGGCGAAAGGGGAATTCGTCCACATCAATGCCCATGGCCCGGGCCAGGCGGTAGGGGTCTTTGGTTTCATGTTTATTAATTAATTGCTGGACAGATTGTTTAATATAATCCAAAAGAATCACCTGCTTGTCCGTAAAAAGGTGTCGAAAAATGTCTAAATGCAAAAATAAAACTAAAACCCACTACACCCAATAGTAGCAGGTTTCTAAATCAAGGCCGTTCTTTCGCTTTCAGGCCAGTCCAGGTAAATGTAGTCGCGACAGGCGGGGCAAATGAATTCGTCATGCCAGACAATATCCCATGGCGCATTGGGATCATCTAATAAATCTGCAAGCACAAGGACGGTGCCGCATTTTGGACATGTGGGATCAATATAAAAAGGTTTGTTATGCGGTCGCGGCATGGCTGGGCTTTCTGGTTGTACGCTTTTTACCAGTCTTTCCAGGTACCTTTTGGCCCTTGCTACGCTTTGTTCCGGAATCCTGTCAATTAATCTGTGGAGTTCTTCTTTGGGTATGCTCATTAAAAATTACCCCTTCCCCTTTTCTCGTTTTTTCTTTTCCCGTTCCCACTTTACCTTCAAATAAGTAAGGATAT
>NZ_AUMW01000027.1 GCF_000430885.1 Desulfotruncus alcoholivorax DSM 16058 | reverse complement strand
ACAAGTTCTTCCGTTAAAAGATAATCATAAAACGTCCTCAGCACGCTAACATAGTACCTAATGGTACTAATTTTTAATTCCGGATAACTGGAAAGCCAATTTCTTATATCCTCTGTGGCAATCTTGTTTACTGGTTTTTCTGTGTATGCCCCGAAACTTTGAATAGTTTTGCGGTAATTCCGTAAAGTTTTTTCACTAAGGCCTTCCATTCTCTTAGCCATGAGAAACATGTTCATTTTTTCCGATATGTCGGGGTGTGTTTGTCCAGTAGCTATTTTCTTAATTTCGTATTGGCTCAGTAACTCGTGCAGTTTTTCGCCGCCCGGTTCACCAGGTTCAAAGGCACTTCAGTGATTTTAGCCCGGTGCAGCTGCTTTAATATCATCAGCTGTACCTCAAAACCGGTACCGATGTCGGTTAACTCTTTTAAAACCTCCTTTCGATAAGCCATCGTCTGATAAGTAGAGAGCAATTTGCACAAAAAAACGGTGAATACTTGGAAAAAGAAAAAATACTCATGGATAAGCTGGAGCAAATAGAAGCACAATCATCAACCCGAGATCTGGAAAATGCGGAGTTAATGATTACAACAGCTGCTGCCATGCGTGAGGACTGGGCAAATATGACCGGTGCGGAGAAAAAGTTGGCCTTACGCCAGGTTATTAAGCGAATAGAAGTTTATCCTGGAAAAATTATCGTTGACTTATTTGGCTTAAAAAAAGAAATAACACCGAAGATTGATTCCGGTGCTACCCTGTTATTTTAATGGTGGGATCAACAGGACTTGAACCTGTGACATCCTGCTTGTAAGGCAGGCGCTCTCCCAACTGAGCTATGATCCCATTCTATTTCAAAACGACAGCGCCGCATATGCGGCGCTACCTCTGGATATTGGTGGGAGCAAACGGGCTTGAACCGCTGACATCCTGCTTGTAAGGCAGGCGCTCTCCCAACTGAGCTATGCTCCCTTATGGTGACCCCACCGGGATTCGAACCCGGGTTACCGCCGTGAAAGGGCGGTGTCTTAGGCCTCTTGACCATGGGGCCTTTTATATCAACTACTGCAATTTGGTGGGCCCACTAGGATTCGAACCTAGAACCAGCCGGTTATGAGCCGGATGCTCTACCGTTGAGCTATGGGCCCGGGGAATTGGCTCCCCGAGCTGGATTCGAACCAGCAACCCTCCGGTTAACAGCCGGATGCTCTACCGTTGAGCTATCGAGGAACGCTGCAGTAGTAATTATACAACAAACCTACCCCACGGTCAATAGATTATTAAAATCAAAAATTACTAATCCAGGTAGTCCTTAAGTTTTTTACTGCGGCTGGGATGACGCAGTTTTCTTAATGTTTTGGCCTCAATCTGCCGGATACGCTCCCGGGTTACACCGAATTTTTGACCCACTTCTTCAAGGGTTCTCGCTCTGCCGTCATCCAGGCCGAAACGAAGGCGCAGAACTTTTTGTTCCCTGTCTGTAAGAGTTTCCAGCACTTCATCCAACTGTTCGCGGAGCAAGGTAAAGGAAGCCTCTTCTGCTGGCGCCCTGGCATCATGGTCTTCGATAAAATCACCAAGGTGTGAATCTTCCTCTTCACCAATCGGTGTTTCCAAAGACACAGGTTCCTGGGCTATTTTCATTATTTCCCGGACCTTATCTTCGGAGATGCCCATTTCCTTGGCAATTTCCTCCGGAGCCGGGTCCCTGCCCAGTTCCTGCAGCAGCTGCCTGCTTACCCTGATTAGTTTATTGATGGTTTCCACCATGTGCACCGGTATGCGAATAGTCCTGGCCTGGTCCGCTATGGCTCTGGTAATTGCCTGGCGAATCCACCAGGTTGCATAGGTGCTGAACTTATAACCCTTTCGGTAATCAAACTTTTCCACGGCCTTGATTAACCCCAGGTTACCTTCTTGAATTAAGTCGAGAAAAAGCATGCCTCTGCCAACATAGCGCTTGGCGATACTCACCACCAACCTCAGGTTTGCTTCAGCCAGGCGGCGCTTGGCCTCCTCATCTCCCTGCTCCATGCGTTTGGCCAGGACTACTTCTTCTTCTGGAGTCAGCAGTGGCACACGGCCGATTTCCTTCAAATACATGCGCACCGGGTCATCTATGCCAACGCCCTCGGGGACAGTCAAATCTACTTCCACATCTTCTTCGGCATCTTCTCCCAGCGGCGCATCATTGATATTTTCCATATCCTGTGTTTCCGGTACAACTTCTATGCCCATAGCGGCCAACTTTTCGTATATGTCATCCATTTGTTCGGGGGTAAGTTCTATGCCCTGAAGGCTATCCATTACCTCGTGGTAAGTCAGGACTCCCCTCTTTTTGCCCTTTTCGATCAGTTCCTTGACGTCTTTAATCTGCTCTGTTCTGTTCGGGTCCTCCCTCATCGCGCATTCCCCTCCTTTCAGGGCTTGTCGGCTATACTGATTTCATGCAGGATTCGGTCCACTTCTTCACTATTGCCTGATTTTTCAGCGTTGGCCAGTGCTATTACCAGCTCGTTCCTGTATTGCAGCAAACGTTTTCTTTTAATGGCGGCAATATATCCCGGCAGTAAAGCTTTTATATCTTCACCTGGAATTGGTTCCATTAACAGCATACCCAATTTTTGCTGGTGTTCTTCCTCTAAACGATCAAATAAAGCTGAAGGGCTATAGAAAGAACTCGCAGATATCTCCAGCAAATGGTCATAAACACAGGAACAAAACGTATCTATAAAAAAATTACCTTTGATTTCACTGGCAACCTTTGTTATCGTAGAAGCATCCTCCAGCATTATTCTAAGTAATCCATATTCTGCCTTGTCCCCAAATTTAATCCTATTTTTTCTAATAATATTATGCTTATTTTTAGCAATTTTATCCGGGTTTGTCCTTTTTTTGGGATTATTTTTGCAAAATCTATGCAATTCTTCAGCTACTGCGTGAAAACTTGTATATAATCTTGATGCCACCATTTGAATTGCTTCTGTTTTTTCCAGCTCAGCACTGATGGCGGCAACGTTGGGTAAAACTTCTTCTAAAATAGCATCTTTACTAGCTGCAACATTCTTATATTTTTCCAGTGCCATCTGAAGTTTAAACTCTACCAGCGGCATTGCCTTTTCCACCTGGTGCTGCCACTCCTCATGGCCTCTGGCCCTTAAAAATTCATCTGGATCCTTGCCCTCCGGGAGGTGCAGCACCCTTACCCTGCAGCCGGCCTCCTGCAATATATCAAGACCTCTAAGAGCTGCCGCCATACCAGCAGCATCGGCATCGTAGGCAATAATGACCTCCCTGGTCTGACTGGCCAATAGTTTGCCATGCTCCCTGGTAAGGCTGGTGCCCAGCGAAGCAACGGTATTTTTAATGCCATACTGGTGAGCGGTAATGGCATCCATATAGCCTTCGGTAATAATAACGTAACCCGCTTCGCGAATATGCTGCCTAGCTTTATCCAGCCCGTATAATATTTTTCCCTTGTTAAAGTAGTCGGTTTCCGGAGTATTTAAATACTTGGGATTGCTTTGATCTAAAACCCTGCCCCCGAATCCGGTCACTCTTCCCCGGCTGTCATTAATAGGAAACATCAGCCGGGATCTGAAACGGTCATAAGTTTTGTTATTATTGCTTACCGCCAATCCAACATCAACCAGGTTACCGGCTCCAACTCCCTTGTCTTTCATAAACCGGATTAATGCATCCCATTCAGCCAGGGCATAGCCCAGGTTAAAATTTTTGATTGTGTCAATGGCCACGCCCCTGTTTTTTAAATACATCCTAGCTGCTTCAGCGCCAGGGTGACGTAATAAGACATTATGGAAAAATTCGCTGGCTAAAGAATTAATTTTCCAGGCCTTTTCTTCCTGGCGCAGGCGTTCCCGTGTTTGGGGGCTAAAACCTTCCGGAACCGGCACCCCTACCATATCCCCGAGCATCCTGGCAGCCTCAGGAAAGGAAATGTTATGCTGCAGCATTAAAAACTTGAAAACATTGCCTCCAAGGTTACAGCCAAAACAATAAAAAATTTGCTTTTCAGGTGTAACCGTAAATGATGGTTCGGTTTCATGGTGGAATGGGCAAGGCGCAACGTAATTCTTACCTTTTTTTTGTAAGCTCACGTATGAAGAAATTATTCGTACGATATCGGCCCGGTTCCGAATATTATCCAATATTTCACCGGGAATATACCCTCCCACCATACCACCTTCCGCTAAAAAATATACCAAAGACATACCAGTCGATTAACATTTATTCGCTGCCACTATAAATTATCCTTCTGTGTTCGACATTTTTTTGTCACTCGCTGTCCCCGGGAATGGCAAATGACCTGGGAATAAATAAAGCTTTAAACTGGGCGATGGCATAGCGATCCGTCATACCTGCAATGTAATCGCAAACCGCCCTTTCAACCCCAACCGATTCTGCTCTAATACGGTATTCGGGAGGAAGCTTTTCAGGGTGTTTGTTCCAGTACTCAAATAGAAACTGCACAACATGCCTGGCCTTGCTCTCCTCACTTTTAGCCTCGGAATCTATATATACATGATCGAAAAGAAATTCCCTTAGTTTATCGGTGGCTTCCTGTACCCGTCTGCTCATTGTAATTTGCGGTTTGCCCCAACTGCTGGTAATTAAATCCACTACCATATTGTTTATTCTGGTCCGGTGTTCAGTTCCCAGCACATCAAGGCAAAATTGAGGCAAATCACTGGTCCTTAAAATCCCCCCTCTCACGGCGTCATCTATATCGTGATTTATATAGGCTACACGATCGGCTATCTTTACTATTTGCCCTTCCAGCGAGGAAGGCGTGACCTTTCCCGTGTGATTTAAGATACCGTCGCACACTTCTGCGGTTAAATTTAGCCCCCTGCCCCCTTCCAATTCATCTACCACCCGCAGGCTTTGCCGGTTATGCCTGAAGCCGCCAGTCATTATCTCATTTAAGGCACTTTCCCCTGCATGACCAAATGGAGTATGGCCCAGATCATGGCCCAGCGCTATAGCTTCAGTTAGATCCTCATTTAAGCGCAGCGCCCGGGCAACAGTTCTGGCAATTTGAGATACTTCCAGAGTATGGGTAAGTCTGGTCCGGTAATGATCACCCTCGGGAATAATAAACACCTGGGTTTTATGCTTAAGCCTGCGAAAGGCCTTGGAATGAATAATTCTATCCCTATCCCTTTGATAAGCAGTTCTTACACTACAGGGTTCCTCGGGATATTTGCGCCCTGCCGTGCAGCTGCTGCGGGCCGCCAGGGGGGAAAGCAGCTGATCTTCAATTTCTTCAGTGTGCTGGCGAATATTCAACCGGCCGCACCTCTCTTCACGGGCTAATAAATAATATACCCCCGGCAGTTTAAGAACCAGCGGGGGTGTGAGGCAAATGTTTATTTGCCTTGCGCCCGGTGGGCACGAAGTTCCACAGTGGCCTTTGCCACTTCCATTACCCTTCGCGCTAATGCCCGGGTTCGCTCTATCCCATTCTGGTCGTCACTGGCCTGACTTTGCGCACAGGCACCCTGGTGCCCGGCATCATTTTCAATATAACCTTCTCCTACCACAGTCATACCCTGGCACAACATCATATCCTGCATGGCCTGCACAGTAGTTTCCTGTCCGCCGAAACGCCCAACTCCAACTGATAGCGCGCCCCCCACCACATTCAAAAGCGCTTTTTCCGTACGTAAAACCCTGGTTTTATCCCAAAAAGCCTTAAGCTGGGATGAAACGGTACAAAAATATACGGGACTGCCAAGAATTAAACCATCGGCCCGGCGCAACAGATTAAACGCTTCCTCAAGTTCCGTTCCCCGGTAGCATTTGCCGTCGCAGGGGTGACTGCAGTCGATGCAAAAAGGCGTTTTCAACTTATTCAGGACCGCAGATACCTGTAAAAAGTACCCCTCGCCTCCGCATTTGACAACTTCATCAAGTGCCGCCCTGAGCATATATGCTGTATTTCCTGTAGGGTTGGGACTGCCGTTAATAGCAACAATGAACATATTATAAACCCCTTCCTGCTTGCTCTTTTAAAATGCTACAGCCCCAGGGATACCAACGTAGTATAAATGGGGCCTTTTCTGGTAAGTTGGCTTTCAATTAGGCTTATTGAATCAACCCGTATTTTACCAATTATTTCGAGATCTTTAGCAATTAAAGCCGCCCTGTCAACCAGCTCAGCACTTCCCCGGAGAGATCTGGTTCTTCCCAAAGTAAGGTGAGGAGAAAAACGGTTGCTGTGATCGGTAAATCCCAGCCTGGCAACAGCTTCTTCCACTTTTTCATGGAGCTGTTTAAACTTTTCCACCTCGCCCCTGACACCGGCCCAAATAACCTTAGGGCGTTTGGGACCCGGGAAAAAGCCGATACCGGCTAATTCCAGAGAGAAAGCACCTGTTCCGCTAATTGAATGGCTAACGGCATTGGTTAATTCTCGCACCTGGCTTGCGCGCGTATCCCCAAGAAATTTTAGAGTCAAGTGAAAGTTGTGTTGTTCTACCCACTTCACGTCTGCAGGAACTTCACGAAGCTTGGACTGTAACCCAAACAGTTTTCTTTTGATATTTTCAGGCAGGCATATCGCCCAGAATAATCTTTTTTGTTCCACTGTCCATCGCCCTAGAATTTATCATTGCAAACGCAGCGAAGCAATCTCAGCAGGGGATTGCCACGTCGCTTCGCTCCTCGCACTGTCATTACGAGCTCAGCGAAGCAACAGTAAAATATTGTAGTTAATAATTACTCAATACAGGTTTCTTTTATTTCTATATTTTTTTCCCAATTCCCTCTTATTTAACAGATATTTAATAAAGTTTAATAAAAATTTAAGAGAGGGAGAACCCTCTCTTTATTCAACCGTTTTTCACTTTAGCCTGGGCTGCTGCCAGCCTGGCGATAGGAACCCTGAAAGGTGAGCAGCTCACATAATTCAAACCGGTTAGGTGGCAAAATTCTATCGATGAAGGTTCTCCACCGTGCTCCCCACAGATCCCAACTAATAGTTCGGGCTTAACGCTTCGGCCCTGTTTAACAGCCATTTCCATTAACTTTCCTACCCCTTTGCGGTCCAAAACGACAAACGGGTTTTCCGCCAGTAGTTTTTTCTCCACATATTCCTGGAGGAATTTGCCTTCAGCATCATCCCGGCTAAAGCCCAGGGTAGTCTGGGTCAGGTCATTGGTGCCGAAGGAGAAGAAATCCGCGACACCCGCAATTTCATCCGCCAAAAGCGCGGCCCTTGGCACTTCAATCATAGTTCCCACGGTATATTCAAATTGGGTTCCGGTTTCCTGCATAACTGCTTCGGCAACCTCATCCACCACGCGGCGCAGGAAAGAGAGTTCATTAACATCTATAACCAGTGGAATCTCCACTTCGGGTATTACCTTGTAACCTTCCTTAATTAGACGTACCACCGCTTGGAAAATGGCCCTTGCCTGCATGGCGTATATGGAGGGGAAGGTTATGCCAAGGCGGCAGCCCCGGTGACCCAGCATGGGGTTAAACTCGGATAAAGCCCTGACTTTCTTGAGCAAGTCCTCTTTCTCAGCCAACTCTTTGCTGTCACCGCCGGCCAGACGCAGTTTGGTAATATCAACCATCAGTTCCTCGGCGTTGGGCAGAAACTCATGCAGCGGAGGATCCAGCAGCCTGATAGTAACAGGTAAACTTTCCATTGCTTTTAAGATACCGTAAAAATCCTCTTCCTGCATGGGTAACAGCTTAGCCAGTGCCTCGTCTCTCTCTGCATCTGAGGAAGCAAGAATCATTTCCTGAACTATCGGCAGGCGGTCCTGAGCCATAAACATATGCTCGGTACGGGTTAAGCCAATTCCTTCGGCCCCAAACTCCCTGGCCTTTGCTGCATCCTCCGGAGTGTCAGCGTTGGCCCTTACCCCGAGCCTGCGAATTTCATCAGCCCACTCTAAAAGCTGTTGGAATTCAGAGCTAAGTTCAGGGTCAATCATAGGTACCTCTCCAAGAATTACCTGCCCCGTGGCACCGTCGATGGAAATAATATCGCCCTTTTTCACAGTTAAATTATTAACTGTAAATTCTTCTTTTTCATAATCAATGCGGATTGCCTCGCAGCCGCAAACACAAGGTTTGCCCATACCACGGGCCACTACCGCGGCGTGACTGGTCATGCCGCCCCTGGAGGTAAGAATACCCTGGGCTTGGACAATACCGTGAATATCATCCGGTGTGGTTTCTGTGCGGACAAGAACAACCTTCTGGCCTTCCTGACCCATTTTCTCAGCTTCGTCCGCCTCAAAAACAACTTTACCCGCAGCGGCGCCCGGTGAAGCGGGAAGCCCCTTGGCAATTATCTCCAGCTTGGCATTGGGGTCAATGCGCCTGTGCAGCAAGTGGTCCAGGTGAGCAGGTTCCACCCTGGTTACAGCCACTTCTTTTGTAATCAATCCTTCGTTAACCATATCAACAGCAATTTTTATAGCTGCCTGGGCGGTGCGTTTCCCGTTACGGGTCTGTAAAATGAACAATTTGCCGCGCTCAATGGTAAACTCAATATCCTGCATGTTGCGGTAATGTTTTTCCAGCAGGTTGCAAGTTTCCACAAACTGTTTGTAAACTTCCGGCATCTCGTCCTTTAAGGTGGCGATAGGCTGTGGCGTCCTGATCCCGGCCACTACATCTTCACCCTGGGCATTGATCAGGTACTCTCCGTACAGTTCGTTAACACCCGTAGAGGGGTTGCGGGTAAAAGCTACACCGGTGCCGCAGTCATTACCCAGGTTGCCAAAAGCCATAGCCTGAATATTTACTGCTGTACCCAGATCTTCGGGAATTTTGTTAACTTTACGGTAAACAATGGCCCGGTCAGTATTCCAGGAATTAAATACTGCATAGATCGCCTTAAACAGCTGCTCTATGGGATCCTGGGGGAACGGGTTCCCTGTCTCCCGTTTAATTATTTTTTTGTATTCTTCTACCACAACCTGCCAGTCTTCAGCAGTTAATTGACTGTCAAATTTAACATTAGCTTTATTTTTTTGAGTTTCAAGCGCTCTTTCGAACTTAGCATGTTCAATGCCAAGCACAACATCCCCAAACATATTTAAAAACCGCCGGTAGCAATCCAGAGCAAACCTTCTGTCACCGGAAGCTGCTGCCAGTCCTTCCACCGTTTGGTCGTTCAGCCCCAGGTTTAAAACCGTATCCATCATGCCCGGCATGGATATGGGCGCACCGGAACGAACGCTTACCAGCAGCGGGTTTTCAGCATTACCAAACTCCTTGCCGGTTTTAGCTTCAAGTAACTTTATTTTTTCCCTGACTTGTTCCTCCATACCAGGTGGAAATTGCCTGTTCTCAAGGTAAAACTGGTTGCAGGCTTCGGTAGTGATTATTATTCCCGGAGGAACGGGCAAACCTATGTAAGTCATTTCCGCCAGGTTCGCCCCTTTACCGCCAAGAAGGTTCTTCATCTCAGCCCGGCCCTCTTCAAATGCATAAACCCATTTTTTACCTGCCATATCTCTCACCCCTGTAATATATTTCGAGTACCTTGCTGGCAGTCTCTTCGACTGCTTTATTGGAAACGTCAATAATTGAGCAGCCCGCCTTTTTCATAATGCTTTCGGCATATTCTATTTCCCGTAAAATACGCTCCATGCTGGCGTAATCTGCATTTGATGTCAGCCCCAGTGATTTTAGCCTTTCACGTCTGATTTCATTTAACAAACTGGGTCGTATGGTTAAACCAATCAACTTGTGTGACGGCAGGTTAAAGATCTCCTCAGGTGGGGAAACCTCCGGTACCAGAGGCACGTTGGCTGCTTTGATCCGCTTGTGCGCCAGATACATGCACAAAGGAGTTTTAGATGTCCTGCTGACCCCTACTACTACAAGATCTGCCCGGTTAATGCCCCGGGGATCCTTGCCGTCGTCATATTTAACAGCGAATTCTATGGCTTCGACTTTGCGAAAATATTCCTGGTCCATTCTCCGCACCAGCCCCGGCTCAAGCTTGGGCGGTTTCCTTTTAAAAGCAGTAAGGGCATCCAGCATCGGAGTCATGATATCAACCGTCATGATATTGTATTTTTGTGCTTCTTTTTTCAGGGCCTCCCTGAGTTCAGGCAGCACCAGGGTATAGGCAATTAAACTGTTATACTGCCTTATTTCCTCAATAATCTCATAAATTTCGGATGCATCGTTGACGTAAGGAACCCGGCGGATCTCCACCCCATCGCCGTTAAACTGGCTGGCCGCAGCCCGGGCCACCAGTTCCGCCGTTTCACCGATGGAATCAGATATTATAAAGATATATTGCCTGGAATCATTGTTTTCCGTGGAAATGGATACCGCCCTCCTTAATAATCTCCTTCGCCCAGCTCAACAAAAAGCCTGGTTATATTTGTCTTGCTAAACCTGCCAATTACTTCATAAGCCACTGTGCCATCTTCCTGGGTACTTGCTTTAACCACCGGCAAAGCATCCACTTCGTGGTTGATTAATTTCCTTGCCGCCTCCCATACCGATTCGTCCGGTTCAGCGTAGATGATATTAGGCATTCTGGTCATGATTACCCCCAGTGGCAGTTTGTGAATATCCTGCCCTCCCAAAGTTGTTTTTAGAAGGTCTTTGCGCGATACAATACCCTCTAAAAAACCTCCTTCGCGAACCACAAACAGCGTGCCGACATCCTCGATGAACATGGTCACCACAGCATCATAGACGGTGCACTTCTCCGGAACCACAACGGGGACTGATTTAACTTCACCAACTTTGACCTGGTGAAGTTTTTCCGCCAGCACCCGGCCCGGCTTTTTTCCGCTGTGGAAATAACCAACCCTGGGACGCGCCTCCAGCATACCCGACATGGTCAGGATGGCCATGTCGGGGCGCAGTGTTGCCCTGGTAAGATTTAGCCGTTCCGCAATTTGTTCTCCGGTAATAGGACCTTCTCTTTTAACTATGTCTAAAATTAATTGTTGCCTGTCTGTGAGTTGCATATCATCGCCCCTTGGAGAGCAAATATGCCATACTAATAAACCTTGCCTCCACAAATAATATATATTATATACACACTATTTATTTTCCTTTAAGCTTAAAAAATATTTTTTTACTATTACTTGGAATTCAGTAGTCAGTAGCCAGAATTCAGTAGGGATATATTGCATTCCTTGATGGTTTTAACCTTTGCATTGTGCCAAAATTCGTTCTTACTCCTGACTTCTGAATAGTTACATTTTTTTACTTATTTTGCACTACCAATTTGCTTAAATCTGCTACCTTACCAATAAAATCAGCTATATTTTTTAACAGAGCCAACCTGTTATCCCTTACCCGCCGGTCTTCGACCATCACCATAACATCTTCAAAGAAACGGTCAACCGGCTTTTGCAGTCCCGCAATCAAGGAAAAGGCCATGCTATAATCCCGCGCTTTTAAGCTGTCTCCGGCTGCTTTTGAAACTTTATTAAAGGCGGCATAAAGATCTTTTTCAACTTCCGTTTCAAACAGCACTGGATCCACCCGGTCGCTTTCGGTATTTTTGCTTAAATTAAAGGCCCGGGTAAAAGCAGTTAACAGCGCATCGAAAGCGGGTTCGGACCGGAATTGATGCAAAGCCCGCCCCCGCAGCCAGGTGTCGTAGAAATCGTCATAACCGGGGGCAAGAACAGCATCAACCGTATCATACGGCAGCCCGCGCTCAATGAATAAAACCCGAAGCCGCTGTCTAAAAAATTCACCCAACTCAGTGGTAACCCGGTCTACCCCAAGTTTCATTTTCACCCGGTCTAAATAGCTTTTATAAGCATGTTCAATCATCTCGGTTAACGACAGCGTCAGGCCGGCGTCAAGAATTATATTACATACCCCCAGCGCCTGGCGTCTTAACGCATACGGGTCCTGTGAGCCGGTTGGCTGAATGCCGATACCAAAACAGCCCGCCAGCGTATCCATCTTATCAGCTATACTCAAAACCTTGCCCGGCAGCGTCTCAGGCAAGTCATCCCCGGCAAACCTGGGCAGATAATGCTCATAAATTGCCAGCGCAACTCCTTCCGGCTCGTTGAAACGCCGTGCATACTCCCGGCCCATTATCCCCTGCAGCTCAGGAAATTCATAAACCATATTGGTCAGCAAATCTGCCTTGGCCAGGCGGGCAGCCCTAATCAAATCGGACCGTTCCTGCGGGGTCGCACCCAGGCGGCCGCAAATATAATCTGCCAGGCTGGTAATGCGCTGAACCTTTTCATATATTGTGCCTAGGCTTTCCTGGAAAATGACTTTTTTCAGCCCGTCTACCTTGTCCTCCAGCGGCGCTTTGAGATCCTCC
Source organism: Desulfotruncus alcoholivorax DSM 16058 (assembly GCF_000430885.1). GTDB lineage: Bacteria > Bacillota > Desulfotomaculia > Desulfotomaculales > Desulfallaceae > Desulfotruncus > Desulfotruncus alcoholivorax. The sequence continues at coordinate 40,462 of NZ_AUMW01000027.1, read as the reverse complement.
TGCCAGAAAAACGCGGCATCCGACAGCCGGGCCCGCAAAACTTTTTCATTTCCCGCCCGGACTATATCAACATTGCTGGTACCGCCGTTGCTTACAGCCACAAACAGCGGCAGCAGCCGGTTATCCGAACCGCGGACGGGAAAATAGCGCTGGTGCTCCCGCATAGGTGTAACCAACACTTCTTCGGGCATTTCCAGATAGCGCTCGTCAAAGCTGCCGCAAAGAGCTGTGGGGTATTCAACCAGATTTGTAACCTCATCCAGCAAATCCTCGTTGGTTTCCGGCCTGCCGCCTTTTTCAGTAGCAACTTGCTCAATCTGGCTGCGAATTTTTTCTTTACGTTCATTGATACCGGCAATAACAAAAACTTCTTCGAGCACCCGGCTATAGGAGCCTGCATCAGCAAGCGCCACTTTGCCATGACTTAAAAAACGATGGCCCATTGTGTAGCGGTCAGACTGCAAACCCGCAAACTCAAATTTGACCACATCTTTTCCATAAAGGCAAAGCAGCCAGCGTATAGGACGGGCAAACCTGATTTCCAAATCACCCCAGCGCATGGGTTTTGGGAAATGCAGCCCTTCGATTAAGTTCAGGGCAATGGCTGTTAATACGGCATAAGTTTCCCCGCCTTCTTCCTTTTTAATGGCAAAAACGTATTCCACCGGGCCAACTGATTTGCGTACCAGGTCTTCCACCTGCACTCCCTGGCTTTTGGCAAAACCCCGGGCGGCCCTGGTAGGCTCCCCGGCGGCATTAAACGCCACTTTCACCGCCGGTCCCTTAACTTCCTGAATAAGTGGTTCCTGGCTCTCTGCAACGCCAGTGATTAATATCGCTATTCTCCTGGGAGTTCCATAAGTTTTAATTTCCTTGTAGGCAATTCTGCTGTCACGCAATGCTTTACCCGCCAGTTCCCGCATTTGTTCCAGAGACGGGGCAATAAACCGGGCCGGCAGCTCTTCCACACCAATTTCCAATAAAAAATCCCTGGCCATATCAGGCATCCTCCTTTTTCAGCAGGGGAAAACCCATATTCTCCCTTTGTTCAACGTATTTAACAGCACAAGCCCGGGCCAAATTACGCACCCTGTGGATAAACCCCGTCCGTTCAGTTACGCTGATCGCCCCCCTGGCATCCAGTAGGTTAAATGTATGCGAACATTTCAAAACATAATCATAAGCTGGTAAAACCAGGCCCTTTTCGACTATCCTGGTGGCTTCCCGCTCGTACATATCAAACAATTGAAACAACATCTGCGTGTCTGCTGCTTCAAAATTATAATGGGAATGTTCAACTTCCCCGCGATGATGCACTGCACCATATGTAACACCATCTACCCATTCTATGTCAAATACGTTATCTTTCTCTTGAATGTACATGGCCAGCCGCTCAAGCCCGTAGGTGATTTCCGCGCTTACCGGACGGCAGTCTATGCCGCCGCACTGCTGAAAATAGGTGAACTGGGTAATTTCCATGCCATCCAGCCAAACCTCCCACCCCAGTCCCCAGGCCCCCAGGGTTGGTGATTCCCAGTTATCTTCCACGAACCGGATATCATGTTTTTCGGGGTCAATACCGATGGCTTTGAGACTCTGCAGGTATACCTCCAGCACAGCGTCCGGTGATGGTTTTAAGATAACCTGGTACTGGTAATAATGCTGCAACCGGTTGGGGTTTTCCCCGTACCTGCCGTCGGTGGGCCGGCGCGACGGTTCGACGTAAGCCACCCGCCAGGGCTCCGGGCCCAAAGATCGCAAAAAAGTGGCCGGATTCATCGTCCCGGCGCCTTTTTCAACATCGTAAGGCTGCTGGATGATGCAATTCTGATTGGCCCAGAAGGTATTTAGGGTTAATATCAGCTCCTGGAAATTCATGTTTTACCAACCTCCCTTGAAAAATAATCAAAAACTAAACCTCCCGCCCCGGCAATAGCCAGGGACGGGAGGCATATTCCCGCGGTTCCACCCTGTTTGGCCGCACCAAGGCAGCCCACTCGATTTTCCAGGTTTTACTGGCCGTCAAAGATGACGGTTTTCCTCCCGCGGCTCGGGAACCCCTTTCACCGGGACAATCCACCGGCTCACACCAACCGCCGGCTCTCTGGCAGAAACTATTCCCGGGTACTCTTTCCTTCATCGCCCCAAAAATATTTAGATAACAAAACAAATTTATCAAATTTAACCTGTAAAGTCAATTAAAAAAGCGCGCTCAATCAGTTCCCTTAGCGCGCGCTTTTTTATACTTTAATCCTTAGTTCTGGCCATAAATATGGCCAGGTATACTTTCCTAAAGTGTTAAAAAGCTACTGCAAGCTGTCTTTGTTAAATTCAAAGGTTTCTTCTGCGTCTGCTTCATCTCTATCAGCCTTATCATCAACATCTTTATCCCTGCGATCAAACTCAAGTGTATATTTTTTGGCCATGGCGGTAACAGTTCCCAATGCGCCCAGGACGGCCAGCTCACTGCTGGCCAGGGCGGCCAGTAATCCGATCGCGCCTACTGAAGCGGGCACTTCTAAAACAGTCCTGTCTCCCTGCTTTACTTTAATTCTGGTTTCCTGACCACGCTGCAGGATGGATTTCAAATTATCCAAAAGATCAAGCCCGCGGCATTGTATTTTCTCGGCAAACTTCTGATCCCTTTCTTCCAGATTGATTAACGCCTGAACCACATCTCCACCCGCATCATCCAGTGCCTTTTTGGCCTCCCTGTAGGTTACGCCCGTTCTGGCCCTTATCAGATCAATGTTTTCCAATTCATTGTTCACGAAATAACCCCCTTTAAATATGCCTCTTACTTGAGGATAATTTAACCTTTATTGCACTTGCTTTATACATCTATCAGGTCTTGTAATCCCGGACTTTTTCCAGGAATTCCAATGGACCGGAGCGTCTTTCCGTAAGCCATTTTATATATTCAGTCATAATTAGTTTAATTTGAGCTCCCGCTTGCCGGGTAACTCGTATTCTCTCAACCGTAGCCAGTTCCCAGGCCAGCAGTGCTTTCATCACCGAAACCGCTTCCCTGCCGCAAAAATATTCTGCCACGCCGGGTGTCCTGCAATTCCGGCAGATAAGACCGCCTGCCCAGGGACTAAAGTAGTTATCCGGGCCAGGCATGGCTTCACCGCAGCTGGTACAGCCATCCAGGTAAGGCAAATAGCCTAATAATGCAACCAGGCGCAATTCGAAGCTTCTAATCACCAATTCAGGGTCTTTCGTCTTTTCAAGAACCCTCAGTAAGCTGAGCAGCAAACTGAATATGTTCTCATCGGGCTCACCGTCCGCAGTCAGCCGGTCAACCAATCCGGTGGCGTGCCCGGCATAGCTCATCAGGTCCAGGTCGGCCCAAAGGGCGGGAAAAATTTCACGTCCCTCACACTGGCTGACACTGTCAAGTTCCCTGCCCCGGCGCAGCAAAAAATCAGTATGGCAAAAAGGCTGCACCGCACCTCTTTTTTTGCTGGTGGGCTTGACAACACCGTGGGCAACAGCCCTTACTTTGCCCTTTTCCCTCGTATACAGAGTAAGCACACGGTGTGCGTCCCGCATTTCGTATGAATTTAAAACAATGGCCTGCACCCTGTAAAGTTGCATAAGCATTCCTCCCGGAGGACAGGCGCCTGTAAAGACGGCCTTCCGCAATTAAATTAACCGGACAAAAAGATCCCCGGCCAGGGGGAATTATTTGATCCATGTTGAAACAGTTTATTATCAAACCTACAGGGAGGAAAGCAATGCGTATTATTACAGCAATCACCGGCGCCACCGGCGCTGTTTACGGCATTACCCTGGTTCGGGAACTGGCCCGGGCAGGGATAGAAACCCATTTAGTGTATAGCAACTGGGGCCAGCGAACTATAGAAATAGAAACAGGCTACAAATTGAAAGATATCAATGCCCTGGCCGCCAAAGTTTATCAAATTGATGACCTTGCAGCAGCTATCGCCAGCGGTTCCTTTAAACACCAGGGCATGGTTATTGCCCCCTGCAGCATGAAAACCCTTTCCGCCGTTGCCAATGGCTACACGGACAACCTCATTAGCAGGGCCGCCGACGTTACTTTAAAGGAAAAGCGCAAGCTGATCCTGCTTCCCAGAGAAACACCCCTGCATGAAATCCACCTGGAAAACATGCTCAGGCTGGCCCGGGCCGGAGCAGTCATAATGCCTCCTGTCCCTGCTTTTTATAACCGCCCTTTGACTATTACGGATCTGGTGCTCCAAACAATAGGCAGGGTAATGGACATGTTGGAAATAGATCATAACCTGACTCCGCGCTGGAAGGGTCTGGATTAAATCCACTTTTTCATTTTAAAGATTAAAAACATCCATACGGTAATCCCCAGCAAGCCGGCTGATATAGCCACCGTTGACCACGTGCTCTGCTGCTCCGGTAAAGGTACGTTCATGCCAAAGAAGCCGGTAACAAAGGTCAGCGGCATAAATACGGTTGAAATAAGGGTAAGTATCCTCATTGTTTCGTTGGTTCGCGCGCTGATAATTGAATAGTACGTTTCCAGTGCGCCATCCAGCAAATCCCTGAGGCTTTCAATGGTGTCGATGATTCGTTCAATATGGTCGACCAGGTCCAGGTAGTACGGTTCACTTTCCTTTGACACCTGGAACATAAATTGTCCGTTCATGCTCAAGAACATCCGCTTTAAAGGGTAAATGGCCCGCCGCATGGATAGCAGTGTTCTTTTCAACGCCAGGAATTCTTCTGTAATTTCTTTACTGGGCTGCTCGTAAAGCTGGTCTTCCAGTTCATCAACCCGCTGGTCAATACGATCAAGTATTGGAAAATATTCGTCAGTAATACCATCAAAGATGTGGTATAAGAACATATCCGACCCGTTTTCCATGTGCTTGGTGACATTGGTAAGGCATTCCCTGGCCAGCCTGCCCAATATGGGCAGGTTCCTGCGGTGGACAGTGACCACATAGTTGGAGCTCAGAAAAACGTTTAGCTGCTCAGGCGTAATTTCTTCGTCGCTGTCTTCCTTATAGCGCAGCGCGTGCAGCATAAAGAAATAATACTTATCATAGGTGTCGATCTTGGCCCTCGGGCTGTGCTGCAGGCAGTCTTCAACGGCAAGGTAATGGAAATCAAATACTTTGGCGAGGTAACTTAATTCTTTTTCGTCCTTAAAGTCATATAAATCCACCCAAAGCAAGTCATCTTCATGTTGAATCAGATTAAGGGACAAATCCACATCATGATATAATTTTTTCTGGGTGGCATTATAAAAATATGTTTTGATCAACAGGGTCGCCTCCATGGAAGTTTTGCAATAGATGGTTTATGATTATGGCCCGGCATCGTCGATTTGGTAATTCTTCCATGCAAGTCACCCCTTTCGCCACAATATAAAAGGCCTTCAATTGCATTATGCATTAAATGAAGACCAATAAATTATTACCGCCTTCAATCGTGCAAGCTTTGGCTCTGTACAGCTAGAGAAATTATTTCTCAGCCACGTTAAGTAAAACCTTAATTCGGCAATACCTGTTAACCCGTTACTGTCTCTCGACATTTCCGGGCAGCGGCTTGTGTCTATACAGTAGCCTCACCTAACGAAGATTTAATTTTCTTAAATACAATAATATTACTTGCTTATATTAAAGTCAATCAAGTTTACTTTAATCTTCAATAAAACCGAAGTTCTTCATTTGGATATCCTGGTTACGCCAATCCTTTTTAACTTTAACCCAAAGCTCAAGGAATATCCTTGACCCCAACAGCGCTTCCATTTCCTCCCTGGCGAGCTTGCCTACTTCCTTTAGCATCCTACCGCCCTTGCCGATTAATATGCCTTTTTGGCTTTCCCGCTCGGTATAGATAACAGCGCTGACCGCCACAAGATTTTCCGATCTTTGCTCCATCTCTTCCACCACTACGGCAACAGAGTGGGGAACTTCCTGACTGGTCAAATGCAGCACCTTTTCCCTGATCAGCTCGGCCATAACAAACCTTTCAGGCCGGTCAACCACCACATCATCCGGGTAGTACTGGGGACCTTCCGGCAGCCTGTCAACAATCACCCGGATCAGCTTTTCCACATTTTCCCCGGTTAAAGCGGAAACAGGGATTATTTCAGCAAAATCATGCAATTTACGAAATGTTTCAATAATCGGAACCAGTTCGGCCGGTTTAACCAGGTCAATTTTATTTATTACCAAAATAACAGGTTGGGAAACCTGCTTTACCTGTTCAATGATATAATTATCGCCGGATCCGGGCATAGCCGCTTCAACCAGCATCATAATTATGTCAACTTCCCGCAATGTCTTTAAAGCGGTTTCCACCATTCGTTCCCCCAGCTTATGCTTGGGCTTGTGGATACCCGGGGTGTCAATAAAAACCACCTGGTAATCCTCACCGGTTAATACCGATTGAATCTTATGCCTGGTGGTTTGCGGTTTGTCGGACATGATAACTACCTTTTGGCCTACCATCCTGTTTAGCAAAGTGGATTTACCAACATTGGTACGGCCGGTTATCGTAACAAAACCAGATTTGAACCCAACTTTGTTCACTACGCATCCTCCTGATTGTTGCTTTTGGACAGTGAAAAAGCCCCTGGCAAAAGTTCACCTACGGTCATGGTACGGTATTCGCCCCGGCGGTTGGCCAGGTAAACCTTAATATCTCCGCCGAATTCGGACAACACCTGGCGACAGGCGCCGCATGGACTGCAGAATTCTTCTGTGTCGGCAATCACAGCCATTGATTTAAAGGACCGCTGCCCGCAGGAAACAGCTTTAAGTATAGCTACCCGCTCAGCACAAACCGTAAGCCCGTAAGATGCATTCTCAATATTACAACCGGTGTGAACCTCACCTTCCGCGGTTAGCAGGGCCGCTCCCACTGCAAAGTGTGAATATGGCGCATACGCGTATTTTTGAGCTTCAAACGCTTTGTTAATTAACTCCTCCGGACTCATTAAATCACCCCGATAATTACCCGGAAAAAACTTTTACTGATTATCCCTGATGACTAACATCTGACACAAGGGCGGGCTGACAGGGTCGTCCGCCCCTACTTTACAACCCCTTGTTCATACTGCCGATGGTGCCTCGCTAGTTTACATGGGGTTCTACCCAAAAAGGCCGGCTATACGCGGCCATATTAATAAATAAGCCACTATCAGAGCATTTATGGCCGTTAGTAAAACCGCACCCGCACCCACATCCTTGGCTGCCCGGGCCAGGGGATGCCGGTCAGCAGTAAAAAGGTCAACTACAACCTCAATGGCAGTATTAAACATTTCAGCAGCCAACACCAGAAAAATTGTTAATGATATAATTGCCAGTTCTGCCGGCGACATTTTAAGGTAAAGGCAGGTAACTATGACCGGTATGGCCACCACCAGGTGAATTTTCATATTGCGCTGGGTTATTACAGCATATCGTATGCCTGAAACCGCCCAGCCCACAGCCCGCGCAAACTTCAACAAGCCACATCACCCTTCCGGCAAAAGCACCCGGCTCAGTATCTGCTCCTCCTTCTCCCGCATCACTTTTTTCTCAGCATCGGTTTCATGATTGTAGCCCAGCAGGTGTAGCACACCATGAACGGTAAGATAAGCAATTTCCCTGGTCAGCCCGTGGCCGAATCTTTTAGCCTGCTGGAGTGCCTTTTCCAGTGATATCACAATATCCCCCAGCATGATTGAGTCACTTCCGTCTTGAACCGGCTCACCTTCCAACATGGAAAAGCTGAGCACATCTGTGGGCCCGTCTACATTTCGGTATTGCCGGTTCAGGTCCGCAATATATTCATTATCAGTAAAAACAAGGCCAACCTCGGCATCATGATATTCTACCGTGTCAGCCAAGGCTGCTTCCACCACCCGGGTAAGCAGGCCAATCAAATCCTCATCAACCGGAAGCTTTTCCTGCAAATTACTAACGACCAATGGCACGCTTTTTCTTTCTCCTTTCCATTTCCTTGGTCATATCAGGATATTCGATCCTGTTGTGGAATATGCCTGAAAGCATCCTAATAAAAGTTGCGGCAATTGCGTCCAGGTCCTTAAAGGTTAGGTCACTTTCATCCAGTTGGCCATCCATTAGCTTGTCCTTGATAATTTTGCGCACTACCCCTTCAATGCGCCCGGGCGTTCCATTTTGCAGCGATCTGACCGCCGCCTCCACAGCATCGGCCAGCATGACAATTGCTGCTTCCTTGGTCTGGGGTTTGGGTCCTTCATACCTGAATTCGTCTTCGGAAACACTTTCATTTTTATTATTTTCCACGGCCTTGTGGTAAAAGAAACTGCATAAACTGTCGCCATGGTGCTGCTCAATGATATCGGTTATACCCTGGGGCAGCTTATTTTCCCGGGCCAGTTCAACCCCGTCCTTAACATGTGATGTAAGAATCAGGGTACTTAAGGTCGGGGCTATCTTATCATGCGGGTTGTCACCCATTTGATTTTCGATAAAAAAATAAGGCCTTTTCATTTTACCAATATCATGGTAATATGCCGCCACCCTGACCAGCAGTGAATCCCCTCCCACAGCATCAGCTGCGGATTCCGCCAGGTTACCCACCAAAAGGCTGTGGTGATAGGTCCCCGGAGCCTCAATTTGCATTCGCCGGAGCAGCGGGTTGCCTGGATTGGACAGCTCTAAAAGACGCACCGATGAAGTTATGCCAAAAGCGCTTTCCAGGTAAGGCACTGCACCATTGGTTAAAACTGATGAAAGGATGCCGTTTAAAGAGCCCAGGATCAAACTGGAAGTCATGGTTAATCCCAACGGGGTTCCGCTGATCATCCCCATAGAGAAAATCGCTAAAATATTAGCCGCGCCAGTGTAAAACCCCGCCCTGGCCATATCGCTGCGCTGGCTCAGCTTGCTCACACCATACACACCGGTGATGCCGCCAATCAAAGCCACTACGGCAAATCTGATTTGCCCCCCGGTCATTAAACCTAATAAAAAACTAATTACCGCCACAACCAGCACCGCTAACCGGGAATCAAGCAATATGGCTATCAACATTCCCGCGGCGGCAATAGGCGCCAGGTAGCCGAATAAGGCTGCAAACGCGGGCCACTGAGCTAGATTAATGGCAATTATGGCCTTGGATACACCCAGGGTGAGAAAAACAACTATTCCCAAAAGATAAATGTGCCCGGCGTTTTTATATATTTCCCGGTTTTGCTGGTAAAGATAAAAAAGCACCACCACCATTAAAAGCCCCACCAGTAAAGCCGAACCTAGTATTGACGAAATAGGGATAACCGGGCGGGAAAGGCCTAACGCCTCCAGTTTTGAAATATGCTCCTCGGTTACAATTTCACCTGCCCCGATAATCTTTTCCCCTTCCTTAATGGAAACCATTACCGGAGAAACCGCCTCCCTGGCAGACTGCTGCAGGCGCCTGGTTTTTTCGAGGTCGTCAAATTTATTTGGACGCAGGTAATTTTTAATGATATCGGCAGCAACCGAGTTATAAGGAGCTTCCAGCTGTAAATTGGGTATTCTCCCAACCAGCTTGTCCCCCACCTCTGCCGTGTTCTCTTGTGTAACACCTTCATCCATTGCTTGTGATATAAGTCCGGTAATACCGGTCTCCATCTTTTTTAAATTCTCCGGGTTGGGACGGGACAGTATTTTTAATGTGCTGTTTGATAAACTAAAAGGAATAATTTCCTTTAATTTACTGACTTTCTGGTTTTCGTCCAGGTTTCCGTCATTCTGTACTTTACCTATGTCCGCAATCAGGCTGGAAATATTTTTTTGCACATCTATACTAACCTGCGGGTCGATAATATACTGTTTTTCAACCTGGGCTGCGGCAATATTTCTTGCCTCCGCAGTTTTGTTTTTATCCTCATACGTAACGCTGCGTGGCGCAAATACATTTGTTGGCGAAACCTGGCCAACCACAAGGTTAATTCTTTGGGGCATAAATTCAACCGAAATTAATAAGGTCAAAACAACAAAAAAAACGAAAGCGGCCAAACCGCGCCGAACTTTTCTTCTTCCGGCCAAATTTAAGAATACTTGCGATATTTTCGCCCGAACCTTTGCCAGAGGAAGCATTTAATCACTCCTCTTTTAACTCAGACGTCGTGCTTCTTTCTTCATATGCCTTAACAATCTTCTGCACCAGCGGGTGCCTGACAATGTCTTCCCCGGAAAAATAGTGAAAAAACAGACCTTCTACATCATACAATACCTGCAGCGCGTGAACAAGGCCGGATTGCTGCCCCCGGGGCAGGTCAACCTGCGTAACATCTCCCGTAATTACCGCCTTGGAACCAAAGCCAAGGCGGGTTAGAAACATTTTCATCTGCTCCGGTGTCGTATTCTGAGCTTCGTCAAGAATAACAAAAGAGTCATCCAGCGTCCTTCCCCGCATATAAGCGAGAGGGGCAATTTCAATGACATGACGTTCAATATATTTCTGGGTACTTTCAAAACCCAGCACGTCATACAGACTATCATAAAGGGGGCGCAGGTAAGGATCGACTTTTTCCTGGAGATCGCCGGGCAAGAAACCCAACTTTTCCCCTGCCTCTACAGCCGGCCTGGTCAGCACAATCCTATTAACACTGCGGTTGCGTAAAGACCTGATCGCCATAACCACGGCCAGGTAAGTTTTACCAGTACCCGCCGGACCGACAGCAAAAACGATATCATGTTTCTGCAGGGCATCAATATACTTCTGCTGCCCTGCAGTTTTGGGTTTGATTTTTTTACCCCTGGGAGTAACAAGAAAGACATCTTTGGCAAGCCCTGCAAGGACTCCGGAGTTACCGGCTTTAACAGCTTTAATGGTATAATTTATCTCGTGCTTAGTCAACCGGTTGCCGACCCTGCAGTACTCCTGCAACTGTTCAACAATCTCTTTAGCCTTTTCTACCTGGTCACGCCGCCCAATAATAAGCAACTCCTCGCCGCGCGCAACCATTTTTACACCAAACGAATTTTCCAACAATGACAAATTCTCATCGTGTTTACCAAATATTTCTGCGGCAATGCCGACGTCATCAATTATCACCCGTGCTTCCACGTTTTCCACCAATTATGCTTATAACCTCCTTTAGCTCAACGGGTGGGGCTTCTCCGTTCCAATTTCTTCTATTGTTTCTATTAACGCCTTTACTCTTACCATATTTTCATTTTCCGCAATTTTCACTTCTTCATAGTGTTTGTTTATTATCCGTGCGCCGGATGGGATGTCTTTTTCAATTTTAGCAATTGCACCTTCCCCGGCCAAACGGAGCGCCTCTGCTTTACGATAAGTTTTTTTATAATCAACTTTTTCCAAGTATTTAACCTTAATAAATTCGACGGGTATATTTATATTCCTCCAAGCAGGGACTTTTTTACAATCTGTTAAGATATCATATTTAGCAAAAGGGACATCTCCGGGTCCCATTAGAATTATTTCCTTTGCTCCGATTTTAATGCAAAGTTTGGTAATTTCATGTCCCGTATAGTTTTCCCCCTTTTCTATGAGGGGAACTTCTTTATAACCTTCGTACCAGACACTGGCCTTGACAATGCCTCTGGCGTGAACATATTTTACCGTCTGCTCTTCCTCCTGCGGTTCCCGGGCGCTTTCTTCTATGTTATCCAGTTCATCTTCCACTTTCGGCGGTGGAATAGCAGAAGATATCAGTACCTGCCCTGCTTTAACAGTATCACCCTCCTGGACCAGCGGCTGCCCTTGCAGAACTAGAATCTGTTTGATCAGGCCATCTTTAGTTGCCACAATATCAATTTTGGCATTCAGGTTATTATTGGGAGGCAGCACTTTTTCTACTACTTTAATATCAGCCCTTGTCCCATCAAAACAAACACCAACCCAGGAAAGATCCGTAAACCTGTTCATAATGATCTTTTCAATTTTTTCACTATCTATTGAAGGTTTAAAAGCTCCGGGGTATAAACCGGACTGGCGGGCTATTTCTTTGATCTCCTGCTCACTGATGCTTTTATTGCCGGACACATTAACAAACCAAACAAATGATGAAGATAAATATATTGCCACCACAAAAAACAAAGCGCCTAAAAGCAAAGCCTTGCGCCTGCGCAATTTTATAATAATGAAGGGTAAACCGGCTTTTTCAACAATTGTAAACCTGCATCGGGTCATCCTGGCCACATGGCGCAAAGGTTGTACACCACTCAAGTGAACTTTTAACGTTACTCTATCTGCTCCTACTCCGGAGATACCCCACAAAAATATTCCCCTGGTGGTGGCCATATTGATAAATTTTTCCAGGCAATCTTCCGGCAAAGCTATTGTCACATAACCGCCCAAAAAAGATAGAATTCGAAACAATAACATTTTACCGCCACCCCCTAGCTTAAGAACACCACCGCTGATATTTGGCCCTCAACACATATTTCGTCAGGCAAAATATTGCGCAGTGAAAGATTCTCACCGGTAACCTCAATAACTTTATCGTTGACAACAACCCGCACCAACCGGGGATTATATTCCTGGATACCGCGATGGTTTTCTATAAAAACCTGAAGATTGCCCACAAGAACAATTTTAGGCAAGTCCAACATAATATCACCCGGCAGCTCAAGATAATCGGACAATTGCCTTTTAACCCTGTTTTTAATATCCTTCCATGCCATAAAAAATCCCCTCCTTGCCACTATAAATCTATGCGGCAAGAAGGGGAAAAATAACGAGAACGTTGGTTAATTGTACCAGATAAAATTAACCTTCCTTTGCTTTTTTCATTTCCAATACTGCATCAGCAATGACTTCTGCTGATATGCCCCCGTGAAAACGAGGTTCATCATTTATAACGGTTAATGGCAGGCGTACCCTTGGAAGAATAGACACAATCTTGGGATACTCCTGTACTTCTTCCGAAGTTACATCAACAAATTTTACATTGACCTCATCGCCAAAATTTTGTTTTAAAGCCACGCTTAAATCTTCGGCTTCATCTTTCATTGTTTTTTGCGGCCCGCAACCTGCGGAGGGTCTCGGTCCTCAGCCAAAACTCGGAGCCGGGGCATTTAAGCCGAAAACAATAACCTCATACTGTTGCATAATGTACCCCCTCAATCAAATAAATAACTATTTTACCTTTTAAAATTTTAACATATTAAGTTCGCTGGCGCATATTATATTTATTTATTATAACCATTAGGGAAAAGTATATCATAAGATTAATTTTTATAATATGTTATATTGATAAAATTTTTTTATTTTATTAATAAAGGATTGATTTAGCTTAAAAAAGAATATTTGTGAGAAGCTAATTGAAAGGAGGGGATCTGCATGTCCAACCAACAGATCAAGCTGACAAGCCTGGCCAAAACCTCCGGGTGAGCGGCGAAAGTGGGTCCCCAGACCCTGTCGCAGGTACTGCGACATATACCAGCTACCCAAAATCCAAATCTAATGATCGGACCGTGCACCTCCGACGACGCCGCAGTTTATAAAATAAACGAAAACCAGGCCCTGATTTCCACACTTGATTTCTTTACCCCCATGGTGGATGACCCGTATCTGTACGGGCAAATCGCTGCGGCAAATTCTCTTAGTGATGTATACGCCATGGGAGGTAAGCCGCTTTTGGCATTAAACATAGTTTGTTTTCCAGATTGCCTTCCCATTTCCGTTTTGGAAGAATTGCTGCAGGGTGGCGCCGATAAAGCCATGGAAGCCGGCTGTATCATAGCGGGAGGTCATACTGTACGCGACGATGAGCCTAAATACGGTCTGGCCGTAACAGGAACGGCCCACCCCGGCGAAATTATATCCAATGCCGGAGCACAGGCGGGCGACCTGTTGATACTAACAAAGCCTTTGGGTACCGGGATCATTAACACCGGCATCAAGGCAGGTCTGGTTTCACCCGGGGCTATGCAAACGGCGGTTTCCTCCATGTCCACCTTAAATAAGGCTGCCTCGGAGATAATGCTCAAGCACGGTGCCAGTGCCTGTACCGACATTACAGGGTTCGGGCTGTTAGGCCACGCCGCAGAAATGGCCGAAGCAAGCGGAGTCAGTTTACACATCAAATGCAAATCAGTACCGTTGTTACCGGAAACAATGGAAATGGCGCGCCTGGGGTTAATCCCGGCCGGCGCCTATGATAACAGAAATTATTTAGAGGGGAAAATACTATTGCAAGGTAATCTGAAGACTGAAGAGCAACTGGCGCTTTTTGACCCCCAAACCTCCGGAGGATTGCTTATTTCTATACCTGAAGCAAGGGCCAGTGCACTGGTTGATGAACTGAAGGAAAAAGGCGTTAACTGCGCGGTAATAGGCGAAGTGCTGCCTTTTACAGGCACGCTGATAACTGTGATATAGGCATTTACGTAGAAAAATTTAACGTTACTTGTAACTGGCGCTCCGGTGGTTCCCTCCGCGCGCTGCGCAATTTCCCTTATATCTTTGTAGTTATTGGTAGCTAACGCTTGCAACAGACAGCCCGGCGAAACTTTACGCTAAAGATGAAAGGGGACACACCTTCTCTTTGGGGTCGTAGCTTTGGGGTCAGAGGTATGTCCCCATGAGATGTCATAGCTTTTGGGATTTGACGGGCTAAGCACCGCTTCCAGTGCTCCGCTTGCTCCAGGAAGCCACCGGATCACCTTGTCAATGATATTTATTTTACACTACCAGTGCCGCACATTGCTATGTATTAAAGGATATTATTTGAAAGGAGCATTAACTATGCAGCACAAAACTGTGGATTGCCGGGGGCTGGCGTGCCCTCAACCGGTGATCAACACGAAAAACGCATTGGAAGAAGCAGGTGTCGACGCGGTTACCACCATTGTGGACAATGATGTGGCCCGCCAAAATATCACCTTGTTTGCCAAAAACTCCGGTTATACTGTAAGCGAGGAAGAGAAAGACGGTTTTTATCATCTAACTGTCAGCAAATCAAATAAGTCTTCCCCAGGGCCGGAATCCGTTATTAAACAACAAAGCGGAAACACCACTGATGTAGGACCTGTTTATTTCGTCACAACCAACTCATTGGGGCAGGGCTCGCCGGACCTGGGCCAGGTATTGATTAAAAGCCTGTTCACCACCCTTGTGGCTACCCAGCCGCTGCCGTCGGCGCTATTGTTTTTGAACACCGGGGTTTACCTAACCTGTGAAGGATCGCCGGTGCTTGAACAGATTAAAAAGATGCACGCAGAAGGCACTGCAGTATTATCCTGCGGGACATGCCTGGATTATTACAAACAGAAGGATAAGCTTTCCGTAGGTAACATTTCTAATATGTTTGACATCAACAACCAGCTCATAGGACCGGGCAAAGTTATTGCCATAGGATAAAAAAGCCGGTTCCCATAATCAATGGGTACCGGCTTTTTTACCGCATCACTGCGCTCCTCACAATGACATGGACCGTACGATGCAGTTTTAAGATTTTCGTTACTGCCAAGTTGTCAGAATTCAGTAGTCAGAATTCAGAATACTTCGGGACAATAAACAATTCCATTATGACTCCTGACCCCTGACCCCTCCCTTGGCTAATCTTTATCCATTCTTCAATCCGCTGCGGATGATTGCATCAGCCAGAGCCGCCGCGCCAAAGCCGTTGTCTATATTTACAACACCGACTCCCTTGGCGCAGCTGTTCAGCATGCTCAGCAGCGCCGATAAACCGTTAAAGTTGGCTCCGTACCCGACACTGGTGGGCACAGCCACAACCGGCACATCCACAAGGCCGCCCACCACGCTGGCCAGCGCGCCTTCCATACCGGCAACCACAATTAAAACCGCAGCGGTGTCAAATTTATCGTAATGGGCAAAAAGCCGGTGAATCCCGGCCACACCCACGTCGTAAATTCGCTCTACCTCGTGCCCCATAACCTCGGAGCATACCGCCGCCTCTTCCGCCACGGGAATGTCGGCGGTGCCGGCCGTCAATACCAGAACCTTGCGGGAGGAGTTTTTACATTGTTCCCTGGTCAAACTCACCACCCGGCCGGGTGCATTATATTTAGCTTCCGGGTATTGGGCTTGAACAGCTTCAAAGATCTCCTGCCCAGCCCTGGTTGCCAAAATGTTGCGGTTATTATCAGCCAGGCTGTGGAATATTTTCACCACCTGCTCCACGGTTTTCCCCTGGCAGAAAATCACTTCAGGAAAACCGTTTCGCAATGCCCTGTGATGATCTACCTTGGCAAAGTCGAGATCCTCGTAGGGCAGTTTTTTTAACTCTTTTAAAACATCGCCCAGTCCCGCCCGCCCTGTTTTATATTCTTCAAGAAGTGACACAATGTGCTGCATGTTCATGATGTCTATTTTTACCCCCCTCACCCGAAGGCAAACGCGTCCCCAACAAAATTCTTAGCATGTTCGGCAAGTCCAAGTCGTGATAACCGGCCCCGTACCCCACTTTTTCAACCACCATCTCCGGCAACGGGCCAAACCACCCGCTAATGGTGGTAATTATCGCAGCACCGGTAGGGGTCAACAGTTCTTTCCCGGAACCGTAGGCGTAAATTGGCACGCCCCGCAATAATTCAAGGGTTGCCGGAGCAGGTACGGGTAATATGCCGTGCTGGCAT
Organism: Desulfotruncus alcoholivorax DSM 16058; assembly: GCF_000430885.1. Classification (GTDB taxonomy): domain Bacteria; phylum Bacillota; class Desulfotomaculia; order Desulfotomaculales; family Desulfallaceae; genus Desulfotruncus; species Desulfotruncus alcoholivorax. The sequence goes on along the minus strand of NZ_AUMW01000027.1, from coordinate 23,924 downwards.
TTAATAAACCCCTGGCCAACATTTAATTTAGAGCAATATACCTCTTCAATACCTAAAAGATCCATACAAATTGACGCGCCCACGATGTCGACAATTGAGTCCAGACCCCCGACTTCATGAAAATGGATATTATTAATATCTGTCCCGTGTATTTTAGCTTCCGCCTCGGCCAGCCTGTTGAAGATCTTCAGACTTAAATCTTTTACATTGTGTTTTAAATCACTGCGGTCGATGATACCGGATATATCCAACAGATTTCTATGGGGCTGTGGTGCATCGTCAACTATAACATTCACCTTGGTTCCCGATAAGCCGGACCTTTTAACGGCAGCAGCCTCGAGCCGGAATCCGGGCAGGCGCAATTTCTCCAAACCATGCTGTAATTGTTCCAATTCAACGCCCAGGTCCACAAAAGCCCCCAGAATCATATCCCCGCTAATACCGGAAAAACAATCAAAGTAGGCAAATCTCATTTACGTCTCCCCCTGTAGCCGCCGCGTGTCCCTATAATTTCTCCCACCAAAATACTGCCCACAAGCTCAGGCTTGCCATTAAGGGCAGCAGCCAGCGGATTTTTTCTGCGCCTTCTTTTATGACGTCCCTGCCCTCTACCTGGTGAAATTTCACCTTTTGGGCAAACCAATTCTTCTGATTCCGGCTGCTGCAGCAGAACAGTCTCTACCATCGCCGGATGCTTAAAAGCAGCTGACTCCGGCACATGCTGCATATCACCTGTTCTTTGGGGCCCAGGTTCCATTAACACCGGATCACATCCAATAGTCTCCCTTTTCTTCGCCCCGGATTCCTTAGCGCCGCTATTTCTGTTCCAGGGACCGGAAAGCGGAGCATCGTCCTCTTCACTATAATTCGGCATCTCAGCGGGGATCGGAAAATCGGTTTCCTTTGGCCCGGGGGGGGCTGGCATACGACCGGCCATCCTTCCTAATTTAGAAAAGACTAGATAAAAAATTATAAGCAAAAAAATTAATGTCTTCATGGAATTACCCCCGGGCTTTTATTTGGAGCCTCTGTGGTTGTCTCCCGCTTCATCCGACCCCATTTTGGATAAACTCTGCCGCATACCGGTGTCAGCCAGCAGGTTTTGCATATTATAGTAATCCATTACGCCCAGTTTTCCCTGACGCAATGCATCGGCCAGCGCCAACGGCACCTGAGCCTCGGCTTCAACCACTTTGGCCTGCATCTCCTGCACAGCCGCCTTCATTTCTTGTTCCCGGGCAACGGCCATCGCCCTGCGCTCCTCGGCCTTGGCCTGGGCTATCTTTTTATCAGCCTCGGCCTGGTCGGTCTGCAGCGTAGCCCCAATGTTACGCCCAACGTCAACATCAGCTATATCAATGGAAAGAATCTCAAAAGCAGTTCCTGCGTCAAGCCCTTTGTCCAGGACTGTCCTGGATATGGAGTCGGGGTTTTCCAATACTTCTTTATGATTATCCATTGAACCCACTGTGGAAACAACACCCTCACCCACCCTGGCCAGAATGGTTTCCTCACCGGCACCGCCAACCAGCCTGTCAATATTAGCGCGCACCGTTACCCGGGCCATAACCTTTACCTCAATGCCGTCTTTGGCCACTGCAGAAACCAACGGTGTCTGAATAACCTTGGGGTTCACGCTCATTTGCACCGCTTCCAGCACATCCCTGCCAGCCAGGTCAATGGCCGCCGCCCGTTCGAACGGCAGGTTAATGTTGGCGCGTTCTGAAGCGATTAGCGCGTCCACCACCCGGTCAACATTACCCCCGGCAAGATAATGAGCTTCAAGCTGGTTCACCGAAATATCGAGCCCGGCTTTGTCGGCTTTAATCAACGGGTTAACAATACGCGAAGGCGTAACCCGGCGCAAGCGCATGCCAATTAGCGTAACGATGCCAACCCGTACTCCCGCAGCCAAAGCTGATATCCACAGACCTACGGGTATAAAACTGAAAATAACAACCACTGCCAAAACTATCAGTACAAATAAAATTATGACTGAAACTACTCCGGCACCCATTTTATACCTCCTGTTATTCTTTTAAGGCGCGCACTACAATGCGAACACCCTCTACTTTAACCACCTGAACCCTTACCCCTGCCGCGATGTAACCTCCCTCGCTGACAACATCCACCCGGTTGCCGTTTATTTCAACGGCGCCGGACGGGTGCAGCGGGGTAATTGTTAATCCTTTTTTTCCAACATAGTTTTGCAAATCAGCCACAGGCGCCTGGTAGCCCGAAGCTTTAACCTGCCGGTCTCCCAGGGTCAGGCGGCGCCAAACGTTAATTTTTGCCATTATCTTAATGCCAACTGCAAGCAGGATGATACTTGACACCATGGCAATAACCAGTGCCTTAAAAGTATCGGTTACGTCAACGCTTAACAGCAATATGCCCCAACCCAGAAAAATAATTCCCATCACACCGGCAACACCAAAGCCGGGTATAACAAATATCTCCAGCACCAGGGCCAGGAAGCCCAGTAAAAATGCCATTACTGCCAACCAGGGAACGAGTTCGGGCGACAAAGACACCACCCCTATCAATAATTTTAATGCCCGGCAGTTTTTATACCGGGCATAAATTGCTTAAGTCAGCTTATTGATATTGATTGAATTGAATTAATTGAATGACCTCGAAAACCTGGACTTACGTTTCCGGGCGGCTTCGGATTTCTTTTTCCTTCTTACGCTGGGCTTTTCGTAGTGTTCGTGCTTTCTGGCTTCAGCGAGAACCCCCGCCTTTTGGCAGGTGCGCTTAAAACGCCGGAGGGCACTGTCCAGAGTTTCGTTTTTGCCTACTCTAACTTCTGCCACCGATTTTTCCCTCCCCTCCGCTGAACCGCAAAACCTTGCGATAAATCAAGCTTTAAAACAACCCCCAATGCAAATTACCATACTTGGCTATTATACAATAACCCCCTTCAGGTAGTCAATTACCCGGGAGGCCATTGCAGCTGCCTTCCGGCCAAAAAATGATAATGTATGTGGAACACTAACTGGCCGGCATCTTCCATGCAGTTTGAGACAAGCCTGAACCCTTTTTCCGATAGTCCCATATCCCGCGCCACTGTGGCCGCAGCCCTTTGCAGCTCTCCCATAACCTTGCTGTCTTCAGGTTCAAGGTCAAAGAACGTGGGTATGTGCTTTTTGGGAATAAAAAGAAGGTGGACGGGAGCCGCCGGTTGAATATCTTTAAAAGCCAATATATTATCGTCCTCATAAACAATCTCAGCCGGTATCTCCTTATTGATTATTTTACAGAAAATACAATCCTGCACCTTTTCCACCTCCTCCCACGGAAATAAAAATAACGGCACCCGCGGGCTTGCTTAATAATTGTTTCAACAAATTTTTGTTATTTCCTGCATTACTTTAAAATTATTCTGCCCATTATGCCTGCGCCACTTATTTTCTCAGCATATATATTAATAATTCTTCCCTGCAGCTCTGTTTCACCCGGGAAAACCACGCGGATATAGTTGTCAGTGAGCCCCTCCCACAAGCTTTCCTTCTCCCCCCGCAGCGCTTGTTCAGCTAAAACCTCAACTGTTTGTCCCAGGTGCCCGGCTGCAAAGGAGCGGGCCAGGCTCTCGCCCAGAGCAATCAAAGCCCTGCTGCGTTTTTCTTTGACCGCGGGATCGACCTGATGGGGGAAACCCGCCGCAGGCGTACCACGGCGGGGGGAATATTTAAACACGTGTAACCCGGAAAAATTTAATTCTTTGATCAAAGAATAGGTGTTATTGAAATTTTCCTCTTCTTCTCCCGGAAAACCAACCATTACGTCCGTGGTTACACCAAGCCCGGCAACCATATTCCTGGCTTCCTCAACCATTTTTTTATAAAAAACAGTGTTATAGCGTCTTCTCATTTTAGCCAGGACAGTATCGTCACCGCTTTGCAAAGGAATATGCAAGTGCCGGCAAAAAGGCGGTCCCGACGCTATAAGCTCTAGTAACTCCGTGGTTATATCGTTGGGTTCAATTGAACTCAACCTGATCCTGGCGATACCCGAAACTGATGCCAGCTTTTCCATCAATCGCACCAGGCTATACTTGTCCTGCCTGTCCCGGCCATAAGCTCCGGTATGAATTCCTGTCAAAACTATTTCTTTAAAACCGCGCTGCACCAGATTGTTAGCCGCGGCCAAAACATTTTCCGGCTGTCTGCTGCGCAGCGGGCCACGCGCATAAGGCACAATGCAATATGAACAAAAATTTTCGCAGCCCTCTTGAATTTTCAAATAGGCCCGCACCCTGCCCTGGCAGTCCTCACCTGGCAGTTCCTCAAAATCATGGCACTTTAAAATATCTCCGACCGCTTTTACCTTGTCACCCTTGACCGCACTTTCCACCAGGTCCACTATCCCCGCCCGGTTGCCGGCTCCCACCACCAGGTCGACACCCTCAACTTCCAAAACCTCATCCGGCGCCGTTTGGGCATAACAGCCCGTGGCCACCACCACAGCATCAGGATTTGTTTTGTTGGCCCGCCGGATCATCTGTCTTGACTTGCGGTCCCCCAGATGGGTTACAGTGCAGGTATTAATCACATAAACATCAGCAACTTCTCCAAAATCGACAATTTGATAACCGCGTCTCCTGAATAATTCTTCCAGGGCGGCCGATTCGTACTGGTTAACCTTGCAGCCCAGAGTAGTTACAGCCACCTTTTTTTGAGTCATTACCCTTCTCCTCCCAGATCGCCCCACTGGTATAAAACCATGGTGATGACAGCCGGGCCGGCGGTTTCGGTGCGCAGAATGCGCGGGCCCAGGGTAACGGGAATGGCGCCGTGCCGGCGCGCCTCGTCAACTTCCCGCTTTTCCAGCCCGCCCTCAGGACCGATTAAGATATATACTTCCCCGGGCCTGGGCCGTACTTTAAGTTCCTCTTTTAACGCACAGGATGTCTCTTCCTCCCAGGGCACCAGCGCCAGCGCTCCGGTCGGGATAAGACTTAACGCCGCACTCCAGTCCACCGGCTCATGTACTAAAGGAACCACACCCCGGCCGCATTGTTTTGAAGCCTCAAGGGCGATACGCTGCCACCGCTCTCTGCGGGCCGCCTCCTTTTTTGCATCCAGGCGCACCACACTACGCCGGCAATAAACAGGGAAGAATTCAGAAGCTCCCAGTTCAGTGCCCTTTTGAATAACGTAGTCCATCCGCTCACCTTTGGCGATGCCCTGCACCAGCACCACCCGGACCGGTGGCTCTCCCCCGGCCCGCTCACGCTGCAACACCCGGCAATGGACACCGCCTTTTTCTGTTCTTTCAATTTGGGTGACGTAAAGGTTGCCGCAGCCATCCAGTAAAGTAACCTTTGAGCCAGGCCCAAGGCGCAGAACCCTGGTTATATGATGTGCTTCAGTACCGGTAATTACAACAGTATTGTTCTGAATTTGTTCCGGTTTGATAAAAAACCTCGGCATAATATTACCCTATACCTTTCGACAAACCATCGCCACCCATTCTCCCTTTTCCATTCTTCGTTCGCAGGCCAGCCCTTCATTCCTCAGGGCCAGCTCAACCTCATCGGCTCGCTCGCGGATTATTCCCGAAGCAATCAGCCTGCCTCCGTCTTTAAGCGCTGCCGGGGTGTCGGGTGCAAGGGCTTTGATCACATCTGCAATAATATTGGCTACAATAATATCCACCCGGACATTGGCTGAGCCTTCAAGCAAATTTCCCTGTCGAACAGTTACTTTGTCGGACACATTGTTGAGCCGGATGTTTTCTGCCGCCGTGCGCACAGCTACCTCGTCAATATCAACAGCTACAACCTTTTTTGCGCCAAGCAGCGCTGCCGCCACGGCTAAAATGCCTGAACCGGTGCCGACATCATAAACAAGCTCGCCGCCGCGCACCTCCTGCTCAAGCAAGGCCAGGCACATGGCAGTTGTTTCGTGGGTTCCACAGCCAAAAGCCATGCCGGGGTCCAGTTCTATTATTATTTCATCCCCACTGTGAATGTAATCCTCCCATGACGGTTTGATAACAAAACGTTTCCCTACTTTAATTGGCTTGTAGTATTTCCGCCAGGCGGTGGCCCAATCCTCTTCCAGGACTTCGCTGCTGCTCCAGGTCACTCCAAGTTGGCCAAGACACGCGGCCAATTGCTCCAACTGACCACCAGTCCCTTGCCCGGCCGGAAAATATCCCTTAACCACAACCCCGCCCCCGGCTGATTGACCAAGGGATGGCGCAACTGTCTCAACACTGCCTTTGTTGATGTAGTCTACAATTAAGGCGGGGTCGTCAATAACAACCCCGCCCGAACCCATTTCGTTCAATACGTTTGCCGTTGCCTCCACCTTTTCCCGGGTGCAGGCAACGGCAACCTCCAACCACTTACCCAATTAACAGCCCTCCGTAATTTATCCCATAAAGGCATCCCGAACTTTTTCAAAAAATCCTTTTTCATTGCTGCGTGGTTTCTGGCCCTCAATCTTAGCAAATTCCTTTAATAATTCTTTTTGCCTGTCGGTTAACCTGGTAGGCGTAACTACCTTAATATGAACGTGCTGGTCCCCCCGGCCGTAACCGCGCACATCGGGAATACCTTTGCCCTTCATCCGCAGTACCGTACCTGATTGTGTCCCCTCCGGAATTTTGAGTTTGGCTTGCCCATCCAGCGTGGGGACTGAAATCTCATCGCCAAGGGAGGCCTGGACGAAAGAAACCGGCATTTCAATGATAACATTATTGCCCTGGCGGCTAAAAATATCGTGCGGCCGGACATGGATAAATACAAACAGGTCACCTCTGGGACCGCCTCGCAAACCAGACTCACCTTCGCCCGACAGACGTAATCTGGTACCGTGATCAACCCCTGGAGGAATTTTAACCTTAATCGTCCTCGTGCGGCGAACTTGCCCGGCCCCTCTACAAGTGGGGCAAGGCTTTTCTAAAACAGCCCCGGTACCTCTGCAGCGGTCACAGGTGCGCGATTGTACAATCCTGCCAAAAGGAGTGCTCTGCGCAAATTGGATTTGCCCCGTACCATTGCAGGCGCTGCAGGTATTTTTTGAAGTTCCGGGCGCAGCTCCGCTGCCGCCGCAGGTGCTACATTCTTCTGTCCGTGGAATTTTAACGTCCTTTTCCAGGCCAAATGCGGCTTCTTCAAAGGTAACCTCAACATCAACCCTCAAGTCCGCACCCCGCTCGGGCCCGCGCCTGGCCCGGCCGGAACCTCCGAAAAACATGTCAAAAATATCTCCCAGACCGCCAAAATCAGCGCCGCCGAATCCGCCAAACCCGTTAAACTGGCCATCGGTAGCCGCGTGGCCAAAGCGATCGTAATTTTCACGCTTTTCTGGATTGCTTAAAACGTCGTAGGCTTCGGTAATTTCCTTAAACTTTTCCGCAGCATTTGGATCATCTTTATTCACGTCAGGGTGATACTGGCGGGCAAGTTTTCGATAAGCTTTTTTAATTTCTTCCTGAGACGCCTGGCGGGAAACTCCCAGCACCTCATAGTAATCCCGCTTCGCCACGGAACTCACCACCTTAATGATTCAAAACCGCCGGGAGGGCATGGAAATATCAGCCCTCCCGATGCAAGGTCAAAAATTAACTACAAAAAATTAACTACACTATCTATTCTACGAATATTCTACTTAAAGGTGCATTATCCTTTATTTTTTCTGATTGTCGTCAACCTCGTACTCAGCATCCACCACATTATCCTTACCTTGCTCCGCTGAAGCGCCGCCCCCACCCTGGCCTTGCGCCTGGCCTTGCGCCTGCTGCTGGTAGAGCGCGGCAGTCAACTCGTAAAGTGGTTTGTTCAAGGCTTCCATGGCATTTTTAATTTTCTCGTTATCTTCACCTTTTAGTGCTTCCTTCAATTCCTCAGCAGCCTTGTTTACCTCATTAACCTTGGCCTGATCAGCCTTGTCGCCCAGATCCTTAATCGTCTTTTCAGCCTGATAGATCGTGCTGTCCGCCTGGTTGCGCAGTTCCACGCTTTCTTTGCGTTTCTTATCTTCTTCGGCGTGACGCTCGGCATCTTTGACCATTTTTTCAATTTCATCTTCAGTGAGTCCCGTCCCGCCGGTGATAGTGATACTCTGGCTCTTACCGGTGCCCATATCCTTGGCCGACACATTGACAATACCGTTAACATCTATATCAAATGTTACTTCAATCTGCGGCACGCCACGCGGCGCAGGAGGAATACCGGTCAGCTGGAAGCGGCCCAAAGTCTTGTTGCCTGCCGCCATAGAGCGCTCACCCTGCAGCACATGGATTTCCACCGTTGTCTGTCCGTCAGCCGCCGTGGAGAAAATCTGGCTTTTTGAGGTAGGAATGGTGGTGTTCCGCTCAATCAGCTTGGTAAAGACGCCACCCAGGGTTTCAATGCCCAGTGAGAGCGGGGTAACGTCCAGGAGCAGCACATCTTTAACCTCGCCTGCCAGAACACCTGCTTGAATTGCAGCGCCAATTGCCACGCATTCATCAGGGTTAATTCCTTTATGGGGCTCTTTTTGAAGGTACTTCTTAATTGCCTCCTGCACCGCAGGAATACGGGTTGATCCGCCCACCAGCAGCACTTTGTTTATGTCCTTGGGCTCCAGTCCGGCATCCGCCATGGCCTGCCTGGTCGGCCCCATGGTTTTTTCCACCAGGTCGGCAGTGAGTTCATTAAACTTGGCCCTGGTTAAAGTGATATCCAGGTGTTTCGGCCCGCTGGCATCGGCTGTGATAAAAGGCAGGTTAATATTGGTGGTCATCACACCGCTAAGCTCCACCTTGGCCTTTTCAGCAGCATCTCTCAAACGCTGCATAGCCATGCGGTCACCCTTAAGGTCAATACCTGCGTCCTTTTTAAATTCACTTGCAAGGTACTCAACGATCCTTTGGTCAAAATCGTCTCCTCCCAGGCGGTTATTACCGCTGGTGGCTTTAACCTCAAACACGCCATCCCCCAGTTCAAGAATGGAAACGTCAAAGGTTCCTCCGCCCAGGTCAAATACCAAAATGGTTTGGTCTTCTTCTTTATCCAAACCGTAAGCAAGAGCCGCAGCTGTCGGCTCGTTGATAATCCGCAGCACCTCAAGCCCGGCAATTTTTCCTGCATCCTTTGTCGCCTGCCGCTGGGCATCTGTAAAATAAGCCGGAACCGTAATTACGGCCTGGGTAACCTTTTCGCCCAGGTATGCTTCGGCATCGGCCTTTAATTTCTGTAAAATCATGGCCGAAATTTCCTGCGGGGTATAGCTTTTGCCGTCTATATTTACCTTATAATCACTACCCATATGTCTTTTAATTGACGCAATGGTACGATCGGGATTGCTGATAAACTGGTTCTTGGCCACCTGGCCGACCAGCCTTTCCCCTGTTTTTGAAAAGCCTACAACTGACGGGGTAGTCCTGCCGCCTTCGGCGTTGGGTATAACAGTAGCCTCGCCACCTTCTATTACAGCCATGCAAGAGTTTGTGGTTCCCAGGTCAATTCCCAGTACTTTTGCCATGTATCTCTCCTCCTCAAATGGTAAATCGGATATATCACAATTTAAACACAACAGGTAATCAGCAGGGTTTAGCTACCTTAACCATTGCCGGCCGGAGCAGTCTGTCCTTTAAATAATATCCCCGGCGCAATTCAGCTATTACCGTATTTTCAGGGTGTTCCCGAGTTTCTTCCTGCATTACCGCCTCGTGTTTAGCCGGGTCAAATTGTTGTCCCACCGCTTCGACAGGGGTCAACCCTTCCCTTTGGAGTATTTCTTCCAGCTGGCGATAGATCATCTCAACCCCTTTAACCACGTTGGAGGGATCCTCATCCTTTGCAGCCAGCGCCAAGTGAAAGTTGTCAATTACCGGCAAAAGCTGTTCGCACAGTGAGGCGGACGCGTATTTAATATACTCTTCCTTCTCCCTCTGGGTACGTTTTCGGTAATTATCAAAATCAGCCTGAAGCCGCACAAGACGGTTAAAGTATTCTTCAGCTTTTGCTTTTTGTTCCGCCAGCTCTTTGCGCAGCTGCTCGACATCCAACTGCTCTCCAGCAGCCCCAGCAGGTGAACCTTCTTCCTGCTGTTGCACGCTGTTCAGTTTCTGCCCATTCAATTGCTCCTCAGCATCCTCGGCCGATAAACCTTTTTCCTGCTGGCCACTGGTGTCATTACTATCTTTTGCCCGGCAGGAGTCTTGCTGCATTTCCGAATTTGGCAAAGTAAATTCACCTCCGCAGCTGCCAGCCTGGCCAGGCGGCAGCTTATTCAAACATAATTGCTGTTAATTAACTGCCACGGCCCCTCAGCAACCTTTCCATCACCAAGGAAAGATTTCTGGTCATGTATTCGACCACGGCAAAAGCTTTAGCGTAATCCATCCTGGTTGGACCGATTAAGCCAATGCTTCCCAGCGCTTTCCCTCCGGCAGAATAGCCGGCCATGACCATACTGCAGTCCTTCATTTGCTCGTTTTCTATTTCATCACCTATCTTTGCCGTTACACCATCGGTATTAATTACATCAACCATGATCTCCGCCAATTTGGCCTCTTGCTCCAACAAGCTGAGCAGGGTTTTAACTTTTTCAATGCTGTGGAATTCCGGCTGGTTAAGAATATTAAATATACCACCCAGGTAAATTTTGTCCCCTCCTTCAGTGGACAGGCTCTGTTGAATCAAATCCATGGCCATGTTTAAAATATGCTTTTGTTTAGCCAGTTCAAAATAAATTTCTTTTACCAGTGTCAGGCGTATATTTTCCAGAGACATCCCTTGCATTTTCTGATTCAGAACGGTTGAGATAGTCTCCAAATCAGCAGGCCTGATGCTTTCCGGTATTTCAACAATCTGGTGATGTACAGCCCCGGCATCGGTTACCACTATCATCATCGCCTGGGTCGGATTTAAATGAACCAGCTGAATATGCTTGAATTTGCCCTTACCGTAATGATTGGTAAAAACTACAGCCGTATAATTTGTGATTTGAGACAATAACTTCCCGGTCCGGCGGAGAACCTGACCTATATCTTGAACCTTGGTCAGGTAGCTGTTAAGAACCAGCTTTTCCTCTTCGCTGCTTAATTCCCCGCGTTTCATTAAATGGTCGACGTAATACCGGTAACCCATACCGGAAGGTATCCGCCCGGCTGAAGTATGTGGCTGTTCTATGTATCCCATCTCTTCAAGATCAGCCATTTCATTCCTGATGGTAGCCGGGCTGACCCCCAACTTATATTTTCTGGCAATGGTCCTGGAACCCACAGGTTCAGCGGTAGAAATATAATCCTGAATTATTGCCAATAAAACATTTTGTTTTCTGGCGTCAAGAGTCAGTCCCAACACCCCCTTGTTAGCACTCTCTTGTATTGAGTGCTAACACCTATTAAAAACATAGCACCAATAATTTCTTTTGTCAATAACTTGTAGGAGGCACAAACTCGCTCATGACCATATTCGAAACATTTACCCCCCGGCGGGTTAAGCGCAGGCAACCTTCCGCTTCTTCAAGAAAACCCTGTTCTATCAGCCGCCGGACAACACCGGGATAGCGTTCATCTAACGAGTATCCGAATCTGGCTTTAAACCATTCCAGGTTAAGGCCGGCAGCAAGTCGCAAGCCAAGGAAAATTGTTTCAAAGGCATCATTTTCGGGCGTAACAGTTTCCTCCCAGGCTACCGGCAGCACTCCGGCTTCCAGTTTGGATAAATACAGGTTGATATTTTCGGTATTGGCAAAACGCCTGTTTTTAATCCGGGAATGGGCAGCAGGGCCCATTCCGATATACTCCCCGTTGTGCCAGTAAACAAGATTATGGCGGCATTCCCTGCCCGGCCGGGCGTAATTGGATATTTCATATTTACGTAGGCCGGCATGCTCCAGCAAAGCAGCTGTGTCCTCGTACATTTGAATTTGATCTTCCTCCGCGCAGGGTAACAGTTCACCTCGGTCCAGCCGGCGCTTGAGCCTCGTTCTTTCTTCAACTTGCAGGCCGTAAGCCGCAATGTGTTCTGTTTGCAATTGGATTGCCTGCTCCAGACAGCGGCGCCAGGCAGCGGGACTCTGACCCGGAACACCAAAAATCAGATCCAGGTTAATATTATCGAAACCGGCCGCCCTGGCTGCCCGAATTGCATCAATCGTCTGCTCGCTGGTATGGATCCGCCCCAGAATATTCAGGGTTTGACTGTCAAACGCCTGAGCGCCGATACTGAGCCTGTTCACGCCGGCCCGGTACAGCAGATCCAGCTTTTCCCGGTCAATAGTTCCGGGATTGGCCTCAACTGTGAATTCGGCATTATCTGATAAAGAAAAGTTGTTTTTGATTAACTTTATTATTTCCAATATTAGTTCTAAAGATAAACAGGAGGGAGTGCCCCCACCCATAAAAACAGTCGATATAGATAAACTTTTTTCGCAGCCGGCATTAATTAATTCTATTTCCCGGCGCAGTCCTGCTACAAACCTTACAGCATCCTTGGAGTTATAAGGAAAGGATATAAAATCGCAGTAATCGCACTTGCGAATGCAAAAAGGCACGTGGACATATAAGGACGTGGGTGGATTTTCACCAATAAAGCAGTAATTTGAAACGTAATTGATATCATTGACCATAATATTACCCAGCTTATATATTAGTTTAGCTTCCAAGCAACTTATGGCGCAGATTGGCAGCCAGCCGTTCCTCCCCGCCCGTTTCTTGTAAAACTTTTTTGATTTCTTGCCAAACTTCCGGGCACTTAGAATCCGGCAAGCCCATAATTTCCCGCATCGCCCTGTCCACTTTGCGCCGTGCTTCTTTACTTGACGGGGTTACCCCGGCCTTTTCCATAATAGTTCCACAGTGTCTTAAATAACAGCTCATAAACATCACCTGAACGTTAATTATTCATCCTTTACATTTAACACCGCCATAAATGCTTCCTGAGGAATTTCAACATTTCCTACTCGTTTCATCCTCCGTTTGCCTTCCTTTTGCTTTTCCAACAGTTTCCGTTTACGCGTGATATCTCCGCCGTAGCATTTGGCAAGGACATCTTTACGCAAAGCCCGGATCGTTTCGCGGGCAATAATTTTATTTCCAATGGCCGCCTGTAGCGGTATTTCAAACATCTGCCTGGGAATCAGGCTGCGGAGCTTTTCAACCAGCGCCCTGCCCCGGCCATAAGCCTTGTCTTTATGGATAATTACACTTAAAGCGTCCAGAGGTTCCCCGTTGACTAAAATATCCATTTTAACCAGTTTCGATTCCCGGTAGCCCGCTACTTCGTAATCCAGGGAGGCATAGCCTCTGGTGCGTGATTTTAATTGATCAAAAAAATCAAAAATAATCTCGCTGAGCGGCAAATCATATTTTAGCATAACCCTGCTCTGGATCATATAAACCATATCAACATAGACCCCGCGGCGGTCCTGGCACAAATCCATCACCGCACCCACATATTCCTGGGGCACCATAACCGTGGCGGAAACAAAAGGTTCTTCCATCATGGTTATTTTACCGGCATCAGGCATTTTGCTGGGGTTATCAATCTCAACCACTTCGCCGGCAGTGGTCGTTATCCGGTAAACAACACTGGGCGCTGTAGTTATTAGATTAATTCCGTATTCCCGCTCTAATCTTTCCTGGATTATTTCCATGTGCAGCAAGCCCAAAAAACCACAGCGATAGCCAAAGCCCAGGGCATCGGATGTTTCCGGCTCATAAACCAGAGAGGCATCATTAAGTTTCAGCTTATCCAGAGCATCGCGCAAATCTTCATAGTCAGCGGATTCAACCGGGTAAAGCCCGCAATAAACCATCGGCTTAACCTGACGGTAACCAGGCAGGGGTTCAGCCGCGGGACGCCGGGCATCGGTAACAGTGTCGCCTACCCTGGTATCCTTGACATTTTTCATGCTGGCGGCAAAGTAACCCACTTCACCGGCACTTAATTCGTCGACTGATACCGGCGCAGGTTTAAAAACACCCAGTTCGTTGACTTCAAATTCCTTGTCTGTAGCCATCATTTTAATCTGCATTCCTTTACTGATCCGGCCCTGAACAACCCGGATATAAGCAACCACGCCCCTGTAAGAGTCATAATGCGAATCAAAGATCAGCGCCTGCAATGGCGCATTTTCATCCCCCTGCGGTGGTGGTATTCGGGTAACTATGCTTTCCAATATCTCCTCCACCCCTGTGCCGTTTTTAGCTGAAGCAAGAATGGCGTCGGATGCGTCCAGGCCGATAACGTCCTCAATCTCACTCCTAACCCGATCAGGGTCGGCAGCAGGAAGGTCAATTTTATTTATCACCGGTATAATTTCCAGGTCATGATCTATAGCCAGGTATACGTTAGCCAGTGTTTGGGCCTCAATTCCCTGTGCCGAGTCAACCACCAGCAATGCGCCTTCGCAGGAGGCAAGACTGCGCGAAACTTCATAAGTAAAGTCCACATGCCCGGGAGTATCTATTAGGTTTAAAATGTATTCCCGCCCGTCCCGGGCCCGGTAATTGAGGCGGACGGCCTGCAGCTTTATAGTTATGCCCCTTTCCCTTTCCAGATCCATCTGGTCCAACACTTGTTCAGACATTTCGCGCTGGGTAAGGGCACCGGTATATTCCAACAACCTGTCGGCAAGAGTAGACTTGCCGTGGTCAATGTGGGCGATAATACAAAAGTTTCTAATTCGTTCCTGTCTTCTTTGCACTGCCAGTTCCTCTCCCTTAAAAATTAGGTCAATTCATATCAGTATATTATAGCATTCACCAGGTCAGGCTGAAAAGAACAACCTGCGGAGAGTACAGGGATTCGTCAAAGTCAGAATTTAAAATCTGAATAAGGCATAATACAAAAACTGGCCTCCAATTCTTCCAATTTATCTTTCACCATCATCCATCCTTTCTCGCAGTGCTCGCAGGCCCCTTAATGCCAGTTGTTTAACTGCCCCTTCCGACCGGTTGATTATCCGGACTACATCGCGGATACTTAAGTCCTGGATATAGCGTAGCGTTACTACTTGCTGCTGCGCTTCCGGCAATGCATGAAGAAACTTCAGCAGGTCCATTTACTCGGGCGTTATTTCTATTTCGGAAATGAAAGTATGCTCGTTTAAGCTGTTTTCTCTATTTTTGCGTCTTAAATTATGGTATATAATATTTCCCGCTATGCGATACAACCAGCAGCCAAAGGGAATGCCTTTTTGCTTTAATTTAGCAATATTTTCCATTTTGTTCAGAAAAGTCTGCGAGACCTCGTCTTCAGTTTCCTGTTTACTTTTGGTACGGTAATATGAATAGCGGTATAAATAAGGAAAGTAGTGTTCATATAGTGCAATAAAGGCATTCGGATCCGATCTTGCCCTTTCAATCAGATGTGCCTCATTTTCCAACCACTGGTCCAATGGATAATCCCCCCTGCCCCGCGGGTATGTCAGTTTATAATAATTAAGTAATTAGAGTATCAAAAGGTTACGTTTTTGTTCAAAAAAAATCCAACCACCCGGTTGGATTTAGTTTTTTAAAATCAAAAACCTTTTTTACTTACCCGGCAATTAATGCCGCTCGCTGTCGGGACGACCGGGTGTATTAAACAATGAGTGTTAAGGCCAGCCTTTAATCTCATAAACCACCTGGTGCATCATCTTTAATCTTTGTTCAATTTCATTAATCTGACGCTCAATTTCAGCCCGGGCTGTTTGCCAGGTTTTTATGGGCAATTGCAGCGTGTCACCCAGCAAGGTAATCTGTAAATTATCCTGCTCAATCCGCCAGTCAATTAAAACCAGCGGTTTATCCGGGGCCACTGCCTGGTTATAATTTTCCACAATTACATGGGCCCCGAAAAAAATTATTCCTATAAAAATGCCAAGGCTTGTCAACATTGTTCTTCCTGGGTTATGCATAATCACCAGCTCGTCTTTTTCTCTATTTTTCCCAGTTTAAATTTAACATATACTCAATCGGTATCAATACAGCGCTTAACCAATTCTGCCAGTGGTCCGGCCAGGAGCTTTGCGGTTTGCACCGCCTCTTCGGTTGAATTGCTGACGCTTCCAATTTCCAGTAATACTGCCCGGGGATGTAGAAATTGATTATAGCGGCCTTCCTTAATGCGCACGCCCAAGCATAGTCCGGGATGTTGCTTGTTAATCTCATCCGCCAATTCCCGGGCGAATTCATAATTTTGCCGCCAGGTTGGAAATGGAGATCTGGCGTCAGAGCCGACAATAATCAGAACCGGTGCAACAGTGCTGCCATCCACGGTTACCAGACTGTTTTCCCTTGGTTTTCCTGCATCCCGGTGAATGTCCAAAACCACCTGAACCGACGGGTTATCTTTTAATAATTTGCGCAGCGTTTCCTGCGAGCGTGTATAGGATGTATTGTAATTGGCATCATTTATCGTATCTGACACAGCAGCCTTGATACCATATTTTTCTTCCAGCTCCCTTCCCAGGGCTGCGGCTACTTTAACCACACCACCCCTTTTCCCGTTAAAACGTTCGGTCCCATCCGTTAAAGCATATGTTTCACCGGTATGAGTGTTATATATCGCCACCAGACTTTGCTCGGAAATTGGTGTTACGGGTTGCATCAGCTCATTATCCTGCTCCGCAACCACTTCGGGCGCACTGACTGGAACGGTCTTTTCCTGCTGCATATTAATCGCAGCCAATAAGGGCACCTGTAGTTCCAGTATGCTCCGGGGACTATGCCTGTCAATGCCGAACATTCTAACAAGGGGCACGGCAATGGAAGCAGGGAAGACAACCTGGGGAATATCCTCATTATTGCCCACCCAGGCCATAACCGGCACTGCCACCAGCATAATGCTGCGAGGGTCCCGGTCATTCCAGTCTATTAATTGATTCAAGCACCACCGCTCAACTGACAATAGCCCGGGAGAGAAATTATCCATAATGCTGACTGACATTATTAAAAAAATAAATAAAACAATCAAAACCAACCAGGGCTTGACCGGCTTATGAAGCCTGTACCGCTTATAAGAATAATAATAAGAGGGTTGCATAAAAAATCCCCCTTTAACCGGGAAGTGTTTTATCATATGCCCGGAAAAGGGAGATTATTACCAAATCTTCCAAGCTTTAATTTTCATCGCAGTACTGTTGGCACAACCGCGTCAATAAGCCCGACCACGAAAGCGGATATTAATGCCCCGATCAGGTTTACACTAAGCAGGCTCGGGATTATAAACTGGGCCAGATATATAACTACCGCAGCTGTAATAAACCCTACAATGCCACGGTTTTGCGGGGAAACTTTGTCACCCAGCAAAGCCTCGGCAACATAGCCAAGCACTGCAATTACCGCCGCAGCAATTAAAGCGCCGGTAAAGCCGCCGCGCACCACAAAACCAGGCGCCAGCCAGCTAACAACTATTAACACAAGTGCTGAAACAACAAAACGTATAATTAGTCCAAGCCATTGCATCATCCATTCACCTCCTTAAGTAAATCTAGTAATTAGATTAACCAAAAAAAGCGTTCGTATACCGGAGAAACTTGCTTTTTTTCTCAGCGCGTGGTAAAATTAGCGCTGTTGGGAGGTGAAAAAGGATGCCTAATATCAAATCTGCTGCCAAGCGGGTTCGTATTACCAGGAAGCGGACCGAGCGCAACAGGCGTATTAAATCCAGTTTGCGTACAGCCATTCGTCGCTTTCATGATGCTATAACCAGCGCGAACAAGGACGAAGCCCAACTCAAATTACGCCGTGCGCTTGTTACTATAGATAAGGCCGTTACCAAAGGTGTGCTGCACAAGAATACAGCTGCACGTACCAAGTCCCGTCTTACCAAGCGTTTCAACAAAATGGCCGGATAATCAAAAACGCGCTCAATCTTTTATTTACTAATGAGCGCGTTTTGATAATTTTATCCTTAACTCTTGCCATCATCTGCAATTAAAACCACCCGGTAAAACGTGGGTGGTTTATTATTTCTCAAAACATAGTTTTAAAATAAAAGTCTCTATTAATTCACTAAAGTTGCCTCCGCCTGTTTTTACCAGGTAATCCAGATCCGCCAGTCTCATAATGGTCCGAACAAGTTGCTCGGAGCTAAAATTCTTGTGCTGTAAGCTAATTTTTTTATAGACGAAGGGGTGCATTCGGAGCGTTTTTATAATTTCTTCCCTTGCCGTGCCCGCCTCAATCATTCCCTGTACCTGATAGAGCAGGCGAAACTGCCTGGCAATCATGCCTATTATCTGCTGGGGCTGCTGTTTTTGCCTTAATAATTGGCGAATCCCTTCAATAGCCCTTGTCCCGTCTTTTTCGCCAATAGCATCAACCATTTCAAAAATACTCTCTTCTACCCTGCTGGCAACCAGTTCCTTAACTGTATCCATATTAATTGTGTTACCAGTGCCTACAAAGCAGGCTAATTTTTGCATTTCATTATGGAGAGTATACATATCCGGGCCACAGCGCAATAGCAGCTCTTCGGCAGCTTCCCTGGTTAAGGCGGCGCCTTCTTCCCGGGCTTGTTTAGCCAGCCATTTAGTTAAGTCAGGTGTTTTAAGCCTGGTAAATTCTATAGCACCGCCCATTGTCGCGATTTTTTTGTACAATTTCTTTCTGCGGTCAATACTTTGCCTGGTTTCAAACACCAAACAGCAGCCTTTATTGGGTCGTTCAAGGTATTCGAGGATTTGCTTATCGTCTGCGTCCTTTTGAAGAATAGCGGCATCACGCACTACAACAAGTTTCCGCCCTGCTGTTAAGGGAGTAAGCTCCACGGCAGCGATGACCTCTGCCACGGGCACATGCGAGCCATCTAAAACTTCATAGTTAAAATCCCCTTCACCCGAAGGAAATAATGTTTGTTTTAGCCGCATCAGGGCCTGATCCCGTAGATAGGCCTCCGGGCCGTAGAAAAGGTAAACCAGTGCTATTTTTCCTTGCTTTAAAACATTTAAAAAGTCAATAAAATATTTCATTTGCTTTCTATTCCTTATCCAAACTTAAACATCAACACCGCCGCATACGGGACAATCAGGGTCGCGACTAATTTCAACGGGCATAAATTGCATAGTTAAAACATCACAGGTTAAAAGCCGGCCTATAAGAGGTTCCCCAATATTAAGAATAACCTTAATCGCTTCTGCAACCTCCAATGTTCCAATTAAACCAGGAATTGCCCCCAATACACCCTCCCGGTCACAGGAAGGGGCTTCACCGGAGGGTACATGGCGAAAAATGCAGGACAAGCAGGGGCTCTGTCCAGGAATTATGGTCATAACCTGTCCGGAATAGCCCAGAACGCCCCCAAAAATATAAGGCTTTCTCTGCTCCACACAGGCCCGGTTAATTAAAAACCTGGCTTCAAAATTATCAGTTCCGTCCACTACAAGATCAAATTGAGAGATTATCTCTTTATAATTCTTTTCATCCATCCGCTGGCCGATTACGGATATTTTAATGTCAGGGTTTAGCGCAGAGATTTTTTCCCGGGCTGATACGACCTTGGGGCGTCCCAGGTCGGGTGTAAAATGCAGAATTTGTCTCTGCAAATTTGACAAGTCAACGGTATCCCCGTCCAACAAACCTATATGGCCAATTCCAGCTGCCGCAAGGTAATACGCCACCGGCGAGCCAAGCCCGCCGCTGCCCGCAACCAGTACACTGGATTGCAGCAATTTTTTCTGCCCATCAACACCCACACCGTCAAGCAGCATATTTCTACGGTATCTTTCCATTTGATCTGCGGTCAAGAATTTAATCACTTCCCCTGCAATATTGATCAATAATAAAATCAGCTGCACCGGCAATATCTTCGCTGCTGAAGCAGGGAAAACCTTCCTCACAAAGAGCAAGGTCACCGATAACAGCCACCAGCCGGCCAACCCTGGACGTGGTCTCACCCCGGTAATGACCGGCTCTGCGCACTTCAATCTGGGGATAAGCACTACCTTTATATCCTTCAGTTATAACCAGGTCAACCCCCGGCATTAGCGCTGCTATATCACCGGGCGGCATGTCCTCCTCAGACCTTATCACCAGGCCAACCTTACCTGGACCGGCAATGGCCGTACATTCGGCCCCTGCCTGAAAAAGCCGCCAGGTATCTTTCCCGGGCCGGTCAATTTCAAATGGCCCGTGGTGATGTTTAATAATCCCAACCTTAATCCCCCTGGCTTTAAGCTCAGCTACCAACTTTTCCAGGAAGGTTGTTTTACCGCTGTTCGACCAGCCGACAACCGATATAACCGGTACGCTATGACCGCTCAATTTGTACCTCATCACCCACTCTGACCGTCCCACCTTTTAATACCCTGATGAATATACCTTCCCTGGGCATTACACAATCTCCCGCCTGGTGATAGATGGCGCACTTGGTATGACATTCCTTGCCGATTTGGGTGACTTCCCCCAGCGCTTCCGCCCCGATCTTTATCCTGGTTCCTATCGGCAGCGCAACCAGGTCGACTCCTACCGTGGTAATATTCTCGGCAAAATCGCCCGGGTTGACATCCAGCCCTGCATCCCGCATTTTCTGCACGCTTTCCAAGGCCAGCAAACTAACTTGCCTGTGCCAGGGCCCGGCGTGGGCATCTCCCTCCAGACCGTGTTCTTCGATCAGGCGGCCGGTACCGATATTTTTTTTGCGCATCCCTTTTTTGGGGCTGGTACACACCGCCACTACATATCCCATGGTTCATCGTCCTCCCTTTGAAATGTTCCGCTTTTTCCACCGGTTTTATAGATCAACCGCACCCGGCCCAGTTCCATTTCCCGGTCCACAGCCTTGCACATATCGTAAATGGTAAGCCCGGCAACCGTTACCGCCGTAAGCGCTTCCATTTCCACCCCGGTTTTCCCGGTGGTGTGTACCCTGGCCTGAATCTCTACCCTGTCAGGCTCATAAATTCTAAAGTCCACGTTGACTCCGGTCAAGGTAATGGGGTGCGCCATGGGAACTAGCCTGCCTGTTTCCTTGGCCGCCATGATGCCGGCTACCCGTGCCACACCAAGCACATCACCCTTCGCCACCCGTCCGCCGGCTATCAGTTCCAGCGTGCCGGGCTGCATAATTACCTCGCCTCTGGCAATTGCCACGCGGACAGTGTCGCTTTTTTTACTAATATCAACCATCCTGGCGGCGCCTTTTTCATCGAAGTGGGTTAAACCTTTATAACCTTGATCAGCCATCATTATCCTCCTATTTGTGACATGACACGGTCAT
Source organism: Desulfotruncus alcoholivorax DSM 16058 (assembly GCF_000430885.1). Lineage (GTDB taxonomy): Bacteria > Bacillota > Desulfotomaculia > Desulfotomaculales > Desulfallaceae > Desulfotruncus > Desulfotruncus alcoholivorax. Next base: position 2,773 of record NZ_AUMW01000027.1, on the reverse strand, counting down.
CTTCCTGCCATGCCTTGTCCAAATCATGACCAACCGGTTTGCTCACAATAGCTTTCCTGAAAATCTCTGTTAGTTCCTCCAGTCCCGCCCCACTGCGCAAAGCCTGTTTAAGCTCGATTTCCCTGTGGTTAAACAAGCACGGCCGCAGTTGTCCGGTGGAGGTTAGCCGCAGCCTGTTACACCCGGCACAAAAATGATTACTTACGGCAGAGATAAATCCTATCGTACCCCGCGCCCCGGGCAGGCGGGTGTAAAGGGCCGGCCCGTTACCGTGAATGGTCTTTTCTGCAATAAGATTACCCAGTGCGCCTTCAATCTTCTCTTTAACTTCGCTGGAGGCAATGAACTTGCCCCTGGCCCATGCCTGTGATGAACCTATAGGCATCAACTCAATAAAGCGAATATGCAGCGGGTGGTCCAAAGTCAGCCTGGCCAGGTCTACCAGTTCATCGTCATTAAAGCCGCGAATGGCCACAGTGTTTATTTTCACCGGTTCCAGCTCTGCGTTTAGCGCCGCGTTAATGCCTTTCCAAACCAGGTCAAGGTTTCCTCCCCGGGTAATTCTCTTAAAGCGTTCGGGTTTCATGGTATCAAGGCTGATGTTAACCCGGTTTAAGCCGGCCCTTTTCAATGTCCCCACCATTTCGCCCAGCAAAATACCATTTGTAGTTATAGCTATATCGTCTATTTCAGGAATATTGTTGAGGCTGCCCACCAAATCTATAATACCACCGCGTACCAGCGGCTCACCTCCGGTAAGGCGGATTTTTTTTATTCCGATACGGACCCCGGCCTTAACCGCTTTTATTATTTCCTCTATACTAAGGATCTCTTCATGTTTGATACTTTTAACACCTTCCGGTGGCATGCAATAAATGCAGCGCAAATTACACCGGTCAGTTACAGATATACGCAGATAATTAATTGGCCTCCGGAACTGGTCTTGCATTTATTACACCTTCTTTTTGATTATTTAATTACGTCATTTAATACCGGCCCTTCTGCTGCAAAACTGTCAGGCTGTAAGTGATTACGTAAGCCAGCAATAAAAGGATAATGCTTAAAGCAACGCTAATGTCAAAGTTACCCTTACTGACTTCCAGCACTGTGGCCGTCGTCAAAGTTCTGGTCAGTCCCGGTATGTTACCGCCTACCATCATGGTCGCGCCGACTTCGGATATAACACCGCCGAAACCGGCTATTACAGCCGCCAGCAGGCCGAGCCATGCTTCTTTTAATATCAGCCACAGCAACTGGCAGCGTGATGCCCCCAGGGCTAAAATTTGCAATCTTATCTTCGGATTAAGCTGCCCGACAGCAGTCATCGTAAAACCGGCAATGATAGGCGAAGCTATAATAGACTGGGCAATTAATATAGCAGTTGGCGTATATTGCAGGTTTAAAAAACCCAACGGCCCGGATCGCCAGAGCATTAAACTTGTAAACAAACCCACAACCACGGGAGGTAACCCCATACCGAGGTTCACCACACTAACCGCCAGGTAACGCCCCCGAAAAGTACGAAAAGCCAGAAAAAGTCCGATAGGAACACCTATCAATACACTAATCAGTGTTGCCGTTCCTGTTACCCGCAAAGTAAAAAAAGTAATCTGGAATACCTCCGGGTCGCCGGTCAGCACCAGATGCAGCGCCTGAGAAAAACCTTTAATAAGCGTATCCATAATAATTACCACGCCCCAATATGCTTAAATTTGCATAACGGCCTAAAAAAATTAATTGCTAAAATTTTGCTTAAATAGTTTTTGTACCTCAATATCAACGCTTTTACGAAACCTTAGAAATTTTTGCATTAAATCAATGGCCTCCGGGGTAAGCATGGCACCGCCTCCGGCTTCACCGCCAACCACTGTTGTTACCAACTCAATACCGCATTTTTTTTCAACCAGTTTAATTTTACCCCAGGCAGCCCGGTAAGACATCCCCATAGCGGAAGCTGCACCGGTTATAGTTCCGGTATGCTGTATAAGTTCCAGTAATTTAAAAAAACCGTCGCCTATTACTCCATCACCCTTTTGCAGCCAAACTTTATACCCTGGCGCAAAAGGTGCGTTTTTATTAATATCTCTATTATCGGCGGTCAAATTAACCGCCTCCCACCGGCGGGAAAAGGGAAATTCTTTCCCCTCCTTTAACAGTGTAATCAAGTGACTGGTGCCTACCGTCAACCAGTATGTTAAACACGTCTTTTTCCGGTATTCCCATCTGTTTTAGCAATCCTTTAATGGTTTCCCCTTCATTCAGTTCAACCGGCACGGGCTCGCCAAAACGTTTACCGGTTAAATATTTTTCAAGCCCGCTGAATAAACGAACCTCAACCAACATATAAATTCACCCCGTCCGATTGCCAAAAGTTCCGCGGATCAATTAAAACAGGGTTGCAGGAGCTTATCTCCAGCAACCCTGTGCCTTAAATTATACTAGAAATTAAATACCTCGTCCAGCTCAACGTCACTAACATCAAACTTCGTATTGTGGGGCGGCAGCTCCTCGGTTTGGAAGAACTCGGGCAGCCGGTCATCCGCCTTGGTAAAGCCGGCGGCCTTGTTGAATTCCCTTTCCACCTTCAAAATATTCTGGCCCAGGGCCACTACGTCGTCTATTGTCAAATTAATACCGTACTGGGCGTTCAACATTTCCACAATGGTGGGCAGCCCTTCCGGGTTGTCCAGCACGGCGAAGGCGACGAACAGGCACAATCCGGTGGAGTCCACGGCGGCGGTGGCCACCTGCAGGTTGCGGGAAAGCTCCACCT
>NZ_AUMW01000026.1 GCF_000430885.1 Desulfotruncus alcoholivorax DSM 16058 | reverse complement strand
CGTGAATCGGTAGTACGCTTAATCGGAGCCCTGCTCATGGAGCTTGACGATAAGTGGGCAACCGGTAGAAAGTATCTGGATATGAGCGAATACCTGCAGTGGCGAAAAGAGCAAAACCTTGCCTGCCATCGAAGTAATGTCGCTTATATCCGATAAAAATAAGGCCAATATATTTACCCTTGACTGGCGCATGGCGAGCTGGATAATTTAAGTGGCGGTGTTCAGGTTAAAATGCTAGCTGAGGAATTTTACACAACAATTTGGACTTGATCGCAAATTAAGCATTAATTAATTTTAATGTAATGTTTTTTTAATTTTACCCCATTAGAATTAAAATGTCTAAAAAAAATAGGAAGGTGAATACAATTGAAATTTTGGAGATGTACTGTTTGCGGTTGGCTGCACGAAGGGGACAATCCCCCGGAACATTGTCCCAGATGCGGGGCTCCTGCCGAAAAATTTGAACTTGTCGACATGTCCGAATATGACCTTGATGATGAAGAAGTAGCCGCTCCAGTAGCTAAAGAATTAACGGAAGCTGATAAAAACCGGATACAGCCTGCCCTATACAGAATTTCCTATGGGTTGTTTATTGTAGGCTCTAAAGACGGTGATAAAATTAATGCCCAGACCTGTAACACTGTATTTCAAATTACCAGTACCCCAATGAGGGTTGTAGTTGGCGTTAATAAGAACAATTTAACCAATGAATACATTAAGAAGAGCGGGGTTTTTACCGTCTGCATTTTGGGACAGGAAGACGGGCAAATGGTGGGCCAGTTTGGCTATCGCTCCGGCCGGGAAGTAAATAAATTTGAAAATGTTAAGTACACCATTGGTGTAACGGGAGCCCCCATCATTGACCAGTGCATTGCCTACCTGGAGTGCCGGGTTGATTCAGAACTGACTATTGATGTAGGAACTCACACTATGTTTGTGGGTGAAGTCATTGAAGGCAATGTGAAAAATGAAGATGAGCCCATGACTTATGCCTTTTATAGACAGCATAAAAACAAACCGGCTAAAACCCCAGAAGCAAAGCAATGGCGGTGTAAAGTTTGCGGCTATATTCATACCGGTGATGAGCCACCGGAAACTTGCCCGGTATGCGGGGCGCCAAGCAGTGAGTTTGAACTGGTGCGATAAACGTTAGAACTTTATATATCTCTTTTGTTAAAGCTATAAACAGCCAGGCCAACAAACAGCAAAACATAAAAAATTGAATAAATCACCATCCATATACTGGGCTCAACCATGCTGCCAAAGGGCCCCATTTGTTGAAGCGCCGTAACCGGGTTACCGGTAGTATGTAGCAGGCTGTTTACGATTTTGCGGTAAAGCGCATCGGCAGGCATTATCAAGCTGGCGATAATGCCTGCTTTTTGCAGAGTGACGTTATTTATTAACCAGGCTATTTGTTCAACCATACCACCTATTACCCCAACCATGTAAATGGTAAAGACAACAACACCATTGGCAATGGTAGAGATTATGGTAGAACCAAAAAGCGTAACCGCCAATAAGGTGACCGGCTGCAGGGCAAATAGAGCTGCAGCCTTCCACAATCCGTTAAGTTCCAGGCCGGTTTGTAAACGAATTGTAAAATACACTGTTAAGAAAAACAAAAAGGCGTATAGTGCCAGGAACAAGCCGTTACCCAAAAATTTACCGGTTATTATTTCGCTACGACGCACCGGCTTGGCAATTATTGTTTGAATGATACCGTTTTCAATTTCTGAGGAAACTGCCCCAACTGTTGAGAATATAGCCAGAAAAGAAACAATAAAACCGCCGAAATACAGGCCCAATGATAAAAGCTGGGGAAAAAGAACATCTGCGATCATGGGGTTTGGGTTCCTGGCCAGGTCTTTGGCGGCAAAGTGTACCCCTAAACCGTAAAGTCCAAGAAAAATGGCTGCAAGAATTAATGAGAATAAGAGAACTTTTTTGCTAAAGTGCTCTTTAAAAGTGAATTTTAAAATAGTCAGCATTAATTATCAACCCCGCCCGTCAGTTCTATAAAGGTCTCCTCAAGGGAAGACCGCTTCCTCGTCATTTCATATAACTGCGCCCCGTTGTTAATTACAGCCTCCGCCAGGCGAGGAATATCGTCCTCACTATTTACAAAAGCGGTAACAATGTCCCCTTCGATATATGACGAGAGGGCAATATTGGATAACGCTTGTTTAACTGTATCGTTGATTTTTCCTATAGTTAATTCCATTTTTATCTCACTGCTTTGAATATGCTCCAAAGAATCCTGCCTGATTATCCTGCCGTCTTTTATAAAAGCCACTGTATCACAGACCATTTCTACTTCACTTAACAAGTGGCTGTTTAGGAAGACCGTTGTTCCCCTAGCTTTTAATTGTAGCAGGATCCGGCGTACTTCCAGGCGGCCCAGCGGATCTAAGGCAGATGTCGGTTCATCCAGAAAAATCAACTCCGGATCGGGCAGCAGGGCACAAGCCAAACCGGCTCTTTGTTGCATGCCCTTGCTGAATGTGCGTATTTTTTGATGCTCTTTTCCGGCTAGTCCTACCGTTTCTAAAACAGCACTGATCCGCTTGTTTCTTTCCGGGCCGTTTATCCCGTAAAGTTTAGAGTGGAATTCCAGTAACTGGTGGCAGGTTAGCCAGTCGTGATAGCGAAAATTTTCCGGTAAAAAACCAAGTTTCTTTTTTATCTTGATGTTGTTTAAAGGATAACCAAGTAGTTTGGCTTGGCCTGAAGTTGGGTATAACAGTCCTACCAGCATTTTAACCAGGGTACTTTTTCCCGCGCCGTTGGGACCCAAAAAGCCGAAGATTTGCCCCCGGGGAACCCGGAGGCAAACATCGGTGCAGCCTGCTTTGCTGCCGTACTTTTTGGTTAAGTTTATCGTTTCAATCGCAAAATCCAACTGTGAACACACCTTTACTTCATTTGCTCTGCCATAGCAATGGCTGATTCGACCGTAATGTTTTTGCCCATGATTGTATAGACTACCCCGTTATTATGCCACACAAGGGCCTTTAGCTTGGCTTCTGAATTTCCGGAAGCTGAATCAATGAAAACTCCCTGTGTTCCGTTTACCACAACATCTTTTGATGTTCCGTTGACGTTTGGTATCAGTACGGTATGCTGCCAGTCATTGATAGCTTTTAATTGGTTTTTAATGCCGGCAGGAAGGGCAGGAATGCTCAACAGCGCATCTCTAATGGGTAGGACATCAATTCCATCGGGTGCTTTTAATTCCGGGCTTCTCGATTGCGCAACTATTAACCTGTCGCTACCTGTATTATAGGTTGCGATAATTGCTGCCGGCATACTCAGGGTAAAGGTTTTTCCATCAAGGTTTTCAGGCAACATTTTAGTGCTATTAAGTGCCTGCAGCAGTTTGTTGACGTTATCGACATCCAGTGTCATTGTCATTGTTGAGCCACTGGTCTTTTGTAGTTCAGGGTAGCCGTATTGTTTTGTGTTTGGTAACTTAATTTCGAAATCTACCGCTTTAGATGCTTCCGCTGCATTTACACCGGTAGTTTCGTTTTTCCCTGAAAATTCAACTTTGCCAAAGTTTTTAACGTCAACTTTACTGGCTCCTTCACGCAGTGCCAGTTCCATTTGCTGCATGTCCCTGGGGTCAATGGTAATTGTCTGTACTCTTTCAACTCTGAATATGGTTAAAAATTCTCCTGCCATGCTGCGAACACCAGGGAAACTGAATGTGGTAATCAAAGCCAGTAATGCTGCGGCAACTGCAATGGTTCTCCCATACCTGTTAAAAAACCCGGGTGATTTTTCAGACATTCTATGATCTCCTTTTGCTTTTGGGATTTTATGCATGGTGCTGCTACTGGTGGCGGTTTGAGGATCGGCAATATATTTACGCATTTTCAAGCTGATAAAATCATCGATTACTTTTAATTCCTCAACCTTTTGGCGGCACATTGCACATTGCTGAAGGTGACATTCAACCTCCCGCAATTGTTCGCCATCCAGTTCGTCGTCAATATAAGCCTGCAGGATACCTTCTGTGTAACACATCAGGCATCACTTCCTTTCATCTGCATGTAAATTTCCTTGAATTTTGACTGTGATCGGGCGATGATAGTACCAACGGATGACTTTTTTAAACCCGTGGCTGCTGCTATCTCTTCATACGAAAAACCAGAGTGTTTCATGATCAAGCAAAGCCTGCTTCTTTCATCCAGGATATCCAGTGCCCTCTTGATATAATCTGTTTCTTCGTTTTTTATGGCACGTTCCTCGGGCGTGTCCGTGATTAACTTATCGTTAATCTTATCTTCCCTGCGTTTGCGGCTTTTTTCACTGCGCATGTAATTATACGCCAAATTTGTTGCCACTCTGGCCAGCCACCCCCCGATGTTTTGGTAATCCGGCGGAGGGCTGTGATATAACTTGATAAAAGTCTCCTGGGTTATATCTTCTGCCTCTGCCCGGTTTCCCAATAAATAAGTTAATTGACGGCAAACGAATGGGTAATACTGGTTATAAACTTCCTGGTAAACCGTCATGTTAATCTCACCTTCAGCCGCTGATTGTAAGTTGAAGCTGACGGGAGCTTCAAAATTTTCTTTCGCATATATAACACTCCTACTTAACTAAAAGTGACAAGTGCACGCAATAAATTTATGGCACAATAACCAGATAGCGTAAAAAACCGGGGTGGTCCCCGGTATTAAACCAACGATAATTAAAATTTATAACCGTCACGCGGTTTAGCAGCTTCCTCAGGTAGGCCCTGCCAGGAAAAAAACAACCAACCCTATGATTGCTACGCCAATGGACCAGGCGCCTGGCAGGTGACCAAGAAGTGCAACCGCAATTATGGCAAAACCTGTTAAACGCAATAGCCATCTGTATTTTCCAAGCATATTAAAATCCTTTCTAATCGTACTTTTGAGATAATAAATCCATCCACATAATAATAGCGTCTTCTTTGGTGTCGGTATAATATTGTTTACGCCGGCCTTTTTCCACAAAGCCAAGTTTTTGATAAAGGGCCCGTGCCGGTTTATTTGATGGTCTCACTTCCAAGGTAAAGCGTTCAACACCCAGTAAAGCAGCTCTGGAAATTAATTCTTGCATTAAAGCAAAGCCTAATCCGGTGCCGCGCCAACCAGGGTGTATGGCAATGTTGGTAATATGTCCTTCGTCCAGGATTACCCATACCCCTGCATATCCAATAACTTGATCGTTACCGTTAAGAGCAACAATATAATGAGCAAAATCGTTATAATTTAATTCGTAATCAAATGCGTTTTTTGACCAGGGTGTTGGAAAAGAGATATTTTCGATTAAAAGTACCTGATCGAGATGCTCCTCCATCATTTTTTCAAATTTAATATTGCCCATGACTGGAACGGCACCTTTCCTGCCACTTAATTTCTGCCTCTGATTTTCGTACATACTTTGGCAGCAGGTCCATTGGACTCTCGCTCCGACCGGTTGCGATTCTAGCCAGCCCAATTTCCGCAACCACTGCGCCTCTGGGAAAAGATGTGCATTCAGGGGCGAACCGGGCCAAATCACCCAGCAAGTCACATAATTCAGTCTTGTATTCCGGTAACCCATCTCCCAGAAAGGTTACCTGTTGATTGTAGGATAACAGCAATTCCGCCAACTGTTTTACTCCTGATGCAAAGGCTGGTTTAAGGCATATCTGATGCCCATTATCCCAACCGTAAATGGCTGCGTAAAGTTCTGATTTACGGGCATTTAGCACCGGACAGATAAGGCCTGAAAGGCCGCTTAATGGATAAGCGAGTACGTCAAGTGTAGGTATTCCGGCAACCGGTAGATTTAACACCTGGGCCAGGGTCTTTGCGGTGCTCATACCGATACGCAATCCTGTAAATGACCCGGGGCCAATCGATACGGCGATGCCGGAAAGGTCTTTTTTGCTTACTCCGCAGTCAAGTAATGTATCTCTGATCATTGGCAATAGATTTACCGAATGGGTACGTTGGTTATTTACCATTCTTTCCGCCAGCATTTTGCCTTCCGTAGCCACTGCGACAGATGCAACGGGCGTGGCTGCTTCAATCCCCAGAACGAACAAACTGCTTCAACTCCTTAATCATATGCGTGAAACGGCTGCCATAGGCAACAAAATGCACCTGTCTGCACTCGTCTTTTCCTGCAGGTTTATTAATAAATATATCCAGCCGGTTTGGCGGTAAATACTCTTCTACCAGACCCGCCCATTCAATTAAAGTGACACCTGATCCGTAGAAATACTCCTCGTAACCCAGGTCTTCGAATTCACCGGGCGACCCAAGTCTATATACGTCCATGTGGTACAGGGGGATTTTGCCGGGATATTCATTAATCAATGTGAACGTGGGGCTGGTGATATGCCCGGCTATACCCAGTCCATTGGCGATGCCTTTGGCCAGACAAGTTTTGCCGGCTCCAAGTTCGCCGTTTAAAGTAATAATATCGCCCGGTTGCAATAAGCTGCCCAACAATTGGCCTAAATGTTCTGTTTCCCGGGAGGATTTAAGCTCTAAACTAAACAATGCCAACCTCCAGTTTATAATTGTCCTATACTCCATTATAACCAATTGACGCTGTGTGGATTGCATTTGCGTAAAGTATAAACAACGAAGCTGTTTTTGGCAATTAAAAAAACAAAAGATGGATAACCATCTTTTATCCCGCTTGGTGTGCATAATAATTATTGCTGCAAGATTTTTCCCTGGTATATTCATCTAGGAAATTTTTTATATCTTCAACGTCAAAAGGTTTTGCTATACAACATAACGCACCGTTATTATTGGCACATTCAATGGTATCATCAGATCCATAAGCTGTCATTATGACAACATCTGTTTTCGGTGAAATAGCTTTTATTCTCGTAAGTGCCTCTAAACCGCCCATAAGGGGCATCCGAACATCCATAAATATTAGATCAAAATGCTTGGATCGCGTCAGCTCAACCGCTTCCAAACCGTTTTGGGCGGTATTAACATCATGCCCCAACTCTTTAACTACAATATCCAACAGGTATCGTACACCAGGTTGGTCGTCAACTACCATTATATTCATAATTTTATCAGCCAAAGAAACAGCACCCCTTTGAAACTATTGCCTTGATTCAATAATATTTGACATTATATTGTATTAGTGTATTTAACTGTCATAATATATTGTGCGACATACTTCTAAATAATTCCTTCTTTTTTACGAATAATTTTGATAAGAAACTTTACCGTTAACATAAACTCTTTTTATTACAGTTCTCAGATCAAAAGGATGACCACTTAAAACAACTATATCCCCATCCATACCCTGCGCAATGCTCCCAATGCGATCATCCAGTCCAAGCAATCTGGCTGCATTTCGAGTGATGGACTCCAGAGCCTGCTTTTCGCTCAATCCTCCCCGCATGGTAAGTCCCGCTGAAATGGTCAGGTATTGAATAGGCACCACGGGATGATCAGTCATAATAGCAAAATTTACACCTTTTTTAGCCAATGCTGCGGCTGTTTCAAGGCTGCGATTTTTCAACTCCACCTTAGCCCTGTTTACCATTACCGGGCCTACTACGGCAGGTACACCAGCTGCTGCCAATCTATCAGCGATTAGATGTCCTTCTGTGCAGTGTTCTATGACTAATAAAAGGTTGAATTCCGCTCCAATCCGCAATGCCGTCATAATATCGTCGGCCCGGTGGGCATGAACTCGTAGAGGAATTTCGCGACGCAGCACGCGGGCTATAGCTTCCATTTTCAAGTCGCGCTCAGCTTGATCCGGCTGATTAATTTTTTTTAAATATTCCAGGCCTTTAACCAGGGTTTCCCGCAATATCGCGGCTGAAGCCATTCTGGTAGCAGGTGACTTTTTGTTCGCTCCATAGTTGCGTTTTGGATTTTCACCAAGGGCCGCTTTTAACCCGACCGGGAAGCGTACGACCATATCGTCAATAACGGTGCCGCAGGTTTTAATTGCGGCCATTTCACCACCTATAATATTGGAACTTCCGGGGCCGGTAACAACTGTGGTTATTCCTGCTGACAGCGCATCTTTAAATCCAAGGTCCGCTGGGTTAACAGCATCAATTGCCCTTAGGTGCGGGGTAACTGGATCAATGTTTTCGTTAACATCGTCGCCCTCAATCCTGTATATCTCCTCAACTATCCCAAGGTGGGCATGGGCATCAATAAAACCGGGCATGACTACCATGCCCGTCGCGTCATATATATCGGCCTGCTTTGGTATCTTGATATCGTTGCCAACAGCAGTAATTTTACCGTCTTCAATTAGTATCGTACCCCGGTTTAAAACCGAACCTTTCATTGTAAATACAGTACCGCCGACAATTGCATGCATGTATATCACCTGTTTCGTCATTTTAAAGGTATTTCGGTAAAAAGAGTGTTTTTCCCTTTTAACGATTCTGACTTCTCGTCGACAAATAGTGAGCCGATGCGTCAATGTGACATTTAAACAGGTTGAGCATGACAGGATAGCGTTTAAACATATTTTCAGGGTGAAACTGTACGCCCAGTGTAAACTCATGTCCCAAACCCTCAATGGCCTCGGCTACGCCATCATTGGAATAGGCTGAGATACGATATCCGAGTGCCACATGGTTAATTGACTGGTGATGATAGGAGTTAACACGCAGCTCAGCTAAACCAAGTATTCTTTCCAGCATCGTATTTTTAATTATTTTTATATTGTGGGTTGGATACCAGCGAGGTGCATCCTGAGAGTGTTTAATGGCCCCGGGCAGGCTGCGATAAATATCCTGATGGATGTCACCGCCTGCCGCAACGTTCATTACTTGCATTCCCCGGCATATGCCTAATACCGGCATTCCTTCCGCTATAGCTCTGGAGGTGATAGTTAATTCAAAAGCATCCCGGAGGGGGTCAATACTTCCGCTTTGAGGCCAGGGTTCTTGACTTATGTGACAGGGGTCAATATCACCCCCGCCTGAAAGCAGCAAGCCGTCAATTACGTTAATTATCTCGTCAATTGAGCTTTCTTGATGAGGCAGGAGTAGTGGTATTCCTCCAGCGGACCTTACCGCTTCGATATAATCGCCGCCAAGTTGAAACTTGTTATTGGAATAATCAAACGAACAGGTTATGCCTATGATAGGACGCAAACCTACACTTCCCTTCCAACATTTTTTTAATAATATATGTAACGGGTCATGCAGCGGGGACTACCGGCCCTGAAAGTTTAGGATAGAGTATATATGCGCCCCGTTGCCCATATTATAAAAGCGAAAAACCGCCACATGGCGGCGGTTTGATTTTGATAGTGACCGATCTTATATATCGACCAGCCCAAGGCTGATTTCAACGGCCTGGTTAACTTTAACCATCATATCATTTTGCAGCAGTGATACCCTTTCCATCAGCCTGCTCTTATCTATGGTACGTAACTGTTCCAACAGTATAACAGAATTTTTGCCTAATCCTGCTTGTCCCGCAGGCAGTTCTACATGTGTAGGCAGTTTTGCCTTGGCGATTTGAGAGGTGATGGCGGCAACAATTGTGGTTGGGCTATACTGATTGCCTATATCATTTTGCAGGATTAAAACGGGGCGGGTACCTCCCTGCTCCGAACCAACCACAGGGCTAAGATCGGCGTAATAAATCTCACCGCGGCGTATTTGCATCAACGTTTGCCTCCTGCTACCGACTCGTCAAAAAGCATGGAAACTTCTGATTCAAGCTTGTATTGTTCAATGGCCAGGGAAAGATTTATTCTTGCCATTTCTAGATAGCCTTTTTTCATTTCTTCCCTTAATAAACTGCGTTTGCGTTCAGCAATATACAATTTCATGGCTTCCCTTACAAATTCGCTGCGATTACGATTTTCGGAAGCTGCTATACAGTCTATTTCGGTAAGCAAATACTCCGGTAGGCTGATCATTACCCGCTTCACCTGTGACACAGCAAACCCCCCGTAAAAACCAGTTATAACCCTATTATATACATACTTTATATATACGTGTCAATACTACCCTTTTTTACACTTAGCCGGCTCCGGTTGGCGTGAAAGGGCTATTTTACCGGTACGTACCATTTCAACGATACCCTGTTGTTCCAGTACGTGTGTAAAGGCGGTAATTTTTTGCTCATCACCTATAATCTGAATCACCATAGTTTCCTTGCCCACATCAACAATATTTGCCCTGAAGATCTGGACAATGTCAACAATATCACGGCGCTTTTCAGGATCAGCCTGCACTTTTATCAATGCTAATTCCCTTTCAATAGAGTCACGATCTTCCATTTTTGTAATATTAATTACATCAACCAGTTTGGACAATTGGTTAATAACCTGTTCCAGTACGCGGTCATCACCATTCACAACAATTGTTATTCTGGTAATATCCGGCTCTTCAGTATAGCCGGCAGCGATGCTTTCAATATTGAATACCCGTCTGCTGAGCAGGCCGGCAATACGTGCCAGAACACCCGGCTTGTTTAATACCAGTACAGCCAGTGTGTGCGTCATGAATACACCTCCGCGTTAAAATTTAGTTAAATATTGGTCTAATTCCCAGGGATGAACCTGCATTCGGTAATTATCCCATTCAATTTTTTTAGCTTCCAGGAAACGATGCAGCACGTGCGGACCCAAAGCTTCCCTAATAACATCATCAGCTGCAAGATTGACCATAGCGTCTTGAAGACTCTCAGGCAGGATATTTATCCCCAGTTCCTCACGTTCCTGCTGGGTCAGTTCGTAAATGTTTCTGTCACAGGGATTGGGACACTGGATTTTGTTTTTTATACCATCCAACCCTGCTTTCAGGCATACAGCCAGAGCCAGATAAGGGTTGCAGGAAGGGTCGGGACTGCGTAACTCAATTCGGGTGGACTGCCCTCGCTTGGCTGGCACCCTGATTAACGGGCTTCTGTTTCTATAAGACCAGGCGATGTAAACAGGTGCTTCATATCCTGAAACAAGTCTCTTATAAGAGTTTATCGTTGGATTGGTAATGGCGGTAATGGCAGGTATGTGTTTAATAAGCCCGCCTATATAATGTAAACAGTCTTCACTAAGCTGGTTTGGCGCATCGGGGTTATAGAAAGCGTTCGTATTGTTTTTTATTAACGACTGGTTGAGGTGCATTCCTGATCCGGCTATACCGAATATGGGCTTGGGCATGAAAGTTGCGTGCAATCCATGTCTTTGGGCAATAGTTCGGACTACAAATTTAAAAGTTACTACTTTATCTGCAATATCTAAAGCATTGGAATATTTAAAATCAATTTCATGCTGGCCGGGAGCCACCTCGTGGTGCGACGCCTCAATTTCAAAACCCATTAGCTGCAGGGTCATTACCATATCCCTGCGTGCGTTTTCACCAAGATCCACCGGTGTCATATCGAAATAACCGGCTTTGTCCTGGGTAATCGTTGTAGGTTGTCCTTCCTCATTAACGTGAAAAAGGAAAAATTCCGCTTCCGGCCCCACGTTCATGGAATAACCCATTTCCTCCGCTTCCGCCACTACTTTGCGCAATACATGGCGCGGGTCACCGGTGAATGGAGTACCGTCGGAATTATATATGTCACAAATTAAGCGGGCAACCGAACCATCCCTGGGTTTCCAAGGAAACACCACAAAAGTGGAAGGGTCAGGTCTCAAATACATATCCGATTCTTCGATGCGAACAAAACCTTCAATGGAAGAACCGTCAAACATTAGTTCATCATTAAGAGCTTTGTCAAGCTGTTCCACTGGAATGGAGACATTTTTCAATACACCGAAAATATCAGTGAATTGAAGTCTCACAAATTTGACGTTATGTTCCTTGACAAGACTGCGCACATCATCCTTGGTAAGTTCAGCCACTGATTGCTACACCTCTCCTTTGAGCTATAACAACCGGGGCCAATTACAAAAAAAGCCTTTACAGGGCAGTAGCATGATTGATTACTGCCTGAAGGCTCCTTTGCCCCGGTAAAGAGCACCTCATCGTGCTCTGTTTATTTTTATACTTCATTTAGTATAACATATACGCAATAAAAAGCTAGTATTTTTTAGCTATGACGACTTCAGGCAGCAACAATCGAAAAAAATGCCCTGTTCCAACATGGAAGCAGGGCGGAGGATGGAAACAAACTTATAATAATTTTAAAATTATACACATTAAAAACGGGTAAGGTATTCGTCAATTTCCCATTGATGTACTTGAACACGATAATGTTCCCATTCAGTGGTTTTTGCTTCAACATACTTATTGAATATATGTGGACCCATTGCGTCTTTTATTACATCATCGGCACACAGTTCCGCCAGGGCCTCTTCTAAACTGCCGGGAAGACTTCCTATGCCCAATTCCTCACGTTCGGCTCTGGACATTTGGTAAATGTTCCGATCGCACGGCGGTGGCGGGGTTATACCTGATTTGATTCCGTCCAGACCGGCTTTTAAGCAGGCGGCAATTGCCAGATAAGGGTTACAAGAAGGGTCGGGATTTCTTAATTCCACTCTGGTACTCATGCCGCGCTTAGCAGGAATTCTAATTAATGGACTTCGGTTGCGCCCGCTCCAGGCCAGGTATACAGGAGCTTCATAGCCAGGCACAAGCCTCTTATAAGAATTAACCGTGGGGTTTGATATGGCGCTGATGGCACGGGCATGCTTCAGTAAGCCTCCAATATAGTTGTAGGCTTCCTGGCTGAGCTGTAGTGGGCCTTCCGGATCGAAAAATACATTTTTGCCTTCTCTGAACAGGCTTTGATTCATATGCATGCCGCTGCCGTTAATGCCAAAGACCGGCTTGGGCATGAAAGTGGCGTGAAGACCGTGCCTTTGGGCAATAGTTCTGACAACAAATTTAAAAGTTACAATTTTATCAGCTATATCTAAAGCATCGGAATATTTAAAGTCAATTTCGTGTTGGCCCGGTGCGACTTCGTGGTGAGAAGCTTCAATTTCAAAGCCCATTTCTTCCAGTGTAAGAACCATATTGCGCCGGGCATCTTCACCCATATCAACCGGGGTTAAATCAAAATAACCGGCACGGTCATGGGTCTTAAGACTTGGAAAACCATTCTCGTCAATATGGAATAAGAAAAATTCCAATTCAGGGCCAACTTGCATGGTGTAGCCGAGTTCTTCCGCCTCTGCCATAACCCTTTTGAGGGTATTGCGGGGGCATCCGATGTACGGGGTACCATCAGGATTGTAGATATCACACATAAGCCTGGCCACAGCACCGTCCCGGGGACGCCAGGGGAAAACCGCAAAGGTTTTGGGATCAGGCCGTAGATACATATCTGATTCTTCAATTCTGGTAAAGCCGTAGATTGAAGAACCGTCAAACATAAGTTCTCCATCAAGTGCTTTTTCAAGTTGATCAACAGGTATGGCAACATTTTTTAAAACACCGAGAATGTCTGTAAACTGGAGACGGATAAATTTTACGTTGGCTTCTTTTGCTTTTTCCATTACCTCAACTTTAGTTGAGATGATGTCACTCATTGATAGTCCCACCTTTCTTAAAAAACGCCTTTAAAAACAGTTCAATTAACCGCTTTTAAAGGCGCCGTTGCCTTTATTTTTTGGTTTTTAATGATTGAGACATAATCACAGCTTCCGCAATTACCCGCATGGAAACACGTTTGTTCATGCTTTGCCTCTGCATCCGCCTGAATGCTTCAGCCTCAGTTAACCCTAATGTTTCTGTTAATATACCCTTGGCTCTTTCAATCAATTTCCGTGTTTCAAGCGTATCCTGTAATTCTTTGATTTGTTTTTCCAGGGCAGCTATTTCCTGATAGTTGGTTAAAGCCAGTTCGATCGCCGGTAACAGACTGCTTTCAGTTGCTGGTTTAAACAACAGTGAGAATACTTTGGCCTCCTTGGCTTTTTCCATTACCCCTTGAAAACTTGGATCAGCTGTAGCAACCACGGGAGCAAGTTTATCTTCGTGAACAATTTTAGCCACTTTAAAACCATCCATGCCTTGTAATGAGGCATCTATGATCAATAAATCAGGCTGTCTGCTACGAACCATTTTCAGCGCGCCAACACCGTCTCCGGCTTCGCCAACAACCCAGTAGCCATATTTATTCAGCATTGCTTTCATGTTTTTGCGCCACACTGTGTCGGCATCTACCAAGACAATTCTGTGTTCGCTCATGGAGTGTTCCTCCCTAAAAGGTCCCTATAGAAAATAAATGCCCTCATGGTATAAACTTATACCTGATGAGGGCATCATTGCCTCTAAAAACTGATACGACATTGTATCATTTATTTTTTATTATATTAATTATAAACTAATTAAATCATAAAATGCAATACTTAAAAAATGTATTATTTTGTTTAACTAAGGATCTGCTCTGCCTCATCGGCATCACAATCCATAATATATTGAATACCGCTAACTTCAGAAGCCTCTCTGGTTAAAGCCACCAAGTCGTTCCTGGTCATATGCTCCAGGCTAAACTTGCGGGCCCCGCACATAAATTGGCGCAATCCCTGGGCCAAGCGTTCAAAGTAACTATAAACACCAATTGCTCCAACAGGCAGGCGGCTGAAATCTTCGGCGCCCAGTTTATCCTTAAGCTCCACAGCACTGATAAAAATTTGCTCCAGTGTTTCACCGTACTTTTTATGTTCATTGGGAATTTTACCGTTCTTAATGCCTTCGCCAACATTTTTACCAACCATCGCTGCGGTAAGGGCCGATCTGGCCATACCAATTGCCCTGGTATATGGCGCACCCATAGCCAGGCCTTTAAACATATGGTCTTCAAGTGTAAATCCTCCGGCAATGGCCACAGGAGGTATATAAGCGCCTTTAGCGGCAAGTTTGTCAAGATATTTAACAAGCAGTGCTTGAATATAAACAGTAGGTATACCCCACTCATTCATCATCCGCCAGGGACTCATGCCTGTGCCGCCACCGGCGCCGTCAACGGTCAGCAGGTCCAGTTTGGCATCGGAAGCATATTTAACGGCACGGGCAAGGTCTGCCGGACGGTAGGCACCGGTTTTCAACATTACATATTTGGCTCCGGCATTACGCAGCTGCTCAACCCTGGACATAAATGACTCGTATTCAACAAAGCCAATTCTGGAGTGACGCTCGAATTCTCCGAAAGCTCCGGCTTTAAATGCGGCCTGGATTTTAGGATCTTCGGGATCGGGCAGCACAATATAGCCACGGCTCTTAAGCTGTAACGCTCTTTCCAGGGAATCCAACTTGACTTCTCCACCGATGTCTTTAGCACCCTGGCCCCATTTAAGCTCAACAGCTTCGACGCCAAGCTTTTCCAGAACATATTCCTGGGTGCCCAGTGAAGTGTCCTCTACGTTGGCTTGAACCGCAATAAAGCCTTTTCCGTTATACCATTCCTGGAAATCTTTAACCCTTCTTGCCATATTTGGTGAGTGGACAATACGCCCGTTTTTAATTTCGGAATTAGGGTCCATTGCGCAAACGTTCTCGCCTATTACAATGCCAACACCGCAAATAGCAGCGCCTGCAGCCAGGTGGCTCCAGTTATTGGCCGCGACGTTTGTTGATCCCATACCGGCAACAACTATAGGCAGATTTAATTTAATTTCGCCATTCGCGCCAACGGCACTTTCCAGGTTAACGGCGGGGAAAATAGCTTGATCTGAATCTGCAGCAATCCCGTATGCGCCAACCGCTGTACCCATGATGTTAAAATGTGAGTAATCAACAGGATATTCTTTTTCAGAAGCTGATGTTGTTTTGCCAAATGGTTGGGGATAAAGTACTTCTTTACCTCTTATAGCTGATTTGCCGATTTCGCAAAGCCCCGGGCATCCGTCCAGACAAGTTACACACATGCCGCTGTATGGACACCTGCTTTCACCTGTGCGCAAACGTGTTAATGTTGCTGCACTGGCGTTGATTCCACGACTGAAACTCATAATTCCATCCTCCTATAACAAAAAAATATATTGTTTACCGGTTTTCTAATACCGGTTTCTATATACCATCCCTGATTTTTTCTGCTGCATAAAATATTGCCAGGGCACCTCCTTCTGTTAATAATTGCGCAGGTATTCTTCAAGTTCCCAGGGATGTACTTTTGATTGAAATCTTTCCCACTCTTTTTCTTTTTCTTCTAAGTAGCGGGAAGAAATTGCATCTCCAAGAGCGTGCCAGGCAGTTTTATCCTGCCTAAACGCCCTGAGGGCATCTTCAAGGTTCCTTGGCAAGCCCATTTGCCTGATGACCTTTTTTATTTCCCACGTTGGAATATCATCAGCCAATGGCTCCGGTGGTGTTAATGATTTCTTGATACCGTCCAGGCCAAACTGCAGTGCAGCAGACATTACCAGGTAAGGATTACCCGCTGGATCGGGACTTCTTAGTACCACCCTGGTACCCGGCCCGCGCCAGGATGGGACCCGAATCATGGCACTGCGGTTGTTTTCGGACCAGCCAGCCAGAACCGGCGCCAGATCGTTCGCAGAAATTCTCTTATAAGAATTAACCAGCGGGTTGGCCACGGCTGTGAGCGCCCCGGCATGTTCCAAAAGGCCGGCGATAAAATGTTTGGCCGCCTTGCTAAGACCTTTGGGATTATTCTCGTCGTAAAATAAATTGCTGTCGTTTTGCCATAAAGACAACAAAAGGTGCTGTCCCGATCCGTTATACTCCGAAACCGGTTTGGGCATAAAGGTTGCGTGTAAACCATGCCGCTGGGCAATTGTACGCACAACAAACTTAAAAGTTGTGATGCTGTCCGCCATAGCCAAAGCGTCATCATCTTTAAGAAAAATTTCATGCTGTCCGGGTGCAATCTCATGATGTGAAGAAGAAACATCAAAACCCATTTCCTGCAATGTTAAAACCATGTCCCGCCTGGCGTTTTCACCCATATCCACAGGGGTAAGATCACAATAACCTGCTTGGTCATGCGTAGTTACAGTGGGTTTTCCTGCTTCATCAGTTTGAAATAAGAAAAACTCAACTTCAGCTCCCACCTGAAACTGCATATTAAGGTTTTCCGCCAGCGCCAGGTTTTTCTTGAGTATCGAGCGTGAGCAGCCGTCAAAAGGCTTTCCGTCGGGATTAAGCACATCGCAGATTAACCTTGCTACCGCACCTTCCCGCGGGCGCCAGGGAAAGATCACAAAGGTGGAAGGGTCCGGATAAAGCAGGATGTCAGATTCATATCGACCTACCACACCCTCGATAACAGAGCTGTCAAAGCTTACCTGTCCTTCAAGCGCCCGTTCAAGTTCCTCAATAGTTATAGCGATATTCTTTAACGTGCCAAAAATATTAGTAAATTGAAGCCGGATAAATTTAACATTATACTCTGCAGCTTTTTCAAGAACATCCTTTTTAGTAAAAGTTTTCAACATAACCTACTCCTTTGGGTAAACGATTGCGGAAAATAAAAACGCCCCAAGCAAGCCTGCATCGCAGACGCCTGGGACGCCATTGCCCCTAATTCAATTTACCCACAACTTTAATTATAGGTAATATTAGTGAAAAATCAATAATTAGCAACAAGAAATATTGTATACATCAAATATATCACTTGACCTGCAGCTTGGCAATTATATTTTTTGCCACCTTGCTGATGGGGACGCATTTATCCATGCTGACCTTTTGAAGGTATCTAAACGCTTCCCCCTCTGAAAAGCCTTTTTTATCCATGAGCAAGCCTTTAGCCCTTTCAACCAGCTTTCTTTGCTCAATTTCCTGTTTAAGCTTTTTAATATCTCTTTCTAACGACTTTATGTTATTAAATATATTAATTGCTGTTTCAATGGCAGGTAAAATACTTGTTTCGTGGATTGGTTTTAAGAGCATGCCAAATACGCCTGCCGCCTTGGCGATTTCTATCATATCTTTTTCAGAATATGTTGTGGCTATCAATACGGGAGCTATGTTATGATCATAAATATCTCTGGCCAAAGACAAGCTTCCGCCCGGCAGGTTATCATCGATGATTATGACGTCCGGCTCTATTTTTAATGCTGCCTGCAGCGCGCCCTTTGACTCGTTTTGTTCAGCAATCACCAAATAACCGGACCTTTTTAAGATATCGATAAGCTGGTTATGATAGCTTTTTTCCGCATTGGCGACCAATACCCGCGTAGCCAAGCAACGTCACATCCCTGCCACTACAGTCAGTCACATTGTAACATAGCTGCTATTGCAGTACAATGCAAGTTTATCAGATGGGCACAGCCCCCGGCTTCGTTTCACTCCTTGCAATGGCAGGCTTCTTGTAGGTTTAGTCAACTTCATGTATTTGGTTATCGTCTGCATTAGTTGAATCATCGTCAAAGGGTAAGTGCAGGGTCTCCATTTCAGTTTCTTGTTGATGACTTATTATATCAATTAAATGTGCGCATGTGCCGGCAGCAAACAATAGCGCGGTTAAGAAGAATGAATAGCCGCCGGGGTGGCCGGCAACAGTTCCAATGAAGGCTTTTATTTGTTTTTCAACGGCCTTAAGATAAGCGTCATTATTTGTGGCTGCGAACAAATTAAGCAGGTTCCAGGTCATCACTGAATTACCGGAAGGGATGGCACCGTCATAGATTTCTTTGGGCCTGGCAATCAGTAGTTCAGTATCGGACCCGTAAAAGAAATACCCGCCCCTTGATGGATCTTCAAAAAGATCCCGGGTCAGTTCCGCCCATTTGATAGCCTGACTTAAATACCCCGGTTCCAAAGTGGCCTGGTAAAGTTCAAGCAGGCCCCAGGTTAAAAAGGCGTAATCGTCTAAATATGCAGGGTGTGCGGCCTCACCATCTCTGAAGCGGGCCATAAGCCTGCCGTTGCTTTTGACCAGATGGGTCATGATAAACTGCAGAGCTTTATTTGCCGCATCCAAATAACTTGGAACATTTAGCACGGAAGCGCCCCTGGCCAGGGCAACTATCATTAAGCTGTTCCATGCAGTTAATATTTTATCGTCCCTATGCGGTCTGGTTCTTTTTTCCCTTTGCTGGAAAAGCCTTTCTCTGCAAGTTGCCATTTCTTCAACCAACCAGGTTTCATCCACATTTAATTCGCCGGCTTTTTCTTCAATTGTACCGGCTATCAGATTGGGTATGCTATAGCCTTCGAAATTACCTTCTTCAGTGATATCGTAGACGCGGCAGAAAATATTGCCCTTTTCTTCACCCAGAACTTTAATAACTTCGGAAGGCTGCCAAAGATAAAATTTACCTTCCACCCCTTCAGAATCAGCATCTTCAGCCGAATAAAAACCGCCTTCGGGGTTGGTCATGTCTCTTAATACATAATGAAAAATTTGTTCGGCTGCCCTAATATAAAAAGTTACCCCTGTTGCTTGATAGGCCTCAAGGTAGGCAAGGGCCAGCAAGGCATTGTCATATAGCATTTTTTCGAAATGTGGTACCAGCCATTTTCTATCAGTAGAATACCTGGAAAACCCATAACCGATGTGATCGTTTATCCCACCGAGATACATTGATTTAAGTGTTTTTTCCGCCATACCCAGAGCCGGTTTGGCACCGGTTTTTTGGTGATACCGGATTAAAAATAAAAGATTATGCGGGGTTGGGAATTTAGGTGCGGCACCAAACCCCCCGTATTCGGGATCAAAAGCCTGGCGGAAGTATTTATATCCTTTTGCTATAACGTCCTCAATGGTTCCCTCGAATCCGCCAATTGGCTGATGCTGTATATGTTGGGTGATCTTTTCCGCGGCTTCCAGGACGGTTTCTCTATCCTCATGCCACTTTTGGGACGCTTGACGCAAAATATCTACCAGCCCCGCCCTCCCCCATTTAGAAGTTTTGGGAAAGTATGTGCCTGCAAAAAATGGCTTTTTTTCGGGAGTCATGATAATGGTTAACGGCCACCCGCCCTGGCCGGTTAGAGCCTGGCATACGTTCATGTAGATATTATCGATGTCCGGCCGTTCTTCCCGGTCAACTTTGACGGCTACAAAATTTTGGTTTAGCAGCTCCGCTACTTCTTCATCTTCAAAGGATTCTCGCTCCATTACATGACACCAATGGCAGGTGCATCAATAACAACGGTCAGCTATACCCGATAGATAAAAAAACCGGCTTATCTTCTGCTTTAGCTTTGGCAAATGCTTTATCTTCCCAGGGATACCAATTTACCGGATTGAAAGCATGTTGTAGAAGGTAAGGAGATTTTTCCCCGGCTAATCTATTGGGTATTTTTGTCGTTGTCATGGCACCACCTCCTTTTGTTTAGTGAAGTATTATGGGGTAGTTTACGCCAAAACAGTTATATATATTTTAATAAATTGACTTTGTCGTTTGCAAAAAATCCCCTGATCGGAAAAACAGACGGTGTGGTTCTCCTGACCAGGGGGAGGTTATATTGATACCATTTAATGAAGTTTACTTAAACATTTTTGATATTTATGGCGAAATCAGGACAAATCATCAGGCATTTCAGGCAGCCGGCGCATTTTTCGGTATAGGTCGCAACCATAGGTTTATACCCTGAAGGGTTAAAGGAAGTCGATGGTGTAAAAATGCCCAGAGAACATACTTCCTTGCAATAACCACATTCCTTGCAGGTCAGGGAATCCACCTCCACCTGGTAATCTCTTGCATCACAAGACAGGCAGCGCCGCGCTTCATTGACTGCCGTATTGACATCATATCCCCGCTCGACCAGGCTAAACCCGCTCAGGCGCTCGTGTACGGCTAAACTTGGCATATTTGCCCGCAGCACTCCCATTGGCAAGGCCTCATCAGTGTGTTCACCGGCATCGCCGGCTAATTGCTCTTTAATCAAGCCGTTACCGCCTAAATACAAGTCTATGGAGGTCGCCGCCTGTTTGCCCTGGGCGATGGCCCGGATTATGGAGGATGGGCCGGTTACCGCGTCACCGGCGGCAAAAATACCTCTATGAGCCGTAGCCA
Organism: Desulfotruncus alcoholivorax DSM 16058; assembly: GCF_000430885.1. Taxonomy (GTDB): domain Bacteria; phylum Bacillota; class Desulfotomaculia; order Desulfotomaculales; family Desulfallaceae; genus Desulfotruncus; species Desulfotruncus alcoholivorax. The sequence goes on along the minus strand of NZ_AUMW01000026.1, from coordinate 34,664 downwards.
GGGTTTCCGGGTCCACTTTAACGGTACCGTCGGAATTGCCTGCCAGTCCCAGGAAGGCGGCATCCGCAGACTGTCCCACGGCTTCGATAAGCAGGTCAAATTCCAAGGCAAACTCACTGCCTTCAACCGGAACAGGCCGGGGTCTGCCACTGTCATCCGTTTCACCCAGGGTCATTCTGGTGCATAAAACCCTATTACCTTCTATTCTTAACGGAGCGGTCAGTAATTCAAAGTTGACTCCTTCGTTCCGCGCTTCTTTGACTTCCTCCCGGCCGGCCGGCATTTCAGCCAGGGTCCGGCGGTACAGCAGGGTCACGCCGGCGCCCAGACGCAATGCGGCTCTGGCTGCATCCACGGCGGTGTTGCCGCCACCTACCACTACCACTTTTTTGCCGGCTGCAGGCGGGTTGCCGGTGTTAACCAGTTTTAAAAACGAGATCCCGTCCATCACCCGGGCATCACCGAAAACGCCAATTCCGGTTGTAATACCCCGCCATGCCCCCGAAGCAACGAAAACTGCGTTATAGCCATCCCGTAATAATTCCCGGGATGATGACACCCTTGTGTTGGTCTTGATTTCCACACCCCGGTCTTCGATAACGGCAATTTCACGGTCTAGCACATCATTCGGTAACCGGTACTCCGGTATGCCGTAACGCAGCATGCCGCCGGGCAGGGGCAGGGCTTCAAACACCGTTACCCCGTGCCCCTTTCCGGCCAGATAGTAGGCTGCAGTTAAGCCGCAGGGACCGGCGCCGATGACGGCCACCTTTTTTCCCGTGGAAGGTATTGCTTTTACTTGATTTTTCCACCCATCCTTGCCATATTCAGCTGCGGCCCTTTTAAGCATACGGATGGCCACCGGCTGATCATACTGCCGGCGGGAGCATGCCAATTCGCAGGGATGGACACAGGCATAGCCGCATACGGCGGGAAAGGGTATGCTTTCACGAATCACCGCCAGGGCTTGGTCAAATCTGCCATCCTTGATATGCCTGATATAACAGGGCACGTCGACACCTGCAGGACAGGCTTCCCTGCACGGGGGTGTTTTGTATTTAATGTCCTGTAATCTCCCCATTGTCTTGTCACTCAACTCCTTCCCGCCCGGTAATTACTTGGCCGCCAGGGCTAAACCAAGGTTTAGCGCCTTTATATTCATTTCCGCCACTTTACCGGAGAACCTTTTGTTAATAACCGCTGCGAGGCTTTCCATCTTTACCAGGCCTGTAACCGCGCTCATTACACCCAGGGCAATCATGTTGGCGGTTCCGGTGTGCCCAAGCTCCCTGGCCATTTCTGTAAATGGAAAACCGTACAAATTTTCACCGGAACGGGTCTTTAACAGGGTGGTATCATAAAAAACCGGAATCTCCGGTGAACCGGAGGCATATATCTCCATGGCCTCTTCGGTCAGGGCGAGCACCAGGTCGGGCTTTTGCACCTGCTGGAAGATTATTTCGTCCCTGTCGATGATGACCTCGGCCTTGGAAAAACCGCCCCGGCTGGCTATGCCGTAAGATTGGGTCTGCACTACGTTTTTCCCTTCCAGTATGGCGGCTTCACCCAGCATCATGCCGCACACAATCAAGCCCTGGCCTCCCGACCCGGCCAGTATGATCTCGTATCTTTCCTTCATGCCGGTTTCCACCTTTCTTATTGGCCCAGGGCTCTGGCCCGAATTTCTTCATACCTGGTGTTGAAGTCCGGAGCATTCCGGTCAGCCAGTTTGCCGATCACAAAATAACCGTTTTTTTCCGGCCCGGTCATCCGCTCATACTCTTCCCGGGTAACCCCTTTTTCCTTAAGCCACCTCAGCATATTCACAGCCGACTTCATTTTATTGTTGCGGCCGAAATGGGTGGGACAGGGGCTGACTACTTCCACCAGGGAAAATCCCTTTTTATTTAAAGCTTCTTTTATATGATTTTGCAGCGCCCGCCCGTGGTATACCGTTCCCCTGGCCACGTAATTGGCCCCGGCCACCCCGGCAAGGGCGCAGATGTCCAGTTCCCTCTCCGGGTTGCCGTAAGCGGTGGTGCTGGTAAAACTGTCCGCCGGGGTGGTGGCGGAAAACTGGCCGCCGGTCATACCGTAATTGCAATTGTTCACGACGATGGCGGTGAGGTCGATGTTCCGCCTGGCGGCATGGATGAAATGGTTACCGCCGATGGTAACGCCGTCGCCGTCACCCATCAGCACCACCACGTTTAATTTGGGGTTTACGGCCTTAATGCCGGTGGCAAAAGCCAGGGCGCGGCCGTGGGTGGTATGCAGGGCGTTGGTGGTTATATAATCGTCAGCCTTTCCCCAGCAGCCTATGCCGGTTACCACCACAGTGTTGTGGTTGCCGTACCCCAGCTCTTCAAAGGCCCTTAACAAGGCGGCCAGGACGATGCCGTTGCCGCACCCGGAGCACCACATCAGGGGAAGGCTGTCCTTTTTGAGATATTTCAAGCCAGTTGCGTGGGACATTGCGACGCCTCCTTCATGGCTTAGATTATGGCCTTTAATATATCCTGCGGGGTGATGATCTGGCCGTTAAACTTGTTGACCTGCTTGATATCCGGATCAGGGCCCAGCACCCGCCGCACTTCACCGGCCACCTGCCCGCTGTAGTTCATTTCCGGAACCACCACTGTTTTTACTCTGCCGGCCAGTTGAGCCAGTTCCCGGTCCGGAAAAGGCCAGACAGTAACCAACTGCAAAACCCCGGCCTTAATCCCGGTTTTCCGGGCCTCCACGGCTGCGGCCCGGGCGGCCCTGGTGACTGCACCGAATGCCACCAGCAAGATATCCATGTCTTCAACGTCAAAGGTTTTAGTGAGCACTATTTCATCCCGGTATAGTTCCAGCTTTTTATGCAACTGGGACACTTTCCATGTGGCATTGGCGGGGTTGTTGTTGCTCACACCTTCGGGGCCGTGCATTGAGCTGGTGACATGAAAGACATATTCGCTGCCGTAGGCGGCCAGGGGTGCAATTCCGTCACTTTCGGGCTCAAAGGGCTTGTATTGCTCCGGGGGCACCGTTGGCTTTTTTCGGTCGATTACTTGTAATTCACCGGGGGCCGGCGGGGTAAAATTTTCGCGCATGTGAGCCACTATCTCATCTGCCGCCAGGATCACCGGCACCCTGAATTTTTCCGACAGGTTAAACGCCTGCACCGTCAAGTCAAAACATTCCTTCACTGACGAGGGGGAAAGTGCAATAACGATTTGGTCGCCGTGACGGCCCCACCTCACTTGCATGATGTCCGACTGGGCGGGCTTTGTGGCCAGCCCGGTGCTGGGACCCGAGCGCTGCACATTCACCACCACGCATGGAACTTCAGCCATTACCGCAAAACCAAGGTTTTCCTGCATCAGGGAAAAGCCCGGCCCGCTGGTGGCGGTAAATGATTTCACTCCGGCCAGGGAAGCTCCTACAATGGCACCCATGCTGGCTATTTCATCTTCCATTTGCATGTACACGCCGCCAACCCTTGGCATCCGCCTGGAACATTCCTCGGCTACCTCGGAAGACGGTGTAATGGGGTATCCGGCAAAAAACCTGGCCCCGGCGTAGATGGCTCCTTCAGCTATGGCCTGGTTGCCCTGGATGAGTTTAGCCGTTTCTACCAAGTTATTCCCTCCAATAATTTCAGTAAATAATGGTTAATCAACATGTGCAGTTACTATTCAGTATTCAGGAGTCAGAAAGCCCCGTGCCCGGTTCTCTCATTCTGACTCCTGTCTCCTGACTCATAAGCAGTTACAGATGCTGAATAGTTACCATGTGCAATTTATATAGAGCTGTGCAAACATAACCAGCACAACTAAACACATGCGGGCTCAGGTATTAGCGCACCGGTTTTGAACCTGTCTATACTCATTACGGATATATCAATATCGGGCTTTTCACCGGCGATTACCTGGGCCATTAATTTACCCACCACCGGCCCCAACTGCAACCCGTGACCGCTCCAGCCCACATCCAGATAAAATCCCTCAATGTCTGTTTTACCCAGAATGGCCTGTGAATCGGGGGTGATGTCATATAATCCCGCCCACTGCCGGACTATACGTACGTTTTTGAGAGCCGGCATGTGGTATGTGATCTTCCTGGCCACATCCTCCAAAAACTGCCAGGTGGACTCTTGGTTAAAGTCTTTCACCTCATGCTCCGGGTCTCCCACCCCCAGCAACAGGCTACCATGGGGTGTCTGCTTGAAATAGGTACCGTGGGTAAAAGAAATCACCATGCAGGGGAGAAACATTTCCAGCGGCTCGGTGACCAGTATCTGGTGTCGTTCCGGGTAAAGCGGGATATCTATGCCCACCATTTTACCGATTATTGCTCCATGCGGCCCGGCAGCATTGACCACCGCCGGTGTGCTAATTACCTCTCCTTTACCTGTCACAACCCCTGTTACCCGGTTTCCCTCAGTTATAATATCCACCACTTCCGTCCGGGTGTTTATTTCCACCCCCAGGCGTTTGGCCGCATCGGCATAGGCCTGGGTAACGTGAAACGGGTCCACGTGACCGTCCCTCTTATTAAAGGAAGCTCCCACCAGCCCTTCAGTGTTTAGTGCAGGGGTGATCCTGACAATTTCATCAACTGAGAGCACTTTAGTCCCTGCATTCATGAGGCTGTTTTGCATCTCCGCATTCTTTTTAAATTGATCCAGCTGGCTTTCAGTATAAGCCAGCATCATATACCCTCCCTGCATCAGGTCAATACCGTGCGGGTAGTCCAGTTCCCCGGCCAGGTTTTCCATCATCTTTATACTGGTGGCGGACAGGCGGATATTAATTTCGGTACCGAACTGGTGCCTTATACCGGCAGCCGATCTTCCCGTGCCCCCGCTTGCCAGGTAGTTTTTTTCAAGTAAAACAACATTTTTAATGCCTTTTTGGGCCAGGTGGTAAGCTATTGAGCACCCGTGAACGCCTCCACCTATGACCACCACATCTGCGGTATTACGCATTCTTATCTTCACCACCCAACAAAATGCTAAGTTTTATGGGTTTTACCGGCGGGCGGAATTTTGGCATTTTTATTTCTTCCATATTTTTACCTGTCGCGCCGGCGATTTCCTGGGCCACAATCTGCCGGCAACCCCTGCCCTGGCAGGGTCCCATGCCGCAGCGACTGACTCTCTTGATCTCCTCAATGGATTGGTAGCCTTTTTTAATTAAATCTCTTATCTCTTCCAGTGTTAAATCTTCACACCGGCAGACAATGGTTCTATCGGGCATGGCTTTGTCCCCCCACTTTGATATTTCTTACCGACATCACCAGGTCTTTTGGCACAGCCAGCCAGACCACCGGTGTGCGCTCCTGTCCTTTGAACCGCTGAACTTTAACAACTCTGCCCTTTCCGGCGATACGGCCCTCCCTGTCCAGCGCGTCCACCTGAGCATCAATTTCCGGAACCGGTAAAAATTCGTAAGGCAATTTTACCAGCCCTTCATCCGGGGAATAAGAATAATCCACCACGAAAATGGCCAGCCCCGGGCAATTTGCTATACATATGCCACAGCCTGTACACTTGCTGTCATCTAGCACGGGCAGGTCATTAATATCGCTGAATTCCTGAATGGCACCCTGTTTGCAGGAAAGAAAACAAGGATTACAGGGTATTTGTTGAAAACATTCAATTATAGCCACCGGTCCCTGCTCCAGCCTATGCCGGGTCGGAGTAACCCGGTCCAGTTCTTGCGCGGTCGGTACCCCTGTTTTTGTAAGCATATTACCCCTCTCTTTCCAACTATCTAACCAGCATTTTAAGACCGCTGCGAATTTTTTCACCAGCGGGTCCCGAACGGAGCCCGTCCAGTTGGCTTATGGCCTGCTGCCAAAGCTCATCGTAATTTTCAATGCTGTAGCCCAGGCTTTTTGCAGCCGCCAGCCCCGCCAGTTTACCTTCGAGCATGGCGGCGCTGGCTTCTTCAACGCCGCTTACATCCCCGGCAACATAAATACCCGGCACACTGGTCATAAGATTCTCGTCCCTTAAGTTCACATGCCCGCCCAGTTGGGGCACGTATTTCATCTGGCAGCCAGCCTGCCACAGTAATTCCGTTAAAGGGGTCAGGCCGACGGCTATGCAAATAACGTCCGCCTCAATATCCTTCTCTGTCCCGTTTAAGGGCTGCCACTTTTCATCCAGCTGCCAGATCACTGCACCCTGAACACTTGAATCCCCATAAGCTTCCTTTATAGTGTGAGAAGTATATATGGGTACGCCGGCCCTCCTTATTTTGGCTGCGTGAACAAGGTACCCCCCGATTCCGGGCGCAGCTTCCACAATACCTGCCACTTGAACCCCCGCCTGCAGTAGTTGATAGCTAACGATCAGGCCAATGTTGCCTGAACCCACCATAATTACTCTTTTCCCCGGCAGAACGCCGTATACATTGGTCAGGGTCTGAACAGCCCCGGCACCATATACCCCGGGCAAATCATTATTGGGAAACGGTAGAATTTTTTCTGACGCCCCCGTGGCAATAACGTACCTGTCAGCCTTTATTTTCAAAAAGTTCCCACGGTATTCAGCCGTTATGACACCATCTTCGTAATAGCCCAGTACAGTTGCGCCCAGCCTGAAATCAATATTATCAAATTCCCGCACCCTGGCCAGCAGTAATGAGGCGATATCTATTCCGCGGAGTGAGGCGTGCAGCTCCCTGGAACCGAAGAATTTATGGGTTTGTTTGATTAATTGACCGCCCGCACGATCATCCCGGTCCAGCAGCAGTACTTTGGCGCCCATGGCGGCGGCGCTGATAGCTGCATTAAGCCCTGCGGGGCCGGCACCGATAATGGCTATATCAGTCTTCAACAATTAAATCACCCCTCCCCTTCTGGGTTTCCACCTGCATGCCTTCGCGGAGCTTTTCAACGCATACACGTACATTGGGAACGCCGTCTACCACCATTAAGCAGGAAGAACAGTTGCCAATGGCACAATAAAAACCTCTGGGACGGTTTTTTTTGTGGCTATGCCTCAATACTTTAACCCCGGCCGCATGCAAAGCCGCTGCGATGGGCTCCCCTTCATACCCTTCAATTTTTTTACCGTCGAAATAAAATGTTACCTTTTTACCTCTGGTGAATGTCAATACCGGGTGCTCGTCAATCCTCAACCTTGGTCCCCCCTTGTCGTCATTTCCTTTTTCACTCCGTAGCAATTAATGGAACGGTTGTACAGTAGAACACAATAATTGGTCCGACCATTGTAAACCACGAAGTTTAAAAAAAAATTCAATCGCTATCATCATCACCAAAAATCACTTTCAATTTATCTTCAGCCATCTGCAAATGCTCTCTAATCAGTTTGGAAGCCAGGTCTGGGTTGTTGTTCTTAACCGCCTCGTATATTTTAAAATTCTGTTCGCACCAGATCTGGTTTTGTTCGGGGTCCTTCAGCAATTCGTTCCTGCTTGGGCCGTAAGCCTCTTTCATTAATCCCGCCAGCATGGTCATAATGTTGTACAGTATGGAATTCTGTGATGCCCGGGCCAGGGCCAGGTGAAAGTTTACATCCGGCTCATGGGCATCCCTGTTATTGATCACTTCATTATGCATCTCCGCCGCCGCTTCTCTGATCTGATACAAATCGGATTTACTTGCCCTTTGGGCGGCTAGTTTTACAATTTCCACCTCCAGGATCTTCCTGGCTTCCAACAGTTCAAACACATTTTCTCTTTCCTTTAACATTATGGCAGCCAGGGGTTCAACCATACTCTCCATTCCCATTTTTTTGATATAGGCCCCGCCGCCCGGGGTAATATCTATATAGCCCATGGAGTCCAATGCTGTTAGGGCTTCCCTGAGAGCCGACCTGCTCACCCCGAGCTTTTCCGCCAGCTGCCTTTCCGGGAGCAACTGGTCACCTGGTGACAGGGAACCCTCTTGAATTAGCTGCCTTATTTGGGCCACGATATCCCGGTACAGCCTGGTCCTCTTCTTCCTGGTAATGTTCATTATTTTCACATCATCTCTTTGGTTGATTAACAAAAACCTGGAGGATTATTAATCACCGAATTTTATTCCCTGGGCTAATGGGAGACTGGAACCCCAGTTTATAGTAACCGTTTGTCTTCTCATATAGGCTTTCCAGGCATCAGAGCCGGATTCACGTCCACCGCCGGTATCTTTTTCACCCCCGAATGCCCCGCCGATTTCAGCTCCGGATGTGCCGATATTTACATTAGCGATGCCGCAATCAGATCCATCAGGTCCGAGGAACTGTTCCACTTCCAACATCGAGGTGGAAAAAATAGAAGACGATAACCCTTGGGGAACATCATTTTGGATTGCCAGGGCTTGATCCAGGTCTGTATATTTCATTACATACAGAATTGGAGCAAAAGTTTCGTGCCGGACAATATCATATTCTATTTTTGCTTCAGCGATACAGGGTGTTACATAACACCCGCTTTGATATTCCTCGCCTTCCAGCAATTCACCACCGTAAAGGATCCTGCCGCCGGCCTTTTTCAGTTCTTCCAGAGCATGCATCATATCTTCCACGGCTGATTTTTTGACCAGTGGCCCCATAAGAGTCCCATTTTCCAGAGGATTACCGATTGTAACCTGCTTATAGGCATTTATCAGCCGCTCCAAAAAAATATCGTAAATGGATTCATGAATAATAAGTCTTCTGGTGGTGGTGCATCTTTGTCCCGTAGTTCCCACCGCGCTGAACAAAACCGCCCGCAAAGCCATATCCAGATTGGCGTTACCGGTAATGATAATTGCGTTGTTGCCGCCTAATTCCAGTATTGTTTTGCCCAACCGGCGCCCCACATGCTCCGCCACAAGTTTTCCCATGGGTATGCTACCGGTAAAGCTTACCAACGGAATGCGTCTGTCTTCCAGCATTCTCTGCCCGACGGTGGAACCGGGCCCGATAATTAAATTAAATATACCACCGGGCAGTCCTTGCTCTTTTACAACTTTGTCAACAATATTTTGCACGGCAATGGCAGTTAGCGGGGTTTCGCTAGATGGCTTCCAGATTATAACATCACCGCAAACCGCAGCAATAAGGGCATTCCAGGACCATACCGCAACCGGAAAATTAAACGCAGTAATAACAGCCACCGTTCCCAGAGGATGCCACTGTTCATACATGCGGTGTTTTTCCCGCTCACTTGCAATGGTTAAACCATACAACTGACGGGATAATCCCACCGCAAAATCGGCTATATCAATCATTTCCTGGACTTCGCCTTCACCTTCGGGCAAAATTTTTCCCATTTCCAGGGTTACCAGTTTTCCCAGTAAACTTTTGTACTTCCGTAGTTCATTTCCAATTAATCTAACAATTTCTCCTCTTTTCGGGGCAGGAATGTTTCGCCATAGCTTAAATGCTTTTTGTGCTTCTGTAATTACACTTTCATACTCGTCAAGTGTGGCCTGGTAAACCGATGCAATGGTTTTGCCGTTTATTGGCGTGGTCACTTCAATTTCGGGCGCATTTTGGCTCTTTAACCAGTTGCCATTATAAACACCGGAATTATTATCATTTATTCCCAGTTCTTTTAAGAAAGACAAGTCAAGATGCATCCTATAGACTCCTCCCTTAACATAATTATTTGGGGGATTTTAAATTTGAGCTGAATTCAATAAACTAATAAATTATTTACACAAGAGAAATAAACCAAGGGTATCAATATGGCCTACCCTGGTATGACCAATTATCAGCTAAAATCCCCTAAAATTTAGATAATAAATAACTATTAATGTACATTATCATCTACTGGCTTTTCTATACCATTTAAATTTACGAACTTTAATTGAATAAGTGAAACGGCCAGCAAGATGAAACCACAGCCGGTAAACTGGAGAACAGTTAACTTCTCTCCCAGCATCAAATAAGCCGATACAGCCGCAATAACCGGCTCAAGATTTGCTGTAAGACCTGCCTTAAACGGCGACAGGTAGAACAAACCTTTAAAAAACAATCCATAAGGCAAGACGGTGGCCAGGACGACATAGTACAATATGATATACCAGGTGCTGCCATAATAATGGCTAAAAGTTACCCAGGGCTGCTGGTAAAAAAGCCATATTAAAGCTCCAAAGGCATAGCTCCAGCACATGATAGTGAGGGGACTGTATTTGGCCAGCCCTCTTTTGGTATACACCGTATAAAAGGCAAAAGAGGACGCAGCCGTCAGGCCGCTGATCAAGCCTTCTTCACTTACCGCCAGGCCTCCGTGTAAATTTCCTTTCACAATCAGGAATCCGCCCAGGGCAGCGAATATTATCGCCGAACAATTAATTCTGTTGAGAGCCTCCTGTCTACGGGCAACCCCGTAGATAAGGACAAATATGGGGGCCAGATATTCCAGAAAAACCGCAGTGGCCACATTGGTGGCGCTGATGGTATATAAGTAAGTAAATTGTACCACCGCCACGCCAATTATTCCAAGAATAAAAACGTAAAGATAATCCTCCCGGTCCAGACGCAGCAATTTCCTGTTGCATAACGCTAGATAGCCAAGGATGATAAAGAAAGACAGAATCAGCCGGATTTGCACCAGATCAAACGGGTCCACATTGGTGTTGAACATGTACTTGGCTATTGGCCCTGATAGTCCCCAGAGCATCGCAGCGCTGAATACATATAAAAATCCCTTTATTTGAAAACTCATGCTTAAAGCCTCAAATTTCCTATGTTTCCAGTTATTAGCTTATTAATGTGTTGCTGAAAAACTTTAGAGACGGCCCGGTTAATTTTATGGTGTGGTCATGCCAATTTGCTCGTTATAGCGAAACATTACAGCCCAGGCCTTTTTCTACTGCCTTTCTGTATACCAGATTGCCTACGACGACATCCAGCAGGGCCATTCCCACGGTTTTAAAAAAGGTGATTTCATCATCGTTTTCTCGGCCGGGCTTCTTTCCGCTAACTATATCTCCAATTTCGACAATTGTATCAGGTTTCAGCAGGCCTTTATTAATAGGTATAATTAAATCTCCGGCCTCTGCCAGCACGGCCTCTTTACTGTCAGCCACGACTTTTCGGGCCAGAAGGACGGTATCCTCATCAATTTCTTGCATTTGTGGGGTAAAAGACCCGACACCGTTGATATGGACTCCTTTTTTCAGGCAGGAACCAGATATAACCGGCTTTTGCGAAGTGGTGGCGGTTACTATTATATCTGCATCGGCTACCGCCGCACGGGAAGAAACAGCGACAGTCACAGCGACCTCCTTACCTAGTAAATTATTTAACTGGACCTGCATTTCCGAGGCATATAATGCTGCCATTTCCGGATTAACGTCATACACCAGCACCTGTTTAACGTTTCTTACCGAGCATACAGCCAGCAACTGGGTACGTGCCTGCACCCCTGTTCCAATAACGGCCACAGTGTTCGCATCGGCCCTGGCCAGATACCGGGTAGCCACACCGGAAGCCGCTCCGGTTCTTAGGGCGGTAAGGTGGCCCCCTTCCATGGCCGCCACCGGCTTGCCGGTGGTCCCGTCCAGCATCACTACCAGGGCGTGAATGGTAGGCAGGCCGTTTTTCACGTTCTCCGGGTAAACAGAGACAATTTTCACGCCCACTGCCTCATTACGGGGGGAATAACCGGGCATGAAAAGTGAAATACCTTTATGCTCGGGGACATTTATGGGTACCCTCAAAGGAACCACTGCCTCATGCGAAGAATATTCCTGATAGGCGGTAGCCACGGCATCTATTGCTTCAAGCATGGTCACCGATTTATAAACATCAGCGGCGGACAGAATAAGCAAAACCATACCCCCTTACGAAATTTAAACTCACTCAGTGTCCCAGGTACGCCTTCTTGACATCCTCGTTGTCCCGCAGTTCCCTTGCAGTACCGTGACTGATAATTTGTCCCGTCTCCATTACATAACCCCGGTTGGCCACAGATAGAGCCATCCTGGCATTTTGTTCCACCAGCAGGATGGTGGTCCCCGTTTGGTTTATTTCTTTGATGATCTTAAATATTTCCTTTACTACCAGCGGAGCAAGTCCCATTGAGGGTTCGTCCAGCAGCAGCAGCTTTGGAGCTGCCATCAGTGCCCGGCCAATGGCCAGCATCTGCTGCTCACCACCGCTTAAAGTGCCGCCTACTTGCTTTCTTCTTTCAAAAAGCCTGGGGAAACGGTCATAAACAACTTTTAGATTCCTGTTTATTTCCGCCTTATCTTTTCTGACATAAGCACCCAAGCCAAGGTTTTCTTCCACTGTAAGATTGGCAAAGATGCCGCGCCCTTCGGGTACCTGGGATATCCCACGGCGAATGATCAAGTGAGCGCCCATTCCCGAAATTGTGTCCCCCTGGTAGGTTATAGCCCCGCCCTTTAATTTGATTAAACCGCAAATGGCTTTAAGAATGGTGCTTTTACCGGCCCCGTTAGCCCCGATCAGGGTTACAATTTCTCCCTCTTCAACCTTGAAAGAAATACTTTTTAAAGCCGGGATTACCCCATAATTAACCATAACATTTTTAAGTTCCAGCATTTAAACCACCTCTTGTTCCAGAGGATCCTCACTGCCCAGATAGGCTTCGATAACTTTTTGATTTGTCCTTATTTCCCCGGGAGTGCCCTCGGCAATTTTTTCACCGTGGTCCAAAACAACTATACGTTCCGATATATTCATTACCAGGTTGATATCGTGTTCAATTAAAATAATGGTTTTTCTTAAATTTTTGCTAATATGCCGGATCAGGGAAATCAGTTCCTCCCTTTCCAAAGCGTTCATACCAGCCGCCGGTTCATCCAACAGGAGCAGATTACAGCCAGTGGCCAGCGCCCTGGCTATTTCCAGTAAACGCTGCTTGCCGTAAGGGAGGTTGGTGGCCAGTTCTTCCATTAAATCAGCCAGTCCCACCATTTCTATATATTCCCTGCACTGGTTGATGGCTTCGACCCGGTTTACGGCAACCCTTTTCCCGCCGGCCAGAGCGCCCCACAGGCCCTCCCGGCTGCGGCACTGCCATCCCACCATAACGTTTTCCAGCACTGTCAGCGCCGAAAAAAGGCGGATGTTTTGAAAAGTCCTGGCTATTCCTTTTAAGACCAGCTGGTTTGGCTTAAGCCCGTTAATCAACTGTCCTTTGAATAAAATATTGCCCTGCGTGGGCCGGTAAATTCCGGTCATGGCGTTAAAAATAGTGGTCTTCCCGGCCCCGTTGGGCCCTATAATGGCCAAAAGCTCCCCTTCATCCACGGCAAAACTGACATCCCTGATGGCTTCAAGTCCCCCGAACCGGATGGTAACACTGTCAATATCAAGCACCTTCAATATATTCACCCCGCGGACTCACAGTCTTGGTGTCAATCATTTTCCGGGCGGCAAGGTCTTTCATTATGGCGTTGCGCATCCTTTTCTTGGCGCTCCAGAAACCATCAGGTTTAAAAATAACGATTACCACCATTAATGCACCAAAAATGAGCATTCTGTATTCGGCCATAAACCTTAAAATTTCGGGTATCAAACCAAGCACCACTGCTCCGATAATTGAACCCGGAATGCTGGCCAAGCCTCCCAGGACAACCATTTCCAGAACCATAATGGAATCCATGAAAGTAAAAGAATCAGGACTCACGAACGATATATACACTGCAAAGAAACCACCGGCAATACCGGCAAAAAAAGCGCTAATTATAAAAGAAATAATTTTACAGCGCAGGGTATTGATCCCCACCGCTTCGGCGGCCAGTTCATCCTGGCTGATTGCGATAAGGCTTAAGCCGAAGCCGGAATTTACAATCCTTCTCATGGTTGCAACGGTTATCAATACAATAATAAAAACAGTGTAATAATATGGAATTTTGCTCATAAATACATAGGACCCCAGTTCAGGCGCCGGGATTCCCGGCAGTCCCATCGGCCCCCGGGTTACCTTATCCCAGTTTAACAGCACCAGTCTGACTATTTCCCCAAAGCCTAAAGTTACAATAGCCAAGTAGTCCCCCGCCAGCCGCATTGTAGGCAGCCCCAGGAGCAGCCCGAAAAAAGCTGTAACTAACCCGCCAATGGGTATGGCCACTAAAAAAGACAGGTTGAGTTTGAGCATCAAAAGGGCGGTGACGTAAGCCCCAATACCGTAAAAAGCGGCGTGGCCAATGGAAAGCTGACCGGTATAACCAGAAACAAGGTTAAGGCTTAGGGATAGTATTATGAACAGGCCCAGGGTGATCAATACGTGAATATAGTAATCATTGGCTATGAAAAGGGGAATTAAGGCCAGTAGTATCATAAAAACCAGTGAGACAGCCTTATTGCGGTAATTTAAAGTAAACCTTGCCAGGTGTTCCATTTCCCTCACCTACACTTTCTGCTGTTCTCTTCTACCCATCAAGCCTGTAGGCTTGATAAGTAAAATGATTATTAGCAAGGCAAAGGCGATGGCGTCTTTGTATCCGGAGGATAGGTAGGCCGCCCCTTCATTTTCCAGCACCCCTAAAAGCAGCCCTCCCAGCATGGCCCCGGGTATACTGCCTATGCCTCCCAGCACCGCGGCGGTAAATGCTTTAAGCCCGGCGCTATAACCCATTACAGGATATACCGCGTCATAATACACCCCGATAAGGATGCCGGCTGCCGCCGCCAGGGCGGACCCGATGGCAAAGGTTATGGAGATGATATTATCTACGTTAATCCCCATTAATCTGGCGTAATCAACATTAAATGAAGTAGCCCGCATGGCCACACCCATTTTGGTATGGTTAACAAAAAAATGAAGCCCGACCATTAGCAGCAGGGATACACCCAGCGCCCAGATCTGCAGGGTACCGATATGGACTTCACCCAGTATAATGGGCTCGCCGGAAATGTTTACCGGAAAAGGGTGAGTCTCGGTGCCCCAAACCAATTGCGCGAAATTTACCAGGAAAATGGAGACCCCCAGGGCACTCAGCAGGGCAATTAGCTTGTCAGCTGCCCGCACCGGGCGATAGGCCAGCCTTTCAACCAGAATACCCATAAGGGCGGTTATAAACATGGCCAGCAAAAGGGCGGGAACAAAGGCCAGATGAAAATTCATAACCAGCACTAGCCCGATAAAGGTACCTATCATCAGTATATCTCCATGGGCAAAATTGATAATTTTGAGGATGCCGTAGACCATGGTATATCCCAGGGCAATCAAAGCATAGAGGCTACCCACAGTCAGACCATTAACAAGCTGTTGAAAAAAAACGTCCATGAGGTCTTTAGCCTCCTTTTAAATGTTACCGGGGCGAGGAGCTAAACCCCGCCCCTATTGTCAAAAGATTATTTTATATACAACTCAAATTTTCCGTTTTGGATGACCAGTTTCAGTGGTTCCTTCATGCAGTCACCGTTCTCGTCAAATGTGGTAACCCCGGTGGCTCCTTTAAAGTCTTTGAGTGTGGTCAGATATTCATTGATTTTTTCACGGTCTTCACCACCATTTTTAATGGCTGCAAACAATATATTGGCTGCATCGTAAGCATATGCTGCCCAAATGTCAGGTTCCTGGTTGTACTTTGCCTTATAGGCGGCGATAAAGTCTTTGGCTTCCTGGGAAGGAGCGGACTGGTGGAAAGACCCCACACATTTAAGCCCTTCAACATCGGCACCACCCAGTTTAATCAATGCATCAGAGTACAGCCCGTTGGAACCGAATACCGGTAGCTTGAAACCAATGCCCTTGCCCTGCTTTAACAGCATGGCGGCTTCGTTGTATTGCCCGGCAATAAACAGGGAGTCCGGTTTGGCCGCTTTAAACTTGGTCAGGATTGCGCTGAAGTCTTTTGTCTCTCCCAAGTTATAGGGCTCCATAGCCACTACTTTGCCGTTCAGGGATTCAATTTTCGCCTTGAACACATCGGCCAGCCCTTTGCCGTAATCATCATTTTCATAGGCAACCGCTATATTTTTAAACCCTTCTTCAATCATCCAATTGGCAACATATTCACCGTCATAGGCATCGCTGGTAAGAACCCTGTAAGTATATGGGCCGGCAGAGGTAATGGCCGGAGATGTACAGCCGATACCGATGTGTGGAAGCCCAACCCTGTTGTAAATGGGAGCTCCCGCCAATGTGGTGGAACTGGTATAGTGACCCACGACCGCCAGGATGGATTTGTCTGAGGCAAATTTATTGGCTACGGCAGCAGCCTCCTTTGGATCGGCTTTATCATCCTGCAGATCCAGCTTCACCTGTTTGCCGTTAATTCCACCAGCTTGATTAATTTGTTCTTCCGCCAGTAAAACGGCATTTTTAATGGTTGTGCCCGTTTCAGCAATGGCCCCGGTAAAAGGACCGGCCACACCGACTCTGATTTCTTTGCCTGCGTCGCTTGCCGATTTGTTTTCCGTGCTGTTTTTTTCATCGCCACCACAACCGGTCAGAATTGCAGCACTCAAAACCAACAATAAACCACAGAGCACCACACTAATTTTCTTAATCATTTTTCAAACCTCCTAATGTATTTATGACAACAAATTAATCAATAAAAATGCCATTCCCCTCCTTCCCCAAAGTTATTGTAACCGCCGGTTTGATAATGAGGTATCCGGAATTGAACCGGACGGCTAAATCCTTTTTTTTCAAAAATTCCCAGCATGTAGTTGTATAAAAAGTGGTACAATTGGGGTATATATATTGTCGCATCTGGTATGACCAATTCGACGTAAAAAAAAATTAATCCTTCTGTTATTTTTGAAAAATATAAATTTTTTTAACTGCGCCACAATATAAACCGGCAAATAAAAAAGCCTGATGGTTCTTAAAGAACCACAGGCACCGTTACCTGAATCATTTCATCATCGAATATATCAAGTTTTAAACATATATTGACATAATTCAAGATTTTAGTCAAGTATTTATTTCTCAATATCATCATATTCTTCCCACTCTGTAATTGCCTTTAATTCAGCAATAGCCGTGAGAAGGTGTCTTTCCATGGCTTCGGCAGCCTTTTCGGGGTCTTTTCTTACAAGAGCCTCATATATTTCTAAGTGTTGATCATACCAGATGTTCTTACCTTTATAAATCAACTTTTTCCTGCTGGGTCCATACGCTTCTCTCATCAGTCCCGAAACCATGGTCATTATATTAACTAAAATATGGTTTTTGGTGGAGTTGGCAATGGCTATATGGAAATCCAGATCAGCTTCATCAGTATCTTTCGAGTTTTCCACATCTTGACGGATATTATTCACCGCGTCCCGGATAATTAACAAATCAGTTGTGCTGGCTCTGAGCGCGGCAACTTTTACAATACCGGTCTCCAATATGCGTCTGGCTTCCAGCAGATGAAAAACATTTCTGGTCTCACGCAACATAATTGCGGCTAATGGTTCAATTAAGCTCTGTATATCGGCCTTTTTGACATAGGCCCCGCTTCCTGGAGTTATTTCAATCAAACCCATCTGGGAAAGGGCGCTTAGAGCCTCTCTCACGGCAGAGCGAGATACCTCAAGCTTTTCCGCCAGCTGGCGCTCCGGAAGAAGCTGGTCTCCCGGAGCTAAAGTACCATTTTTTATCAAATCCTGTATTTGTTCAACAACGCGTTCATACAACCTTGTTCTTTTTTTGCGTGTAAGCTCCATAAATAAGATCCTTCCCTCAAATTAATGAGACATGGTCAACCATTGGTATGATATGTATTATATCAATTAATGGGTAACATTGCCACCAAAAACGTCATTCACAATTGTCCATAAGGACATAAAAATGAGGTTATTATCCCCAAAAAACTTGTAAAAATCAGAACTAATCCTTGCAAAATTATTACATTATTTTATCACCAACTATCATCTTTCTTACATGGCCTTGTAAACTTTATTTGCTTAGCCTTTTTCTAATTAGCATTATTAATCAATATGAATGGCCTGACTATTGAAAAAAATTAATATCCATCCCAGGGATGTCAGATGGTAATTCAGAATATAATTTTTTATTAGACCACCATGCCGCTAATGAGGCACCATCGAAAAGATGAAAAAGGGGTTGCTGTAGGGGCGGACGACCCTGTCCGCCCGCCTCTGAGCCAGCTGTTAGTCATCTGGAGATATTCCGTCAAAGTTTTTTCAGGATAGAATATAATAAGTGGTAATAAAATTAAAAAGGTAACCCGTATTGGGATGGCAATATAATGACCCCATTTTTTACTCACCTTTGGGATTAAAAAAAAATCTTCCAGAAAGACGACCTTTAAAGTATAATGAAAAAAAAATACTTGGAGTTAGTATGCGTCTGGCTAAAGAAGCAATATCTTACTGTATTATCTTATCTGTATTGATGTTTTTAAGCTATTTTTTCAGCAGCATATTATTTTATATCTTTCTAGTATTGCTAGCATTCGTCTTATTTTTTTTCCGCAATCCTAAACGTCTAATCATTTCTGATGACAGGTACATTTTATCACCCGCCGATGGCAAAATCCAAAGAATTATTCCTTTCAGAGAAGATACTTTTATAGATGGAAATGCTGTAAAGGTTAGTATTTTTTTATCTTTATTTAATGTCCATATAAACAGAAGTCCAATAAAAGGAATAATCACCTATACCTCTTACAGGCCGGGCAGGTATTTCCCCGCTTTTAAAAGTCATGCCTCTGAATTAAACGAAAGAAATACCATTGGCATAGAAAACAAAAAGATTAAGGTACTTGTTCACCAAATTACTGGATTTATTGCTCGAAGAATAGTTTGTTACAGGAAAAAAGGTGATTCTGTCCTTCAAGGGGAAATATTTGGGATGATAAAATTTGGATCTTGCACTGAAATTGACTTTCCTGACAATGTAAAAATTTTGGTCAAGGAAGGAGATACTGTTATAGCTGGAAAAACTGTACTGGGGGTGATTAAGGATAAAAACTATTGATAAAAATGATCTAAGGAACTACTTACCTAATGTTTTGTCCTGTTGCAATATGATAATGGGTGTGGTAGCTATAATTTTAGCTGCTAAAGATTATTTTTTCCTCGCTTCACTAATGGTTATATTCGGCGCAGTTTTTGACCGGTATGACGGAATTGTTGCCAGAAAATTAAATGTTGTAAGCAAACTTGGCAAGGAAATGGATTCCCTTGCGGATATTGTTACTTTTGGTCTGGCACCTTCAATTATTGCGCTGTTATTTCCACTTTCAACTTTTAAAATTTCGGGCTATATTATATCAATTATTTTTATCACCTGTGGTTGGTATAGACTATCGCGGTACAATGTATCTCATATGAATAATGTTTATACCGGACTGCCCATAACAATTGCAGGTTGTTTAGTGGCAATCAGCTTAATTTATCAGTCAGAATATACTGTGCATCCACATTCCACAGCTTTTATAATGCTGGTTTTCAGTTATTTAATGGTTAGTCAACATAAAATTAAAAAAATCTAATATTTTCATTTTAAGGGGTAATATGGATAATAACCTTAAGACAGCCGGATAAATACAGAAAACTTATCTTATTATATTTAATTATGAAGAGATAGTTATGTTCCATTTTTTACTACAATTTTAATATAGATTTTCCTGTTTCTGATGCATATAGTAAAGAAACAGGTTTGGGGGCGCAACAGGGCGCCTTCTTTAATGGCAATGTCGCCTGCCTGGATAGGGCGGGCGATTTTTATTTATTTAAAACAAGCTATCAAACGCTGTCGGGAGGGAAAGAAATAATGTGCGGTGTAACAGGATGGGTTGACTGGGATCAGGACTTGTCTTTTAAACGTACCGTCCTGGCAACAATGAGCGACACGTTGGCCAACAGGGGGCCTGATGCTTCTGGTATGTGGCTATCACAACATGCTGCTTTTGCCCACCGGAGGCTTATCGTGGTTGATCCTGAAGGTGGAGCCCAGCCAATGGTTCGTAGCCGTGGGGAAAACCAGTATGTAATAACTTATAATGGAGAGTTATACAATACATCTGATATAAGAAGGGAATTGGAATTAAAAGGGTATTCATTTTCAGGGCACTCCGATACGGAAGTTTTACTTGTCTCCTATATCGAGTGGGGTGAAAGTTGTGTAAATAAACTTAATGGCATCTATGCTTTTGGTATATGGAACGAAAAAGAACAAAGGCTTTTCCTGGCCCGTGATCGAATTGGAGTTAAACCGCTTTTTTATACTTATCGCCATAACTCATTAATATTTGCCTCGGAATTAAAAGCATTACTTGCCAATCCTGAGATCAAGCCTGAACTTGATGCTGAAGGTTTAGCGGAAGCTTTGTTCATGTCCCCCGGTCGAACTCCGGGGCATGGTGTATTTAAAAGGATCGCAGAATTAAAACCAGCTCATTGCCTGGTTTTCGACCATAATGGCCTTAAAATTTGGCCTTACTGGAAACTGGCCAGCAGGCCTCATGAGGATGATCTTGATACAACCACTGAAAAAGTGCGGGAACTTATTCAGGATACAGTTATCCGGCAATTGGTTGCTGACGTTCCCGTTTGCACCTTGTTGTCCGGTGGTATTGATTCCAGCGCGATTACGGCTTATGCAGTCGAGGGTTTTAATAATGAAGGGAAGCCTTCTTTACATTCGTGGTCAATTGATTACATTGACAACGACAAAAACTTTAAGCCAACACTTTACCAGCCTGATTCAGATATGCATTGGGTGCAACTGGTTTCTAATTATTTAGGCACAGTCCACCATAACGTCATGATTGATACTCCGGAGCTGGTGGATGCACTCTCGACGGCAGTCAGGGCCAGGGATTTGCCGGGCATGGCTGATGTAGATGCTTCACTGTATTTGTTTTCACGGGCTATCAAGCAAGAGGCGACTGTTGCCCTATCCGGGGAATGCGCTGACGAGATTTTCGGCGGTTACCCGTGGTTCAACAGGCCGGAACTGGTATCTCTTGACACTTTTCCCTGGATGGCAAACTTTGACTTGCGGATAAGTTTAATTGCACCCGAAATTATTGAAATTGTAAAACCTGAAGATTACATTTACCGTCGCTATATGGAAACCCTGGATGAAGTGCCCCGCCTGCCCGGTGAGGATGCTCGTAATGAGCGTATCCGTGA
Organism: Desulfotruncus alcoholivorax DSM 16058; assembly: GCF_000430885.1. GTDB lineage: Bacteria > Bacillota > Desulfotomaculia > Desulfotomaculales > Desulfallaceae > Desulfotruncus > Desulfotruncus alcoholivorax. The sequence continues at coordinate 13,663 of NZ_AUMW01000026.1, read as the reverse complement.
GATTGGATACCTTACCATGCATTGGTTCATGCAAACGCTATTGGACCGTAAGGACAGAATGAGTATGGCCGTGGGACTTGAGGTGAGAGTTCCGTTTTGTGACCACCGTCTTGTTGAATATGTTTGGAATATTCCCTGGTCAATGAAAACCTGTGATCAGATGGAAAAGGGTATTCTGCGCAGGGCAATGAAAGGAGTTTTACCTCAGGAAGTTCTAACGAGAAAGAAAAGCCCTTATCCCAAAACCCATAACCCAAATTATTTAAGTGCTGTTCGCAGCGTTGTGCTGGAAATATTGGAAGATCATGATTCGCCGCTGAGAAGGCTGGTTAATATTGAGACATTGCGTAAATTAACTGCCCGCGAAGGGAGCAATTTAAATAAACCTTTTTACGGCCAGCTAATGACCGATGCACAGTTATTTGCATATCTGATCCAGGTAGATGCGTGGTTGAGGGAATACAAAGTAAGCATAGTTTAAAAAAGAACTGTTGGGGACATACCTCCGACCCTAGAGCCATGACCCCAAAGAAGAGGTGTGTCCCCATTCCTCTAGTACGCGTATATTTTCCCATAGGGGCGAAGGGAGACCGGTAACAACTTAATAAAATTACCTTTCAAAATTTCTTCGGCGTTGCCTCCAAAATGTTCACAGTATTTCTTAACATAGGTGGCCACAATTTCACGGTCTGCGTCATCGAGGTTGCGTACCCCTACTTCTTTGCCGAGTTGATGTTGTTCAACAGTACCGCGCAGGTATATTACGCCCCCGTGCATGCCTGTTCCTATATAGTTGGCACGGTGCGGCTCGCTTTCCCTCAAATTTAAACCCAGCAACATTACTATTCCACCGGCCATATATTCACCTAAAAAGTCCTGTGCGGTTCCGCCGACAACAAGAACGGGCAATTTTTCTTTATACTGCTTCATGTGAATGGCCGCTCTGTAACCAACGTTGTCCCTGATAAAGACTTTGCCGCCCCGCACGGACATGGCAACCACGTCGCCGGCCCGGCCGTGAACAATTATTTCCCCGTCATCCATGGTATTTCCTACGCCGTCCTGGGCGTTGCCGTTGACAATAATTTGATGGCCTTTTAAAAACATCCCCAGGTCATTGCCGGGAAAGTTGTTAATAACTATTTTAACGGGCTTGTATTCCCGGGGAAGCACCAATCTGGTGCCGATATACCTTTGCCCGTAAACATTGTTGACGGTGATTTCAAAAGCGCCCCGCAATGCAACTTCCCTGAGAACATCGTTAACCTCTTTATGTTTCATGGCACCGGCGTTTATGACAGCTTTGCCGCCGTCCAGCACGGTATATTCCGCAATTAGCTCATCAACCGGACGAATATCGCCTAAAAAATTATCCCTATAACCAAATTTAACATTCAAACCATTCATTCGGCTCACTCCCCTGCTCCCTTTACTCCCAGAACATTGAGTTCCCATTCTTCCAGACCCACGCCACGCAGGTGTTCCCTGTTGCCGCGCAGGCTTTCAATAGCATTGATACCCATTCCGCCCAGCATTTCCTGTATCTCATGACTCCAGCCTTTTAATAAATTAACTAGTTTTTGACTGGTGATTTCCGGGTTAAGCCTCTTTGTTAAAAAAGGATCCTGGGTGCAAATACCCCAATTGCATTTTCCCGTATAACACTTATGGCAGAGGGTGCAGCCCATGGCAACCAGTGCCGCTGTTCCTATATATACAGCGTCGGCACCCAGCGCGATGGCTTTTATGGCGTCGGCGGAACACCTGATTCCTCCAGCAGCCAGCACCGAGCATTTGTGCCTGATACCCTCTTCCCGGAGCCTTTTATCAACTGCAGCCAGCGCCAGTTCCATCGGTATGCCCACATTATCCCTCGTGGCGAGCGGAGCTGCACCAGTTCCCCCTCTGATACCGTCAATAGCCACAATATCAGCGCCCGCCCTGACGATACCGGAAGCAATGGCAGCCACATTATGAACAGCGGCAATTTTAACCGAGACAGGTTTTTCGTAATTGGTGGCTTCTTTAAGCGCGTATATAAGCATGGAAAGGTCTTCAATTGAATAAATATCATGCTGCGGCGCGGGTGATAATGCATCGGTGCCCATCGGGATCATCCTGGTCTCAGCAATATTAGCTGAAACTTTTTCGCCGGGCAGGTGCCCGCCAATGCCGGGTTTCGCTCCCTGTCCGATTTTAATTTCAATAATCTGTGCGCTGTTCAGATAGTCCGAATCAACCCCGAACCTGCCGCTTGCGCACTGAACTATGGCATTGCCCCCGAATTCCTCGCGCATGTGCTCCGGCAAGCCGCCCTCGCCAGTATTAAACAGAGTCCCAAATTCCTTGGCGGCCATGGCAAGCGATTTATACGCCTGGTAACTGATGGCCCCGTAAGACATAGCAGAAAATACCAGCGGTGTTTTAATGGGCACGTTGGGGTTTAGCTGGGATTTAAGGCTGGCTTTACCTTCCTCAAAGGTGATTTCAAGCGTGTCCGGCTTGCGGCCAAGAAATGTCTTCAGTTCCATCGGTTCCCTTAAAGGGTCAATGGAAGGGTTGGTAACCTGCGAGGCATTAAGCACCAGGTGGTCCCAGTAAATCCGGTAGGGTTTGTCATTGCCGCTGCCGGTAAGTATTACCCCGCCGGTCTCAGCCTGCTTTTTGAGATTTTGCACTTTATCTCTGGTCCAACTGCTGTTGGGCCGGTAATCATATACGCGCGGGTGTACATAAAGTGCGTTAGTGGGACAAAGGGCCACGCAACGCTGGCAGCCAACGCATAGCTCGTTTGACGAAAAAATTTTATTTAAATCTTCGTCGTATTCATGAACTTTGTTGGCACACTGTCTTTCGCAAACCCGGCAGCGGATACATTTATCTTCCGATCTTTCGATGGTAAATTCAGGTAAAAGGTATGAATACATGATTTATCACCCTCAAATCGATTTTTTTACACTTAGCAGGTGGTCCTGCGAGTTCATTCTGACCACAACCGGTTCGCCGCCGGGTGGCGTCCAGGCTATCTCCAAATCCGGGCAAACAGCTCTGATGGAAGCCTCCTCGGAAGAGAGAAATACAAAATCACCCTTGGCGCCCGCCGTTATCGGCCTTAGCCTGATCCTGTCGGTTAGCCCGATCATCTCATTATGGTGGGCGATAATCACAGTAAAAGGCCCGTTCATTAGCAGTGGCGCGTAAGTCATGCGTAAAGCGGTAAATAATTTTTTATCGTTTTCGTTCATCTGCTCAATTGCATCCCACATGGGCGGAGCAAATATTTTACTGACTATTTCTATAGGCAAATTTTGCCTGCGCATAAGCAGGTCAACAGCGTAAGCCAGCACTTCGGTGTCGGTATGCAGGGTGCAGTAATAGTTATGCATTTCCAGATATCTTCTATTGGTCCCGTAAGAGGATATTTCACCATTGTGCACAACGGTCCAGTCCAATATATTGAACGGGTGCGCACCGCCCCACCAGCCCGGGGTATTGGTTGGGAACCTGCTGTGAACGGTCCAAATATAGCCCTGGTATAATTTATCCAGCATGAAATAATCCGCGATCTCTTCAGGAAAACCGACACCTTTAAAAACTCCTACATCTTTGCCGGAAGAAAAGACATAAGCATCATCCACGTTTGTATTTAAATACATTACCCTTGTTACCACGTACTCATCATCCGGTATGGCCTGGTCTTCACTTTTCTTTTGCGGTGCAACATAATATCTCCATACAATAGGCGGGAAAAATAAAGCCACGTCGGGATTGGTGGGTATTTCCTCGTCATAAACGACGTAAAAATGTTCCTTTAAGAAAGCTTCGACCCTGCGCTTGGCATCCAGATTTTTATTTTGGTACATGATGTGCAGCGCGTAATATTCCTTATATTCCGGGTAAAGGCCGTAAATGGCAAACCCCCCGCCCAGCCCGCTGCCCCGCACTTTCATGTTTTTAATGGCGTTGATGGCCATACTGCCGCCAAATTTTTCGCCCTTGGTGTTCATTACACCGAAAAGCCCGCAGGCATCCATTTCTTTATCGGGTATAAACCTATCACTCTCGAAATGTTTTTGAACCAGCATTATACCACCCCTAAAATTACATCTTCTCTTAGTAACTGCCATCTGAGCTCGTCAGGCAAATTGGCGTATCCGAAATCACCGGACAGCAGTTCTTGCTCAAAACTTCGCACGTCGATTTTCTTGCGCATCAGGTTTAAGAATATACCCGCCCTGTTTATTTGACCAATTAAAATGTATCCCTGAATAACGCCCTTATTATTTAAAACAAATTTCAGGTAGATATCTTTGTTAGCGTCTAATTTTTGCAAAACTCTAAAATCGCCCGTGGTTTCGCCTGTTACGTTAAGACCCGCATTAATCAAATTCAGGTCAAAAAAGTGCATTGCGTTCATGCTTGTGCCAACTGTATATTCTCTTTCTATGCCGGCCATATTGAAGGCCGCAATCCTGCCCCCGGTGTAAGCATTGGGCCATAGCGGCAGTGGTTGGGCTTGTCCGGTAACGAAATTAAAGTTGGAAGCGCAGTCCCCGCAGGCGTATACGTTGGGAGCGGAGGTCTGCATCTTTTTATTCACCACAATGCCCCTGTTAATTTCAATTCCAGAGCTTTCTGCCAGTTCAACTCTGGGGATTACGCCTACGCCGACAATCAGCAAGTCGCAGGGTATGTTTGTGCCGTCCCTGAGGGTTACACCTTCAACAGATTCCTCTCCGTGCACTTCCTGGATCGTGTTATTTAAATAAATATCTACGCCGGCGTTTTTAAACGTTTTTTCTACTAACATGGAACCGGTTTCGTCAATAACAGGAGCCAGCACCCTGCCGCCCAACTCCACTACACTAACTTTTAACCCTTTCTTTTTTAATACCTCGGCTGCCATCAGCCCGATAACGCCCCCGCCCAGAACCACTGCATGCCGGGCCGATGCCAATTTCTTTTCGATACCCAGCAAATCTTTAAAGCTGTGAAAACTAAATATATTCTGTTTATCAAGTCCCGCAATGGGAGGGTAAATTGGTTTGCCGCCAGTGGCCAGTAAAAGTTTGCCGTAACCCAGGCGCTCTCCTCCGGTAAGCACAACTTCTTGCTTCTCTGGATCAAGCGCTTCGGCCTTTTGGCCCGTTATCAAGGTAACTCCGGCCCGGTCATAAAATTCTGCGGGCCGGTAAAACATTTTATCTATAGTAATTTTGCCGGCCAGGTAATAGGGAATTAGAGCCCTGGAATACACGTGATTGCTTTCCTCGGAAACCAGCCATATACTGCCGGTTTTATCAATGCTTCTCAGACCTTCAATGCAACCCACTGCCCCGGCTGAATTGCCAATGATTAAATAATCATAATTTCCCATTTTCTCACCCCTAATCTTCTACGTATACCAGCGCCTGGTTCGGGCATTTACTGACGCAGTACATGGTTTCCATTCCCGCGCATAAGTCACATTTAATGACTTTTTTGTGTGCGTGGTCAATAAAAATATTCCCATAGGGGCAGGTAAGCACACAACTGTAACAGCCTACGCATTTTTCCGCGTCGTGTTCGATTGCCCCGCTCTCAGGATTTTTGGTTAATGCGCCGCTGATACATGCGGAAACACAGTCCGGCTCATTGCAATGCCGGCATTGCAGCGCAAAGGTCAAAGGCAATTTTTCTTCAACCCTGACTCTGGGCTCCGGTTTTTTGTCTTCATAATTAAAGGCTTTGATAATATGCTTGGATTTTGAATGTGCTACCGCACACCATATTTCACACAAGTGACACCCCATGCATACTTCAGGCTTGGCCAGTATTTTTCCCATGGCTGCTCCTTCCTCTCGAGTAATAAAATTTAATTTTGAAATTAAAAAGCCCACAAGGACATGTTTAAAAAACTGCAGTTAAACATGCCGTGTGGGCTTCATTGCCCTTTTGCGCTCTTCATCGAGCTTATATTCAACTAAACAGGCAATTGGCAGATGTATGCTGACAGGCAAAATAAAAACGTCCTACTTGGATCTGTATTCTCAGATCCAAGTAGGACGCCATTGCCCCAAAAAATATCTTATTGATTATTATAAGTTAATGCTAAAAAAAATCAATACTTTTATCAATAGAAATATTGTATACTTGTTCTATTTAAATTCCTCAGCTAAATCCAGTATTCTAGCCAGTGTCTTTTCTCTTCTGGCATCTATTGCCTCAAAATCCATGTAGGGTGCATAATATTTTTCCATATCGTCATGCTCCGCTTTGGCCTGTTTGATAAAAGATACCGCTTGTTCCATACACTGCCGGTACATTTTACGGGCGGTTGTTTTTTCAGTAAGATATTTCTCGTTAATAATGGGGTTTACACATTCCATCGTATCCACGACGACATCACCGTTTCCGGGTCTAAAATCATGTGGTTCAACAGAATTGACAATAGCAACGCTAAGACCGGGTATAACCAGGTGGTCAATCAATTCCGGCTCAAGGGCACAATGGTAGGCTTCGATATCAAACCCCCTCATCATTGCGGCCTCAGCGAGCCTGCGTATCAATGTGTTTTTACCGGTACCGTCATCACCTTCAATAATATACTTTTTGGTAATGCCGGCCACAATGGTTCCAAGGTGGCTAACCGGGCCATCAGGCGTTATCGCCGTAGCAAATAAATGGCGCTCTTTGGGGTTATCCTTTTGGCGCTCCTGGCCCTCAAAAATCTCATGCGTAAGTTCCAATACTTTGCGGTCGAAATCGCCGACATTTAAAGCACCCGTTCCGGAGTAATAAAACTTAACTTCATTGAGGAATATTTTGGCTGCGGACAGATAAGAGTAAGCCCGGTTAAAAAGTCTGCCTACCTCCTTGTTACAGGCAAGAATTTCTTTTTTATTGGCCCTCAGCGCTTTTACGTTCCAGTGATCTCCCAAATGGATTATTTCGTCTACTGCACCTGGATTCTTGGGATCTACAACGTGGGGCGCTGTGCCGTCCAGCAACGCTACTTTAATAGCCGGTATCACTACACCATCAAGTGAGCCGTTATCGGAAGAACAGCAATGAAATTCCACATCGTAACCCCGCTCCAACATCGCCTCGCCAATCTTACGCATAAAGGTAGATTTGCCTACTCCCGGGCCCCCTTTGATTACAAATATTCTGGTTGCTTCTTGTTGATCAATAATATAATCGTAAAAAGAGTAAAAGCCCTGGCTTGTATTGCCGCCGGGAAAATATTTTTTTAAACTGCCTTTGGACAAACCGGTTCCCCCTTTCGTACTTATCGACCGGAATAGTTTTAGCGGGAGCCCCGTTGATCCCGCATACACTTCCGTATGTACTATAAAATTAACTTATTTGACCCGTAGCACAGGCTATACACTAAAAAACCATGAAGGTGTTTATTCCCCAATCATGGTGTTCCGTAGCTGCCCAGTAGGATCGTGATGTCTTATTTATATGCCTAAACAGAAAAAAATGATCAAAATTTGATATCATTCAGGCATACCTTTTTCTGGATAGACTATCATGCCGCTAACCGCGTTACTGGAAAATCAATGAAAAAGTATGGCAGAGGGCCGGTGGCTCCCCGCAAGATGTACGAAAGCGCCGGTAACAGCACCCGGCGAAGCCCCGTAGGCGAACCGGACGTGCGGGCGTGATGCCAGCGAGAGTCCGAACTGAGCCAGGACGGCGAATTGAGGGCGGGTCAGTGGAAAGGGGACACACCTCTTCTTTGGCGTCATGGCTTTAGGGTCGGAGGTATGTCCCCAACTATACGCAAGGGGCGAGCCGCTGGTGCTGCCGGCGCTGAAGTTCTGAACACGACGGGGACCACCGGCACTCGAATAGCAATTTTTCTGGATAGGAGCCGGCAGGGTTTAATCAGTGACTGCAGCCGCACTTATGCTCTGGTGGAATTATGATACCGTTCTCCTCCAAAAATTCTTCAGCTCTATGACCCAAATAATGTGAAACTTCGTGATTATCTTCGTCAGACACATTGACAAGGTTTGAGACAAACGCGCCGTTTTTAAGGTTTAAAATACCAAAGTAGTTATTGCCCTTAAACTCAAAATGCATTTTTACCTCATACTCATCTTTGTCCACAATTGACATTTGATTTATCTTAATGTCCATAAATAAACGCTCCCTGCATAAATTTTTGCTCCTTTGATAAATATCGCCGTTTCGCACTCTTAATTTTCTTGCCCTACGAAACCAACGTTTTATCATTTTTTATTCTTTCCCGGCACAATAATTGTCTTTAACGAGGTCCTGGTATAGCTCCGGACGCCTGCTGCTGATGTAAAAACTATTGCTCATGGAATAAGACTCCTTGTTTCTGATAGTATTGATCAGCTTTGCATCAAGCTCTGTCACCAGCATGTCTTCACCTTTATTAAAAGCTTCAGCAACTACATTTCCCTTGGGATCAATGACCAAAGCCCCCCCACAGTAACTATGCCCTGTTCCGTCTTCACCCACCAGATTACAGGCCGCTAAGTATACTGCGTTATCGTAGGCCCGGGCGGTCATATATTTAAGCCATATTCCACGCCGGTCACCAACTATGGAGGGTGAAGCATGCGGAGCGAAAATGATTTCCGCCCCGGCCATGGACATAATTGTAGTTATTTCAGGAAAATGAAGATCCCAACATATTTCTATGCCCAGCTTGGCTTTGTTGACATCGAATACAGGCAATTTTTCACCTGGAGAAAAATAAGGTTTTTCGCTATTACCAAGATGGGTTTTACGATATTTTAACAGCTGGCCGTCCGGTTTGATTAAAAGTTGAGTTATATATGGTTTTGCTGATTCAGACTTTTCCGCTATACCCACTATGGCTATAATGTTGCTTTTTTTCACCGTTTCTACCAGGCGATAGGTTGAAGGGCCTGGTACGGGCTCTGAGTATAACTCCGACCGGTCGCGGCTGTAACCCTGTACGCACAACTCCGGAAAACATATCAGATCAACTTTTTCTTCGGCCGCATGGTTGATAAATTGGGTTATTTTTTGCAGGTTATAAGCAGTATTGCCGAAAATGGACTGCATTTGAACCAGGGCGATTTTAATTTTCTCCATAAATATACTCCTGCTGTATCCAGATAAAATATCTCAAAAAGAGTTTCCTATGCACCTTAACCTTTGTTCCCCAGTCATTTTGACGGACTCTCTCTCCTTCTGCATTCCACCAATTATTTGGAATTACGGTTCTATTGTTCCCCAGTGCATATGCCGTGATAAAGTATTTTTTCAAAAAGTTCTTCCTTATTGCGAGGTAAAGTTGCTTTTGGGGGAATACATCCTTTTTTAATCAACAAATCATGCACATCAACTAACCACGGCCTGTCGAGGTCAGCATTCCGGAGCAGCGCATCGTCACTAAAGACCTTATCGGGGACGCCCTCCCCGATAACCCTGCCATCACTCATGATGAAAACATAATCAGCCCAGGAGTAAGCCAGGTCCACGTCATGGGTGGATAGAACGACCGTAGTGCCGTTTTGAATGATCTTATCAAATAATTGCAACGTTTGTTTGGCATGCTTGGGGTCAAGCCACGCCGTCGGTTCGTCACAGATCAAAACCTGGGGTTCCATGGCCAGTATATCCGCAATAGTTACTCTTTTTTTCTGCCCGTAACTCAACATGTGGGTGGGTTTATCCTTCAGCTCATTAATCCCTGTGGCAGTCATTGCCCGTTCCACCCGGTCTCTTACTGTTTTTTCGGTTAGCCCAAGATTTAACGGCCCAAAAGAAATTTCCTGGTAAACACTGGCGGAAAAAAGTTGACTGTCCGGGTCCTGAAACACAATTCCTACGTTTTTGCGTAATTCCAAAAGTGATCTCCTGTCGTAACTGACATTATTACCGTTAAATTTCACTGTACCGCTCTTTGGCTTTAAAATACCGTTAAAGTGAAGAAATAGAGTGGATTTACCCGCCCCATTGGAGCCCAGTACAGCCGTTTTTTGACTCCTGGGAATCCTTAAATACAAACCTTTTAAAGCTTGGGTTCCATCCGGATAAATGTAGCTAAGATTCTCTGCCTCAAGTATATAATCAGCCAATTTTTCCCATCTCCAGTAAGATTGCTGTTATAGCTAAAGTAGATTCTACGATAGCAATTATTACTATATTGATTACAGAAACAGTGTATTCGGGTGCCAAAACATTTAACCGCCCGTTGTAACCCCTCGATGACAAAGCGGTGAATAACGTTTGGGAGCGGTGGTATGCTTTGATAAACAATGCGGCGGTCAATTGCCCGAGTGATTTCATGGAGTTTTTCAATGAAGCATAACCCCAGCGGGAAGACTGGCTGGTGTAAATGTCTTCTGCAGTTGCCAGCATAACAAATATAAACCGGTAGATTAAATCGGTCAATTCTATAAAAAGAGCAGGAATTTTTAATTTCCTCATTACATCTACAATTTCCACGGCCGGAGTGGTCAGAGACAGGAAATACAGACAAGAGACCGCGCCTAAAGATTTAAAAAACAGTCCGGCGGCAGAGTGCAAACCACTATGGGTAATTCCGATATTTATTCCTGATATGGTTATCCCCGCCAGCTGAGCCGCTCCAAAGCCATGAGTCGAAATAGATACGGCAATGGTTAATACACCTATTGATAAAAATGATAAAGGCAGAGACATTAATTTTAAATACACTTTCATCGGGATACGGGCGAGTCCTATTATTGCATAAGCCATTAAAAGTATTATAATGCATGAAAATACAGGTAAAGAAAAACCTATACACAGGAACATAGTTATAAAGGCAAACGCGGCTTTTTCCAGGGGATGAACTTGACGCAAACGATTGGTATATGCAAAACCGTCTATGTTAAGCATTAGAATTTCTCTCTCCCCGGTTTTTTTTCCCTTTATTGTAGCCAATGAAATAACCGATAAAACCGGCTCCCAGGGCAGCTTGTACAGCAAAAAGCAGGCTTTCTATCTCTCCGCTGGGAGGCTCCCAAAATGAATTAAACCATGGTTTATAATCCGGTTTAATTTGAGTAATTACTTTTTCGGCTTGCCCGTCTGCGCCCCCAAATTCAGCACCTTTTTGGGTGAAAAAAGGTATTACGGCTAATATCACTACAATTCCTATAAGAACCAGGTTTTTTTTCATTACTAAACCTCCTTCGTAAGAACTGATAACTCCTGAAGTTCCTGCTTGTTGTAAGACATTAAAACGTTAAAAACCACTACCGTTAAAATTCCTTCACTAATGGCCAGTGGTACTTGGGTAACCGCAAAAACACCCATAAACTTAACCAAGGAAGCAAGGATGCCGCCATACTGGGCAGGGAAAGCCAAAGCCAACTGCAATGATGTGGTGATATAGGTGAGCAGATCCCCGAGCGCTGCGGCAAGAAATACTGATAACCAAATGGGAGCTCCCAATTTTTTAGCGAGTCTGTAAACGAAGTATGAGACGATTGGGCCAACTACTCCCATTGAAAAAGTATTGGCACCCAGGGTAGTTATGCCGCCATGGGCAAGCAACACAGCCTGAAAAATCAAGACAATACAACCCAGAACACTCATAGTCATTGGCCCGAACATAATAGCGCCCAGTCCTACTCCCGTTGGATGTGAACAACTACCGGTCACTGACGGAATTTTGAGGGATGACAACACAAAAGCAAAAGCTCCGGCCAAACCCAACAGCATTTTCAAGCCAGGGTTGGTATTAATTGTTTTTTGGATGGAACGCAGTCCCAGGAATATAAAAGGAATAACCATGGCGAACCATATTCCCGCCCAATTTATCGGCAGGTAGCCTTCCATGATATGCATTGCATAAGCGTTTGGGGGAAGCAACAACATGACACCAAGGATATAGAAAACAGTATAAACCAACGTTTTTCTTGTTTTCATAAACACCTCTCCTAATATCAATATTTAAACTCGGTTAACTGGTTAACTTCAACAAATCTAATTAAAGTTATATAAGCTTTTCATTAATAATTTTAATAACCTGTTCCGCGCCATAGCACGGTTGAAGGTCCTGGATGTTGCGCTTTACAATAACAATGGGAATTTTAAGGGAAAGGGCTGCATCGATTTTTGTATCAGTGCCTCCCGCCTTGCCGCTGTCTTTGGTTACAACAACAGAGGTCTTGTACATTTTAAACAATGCTTTGTTCATTTGTTTAGAAAATGGACCTTGCATAGCTACTATATCCTTAGGTCCTATACCAAGATCTTGACATTTTCTAATAATGCTGTGCTCCGGTAAAACCCGGACCACCAGTCTAAATCCATGTGTCTCTCGTTGTTCCAGAAAAGGTTCAAGGTCATGGCTGCCGGTAGTTAAAAAAATGGTTCTGCCAACGGCAGCTGCCTTGATTGCAGCTTCTTGCATGGAAAAAACAGGTATTATTAAATCGTTTGAATCAAGGGCGGTTTCCTCTCTGCCTACACGCAGATACATTATGCCCAATTCCGAGCATATTCGGGTAATAGTATCTTCTTGTTTTAATGCAAAAGGATGCCTGGCGTCAATTACTGCTTGAATGCCGTTTTCAATAAACCAGCTGGCTTGAAACGACTCTATGCTACCGTTGACCATAAATGCACCGTCATCCACCGCCAGGTTCCTGCCGAATCCGGTAGCTGCCAAAACACAAACCCTGTGTCCCAATCCTGTAAGGGTTTTAGTTATTTTTCTCCCGTCGCCTGTGCCTGATAAAACTAAAATCAATTCTTCTCACCCCGTTGCGCAAAAAACCCCCGTGTTGGCGGGGGCTCATAATTTTGGCATTTTGCCGCCAAAGGCCATAGTTCAAGCACCCCCTGTATATCAGCGGTATGAATGAACAGGCCCGGCTTGCTGGCTAAGGGTTAAGGCCCCAAGTGTATTTGGGATACCAAGCCTTCCAGCTAGTTTAAACCTAATTTAAGCTGTGGCTTCTCGAGCGACAGCACCTGTTTTTATTAGGTTAAAAAATACAAAAACCCCAGCTCCCTGACAAGCTAAGGTTACATGTCCCTTTTACCACTAAATTGATAAAAGCCACTATATCCTCTCCGTGGGAGGTAAAAGCACTTCTTTCAGGCAGGTCTCCTGACTCATGGATTATCGCACACCCTTAATCCTTCCCGGTAAAACCAGTGGCAACTCAAAGGGTACACTACCATTTACAGTGGCCGGACCGTCCAGGATTTTCACCTGGTTCCCTATTATCCCCAAAGGTTTGGGGCACCTGAAATAATATTTTTTTAAATATTATCATTTTATTACTATGTTGTCCAGTGCATTCCATATGCAATATTAATCAATAAAGTTCTAGTAAATTTTTGCAGGTTTTGAGTTAAGTCCGTATAATTGTGTAAAATAGGTTTCCAAAAAAATACTGGAGCCAGACAAATTCCTCAGTTAGAATTGAATTGCCAAAACAAACCTAACAAAGGAGGAATTTGCATGGCTCAATACCAGATTACCGTAAATCAGGAACTTTTGCACCGTCTATTTTTAAGCAATAACAAAGATTCTGGAGTAGCAGCCCTGTTGGAATCCGTATTGAACCAAATCTTACAGGCGCAAGCCACCGAACAACTTCAAGCTGAGCCATACGAGCGTACCAGCGAAAGGAAAGGGTACCGTAACGGTACATCCCCGCACCAACTAACCACCCGGGTAGGAACCATA
>NZ_AUMW01000025.1 GCF_000430885.1 Desulfotruncus alcoholivorax DSM 16058 | reverse complement strand
CATGGTTGAATGCCGTACATAAAAGCGGGATTCCTGAACTCAAGAGTTTTGCCGTTTCTCTAAATAAAGATTATGCTGCTATCTTTGCTGGCTTGACTGAGTCATGGAGCCAAGGGCCTGTAGAAGGAATCAATAATCGTTTAAAACTAATTAAACGCTTAATGTTTGGCAGGGCAAAGTTTGATTTACTTCGCAAACGGGTTCTCCTTGCTTTATAAATCCGAAAAAACTTGTTTCCCTTTGCGGATAAACATTGCTAATTAGCACCAAAAGTGCGGAAGAACCGACAGATAACACCAGTCTTGAATCTTTTTTTAACCCGCAGTCAGTAGCGCTGGTTGGAGTTTCATCCCGTACCGGGCCGGGAACTTTTAACGTGCTGGAACAAATATTGAACAGCGGTTACCGCGGTACAATATATCCCGTTAATCCCCGGGGCGGCAGCATCCTTGGTGTCCCGGCTTACCGCTCGGTAAAAGAAATCAGCCACCCCATTGACCTGGCCATTATTTCAACACCGCGTTCAGCCGTCCCCGAAGTGGTCAGACAGTGTGTCGAAAAAGGCATCCCTGCAGTAATAGTTATTACTCAGGGCTTTTCAGACGCGGATGACGAAGCGGGCCAGCGGATGCATAACGAAATTGTTGAGGCCGTAAAAGGTACCGCAACAAAAGTGGTGGGACCAAACACCTTGGGTGTGATCAATAATTTTATTAACTTTAAATCCGCTTTCTTGGAGTTTACCACCAGCACCAACCCCGTGGGATTTATCTGCCAGTCCGGAATCTTTCTGGCAGCGGCCAAAGACTTTACCGGCGGCATAGGAATAGGCGTTGATATCGGCAACACCTCGGACGTCGGGTTTGCCGAATGCATGGAATACATGGCCCAAAACCCCTTGATAAAAGTAATTAATTTACATATAGAGGGCTTGCAGGACGGGCGCCGGTTCATGGAGGCGGCCCGTAAAATCACCCCCTTAAAACCTGTGCTGGCTCTGAAAACCGGCAGCAGCGAGGAAGGGTCCCGTGCCGCCAGCTCCCATAGCGGATCGCTGGCAGGTGAGGACGAAGTTTTTTCTGCAGCTTTTAACCAAAGTGGCGTTATCAGGGTAACGGAAGCTTCCCGCCTGGCAAATTTAAATCGAACTCTATGGACTTACCATAACATGGCTGGCAAAAGAATCGGCGTAATAACCATCAGCGGCGGCGCAGGAATCATGGCAGTGGACGCCTGCTGCAAGTATGGACTGGAAACCGCCGGTTACGCACCCGAAACGATTGCCTTGCTGGAGGAAGTTTTCCCTGAATGGATGAGGGCCGGAAATCCCGCTGATATTTGGCCTGCGGGAATGGCCAAGGGATATCATAAAATAGTTTCCCTGGCTCTGGACGGTGTACTGGCCGATCAAGGGGTAGACGCAGTTTTATGCATTACACCGGCCTACCTTGACCCGGCTGAAGACCCGCTTAATATAGTAGACACAATCAATGAAACAGCAGCAAGACACCCGGACAAGCCAACAGCAATGTGGTTTTTCGGCCCCCACAAGCAAAAATACGCTGCAAAATTTAACGAGACCGGGCGGGTCCCCTGAGGACGCAATGTATTGTCTGTCAGAGCTTTACAAGTACCATAACATGATTAAAAATAAAAAATATGAAACAGTAACATTAACGCCAGCCGGTATCGTTAATCTAAAACCCTGTACAGCCGGTAGTGCTCCCATCACACTAAATGAAAAGGCATTGGATATCATTGAAAACTGCGGAATACCGGTTGTTAATCGCAGGCTGGCCAGTTCGGTAGACGAGGCGCTAAAACTGGGGGGCGAAATCGGTTATCCGGTTGTGCTGAAAATTTCTTCTCCGGACATAACTCACAAATCCGATGCCGGTGGCGTGAAGCTGGATATTAAGTCTGAAGCTGAATTAATCCAGGCATACCGGGAAATGATGGAAGCTATCAGAATAAAAGCGCCTGGAGCCAGGGTTGAAGGCATTCTACTCCAGAAATCTGAAAGCGAAGGCACAGAAGTTATCCTGGGTGGTAAAAGGGATCCGCAGTTCGGGCCGGTGCTGGTTTATGGAATGGGCGGTATTTATGCAGAGATTATGCGGGACGTGGTGTTCCGAATAGTCCCAGTTACCCACAAGGAAGCCGTTGAAATGATTAAAGAAACCAAATCATACAAAATTATTTCCGGCGCCCGGAGCAAAAAACCAGGCAATATTGAAGCTTTAGCCCAATGCATCGTAAAGCTGGGCGAATTACTTTGCAGCCGGCCTGAGATTACCGAAGTGGACATCAACCCCTTGCTGGTAAAGCCGGAAGAGTGCATCGCCCTGGACGCCAGGATGGTAATCAATTAACCGCATTGTAAAACAAAATTTAAATGCATCACTCTTCAACAAGCGGGTAAAACAACCCTAAGGCTATGTGAATTTTCACATAGCCTAGTTCGCCAAAGGTATCGTCTTCAATAATTGGAAGGTCATCGTTCTACACGGTTTCTAAAAGAACCGGACTATTTATGTATTAAAAAAAGACTAATAGCTTTAATGCAAACTGTACAGCCAAGGATGGATAGCTGGAAAAATGAACCTTGGAGAAAGTCTTTTATGGCTTTACCTATTGGATATCTTCCCCAGCAACCGGTTAATTACTGCCGCAAATTCGCCCCAGTTTACCAAATCATTTGGTGAATGCTTATTAGCAATTAACCCTTCATTCTTTAAACGTTCTATTTCCTCTTCCGGCTTCCAGGTGGGAGCAGGAGCCGGGGGTGACGGGTCGGGCTTTGGCTGTTGATCTGGCGCAGTTATGGACTTTGGAGTTAAATCTGCCGCTTTGGCAATTCCTTCTCCAATTATAACCCCTAGCGATTGGATAAAACCCGGGCGCAGGAGCTGAGCCAAATCTTTGGGATTGTCTATAAATAAATTTTCAAGCAATACTGCAGGCATCTTAGTGTTCCTGAGTACTGAAAAGTTAGCTTTTTTTTCTCCTCTATCCGAAAAGCCTTGAGATTTATAGAATTGGGATAAAAAATCATGAATTTTGTTTTGTATTGCCTTGGTTTTTGAACCGGCGTTGGTATAAATGTAACTTTCAAAGCCAGTTCCTCCGCCCGCATTAATGTGGATGGACACAAATAAATCTGCTTTAAGATTATTTGCAAAAACTGACCTCTCTGATAAGCCAGATGATTCATCAGCTTTTCTAGTCAGATAAATTTCTGCATCATATATCTTTTCCAAAAAATCAACTGCAGATTGTGCTATTTCAAGGGTAAAATTTTTCTCGTAATAACCTTTATAAACAGCACCCGGGTCAGAACCACCATGACCGGGATCAATAACAATCTTATTCATCAGAGAACCCCCTTCCGTAACACCTTATTCAAACATTAGCATATTTGTTAATTAATGGGATATGTACAAACAAAAAAACCCGGGTATCTTTTACCCAGATTTTAAAAGCCTGCCGAAAACAACAGCTACTTCTTTAATTTATCCGGTTTGATTGGTACTTTGATAACTTGGCCAACCTGCAGCATGGTTTTGACACTTAACCCGTTGAATTTAGCCAGCGCGGGACCATAAATAGGCACCCCGTAATATTTATTTGAAATATCCCCAAAAGTATCTTTAGGTCTGATTTCGTAATAAATATACTCATTTTGAATTGTTCCTTTTGGCTGGGTATCTTGCGGCAATAATTTTTCCGCCATTTTGATACCGGCCAATTGAGTTTTAAGTTCACTGACCTCTTCCTTAAGTGCAGTATTCTCTGCAACAAGGTTATTATTTTCAACCCTTAGATTAGCTATTTTTAAGTTAATCTGCCACCCTATTAAAAACATTAATAATACAAATATTGCTCCAGCACCAAGAGCAAACAGCATCCTATAATTCATTCCACCGTTTAAATGTTCTCCTTCTATTTCCCTGACGGTTCTACCCTCTAGCTTATTTAAATTCATATAAAAATACTCCCGAATAATTTTATGAAGTATTATACCATATACGGGCGTCAGTAAAAACAAAAGCAAGGGTTTGTTAATTTAAACAACACCCTTGCTTTTTAAATGTTCTATATTGACCCGTTAATTACCTGGTGTTATTGGTTGAGGCATTTTCATCTCTACGGCAGCACTAACATCAGGGGCGGTGAAGGGTCCGCCAAGTTTGGTGATGTTAATTGTTCCATTATATTTCATGTCCATTTTAACCTGTTTAGGCTGGTTATCCCCAGCCGACGCAGGGTTATTCATTAACATTTCTAATCGCGCATCAAAATTAACGATATCGGTGATAAAAGTTTTCTTATTGATCAGCACCGAATAGTCATAATCCATCTTGGCGTTCTCGAAGAGTTTCTGCATTTGCTGCTGCATATCAGCAGTATTGGCTGTGTCTTGTGGCATAGCTTGCGTCGCCTGCTGGATAATTTTTTGCAAACCTTCTTTAAATTTGGCCATGTCTAGAGTAGCATTTACTACATAGTATTCTTGATCGTTTACTGCTACATCGTTACCAAAGTTTAACAATATACCCATTTCCTTCATCTGTTCGACAACCTTCAATGGGTCGGACTGGATGTCTTGCTGCTGCTTCCAAAACTCAGGAGAAAAGGGCATATCCTGTACGAGCCATCCCTGGCCCGGCACTTTAATGTACATTTTTTCCCGGGTCATGTAAGTTTCAACATCCATTGGTTGGGCATTATCACCGTCCACGGGGGTCACTGTTTGCTTCATATAAACCTGGAATGGTTTATTTTGCATTTGGCCGGTTAATTTTGATGTAACGTTTTGGGGAGTTTGTTTATCTACTTTCCCGTCCGCTGTTACGTTCATGTTAATGTTAAACAGTCCGTCCACGGAATACGTATTAAATTTCTGTCCTGCAGCTGTAGACTTTGCCAGCACATCATAAACTGTCATACCATCTCTGGTCTCACTGCGGCTTAGTGTAGTCGTCGACTGATCATTTACCCAACCAACCTGAAAACCAAAGGCTTCACATACAGAACGGACAGGAATTAAAACAGTATCCCCCGTTTTTACTGGTTGAACAGTCAGCGTCACCGGCTTATCCGCCAGCATAGCTTCCTTTTTCCCAACTGTAAACTGCATGGTCGTGTCGTTCTCTTTAATAGTAAAGTCGCTAGCAGAATCCCATTTAACATCAGCACCCGCAAAACGGGCGTATGTATCCACGGGAATCATGCTTGAACCGTTAACCATGGTTATACCGGGTGATGGCACCACATCATCATTTACCCGCAGTTTCAGTGCTTGACTGGCAAAAGCAGGCAGGGCTGTAGAAAACATCAAAAATATCAACGCTATCCCAACAAAAAACTTTTTTTTCAAAAAAACACCTTCTTAATAATTTTTTTTAAAAATATTCCTTTTAAATGTTGCGCATGTATAAAACTCATCAGCTAAGCCATACACACCTCCCTTAAAAAAATTTAGACCCTGTAAGTAAAAGCATGACACTCTTCACAAAAATATAATAATACATTTATCTAATCAAATGCCATAAAAATTCTTTTCTTAATATATTAGACATTAATAACCAGGTATTAGTTCCTAATAATCAGTTATTATTGATATAATTAAAGTGGAATTATTCTAAACAAGAGGAGTGCTATGCTTAAGTCTTTTTTAAAAGCCGACTTTCACAGTCACCCGCTGGGCGATCGATATTACCCAAATCCGCCAAAAGAGCTTACTGATGATGATAAGGAAAGTATTATTGGTTTTCTAAAAGCAATGGCTGAAACCGGGCTGGAAATTATAGCCTGTACCGACCATAATACTGTTTTATCCGGACAGTGGGCCAAAGAACAGGCCCGCAGGGAAAAGCTGCCTTTGATTGTAATACCAGGCGCCGAATTAAACGTATGGGGCTATACCCAAAGGGTTCATCTACTGGCACTAAATATCAAAAGTAACCTTTCTACAGGTCAGCTTGGGTTAAGCCAGGCCGTTAAAGAAATTCATCATCAAGGTGGTGTTGCCATTTTAGCCCATCCAGTTAAATATCCTCAGGAGATCAGATCAAATCCAGAGGTATTCAATGAAATTGACGGGATTGAGATGAACAACGCCAGTGAAGGGATTTTTCCTACTTCAGATTATCTCAATGCTGAATCGCGTTATAATGATAAATTCATAATTCAAACTACCGGTTCTGATCTGCACTGGGAACCCCAGAACAAAATAAATAAAGGTAAATCACACCCTTATTTTCAGGTCCCTACAAAATGGTTGTTGGAAAAGGGAATAATTAGCCCGCTTGATTTATGAAAAATATCTGGAAAATAAACCCAAAACACCGGGATTTACTGTTAAAAAATATTTTTCCGGTTATAACTTTGACAGCGCGCGCTTAACGTGGTAAAGTTAATTAAATTCCATGGTTAGGTTAATGCATTCTCCCCTTGTGGTTTTTCATTGGTTTAGGGCGGGTCAGCGTTTCCTTCAGCCAATGGATAAAACACTTTTAGGAGGAGATTTTTAATGTTTCAAGACCGTACTTTAAACTGCCGTGATTGTGGTGCTGATTTTGTCTTTTCAGCATCTGAACAAGAATTCTTTGCAGAAAAAGGCTTTACCAACGACCCGAGTCGTTGCCCGCAGTGCCGTGCAGCCAGAAAGAACAACCGTCAAGGCGGCTTCGGCGGTGGCGGCAACTATCGTCAACAGCGCGAGATGTTTCCCGCAGTTTGTTCTAACTGCGGCAAAGAAACCACAGTTCCTTTTAAACCAAACGGTGATAAGCCGGTTTATTGCAGGGACTGCTTTAGGAGATAAATTTAATTAAACAAACATGTTTAACATCAGGGCAGAACATATCCGCCCTGATTTTTCTATTTAGTTTTCTTTTTTTGAATAAATAATCAGGAATAAAGGTATATCTATAATCGAGGTGATAAGCTTGAAAGATTACGATAAAGAGAATACCAGTGACCCAACTTTTTATCTAAACGAAGTAACCATAAATTCAGGTTTTATGCCTTACTACCAATTTATTGACAGCTTATCCCCAGAACAAGATACGGAGGCGTAATTTTTCGCCTCCGCAAAATTTTATCCCTGCATGTCCTCGTTAATTTTGCTTAACTTGCTTTTGATCCTTACCATTTCTTTATTAAATTCTTTATTTTCCGCACTTACTTTAATTTGCTGCTCCAGCTTCTGAATTTCCGAAAAAAGCTTTTTATCGGTAGTTACATGCACCTGACTGTCCTTAACCGCAGTTGCTGTTATTTTATCATGTACTTCTTCTCTAATTTGTTTTAAGCGCAGCCTGTCAAACCCGCTAACCTTTAAAGCAACTGATATATCCTTGTTAATAACCACAGCGGTAGCTTCATCCACGCCCTTCACCTTTTGGGCTATCTGCTTGAATCGCCCGGCTGCTTCAGGATCAACTTGTACTTGCTCTGCAGGGCTGCTCTTAGCTTTTTCTGTCCGGGGTTTCTTTTCCGGCCCGGTCAGCGCGGAACAGCCGGTATTTAATAAAAGCAGTAATATAATCATCGCAAATGCAAATTTTTTCATTTTAAAATCCATTCCTTTCTCTACACAGTTTTCTACTTTTACCGTAGATTTGCCGGCGTTGCGGGATTGGCTCAAACAGCATAGCTGCCGAGAAGTTTGCATGGAATCAACCGGTAAATACTGGATTCCGGTTTTCAACATCCTGGAAACCGAGTGTAACGTATGTGTGGCCAATCCAAAGTATGTCAAAGGTATTCGAGGTAAAAAAACCGACAAAAAAGATTCTATCTGGCTTTGCGACTTGCACAAACATGGATTGGTTCCGAACAGCTTTATTCCCCCACTACCCATTCGTCAAATCAGGGATTTGATGCGCTATCGTGTGAAACTGACCAATTTTAAATCCAGTGAGAAAAACCGTATTCAAAACTCCTTAACGGTATCCAACATCATGCTCTCCAGTGTGGTATCTGACACTTTCGGCAAAAGCTCTATGCGTATAATCAACCACATTCTTAAAAATCCGAAGGATAAGGATTTTGACGTTATCCCTATGCTTCATGGCAGCATGAAGAAAAATGCAGGGGATATCACCAAATCCATTAACGGAAATCTCACAAAACCTCAAGCCGAAAAATAGCGGTTTGTCTTTCGCATTTCCAAAATATTGACAAGCATAAGGCGGAAATTCAGTCGGCAGTATTGAAACTGGTTGAACCATATCAGCAACAAATTAGTTTAATCCTGACCATTCCAGGCATCAAGGATATTTATACCGCCATTGCCATCATCGGCGAAATCGGAACGGATATGTCAGTGTTTCAGTCCTCACGCCATCTTTGCTCATGGGCAGGCTTGACACCCAGAACAATGAAAGTGCAGGAAAAAAGAAATCTGTACGTGTAAGCCGTGCAGGCGTGTATATCAAGCCATTACTAATTCCAATGTGTCCATGCCGCCATAAAAAGTAACGCCTGCCCCTATTTTCGGGTGAGGTTCGAAAAAGTCAAGCGCCGTCGTGGTCACCAAAAAGCAATCGTTGCTATTGCTCACATGATGCTGAATTGCATTTACCACATGCTTTTAAAAACCGAGCCGTTCGACCATACGAGGTATCAAATTGCAACTGTTTCAAAGACAAAGCCATCATTACAATTTACTCCTGAACAAGCTATCCAATTGCTTGAAAGTTTAGGTGCGAAAATCACTCTTCCTGCTACTACTTGATTATCGATTTTGATTACATTACTACTTTTCAAAGTCCCTTTTTAGGGGCTTTTTTTGTTATGCCCTTATATCTCTACTTGTGGCTCTACATAGAATACAAGTCTTTCAACCTAACCATCCTTTGTTCAAACCTTTGTTTAGCCTTTAGGCTTGAATAACAATGCAGCCAAAAAAGAAAAGATAATTGCCGCAGAAATGCCCGCACTGGTTACTTCAAATATCCCGGTGAGGATACCAACAATACCCGTTCTTTCTGCTTCAGCCATCGCGCCATGCACGAGGGAATTCCCAAAACTGGTGATGGGAACTGTAGCCCCGGCACCGGCAAAATCTATCAGGGGCTCATATAAATCAAACCCGGCAAGTACGGCTCCCACAACAACCAGAGTGCTTACCGTATGGGCCGGGGTTAATTTGCCCACATCAAGCAATAACTGTCCAACTACACAGATAAGCCCACCCACCACAAAGGCCCAAAAATAAGCTTCCACAAAACCACTCCCCAAAGGATGTACTTGGAAAATCATACATTCTCAATAGAAACTGCATGGGCAATGCAGGGTATACTTTCCTTTTGCTGGTATGACAGCGGGGATAATAACGCCCCGGTGGCAACAATTAATACTTTATTAAGCTCCCTTTTTTTCATCCTGTTGACAATGTGCCCAAATGTAACCGTGGCGGAGCAGCCGCACCCGCTACCTCCGGCAAAAACATTGGGCTGATCTTCTTTATAAATCATTAGTCCGCAATCTGTAAATATACCATCAGGTACATCTATATCATGTTTTTTAAATAAATCCGCGGCAATATTATGACCGACACGGCCCAAATCCCCCGTTGCAATTAAATCATAATCCTTTGCTGAAATGCGCAAATCCCTAAAATGGGCTGTAATTGTGTCCACCGCAGCTGGGGCCATCGCCCCTCCCATGTTGTAGGGGTCGCTTATCCCCATGTCAACTATTTTACCTATGGTGGCGGAAGTAACCTTGGGCCCGTCCCCTTTATCGCAGAGCAGCGCCATACCGGCCCCGGTAACAGTCCACTGTGCCGTTGGCGGTTTTTGGGCGCCATATTCCGTGGGATACCGGAATTGTTTCTCAACCGCTGCATTATGGCTGACGGCGCCGCAAATTACGTTGTTTCCTGCTTTGCTGTCCACAATTAAAGAACCCAGGGCAAGGCTTTCCATAGAACTGGAGCAGGCCCCGTACAGGCCAAGAAAGGGAACAGCCAGTGTTCTTGCGGCAAAGCTACTGGAAATAATCTGGTTTAACAGGTCTCCGCATAAAAAGAACTGAATATCTTGTTTTTGTTTTCCGGCCTTGCGGATGGCTATCTCACAAGCTTCTTCCACCATTTTTCTTTCCGCTTTTTCGTAACTATCCTGGCCCATCCACAGATCGGCATGGAGAAGATCGAAATCATCCGCCAAAGGGCCATCTGCTTCATAAGGGCCTCCCACTGCAGCCGTTGAAAGAATGGTGGGCTTGTTGTTGAACACCCATGTTTGGTGACCTTGAAGCAACTTTAGGATCCCCCTAATAAAGTTAGTGTTGTTTTAATCAAGGCAACTAAAAACGCGGCAAAAACCCCGAAAACAATTACCGAGCCCGCCAGTTTAAACATGTTTCCGCCAACCCCCAGCACAAACCCCTCACTTCTGTGCTCGATTGCTGCTGAAGCCATGGAATTGGCAAATCCGGTTACGGGTATCGCTGTACCCGCACCGGCAAACTGGGCAATATGATCATAAACGCCTAATGACGTTAAAATAACCGATAGTAATATCATTACTGCCACAGTGGGGTTGCCAACAGTTTTTTCCGTAAAATCAAAGTTCCAAATAAAGAAATCCGAAACCCCCTGACCCAGAGCGCAGATAGCCCCGCCCACTAAAAAAGCCTTGACGCAGTTAAACAGCACCGGCCTCTGTGGTTCCCTCGCTTTGGAAAAGGACTGATACTGCTGCTGAACCGGCGTTAACTTCTTCTTTTCCTTATTGGACACAATTCCACCCCTATCTTTTCATATAAGGTTCCAAGTCAGCAATAACTTCCGCCAGTATTTGAGAAGATTGCCCGTACATTTTCTTTGCTTCCGGGCTTTTAGTACCCAGCGCGTATAACTCGCAGTCCGCCTGGCATTTTTTTAGAGTCGCCAAAAGCAAGTCTTTAGTCTTAGGTTTAGGCACCTGAATGGCATCATCAAAAAGATCCAAATATAACTGCCCGGCGGAATCCACCTGGGCAATAAAAACATTTTCCGGCGCCACACCGGCTTTCTCCAGCTCAGTGTGCAGCCATCCCCTGTTCAGACCCATTGCAGCCAGTGGTTCATCCATGATCACCCCATCCATCATTACCGTTTGCGGCACGCTCTCCCGGCCAACTTTTAAATCAATTGTTTTTGGTGTCAGCGGCTGGCTATCTTTCTTTAGCAAAACACTGACATCTCCGGTTGGCTCCAAAACCGCAAACTCCACATCGGCAAAATTAAAAACATCTTTCTTGCGCAATTGGCTCAGAAGATCCTCCGGTGTGTACAGGGCTTCCATCAACTTATCTTCCAGAACTTTTCCGTGGTTGATGAGGACGGTTTCTTTTCCTTGTATAATATCTCTGACTATTTTAGATTTAATTGACAGAAGATAGATTAATGCTGGAAACGCTGTCCAAATTACCAGTGCAACCAGCCCATAAGTTAAATTGACCAAACCCAATGAGATTGTGGCTACAATAACCCCAATAACAATACCGGTTATTAAATCAAAAAATGTTAAGCGTGATGTTTGCCTTTTGCCAAGTAAACGTGTAAGAATTAACGCGATAATGAATAAGCCGGCAGATCTAAATAATATCAACAACCATTCTGGCATCTATTTACAACCCCTAATTTGGTCTAAAAACCTTTATATTGCGGTTCTTCAAACTCTAATTTACTAATCCTTTTTTCCAAATTTTTAATTACACTTTCTATTTTGGCCCTATTCTGTTCCAGCAACTGCCTTTCTTTTTTGTTTTGTTCAATTGAAATAATTGCATCTAAAGTGGCCTGGATTCCATTTAAACTTGCTACAGTCTGTTTAACCTGCCCGCTGATGGTCATAATAAATCACCTGCTTCCTGTAGTATTTTGCATATAAAATAACAATTATATACTGTGAGAAAACCGGATCAATAAGATCCGGCTATTAATGCTAAATTCCTTTGTATTGTGGCTCTTCGCTTTCTAATTCAGAGACTCTCGGCTCCAGGCTGTCAATAATGGTTTGAGTTTGCTTTGCCGCACTGGAATACAAATTCTTGGCCTGCTGGTTCTGCGTTTGCATGGCGAAGTTTTCCAAATTTGCCTGCGCACTCTTCAAGGCAGCCAGGGTTTGCTTAACCTGCGTGGATACTGTCATCATTTATCCCTCCAAAACATTTTTTATATTAACATCAATGTTATTAATACCCTTAAAATAACTTTTATAACGGATAAAATAAAAATAAAATGGTAAACGGCAAAACGCCCCTTTGTTAAGGGCGTTTGAAATATGCCATAAACAAGTGTAGGACTGCAACATAAGCAGCCCTACACTCCAATTAGACGATCAACTACTTCTCGTATGCTCCACTGCCAAAGCCCCAGAAGCCTGTGCCGAATACCAGCAGAATCAGAATCAAGAAAATAATGAAGCTGGGGAAGAAAGTCGTAGTACCGCCGCATCCTGCGCCGTATGCCATGCAATAATACCTCCTCTCATTTTTTTGTGTTAACCCCAAATGGCTAACGCAATAACAAACTATTCAAATTAAACCCAAGATGACACAGCATCTACATATTTTAGTTTTAATTTTCATTTTTCCAACTTTTACAATCTTAGTTGGCTAAAACGGCAAAAAGATTTATTGCCTGAGACTAATGAACCAATAAAGCAGTACCGGTGAATCAAGGAAAATTTTTAAATGCTAATTAATATTAGGACAAAGAACGTTTTAGGTAAGGTGATAAAAGTTGCAAAATCAGAATAGTTACAGACAGCACAACTGACTTAACAGCAGATGTTGCATAATACTTGGGCATTTATGTGATCCCTTTGAAGGTTATCTTTGGAGCCCAGGTTTATCGTGACGGAGTTGACATCCAGACTAAACAATTTTACGAGAAGCTTACATCGGGTGAGCTATTCATTATTGACTGAAGGATTTGATAAATCCAATGGCCATTTTCATTATTCATTAATCCACGGCAACGACAGCACTTCTCTTTCTATTCTTGAACAAAAAATTAGTCAAAAGATTGACAATGATAACATCATTAGCTCTGAATTCGGCCCTGTTATCGGCACTCACGTCGGTCCCAATGTGATCGGGCTGGCATATTATAGCCTGTAATTCATCTTTTCATTAGAGGGGTTTTACTTGCTTTTATGCCTGTCTTTTTAAAAAACCGTAGTGCTATATATCTAAAAAAAACCAAAAAATTTTCCCTATTTGTGATTGACTTCACTTTCACATTTTATTATAATTTAATTAATTAGTGATAATGAAATTTAACACAAAGGAGTTGAAAAGTTTTGTACAAAAGAATTCTAGTGGCAGTGGACGGCTCTGATATAGCGCAAAAAGCAGTTAAGCATGCCGCAGAAATTGCTTTAAAATTTGAATCAGCGGTAACCTTGTTACATGTTGTGTCACCACTACCCGCAGCAATAAGAAACAGCGTTTTCGAACAGAAATTAATTGATGAAATTATGAAAGATGGCTTACAGACACTGGATAAAGCCAAAAGTGATATTATAGAATTTAATGTCCAGGCTGATACTGAAATGAAAGTAGGAGACCCATCAACTGAAATATGCATGAAAGCCAAGGATGAGCAATATGACCTGATTGTTATCGGCAGCCGCGGTCTTGGAGCATTAAGCGGTTTTATTATGGGAAGCGTAAGCAGACGTGTCGTTCGTCATGCACCCTGCCCGGTTCTTGTTGTAAGATAATAGGCAATGTCGTTATCTCCTCTCCCAGATCCCCGAAAGGGGTTTTTTTTTGTTAATGTTGAAAAGGTCTTAAAGAGAACTTGTTGAAATTTTTTTAAATAACTAATTAAAATCTGTTACCTGTTTAAAGGGGTGAATAACAATCAAAGTCCCTGAATCTTTTCAAGATATAATAATCAAAGGTTTATCCAGAATAGCTTTGTTTAAGGGTGTTCACGAGGATTTCCTACATCAAATAACGGTTGCAGGCGGCATATCTCAGATAAAAAAGAATACAGTTATATTTGAAGATGGCCAAAGTGGAGACGAGGCCTTCGTTATTATCCACGGCCAGGTAAATATATATAAAAATATGGTTAACGGCCAACAACTTGTCTTGAAAAAAGCGTTATCCGGTGAGGTTTTTGGAGAAATGGCACTGCTTGACGGACTGCCAAGGTCAGCCAGCGCGGTAACGGCAGAAGACAGCATTTTGTTTATTATTAAACGAAGGGATTTTATTCCTTTGCTGCTGAGGGCCCCTTCTGTTGCAGTTAAATTATTGGAATCAATCAGCGTCAAGCTGCGGCAAACCAATGACTTGTTAATAGCAAAAGAAGCTGGAAAAAATTATGAAGCAGAGAAAACTGTTAAAGCCAGTGAGCCGCATCTTCCCGACCCTTCCGGAGCTATTGAATATCAAAAGCAAGAAACTACAGACAAAACGCCACCTGTTAATAAAAATTTCAGTGAGCATACTTATACTGCAAAAAAAGTGTGCCCTCTTTGCCGACAAGAAACTGAATATACCGCAGTTAAATCAAGGTATGTGCAATTGGAAAAAACGGATGGTGATATGTGCGGGTATTACCGCCTCATCAACCCTTCCTATTATTACGTTATTGTCTGCACGCATTGCGGCTATGCTTTTACCTTAGATGATAATCTCAAATTGGATAGCGAAAAAACAGAAATAATCAAAAACAAGCTGAATAATATTAAATTAAACCAGGATTTTTCAGGAACACGCTCCATTAACCAAGCCATCAACGCTTACCGCCTGGCCATTGCCTGCCAAACTATGGCGGAAAATAAAAGTTCCGTTATCGGCTACCTGTTTCTCCGCCTTGGTTGTTTATACAGGCATAAGAATATGCAAAAAGAAGAATCTTATTGCCTAACCCGTGCATTGGAATATTTTGACCACGCTTATAAAAATGAAGGATTTAAAAGTATTAAAGAAGAGCTAAATATTATTTATTTAATCGGCGAATTAAATATTAGAGCAGGTGATGCAAGTAAGGCAATTAACTGGTTCGGTATGATAATCAATCACCCATCAAAACAGGAGTATCCTTACATTGTTAAAAAAGCCAAAGATAGATGGCAAGAGATACGGTTGGAGAATAAAAAGTAAATTTTGTTTAATGCTCACCGGTTTATACTGAAACTAAGGGGCGAAAATATGTTTTATATATATGCCAAAATTTATAATATTTTACATATTTTATTAATAGATTATTAATAAATCTCCCGTATATTTTTTAAAAGAGCATCAGGAGGTTTTTAACATGTCGGATAATACTGAACAAAGTTTGATGTTTGCGATAAAAAACCTGGTTTCAATAATTCGGGATAATGCTGAATTAACTTTAGAAATAGACCATCCAAGGTGGGCAAAGAACAACTTGCAGCAGATCGTTACCGGCCTGGAGATTGTTTTACTGGCATTAAGTGATATAGAGGAAATTTATAATGATACTGTAAAAAAGGAACTACCCCAAAAAGTACTAAGGATTAAATAATATTTACAATATTACCGCCTTCAAAATACGCGGTTTTTTTCTTTTTTTTAGTTGATTGTTAAGAACCAACTTCGACATTTTAATCAAAATACGCGTAGCATAAAATACTGGATACAAGTATTAAGAACTCAAAAATAAAAAATACCCTTTATATAGGGTCAGATAAAGCTCTTATTAAGAAAGCGAAGGCCAACTGTTTAATTTCCAAATGCCGGCAATAAATTCAAAATGCATCCCCTAATAAAAGCAGGTATTAAAAAAGCTGCCTTAGTTTAGTAAAAGATTAATAATTAACAAACAAGGCCTCCGGGGAACCACCCAGAGGCCTTGGTATTAGTGGAGCCGGCGGCCGGATTTGAACCGGCGACCCGCGCATTACGAATGCGCTGCTCTACCACTGAGCCACGCCGGCAATAAAATTGTGCAATGTATATGATAATATTTTTACTTGTTTCTGTCAAGAAACAAGTCCTGGTATTAAGTGAAATTTTTAATTGAAAAACTGGCCCTGCATAAAGCACGTTACAAGGACCGTCCCGGCAGGTGGGAGGTCCTTGCTTTTATCTTATGCTTTTCACGGGCGATATCCGGCCTGGTCCGGCCCGCGCTCTATAATGCAGGGGCTTGCACTATACCAACTTGTTCCCTTATCTTTTTTAACAATTTTACCGTCCGGAGTTTCCACGGTAACCCAGGATCTCACCACATAGCCGTTTTGACCGGGCATTATTATTTTTTCCGAACCGGGGGGAAGTGAAGAGTTATAGCGGTATTGCGTCCAGTATTTAGTACATTTTTTAACTTCATGATGCCAGGTCACTTTGGGCGGCTTTTGCTGTCCGTAGAAGGCCATGTAAAGAGTGTCATTCACCTTTTCAGACCAAATTAATATTGGGCCATCCGTGTTATTCAAAAATCGCAAATCTTTAACCCCGTAATATACCGTGGCATCCTGTCCCGGTGGCACATATGGCACAGTCATGCTGTGGCTGCTGCGCATAATTATTTTGAGGTCACAGAAAGTGGCCAAGTTATATAGCATACTGGCAATTTTGCACACCCCGCCGCCCACTGTGGTAACAAGTTGGTTACCCGCATACGTCGGCCCGGCCTGGTACCCGCGGTACTCTGTATAGGGGCCGATAGCCGCGTTTTGAGAAAAAACCTCCCCGGGCTGCACCACTTTTCCGGCCAGTTGCTGGGCAGCCAGACCTATATTATACCCTTCAGCTTTAATGGGATCCGGTAGGGTAGCTTTATATGCGGCCATTAAAACTGGTGTTTTATGTTTCTCGAGGGCATCCCGAAACGCGACGTTTCTTTCCCAGGGCAAGGGGCCGCTATATGGTCTGTCCATACCTTTAAACTGTTTATATACGTCATATGCGCCCTGCTCCGGTTTATTTTTCTCTGAAAGTTGGCTTTTATCCGCTACCAAATAACATGGTTCATTAAGCGGGAAGGTATTTACCTCGCGTACCATACCCGGCCTCTGGTCCAAAGGAAAGGATTCAACCAGAGACCATACGGCCAGCGCCGTTCCCAGCAACAGAACAGTGGTAACTATATATTTTTTTTTGGCCGGTTTCAATGCTGCATCACCCTTATGCCAGTTATATTAAAACTCTTTCTTTGGTTATTATCTCTTTATGTATATTGAATATCCCGTTATTTTTACTCAAGCATTTTCTTAGTTATTAGCTTATATAGCTTTCACCACTATTCCGGCCGGAACACAACTAATTATAGACTTTCTGGTAATTCACATGTTTAATGGCATTTGCGCCTGCATTGCCCATAATAATTTTTTTTCTACCTCGAACCAGTTAACTAATTGCCACCAGGCTTTTACATAATCCCCACGCCGGTACTGGTAATCCAGGTAATAGGCATGCTCCCACACATCCAGCACCATGATAGGTATGCCACCCCACTGGGTTAGATTTTGGTGCTTTTCGGCAGTTAGAATCTCCATGCGCCGCCAGGCCGGCTGCCAAATCAGCACCGCCCAGCCGGATGCTTCAACCTTTTCAGCAGCGGCTGTGAATTGGTCCTTAAAATTTGAAAAACCACCAAAATACCAATTAATATTAGCCTGCGTGTGGGCGCCGGGCTGCCCACCCTGGCCAATACCGGTCATTATCGTCCAGTAGATGCTGTGTAAAATGTGGCCGGAACCATTAAAAGCCAGTTCCCGCTCCCAATGTTTTACCAGAGAAAAATCTTTCTTTTGCCGCGCGCCTACTAATTCTAATTCAGCCTTATTTAATCCTTCAACGTAAGCTTTATGGTGGTTGTCGTGATGATAGGTTAACATTGCGCTACTGATTACCGGCTCAAGAGCATTATAGGGATAAGGTAGTGGTGGTAACTGGTGGCCGCCAGGTGGTGATACGGTATAATAATCCATAATTAACAACCCCTCGTGGTAATATTTTCAAATATACTATTCACATCTGAAATATTTGTTGCCAGGTAGGCCATAACAAGGAAAAAACAAAAAGCCCCGGTAGCACTGCCGTCTGTGTGAATTATCACCACTGGTAAAATGTATTGGATATTATTGCACCAGTTCAGAAAGGTAAACAAATTCAATGCCCCGCGCCTCCAAGACGGGTATCATTTCCCCAATGGCCCGGGCCGTCTTGTCTCCACCGCTCCCTACATGCCCAATGCCGACAGCGCTACCTTGGGCCAACGCTTTTTCCGCCAAAATGTTGAGCTGCTTTTTGATTGCAGCAACGTCTTTGATATTGTCCAGGAATACGTCCCTTTGCGCACATGCGATTCCCATACTTTGGGCAACTTTAATCATCTTGGACTCGTCCGAAGTTTTGCTGTCCAGCACCATGAAACCCATATCTTTAGCCACTTCCAGTACCGGAGTAATCAAATCTTCTCTGGACGTAATCAACGACCCGGTATGATTGTTAAAACCGGTGGCGTAAGGCACCTGGTTAAAATCCTTAATTACCTGCCTGCGTATTTCCGCCGGGGACATATTCGAAGTTATAGCACCCGGCCCCAGCCAGCTGGCTTTACCTTTAAAAGGCTGCATGGGCAGATGCACGATTACTTCATATCCCCTTTGGGCTGCCTGGATAGCTTCACGTCTTGTGTGCTCTAAATTAGGCATTATCGCAAAAGTTAACGGCCTGTCAATTTCCATCATTTCCTTAACGCCATGAACATCGCTGGATCCCCAATCATCGATGACAATGGCCACCTTGGCCTTTTTGCCTTCCATTAAGCCGCCCGCCACCCTGGTAATTGACATTTTGTCGCGGTCCATCGGCTTGCTGATATCCATATGCCTGGCAAGGGTGCTGCTCTCTTTGCCGTTTACAGTAAATTTTACACTTTGCAGTTGCGGCAGCTCAAAAAGAGTGTAAGCAATTGAGCTAAGAGCGATCCATTCCCCTTCACTGCCTATTTGGCTTAGATTTGCATCATTTATTTTAAGGTCTACTCTAGCCTGAGAACCTGAGACCAAAACATCCTGTATGCCAACACCCCGGGGTATACATGAGCTTAATTCCGCAGTGTTCCTGGGCCCTTCTGCCAGTCTTTTTAATGACAGCCGGGCTTTTTCCACCAGGCTCTGCTCTCCCCCAATTCCATCTACTGCTTCAACTTCCTCGGAAAGCATAAGCAATTTGTTTGGTTTTTTCGGTAAAAAGTATGCCCCGGGCCTGTTTGCATACGTCCGCCCGGCGTTATTTTGCGGCACATCCCCGCCGGTACTCACCGGGCTGGTACTATTAAAATATTTAATTATGCCTGTGCATATAGAACGGGCAATTTTTTTTCGATAACCAGTATTTTGCAGTTGCTTACAGTCACTATTATTGGATAAGTATCCCATTTCAACCACTGCGGCAGGTATTTTCAGGTGCGTTAGCACATAGTAATTCCTGGCATGACTTGTCCTTTTCACCATTGAAGGTATGCGTCTTAATTCCTGCTGGATGTTTTGGGCCAAGCTCTCGGCAGGGGTATTGGTATCATTATAAAAGACTACTGCCCCGAACTTGCTGCTCTTGGGCGATGCATTAATATGCAAGCTTATAAATACATCTGCGTTGTTTTTTACTGCCAAGGCAACTCTCTCATTTAATTCATTTTTTCGATTAAAGAAAAACAACCGGCCAGGCTCGTAATCACCTTGACGGGTCAGCCTGACGTCAGCCCCTTCAAGTTTTAGCATCCGGGCAAGGTCCTGAGCCACTTTAAGAGTGATATCCTTTTCCACTATTTTTCCCGCCGTACACCCCGGATCTTTTCCCCCATGCCCCGGATCAATAACAACGGTCTTGCCGCGCACACCACTTATGGCTTGGACAGATTTATTCTGTTGAACAGAGTTGTATAAACATACAGCAAGCAAAAAGCACAATAAAACACCTGCTATAAAAAAACGTTTATGCCCGGTCATATTAATTCCCCTCTCGGATTTCAATGTTAAAATAATTTTTTGTATTTTCCTTAATTTTTTCCCAAGAAGATAAAAGAAGCACTGTTAATTTTTTCAGTAAAGCTCACAAATTTCCGACAGAACAGATTACACTTATCCCACATTACAATGACAACGTTTATATTGGAACAAAATTACTATGAATGAATATAATGTTTTAAGCAATGTCATATTTTGGAGGTATGTCTTTTGAGTAAGGAGAAAGAACAACCAAAGCAACAACAAGACGGTAAACCCAAAACAGAAAATATCCCTAACACCGGCCTATATGGGGGCTATTACCCTGGCAACCCGAATATACCGGCTTTAGAGCTTGCCAGGGCTTATATCCCTATTCAAAGGCTCGGACAAATGTATTCCCCGGCTATGGCTTTGGAGACTGGAACGCTATTTCCCGAGTTATACAGGCCATGGCCGGCTAAGGTTGGGAGGTGATTTTATGACCGATCGCAACCAGGCTCATATGTTATTGGAAATTCAACAACTTTCATTTATTGAAGTTGAATTGAATTTATATCTGGATACCCACCCTGAGGACCAGCAAGCGCTGGCCATGTACAACAGCACCCACCAGAACTTAATGCAGTGTGTAAGAAAATATGAAAGCATCTACGGTCCCCTGGTTAATTTCGGTTATTCGCCCGGCATGCAAAATTACTGGAAATGGGTGGATAGCCCGTGGCCCTGGGAAATTAAATACTAGCTAAGGAAAGGATTTGTTAAAATGTGGTTGTATGAAAAAAAATTACAATATCCGGTGAGGGTTAGTGCTCCCAACCCGCGCCTGGCCAAATATATCATCACCCAGTATGGCGGGCCGGAAGGAGAATCATCGGCTGCACTTCGTTATTTAAATATGCGTTATACTATGCCTACCGGCAGGGCCAAGGGCGTTTTAACCGATATTGGAACCGAAGAGATGGCCCACATGGAAATTATAGCAACACTTGTCTATAAGCTGGTGGAAGGCGCCCCGCTGGAAGCCATTAAAGCTACGGATTTTGGCGCCCACTATGCAGACCATGGCAGGTCTTTATACTGGGAAAACGCTGCCGGGGTACCTTGGGTGGCCGCCTATGTTTCAGCTACGGGCGACCCGGTGGCCGACCTGCATGAAAACCTGGCGGCGGAACAAAAAGCCAGGGCGGTTTATGAAAACCTTCTAAAATTATCCGATGATCCTCTGGTTAACGACGTTTTGCGGTTTCTCAGGGAGAGAGAAGTTGTGCACTACCAGAGGTTCGGTGAAACTTTAATGGAAGTCGAAGAATATTGCCGCCAGAAAAAAATTTTTTAACAACTCCTGCACTTAACAGTTAATGTACCGAATAAGTATTTAAAAGCCTGACGGTTACGACCGCCAGGCTTTCAATAGGGCAATCCCCCCATGGGTTACATTTTAATATTGTTATATGCAAAAAAAGGAACCAGTGTGATAAATGTCGTAAATTACTTGCTAATTAGAGAAATTGAAAATATTTTACCTTATGCCAAATCGATTGGGGGAAGAGTTTTGGATCAAGTACCAGCCGGTAAATTGCTGCAATTGGCCATTAGCCATTTGCGCCAGCCGCATCACATTATTGAAGCTGCCAAGCAGCTTTTTCACACCCCGGCCATGCTCAACAGCGCACTTGTTGAGCGCAAGCAAATTGCGGCTGACCTGCGGGAAAACGGGGAAATCCACCGCTCGTTGTTCGTCAATTGCCGGGACGCGATACTGCATTACCATCTTGCAAGAGGCGTAGTTTGTGGCGTTGATTTCAAGCAATTTACCGGGGCGGTGCGGCAGTCGGGGCTTAACCGGATGGTCCTTACCGGGTGCAGCGGAGGTAGGATTTATGGCTGAAAAAAAACTTCTACGCGTGTTAATTGTGGAGGATTCTGAAGATGATGTGCTGTTGCTGCTGCGGGTTCTGCGCCGTGGCGGCTATGAGCCGGTCTACGAGCAGGTATGGACGGAGCATGCAATGACCAAAAAGCTGGAAACCCGGGAATGGGATTTAATCATTTGCAATTACGCTTTGCCGACTTTTAACGGGCTGGCTGCTTTAAAGCAAATCAAGGAAAAGGTCTATGATCTGCCTTTTATTATTTTATCCGACCGGATTTCCGAAGAAATTGCGGTGGAGGCAATGAAGGCAGGTGCGAATGACTATATCTTTAAGGGAAATATGGATAGGCTCATACCGGCCATCAACCGGGAACTGCGTGGGGCCGAAATGCGCAAACAGCTGGAAGCTGAAATCCAAACCAGCAGGGTCAGCTACAGTACTGTTTTCAACCACGCCATCATTGGCATGGCTGTGCTGGATGTGGAAGGCCGCGTGCTGGAAAGTAATCCCGCCCTGCAAAAAATGCTGGGGTACAGCGGCGCAGAGCTGAAGGGCAGGGCCTTCACCGAGGTATCCCACCCGGATGATATAAAGAAAGATCTGGATCTTTTCCGCGATCTGCTGGCAGAAAAGAGGGAGCGGTACCAGCTGGAAAAGCGCTACGTGCGTAAGGACGGCAAATTGCTCTGGGCGAAGGTATCCGCTTCCGTCGTGCGCAGCCCGCGGGGAGTTCCTGTTCTCATCATTCGCATGGTGGAAGATATTACCGCCCGCAAGCAGGCGGAAAAAGAACTGGACAACTTTTTTGACCTGTCGCTGGACATGCTTTGCATTTTGGACAACAAAGGCTATTTTAGGCGCATCAATCCCTCCTTTCAAAAGACACTTGGATACACCGGAGCGGAACTTCTTGAAAAACGGATAACAGATTTTGTGCACCCGGATGATCTGGAGAAAATCAAGGGTTTTGCACATCATCTTAATACCAGAGAACCAGCCGTAAAATTCAATCACCGTTGTCTTTGTAAAGACGGTTCGATAAAATGGTTGGAATGGACGGCTGTTCACGACCCGGCCCAAGGGTTGATTTATGCCGTGGCCCGCGATGTTACCGCGCAAAAACTGCTGGAAAAGGAAATGATCCGCCTGGAGCGGCTCAACCTGGTGGGGGAGATGGCTGCGGGCATCAGCCACGAGGTGAGGAATCCCATGACCACCATCCGGGGCTTTTTGCAGTTGTTGTCCGGCAAAGAGGAATGTTCGCAGTATAAGAGCTATTACGACCTGATGATCGAAGAACTGGACCGGGCCAACTCCATTATCACCGAATTTCTCTCCCTGGGCAGAAGCAAGGAGACAGAGCTGGAAATGCAAAATTTAAACGACATTATCAATACCCTGCTGCCGTTAATCCAGGCTGATGCCATGCGCATGGACAAGTATATCGATACCAGGCTGGCCGATGTGCCCGACTTGATGCTCAACGCCAAAGAGCTGCGGCAGTTAATCCTCAACCTGGCCCGTAACGGGTTGGAGGCCATGCCCCGGAATGGAGTGGTCACCATAAGCACTTACACAGCCGGGCAAGAGGTGTGCCTGGAGGTGCGGGACCAGGGAAAAGGAATGACACTCGAAGTAATGGAGAAGTTGGGCACCCCCTTCTTCACCACCAAAGAACAGGGCACGGGACTGGGTATGGCAGTATGTTACGGCATAGCCGCCCGCCACAATGCCAGGATAGAAGTAACCTCCGGCAGCGGCGGCACCACCTTTGTTGTACGGTTCCCGGCCGGTTAAGGTACCCGGATGAACAAAACCGCACTCGAGAGACCGGCCGCAGCCGGTCTCTTATTCACAGCTGAGAAGCTATGACAGCTTTTTGGATATTGTTTGTGCCTTCAATTAATGACATCACCCTGGCATCGCGCAAATATTTTTCCACCGGGCATCCTTTGAGATAACCCCGCCCGCCGCAGATATCCATAGCCGCTGCGGCGGCTTCCTGGGCGACACTGCTGCCGGCAAGCTTGGCCATTGATGAAAGCATCGTATAGTCAAGGTCATTGTCAATGAGCCAGCAGGCCTTCCAGACCAGCAACCGGGCTGCTTCAATTTTGACCAATAGGTCCGCTAAATTAAAGGCAACAGCCTGCTGGTCAAAAACCGGCCGGCCAAACTGGTGCCTTTTTTTGCTGAATTCCAGCGCAAACTCATACGCCGCCCGGGCTAAACCCACACCCACGGCGCCCGCCAGCGCCCTGCCCCGGTCAAAAGTCTGCATTAACAGCAGGTAAGCGCTGCCCTGACTGCCGATCACCATTTCATCCGGAACATGCACCCTGTCCAAGACCAGTTGGGTTGTACGAACATAGCGGATGCCCAGCTTATGGCGCACAGCTCCTTCTTTTAAGCCGGGTATACCGGCCGGCAGGACAAAGGCAATCATGCCCGAACGTTTTTTGTCCGGGCCGGTTGTGGCAAATAAAGTAGTAAAACTGGCAACCCCGCCGTTGATTACAAATTCCTTTGTCCCGCTGATATTCCAAAAACCGTTGTTCTTAACCGCCAGCGTGGATATGGAAGCAATATCCGAGCCCGCCTCCGGCTCGGTCAGGGCCAGGGCAGCCAGGTGGGCTTTGCGGGAAGCAAGCAAGGGTAAATAGGTTTTTTTCTGCTGCCCGGTGCCTGCCAGCACAATGGGGCTGGCTGCATGGATGTTTGCGGTAACCACGGTGGCAACGCCCGCACACGCGGCAGCGAGTTCTTCCAGGAGCAGCGAAGTGGTAAAATAATCCAGGCCACGCCCACCGTATTCACATGGTATTGTGGGCGTCAAAAAGTTATGCTCCGCCAGCACCCGGACCGGACCGAAATCAAATCGCCCGTCCCCCGCCTCATCCAATTCAGCTGCCATCGGTGCTATCTTGTGCAGGGCAATGTCACGGAACTCCTCCAGCAATTGCTCCTGCTCGGGGCTAAGATTGAAATCAGCCATTTTCACCCACCTCTCTTTTTTTAAGCCACAACGCAAAATCCATGATTAATTGTTGTCCTTCGGGGGAAAGGGATTGGAATAAAGCCAACAGGTTTTGTTCCCGGCTTTTAATATCTTGAACAGCTGCAGTTGCTTCACTTGGCGCGGCTGCCGGCAGGCACACCTCCTGCCGGACTGCATTTTCGTGATCAATGGGCTGCAAAAAGAACTGGACCGGCTTATTTAATATTTCAGCTATCTTCTCAAGTTGGGCCAGGTAAATGCGCCGTCTTCCCTTTTCATAATTAGACAGAGTGGACTGGGAGCAGCCAATTTTGGCCGCCAGCTGCTCCTGGCTGTAACCGGCCTGTTCCCTCGCCAGCTGCAGCTGCCTTCCGATAGACTTGTAGCCCATGCAAACCCCTCAACTTTTATTATTTATTTTAACCCATTATCCAGCTTGGCGCAGTATATATTGACCCCTATTATTACATAATGCTATAATTATTTCAATTATTAATAAACGGATTATTCAAACAATGGGAGGGCATACTATGAACCTTGTGGAAATGCTGGACAGGAACGCCAGGAAATTTGCCGGCAGGGACTGCCTCTGTTATAACGGCGCGAGGATAAATTTTGCCGAACTGCTGGCACTTGCCGAAAAAACTGCGGGTTTATTGCAGTCCTGGGGAGTGCAAAAAGGCGATAAGGTGGCCATAATGAGCTATAACACCCCCGCCTTTGTAATATCGTTTTACGGCGCCATCAAAGCAGGCGCCGCGGTTGTCCCGGTAAACCACAAACTGGCCGCCCCGGAAGTGGATTTCATTCTCGACCACAGCGGGGCAAAAGTGTTTTTATTCGACGGCGCCCTGGCCCAAGTGGCCCGGAAAATTTCTGCCAAAGTGCGCTGCTCGGCCATCGACTCGGACGCCGAAGGCTTTGACCGGCTGGAATCGGCAACGGAACAGGCCCCGGAATTCCAAACCGTACAGGTTGGCGACAGTGACCTGGCTGAAATCCTTTATACCTCGGGCACGACGGGCAAACCGAAGGGCTGCCTGCACAGCCATAAAAACGTCATCTGTGCCGGAATTACCGGGGCAATGGCCATGAAAATGGATGAAACCGACCGCCTGTTAATGGCCATGCCCATCTGGCACTCTTCCCCGTTAAACAACTGGTTTATGGGCGCCCAGTACGTTGGCGCCGCCACTGTTCTGCTGCGGGAATACCATCCCCTGCACTTCCTCCAAACCGTGCAGGATCAAAAGTGCACCGTCTATTTTGGCGCGCCCATCAGCTATATTTTGCCTGTACAGATGCTGCCCAACTTTGATGATTTCGACCTATCCTCCATGCGCTGCTGGATTTACGGCGGTGGCCCCATAGCCGGCGACGTGGCCATGATGCTGATGAAGAAGTACAAAAGCGAACAATTTTACCAGGTGTACGGCATGACCGAGGCCGGGCCAACGGGCACCACTTTGTATCCCCGGGACCAGGTGCGCAAAGCCGGTTCCATCGGCTGCAGCGCCCTGCCGGGAGCAGACCTGCTGGTAATGAAAAACGAGACCGAGCCTGCCCGGCCCGGTGAGACCGGTGAAATCTGGTTGAAGAGCGACAGCATGATGAGCGGGTATTATAATGATCCTGAAGCAACAGCCTGGGCCTTTATTGACGGCTGGTACAGAACCGGCGATGTCGCCCGTGTGGACGAGGACCATTACCTCTACATAGTAGACCGGATGAAAGACATGATTGTAACCGGTGGAGAAAATGTGTATTCCAAGGAAGTTGAAGACGCTATTACCGCCCACCCCGGGGTGGTGGAAGCCGCGGTCATCGGCCGGCCCCACGCCGAGTGGGGTGAAACAGTTGTTGCTTTTATCGTGCCCAAGGCTGATGCAGACCTCAAGGAAGATGAACTGAAGGCCTTCCTGGCCGAAAAGCTGGCCAAGTATAAAATCCCGCGGGAGTTTATACCGGTTGGCGAACTGCCCCACACCCCGACCGGGAAAGTAAAGAAATTTGAGCTGCGCCAGCAGTTTTAACCCAATATCATAGTTTTGCCAATACGTTTTAAGAGAGGAGAATAACTGTGTTTGACTTTTTACTTACTGAAGAGCAGAAAAAAATTCGCGAGGAAGTCAGGGACCTGGTAAGATGGGTGCCTCGCCAAATGATCATGGACATGGACCAGGACAAGATCCGTTTTCCCAAGGAATTTTTAAAGGAAGCCGGCAGGCGCAATCTTTTAGGCTGCCGCTACCCCAAACAGTGGGGCGGCCGCGACATGGACTGGGTGACCACCTGCATGGTTGTGGAAGAGGTGGGGACCTTGGGTTACATCTTTGCCTGCGTCTTTGGCGTGGGAGCGGAACTGGTTTGTGACGCCATTATACTGCACGGAACCGACGAGCAAAAAGAAAAGTACGTCAAACCGCTGCTGGCCGGCGATATTTTTGCAGCCGAATGCCTCACCGAGCCGCGGGGCGGTTCGGATTTCTTCGGCACCTCGACCGTTGCTGAGGATAAAGGGGACTACTTTGTGCTGAACGGGCAAAAGCGTTTCATCGTTGGCGCCGAGGGTGCCGATTTCTTCCTGGTGTACGCCCGCACGGATTTTGATCCCAAGACCCATCCGCATCAAGCGCTGACCTGCTTCATTGTTGACCGCGGGCCGGGCGTTGAGGTGGAATACCTCTACGGGCTGATGGGGTGCCGCGGCGGCGGCGCCGGGCGCATTGTTTTTAAAGATGTTAAGGTGCCCAAAGAAAATATAGTCGGCAAGTTTAACGGCGCCTATGCCGTATTTAATACAATGATGATTCCCGAGCGTCTCGGCACTGCAGCCATGACTATCGGCGCGGCCCGCCCCGCCCTGGAAATCGCGACCCAGTACACCTCCCGGCGCAAGGCTTTTGGCCAGGTTATCAACCAGTTCCAGGGGGTCAGCTTCCAGGTGGCCGAGGCGGCCATGCTGCTGGACGCCGCCCGCTCGCTGGTTTACGCCACCAGCCGGGCCGTCGACGCCAAAGAGGATATGAACCTGATCCGGCGCATGGTCAGCGAAACCAAAAAATTTGTAACCGAGTCCTGCCAGAAGGTTGCCAGGAACGCCATGCAGGTCATGGGCGGGATCGGCTATACCAACGTTTTCCCGGTAGAGCGAATTGTGCGTGACCTGGGCCTGGCTTCAATCTGGACCGGCACCAATGAGGTGATGTCACTGATCACCGCCCACGAGTGGTACCGCGAATACCACCAAAACTTAAAGGCCCGCCAGGCCAGGAACTACGAGCTGGATGCAGCGGAAGCCGAAGCCGTGGATGAAAAGATTTACGAATAAGCCCTAAAAAATTTTACTTAAATACCGTAAGGCCTGCCCCTTTTAGGGGTTTAGGCCTTTTGATTACTTTATTGTTGCCTGACATTATATCCAGTGGATAAGGCCGCTTCCAATTGAAGGCGGCTTTAAGATTATCCGACAATATAATATAATTAACTCATTGTGTAACAAGGAGGCGAAAAAATGCTAATAATCGACCGGTTTGAAGGCCAATACGCCATTATTGAAATGAACCGCAGAACCTTTCACATTCCCAAAACTTTACTGCCTAAAGATGCTAAGTCAGGTGATGTTATTAAAATCCAAATCACAGTAGACAAGGATGCTACAGAAATCAGAAAACAATCCATTGAGAAACTGGCGGATAAACTGTTTGAAGGCTAGCAACGGTTTCGGAGGAAAATTCTTATGTCTAAACGAAAACACTTTTGGGCCTCAGCCCTGATTATACTCTTTTTGTTTGCTGCGGGCTGTTCCGGTTCAACGACAACATCTCCGGCCAACTCCCCACAGGCCGGGCAGATGAGGGTTTGTTTTCTGGACGTCGGCCAGGCCGACAGCATTTTAGTCCAGATGCCCAACGGCCAAAACATGCTGGTTGATGCAGGCAATAATGATGATGGAACCGTTGTGGTCAAATATCTCAAGCAATACGGGGTTAAACAAATCAATTATCTCATTGGCACCCACCCGCATGAGGATCACATCGGCGGCCTGGATACTGTAATCAAAAGCTTTAAAGTAGGCAAAGTATATATGCCTCAGGTTACATCAACCACCCGGACATTTGAGGACGTGCTTCAGGCAGTCCGGGCCAAAGGGTTAAAAATAACCCCCGCCAGGGCGGGGGTTCAAATTGTCAATTCCGGCAAACTGAATGTTACCGTTCTGGCTCCCAATAAAACTGAATATGAGGATATCAACAATTACTCCGCCGTGATAAAAGTTACGTATAACCAGGTCAGCTTCCTTTTAACGGGTGACGCCGGTGAACAATCAGAAGCTGAAATGCTGCTTGGCAGCGTTATAAGTCCTAAAGCCGACGTTTTAAAAGTCGGGCATCATGGCAGCCGGGATTCCACATCAGAGGGTTTTCTAAAAACAGTTAACCCCCGGTATGCGGTAATCAGCGTT
This sequence comes from Desulfotruncus alcoholivorax DSM 16058, assembly GCF_000430885.1. Lineage (GTDB taxonomy): Bacteria > Bacillota > Desulfotomaculia > Desulfotomaculales > Desulfallaceae > Desulfotruncus > Desulfotruncus alcoholivorax. The sequence continues at coordinate 27,037 of NZ_AUMW01000025.1, read as the reverse complement.
GGAGCAGGCAATGATTATGGTCATCCCCACAAAGAAACATTGGAAAAACTAAGAGGTATCAATGTTTTCAGAACCGATATAAACGGCACAATTATATTTACCACGGACGGTAAGGAAATTAATGTCACAACTGAAAAACCTTCCCCGGGAAACAAGCCGGATACTCCCGCCCGGTTTTCCGGTAAAATGTATGTCGATTCCGGTGGGCGAGGTTTAATCAAAGGAAATATAAACTCCAAGGGTGAAAAAATTTACCACCTGCCCGGCGGTGCTTATTACGAACAAACTAAAGCTGAAAAATGGTTCAAGACCGAGGAACAAGCCCGGGCTGCCGGCTTTAGACCATCAAAAAGGTGACAGGCTGCCGCTGTCTTGAACGGTGATAAATCTTTCGGAAAGTATAAAAGCTGCTTTTTACCCTTCCTCCTTAGTAAGTGAACGACATAGTTCTATAAATTTGCTATATTTTGTATTTTATTGAAAATATATCTTGCTATCTTACTAATTAATTGTTATAATGTGTAAAAAGTTGCCACATTATAACAATCAAAGTCAAAAGGGGGAAGGATGTAAATGTATGACAATTCAAGGGACATGCTTTTCAACAAAATAATCAATTCTTTAGCTGTAATCAGTGGTTGCGCGCAACTGGCGTCCCGGGTCGATTATCCGGAAAAATTAATCCATTATTTCAATGAAATAATCGGCCAAATGGATAAGCTGTTAATACTGCTTGTCGAGCTGTATAAATTAGATTCCGCGCCCAGGGCAAAATACTCACCTATTGATCAATACAAATCAACCGGTAACCGCCCGCCGCTGATTGTTTTAAGGAACGAATAAAGAACCTCCCTTCCAATCAGGAAAGGAGGTTCCTTATCTTAATGAGCCCGTAATAATCTTCGCTCCGGCTATTATGCATATCTTCACAGCCTGAGACAACCTTTCGGCTGCCACAGACCGGAATATGGATACCCACAATAACCTTTGCCCGGCCATTTGAGATGTCTTTTAAGCCCGCGGCAATCTCCCGACTGCCGCGAACCCGCAGTCAAACAGTTGCAATTACAACACCCCAAATGACCTTAACTCGACCGGTAGGCATCCCTTACGACCATATCACAATCCCAATAGACTGCTATATAGCCTGACGGAACACATATCGATCTTACCGCCGGCCAATAACGGGCTTTTAACCCGCTATTAACCTTTGGCCGTCCACTGCAGAGCCTCACTTGAGACCCTGCCGCGAACTTGGTTCGACTATTACGAACCCGTTGTTTGTATTATTACCGTAAATACAATTAATATGTTGGTAAATGTTTGAGAAATTGATATTTTAACCTTTTCCTATTTTCTCCAGTAACAAAGCGGCCCTGGTCCCAATAACCGGTAATCTTCGCACATCATCGGCCAAAACACCCCCCAGCGCCACCAGCGCAACCGGATAAACCACCGCCCCGGCTATTACCGCAAATAAAGTGGGCCAGTTGTTGCCGCCAATTTGTATTTCCGCTGAGCGGTATACAGCAAGAACGACGGCGGACATGGCAATGGCGGCCAGGCCGGGGCGGAAAACCGTCCTGCTGAAATTAAAGCTGAAGCCAACCATTCCGGCTATGGCCACGAGATTAAGCATGGAAGACACGATAAATATGACCACTGTTCCGAATGCTGCAGCCCGTATACCCAGCGGGGTCGGGGTAAAGTAATAAGTTATGGCCAGCTTAATAATAATACCGATAATTAAATTGCGCACCGGGATAATGGCCTTGCCCATACCCTGGAGCGCTCCCGCTGTAACCAGATGCACCGACCAGAAAACGACCGCTGAAGACAGAGCCGCCAGCGGCACACCGGCAGATTTTTCGGCAAACACCAGCTGGGTTAATTGGCCGGCCAGCAGGCACAGGCCCGCTGCCGACGGAAGGGCAAAGACAATTGCTATCCTGACAGCCTGGGATACCTGGTTTTTGATGCGATCATAATTTTTTACAGCAAAATTTTCCGTAATTGCCGGAACGATACTTGCCCCCATGGAAAGGGCCAGAGCAATGGAAATATTGATAAAAGACATGGCCATCTGATTAAACTGGCCGTACTGGGCTATGGCCTGCTCATGGGAATAACCGACCAACTGCAGCCGGTCAACAATTAATTTGTGATCAATTATTGCTGTAATTGACATGGCTACACTGGCAAAAGAAATGGGCAGCGCGGTGCTAAAAATCTTTTTTAGCAAAGACAGCGTGTTTTCCCTGGCGCCTGAAAAATCCTTTTGCTCCAATTCCAGCAGTTCCCGCCTTTGCATGCGATAAAGCAATGCCAGCATTAACGTAGCCGAAACGGCGCCCGGCACAGCGCCCAGGTTGGCCCCGGCTGCAGCTATGGCCAGACCCCTGGGCAAAAGCAGGTAACTAAAAAGTAAAGTTGCCGCCACCAGCATCGTTTGATCGATTAGCTGTGAGTAAGCAACCGCCCGCATATTTTGCAGTCCTTGAAAAAGCCCCCGGTAGGCCGCGGTAACGGCGGCAAAAAAAATAACGGGGGCAATGGCCCTCATTCCAAGGAAGGCATCGGGATTGGGAACCAGGCCGCTTCTGATCAGCCAACCGGCACCGGCAAACAGCAATAGCGAAAAGACCAGCCCCAGAATAAGCATCGTTGTTCTGGCCATACGAAACGCCCGCAATGCATCCCGGTAATGCCCCATAGCTATTTTTTCCGACACGACAGTTGCCACCGCTACCGGTATCCCGGCGGATGAAATTGTAAAAAACAAGAAGTAAAATTGATTGGGCACGGCGTATATACCCAGTCCCACATCACCCAGCATCCTGCCCAGCGGGACACGGTAAACCGCACCCAGGATTCTGATCACCAGCCAGGATACGGTCAATATGAGTGTGCCCTGCAACACTGTCTGCTTATTTAAAGGATTTTTGGACATGTTCCTGCTGCTCCCGAATATATTCCTCTTCCTAATAAGGATAACCTAAATTAGCGTTTATTACCGTCTACCTAACAAAATTGTGGTTGAGGGCCGTGGTCCCCTCCGCGCGCTGCGCTATTTCCCTTACAATTATTGGGTACATTCCTCAGGCTCTAAAGCATGACCCAATAGATGAGGTGTATCCCCTTTCATCTGTAACGAGCGTATCGAAGCAATCTCGTGCCGCATTTGGCGGCATGGTGGTCTACCCGGAAAAAACTTTTACTTTCCCCTTACCTAGATTTGGGGCAGCGTGTATTTTCCAGTCGTGCCCGGAACCAGACCTTCCAGGGCCAGCAGGCGTGATTTCCATTGCAGGCCGCTGCCGAACCCTCCCGGTGTCCCGTCACTGTAAATGACCCGGTGACATGGGATAATGATCAGAATCCTGTTTGAGCCCAGCGCCCCTCCCACCGCCCTGTTGGCACGCGGGTACCCGGCCAGGTTGGCCACCTGCCCGTAGGAGAGCACTGTGCCGTATGGAATGTCCCTGACCACATTTAAAATTTTTTGCCGAAATGGAGTAAACACAGACCAGTCAACAGGAACGTCAAATTTCACCGGTTCGCCTTCAAAATAGCGCTGCAGCAGTTGCTCCAATCCGGAGAAACCCGTCTGCTCCAGGGAGTCCATGCTCGAATAACTATTGATTCCCAATGCTGCCAGGCTCTTCATACTTGCCTCCTTTGTTTCGGCAGGCAAAGTCAAAGCCGCCAGGCCTTTTTTGCTAAAGGCCCCGCTTAGCCAACCCGCAGCAGTATGTACTGTAAAAGCATGCATCTGTTTACCCCCTGCAAAAACTAGTTGACGCTGCTTTTTTGATTCCGGGCGTTGGATTGAATAAAAATCACCAACCCGGCAATGATAATCAGCCCGCCGGCCAACTGTGATAAAGTAGGCACCTGGGCAAAGATAAAATAAGCCAGCATGGTCGCGCCAACGGGCTCTCCCAGAATGCTTACCGAAACCACCGCACCTTTGACGTAACGAAAAGCCCAGTTAAAAACAGTATGTCCCATGATTGTAGGGATCAGGGCCGCCAGGAAGAACATCAGCCACGTGTTGGGCGTGTAATTTGACAAAGGCAACCCGTAAGCCAATACAGCCAGCAGCAGCGCAGCAGCCGATACAGAATACACAATAACAATATAGGGCAATAATGACAGGTGATTTCTAAGCCCGCGACCCACCAGCATATAACCCGAAACGGTTATGGCTCCTATTACGGCCAATATGTCCCCGTAAAGGGCTTGACCCCCAATACGAAAGTCACTGACACCAATAACCAGGCAGCCGGCCAGCGCCAGAGCCGCACCCACCAACCCGCTGGGACTGATTTTTTCCTTATAAAATAAGTATCCTCCGGTAATAACAAACAGCGGGTGCATGTTGACCAGCACAGTTGAACTGGCGATGGTGGTGTAATTAAGCGACGTTATCCAGGCGGCAAAATGCAATGCCAGCATAAACCCCGAAAGGCATGCCATGACCACATCCCGGCGCTTCATAGAGCGGAGTTCCGCCCAACCGGTGGCCAGTGTAACCGGTGCCAGCATTAAAACTGTTAATCCAATTCTGTAAAAAGCTATTACCAGCGACGGCGCGTCTGCCGCCTTGGCCAAAATAGACCCGAAAGATACCGCTACTACGCCGGTAATAACTGCAAGGTAGGGGTTTATTTTTGGTTGTGACATTCTGTTGCAGTTCCCTCTTCCATCAGTTAATCGGTTGGCGGGATTCCCTCAAGCACCCCGCACAAATTTCCCAACCGTCATTGTGGTGAGCGCGGCGAAGCAATCTCAATGGCTAGGCATTATTTAAGGGCATACCGCCACGTTTTCAATACTGAAACAATTCGGTGGAAAGGTATCTTTCTCCTGTATCCGGGAAGATTGTAACGATCACACGGTCCCTGTTTTCGGCACGGCCGGCCAGTTCCAGCGCCGCAAAAGCCGCGGCGCCCGACGATATGCCCACCAGCAGCCCCTCTTCCCCGGCCAGCCGCCTTGCTGTTGCAATAGCGGCATCACTTTTGACCTGCAACACTTCATCAAGAATGTCCATGTTTAATACCCCGGGGACAAAACCGGCACCAATGCCCTGAATTTTATGTGGTCCCGGCTTTCCGCCGGATAAGACGGGAGATTCAGCCGGTTCCACCGCTATTACCCGCAAGCGGGGGTTTTTTTCTTTCAGAACTTCACCCACCCCGGTAATGGTGCCACCCGTACCTACACCGGCAACCAGCACATCAACCCGCCCCCCTGTATCCCGCCAGATTTCCTCAGCAGTGGTACGGCGGTGAATTGCGGGATTGGCGGGATTGTCAAATTGGCCCGGAATAACGGCCCCCGGTATTTCCCCGGCCAGTGCCTCAGCCCGCCGGATTGCCCCCGGTATACCTTCAGCACCGGGGGTTAAAACCACTTCGGCCCCGAATGCTTTCAGGAGGTTGCGCCTTTCCACACTCATGGTATCAGGCATAGTAATAATACACCTGTATCCCCTGGCGGCACAGATTAGTGCCAGGCCAATGCCGGTGTTACCGCTGGTGGGTTCGATGACCACGCTGCCGGCGTGCAGAATGCCGCTTTTTTCTGCATGCTCGATCATTGACAGGGCCACTCTGTCCTTGATACTGCCGCCAGGATTATAGTTTTCCAATTTGGCCAGGACACGTCCAGGCAACCCCTTACCCATACGCTTCAATTCAAATAGCGGGGTATTTCCGATTAATTGTTTGATATCACTGGTTAACAACATCCAATCCCACCTAATCCTGATTCTAAAAAGATATTATTAACTTTACCATTGGCTGGTATACATGTCAATTGCACCAAGGGTATTGCTGTTTTGGCGGCAAAACCGGCAATATATGTATCCACAACCGAAGCAATACAGTTTATGATAAATATGGGGCATTAGCATCAAAATAGTTGAAAAGGGCATTACAATGCCAGGTGACCGTTTAGATCAAATTCAAAATGTTCTGGCCGAACTCATTCGCATGGTAGGCAATACTAATGCTGCAGTTGAAGAATTACGTGCTGATTTTACTGAGCTAAAGACCGATGTGGCTGAGCTAAAAAACAATGTTGCAGTTTGAAAACAGACGTTGCTGAGCAAAGACCAGCCAGCAGAGATTGCAAAAAAACCAACAAATTCTACTGGAAAACCAGCAGGCACTTGAAAAAGAAATTATTAACTTCAAAGAGGAAACCATGCAGAAATTCAACTCTATTGATATTGGCATCGAGTACTTGGCCAACAAGCTGATTAAACATGACATGCAGCTTTTTGAATATAACAGATTGGCAAAGTAACTACTACTCTCTAAACAAATTATTTATCTTTTCTAGTTGAAAGTATAATGGCTATTAAAAAAGTTTCAAAAAAAGTAAAAAAAGACTTCCTCTGATGGGAAGTCTTTTACAGTGTTAATCATTTTTATATGGGAAAATTGTGGGCATATAGCATTTGCCTATTCTGATTTTTTGATAAGACTGTGGTTAAAAGTTATATTACATCATGCCGCCCATGCCGCCCATGCCGGGAGGCATGCCGCCGCCCATGCCTTTTTCCGGTTCCGGTTTTTCCGCCACCAGGGTTTCGGTGGTCAGGATCATAGCCGCGATGCTGGCAGCGTTTTGCAGCGCAGAGCGGGTCACTTTGGCCGGGTCGACGATACCGGCATCGATCATGTTTACGTATTCGCCTGTCAGAGCGTTGAAGCCTACGCCCGGATCGACAACTTTAACCTTTTCAACCACAACCGAGCCTTCCATACCGGCGTTGCTGGCAATCTGGCGCAGCGGCTCTTCCAGTGCCCGGCGGACGATATCGATACCGACTTTTTCGTCCATGTTTTCGGAAGAAAGATCGTTTAACGAGTTGATGGCCTGCACGTATGCCACGCCGCCGCCGGATACGATACCTTCTTCAACAGCCGCGCGGGTAGCGTTGAGAGCGTCCTCAATGCGGAGCTTCTTCTCTTTCATTTCGGTTTCAGTGGCAGCACCCACCTGGATCACAGCCACGCCGCCGGCCAACTTGGCCAGGCGCTCCTGCAGTTTTTCGCGATCGAAATCGGAAGTGGTTTCTTCAATTTGTTTCTTAATTTGAGCAACTCTGGCTGTAATATCGTCGGCTTTACCGGCGCCACCCACGATAATGGTTTCCTCTTTCTTAATGCGAACCTTGGAAGCACGGCCCAGCATGCTGAGATCAGTCTTTTCAAGTTTGAGGCCCACTTCTTCGGAAATAACAGTGCCACCGGTGAGAATAGCGATATCCTGCAGCATGGCTTTACGGCGGTCGCCAAAACCGGGAGCCTTAACGGCAACACAGGTAAAGGTACCGCGCAGCTTATTCAGTACCAGGGTAGCCAGGGCTTCGCCTTCCACGTCTTCGGCAATGATCAACATCGCTCTGCCGGATTGCACGACTTTTTCGAGAACAGGCAGAATGTCGGCAACAGCGGAGATCTTGCGGTCAGTAATCAAAATAAATGGATCATCCAAATTGGCTTCCATTTTATCGGTATCGGTAATCATGTACGGGGATATGTAACCCCGGTCGAAATTCATACCTTCCACTACTTCCAGGGTGGTCCCGATACCTTTGGATTCTTCAACGGTGATAACGCCGTCCTTGCCAACCTTTTCCATTGCATCGGCAATCAGGTTACCGATGGAGCTGTCGTTGGCGGAGATGGAAGCAACCTGGGCGATAGCTGATTTGCTTTCAACAGTTTTGGCGGAACCTTTAATGGCGTCAACGGCTTTTTCCACAGCCAGCTCAATACCGCGCTTAATAATCATGGGATTGGCGCCGGCCGCCACGTTTTTTAAACCTTCACGAACGATAGCCTGGGCCAGGACGGTTGCCGTGGTTGTTCCGTCACCGGCTACGTCGTTGGTCTTGGTGGCAACTTCTTTAACCAGCTGGGCACCCATGTTTTCAAATGGGTCTTCCAGTTCAATTTCCCTGGCTATGGTAACCCCGTCATTAGTAATCATCGGGGAACCGAACTTTTTCTCCAAAACCACGTTGCGGCCTTTGGGGCCAAGGGTAACTTTAACAGCTTCGGCTAAGGCATTTACGCCTTTTTCAAGCTTTTTCCTGGCATCTTCACGGAAAATAATTTCTTTACCTGCCAATTGTCTTACCTCCTTCTATGATCATAGAATTTTAATCTAATTTTGCATTTAGGTTTTATTCAATAACACCTAGAATGTCCATTTCACGCAGAATCAAGTATTCTACATCATCAATTTTAACTTCATTGCCTGCGTATTTGGAGAACAGAATCTTGTCCCCAACCTTGAGGTCAATGGGTACGCGCTGGCCGTTGTCAAGCAGCCTGCCGGAACCAACGGCTACAACTTCACCTTGCTGCGGTTTTTCTTTTGCCGTGTCAGGCAAAACGATTCCACTTTTAGTAACTTCTTCGCTGGGTACTTGTTTAACAACAACTCTGTCCCCTAAAGGTCTGATCACAAAAACCCCTCCTTTGATTTTTAAAATAATTTTATTATTGAGCGGTTTTAATCTGTTAGCACTCATTAGAGTTGAGTGCTAACATCCAAGTAATATAATATAGAACGAGCAAAACAAAAGCAAGCGCTTTTTTAAAAAAAATAGTCCAAATCTTGTTTAAAAAGGACAATTTATTTTACTCTAGCTTTTGATTTCTCCTTCTATATTTTTCTTGCTTAAATATAACCCTCAACTTTATTTCTAGAAATATTTTCCCCCCGGGATAATTTAAATATACATATAAATCTTCCGCAATTGCCAAATTTTAAAAAAGGTCTCAAGACGCGCATTCACCGGCCCGGCCGGTTAGAATTTCCAACCCGTGGGGCAATGCCGGCATAATCGCCTCCAGGCACTCCCGCACACCCCGGGGACTGCCGGGAAGGTTGACAATTAAGGTGCTGTTCCTCACACCTGCCACTGCCCTGGACAACATAGCCCGGTTGGTTTTTTTCAAACTTTCCATACGCATGGCCTCCGGCAGGCCAGGGACCTCCTTTTGAATCACGGCAAGTGTAGCCTCAGGTGTATTATCCCGCGGACTTAAGCCTGTACCTCCGGTCGTTAGAATTAAATCGTGCTTGCCGTGGTCAACCAGGTCGATCAAGGTTTCCACGATGGTATCATAATCATCAGGCACCACTCTGTAATCACCAACGGCCCAGCCCTGTTGTTCAACCAGTTCCCTAATTACAGCGGCGCTGCCGTCCTCCCGCTCACCCCTGGAACCACTGTCACTCATTGTTAAAATGGCAACTTTAAACACCACTTCCACCTCCCCAGAGAGGGGGCCGCCCCTCCCTGTTATTGATCAATAAATTTTTGGAATTACTTGCACTGTATTTCAACGCTCGGTTAAAATAAAAATCAAATAAAGCGCAGGAGGAAAGGCATTGAACGATAGAAAGATCATTACTGTTGAAAAAATATTAGGGTCAAGTCGCGACTTGAAAGAAGATCTGGTGGTGCGTGAAACGGCCATCACCCTGTACGTTAACGAAATTGAAATGGTTACCATGATCTGTACACCAACTCACCTGCGCGAGCTTTGCCTGGGATTTCTGTTTGCCGAAAGTATGATCGACTCTGCCAACGATGTTGCCGGTTTTGAATACAATGAAAACGACGGCCTGGCCTGGGTTGAAACCGCAAAACCAGTCAACATCCAAAATAATTTTCTTAAAAGGCACATCGCGTCCTGCTGCGGCCGGGGCAGAGCATCCTTTTATTTTATTAACGACCTGGATATCAGGCCAATTACTTCGGAAGCACATATGCAAACGGCTGAAATCTTTGCCCTGCGCAGCGAAACAGAACGCAGGTCTGAATTGTTTGCCGCTACCGGGGGCGCCCACGGCGCCGCACTGGGTTACAAAGGCGATGTAATTGCTTTTTTTGAAGATGTCGGCCGGCATAACGCTTTGGACAAAATAGCCGGGTGGTGCTTGCTGCACGGCATCAATACCGGTGATAAACAACTGGTATTTTCCGGAAGGGTGTCTTCTGAGATTGTGCTAAAAACGGCCCGGCTGGGCGTACCAGTGATTATTTCGCGCTCCGCACCCACCGACCTGGCCCTGGAACTGGCCGGGCAGCTAAACGTCACCGTGGTTGGCTTCGCCCGTGGAAACAGGATGAACATTTACACCGCAGGGCAAAGGATCACAGTTTAGCTCCCGCTTTTAAACATTATCTTGCCGCAATCTCTTAGATCATAGCCACCCAGGGATAAAACATCTTTTTGAAACTGTGGTTCAGCCATAACTTCCAGCAATCTTTGAATATAAGGGGTATTGAAGTATTCGCCCAGTATGCACAGGTCATACCGCTCTTCCACCACCGGCACGAAATCCAGCCCCAGCGCCAACGCCGCCGCCCTGATACCCATCCCGGCATCAGCCGACCCGGAGGCCACCGCGGCCGCCACCGCCATATGCGTATATTCCTCCCTGTCGTACCCCTGGATATCGCCGGGGTCAATACCCTTTTGTTTTAATTTGTAATCAAAAAGTATCCGCGTGCCTGCGCCACGCTGCCTGTTAATATAGTTAAGCCCCTTGGCAGCCAAATCGCCAACCCCACGGATTTGATGTGGATTACCGGGGGCCACGATGAGCCCCTGCTCCCTGTGCACCAGATTCACCAAAACCACGGGCAGGCCGGCCAGAAACCTGTTTATATATGAAACATTATATTCCCCGGTCTCCTCGTCCAAAAGGTGGGTTCCGGCGCAATGAGCCTCGCACCGCTTCAGGGCATTTAACCCGCCCAGGCTGCCCACGTGAGCAGAAGACAGCGTGGCATTGGGAAACTTTTTGCGCAGGTGGTTGGCCAAAACATCCAAAGCGATATCATGGCTGCCGATGATGACAGTGGTTTCATTGATCTCTTCCAGGGGGCGCATCAATTCCACCCGCACCGTCTGACCGGCCTTAAATCCTTCGGACAAGCCGGGGACTCTGAGCATGCCATCAGCCCGGACCATCGACATAATTACCCCGGCCCCCCTGGAAATAGGCGTGCAAACAATTTTTTCACCCACCTTGCCGAGTTTTACGCGAATAAATTCCTCGGTTCCCATGGGCGAAACAATTTTACGAGAGACGATGGCTTCAATTTTTTCCCTCCGGGGCGGTACAGCACCCAGTTTGGCATATACAACGGGCTTAACGAATAGATCCGCCGCCAGCACCGCTGAAACGGGGAAGCCCGGCACTCCCACCACGGGCTTGTTTTGAATTTCGCCCAAAACAACGGGCTTGCCCGGCTTAATGGCAACTCCATGGGTCAGCACCCGGCCCAAGTCGGCAATTAACCGGGCGGTAAAATCCTCCCTGCCGGCCGATGAACCGGCATTAATTAAAACGATGTCGCACTCCTCAACCGCTTTTTGCAGTCTCTCCTTCAGAGCACCATAGTTGTCGGCGGTAATTTCCAGCCGTACCGGGCTGCCGCCCCATTCAGCCACCATTGCGCCAAGAACCCTGGTATTGTACTCAATAATATCCCCGGGTTTAAGCTCAGCCCCCGGCTGCACCAGTTCAGTGCCAGTAGGCATCAGCCCGACTTTGGGCTTGGGGTGGACCGCGATTTCCGTCACCCCCCCGGCCAGAATGCCGCCCAGATCAAAAGAACGCAACCGGTGGTTGGCCGGGACAATCATTTCCGTGGCCACCACATCCTCGCCAATTTCCCGCACATGCTGCCAGGGCACCGCCCCTGAGGTGATTTCAAAGTTTTTTTCATCAATAAAGTGGACATCTTCAATCATAATTACTGCATCGCAACCCTGGGGAACGGGATCGCCGGTATCTACAATGACGGCGTTTTCACCCAAAGTAAGCAGTTTTGGCGTTGCCTCCGAGGCACCGAAGGTATCCAGCGCTCGTACCGCCACCCCGTCCATGGCCGAGGCATGATAGTGCGGTGAAGAAATTCGCGCAAATACGGGAGTTGCAGTTACCCGTCCCGCCGCTTCCTCTACCGGAACTATTTCGCTTTCACCGGGGTCCAGCGCCCCCTTGTCAGCCAGGTGGGCCAAGTATTCTTCCAGCGCCTGTTGTAGGGGCTTGTCCTCCAGGTAAACGTCCCGCTTATTCATTATTTCACTCCGTTTCTAGATAAGTTTGACCTCAACGTACTCTCCGGCCTCAACGCCTTCTTTCTCCGCGGGTATGCGCGCCAGCCCGTCGGCCTGGACCATCGTGCTGATCAGTCCGGATTTGCCAAGTATAGGTTCTGCCACGATAATCTCTCCGTCTTTATAGAGCCTGACTCTGAGGTAATCTTCCCTGCCGGCGGCCGACCGCATGTTCCTGGCTATGCGGGCTCGCACGGGAAATTCCAGCGGGTTGTTCAGGTAAGTTCCATATTTAAGCAGTGGTGTAACCAGCAGATCGAAAACCACCATAGCTGAAACAGGGTGCCCCGGCAGCCCGAAGACCGGCTTGCCGTCCACCACCGCCCCCACCGTGGGTTTACCGGGTTTGATGGAAATTCCGTGAAACAAAACGCCTGGAGAGCCCAGGCTGTCAATTACTTTATATGCCACATCGCGCACACCCACCGAACTACCCCCTGACAGCAGCACAATGTCACACTCCGATAACGCCTGGCCGACTTTGTCCAGAAGCAGTTCATAGCTGTCCCTGACGATACCGTAAATGCGGGGTTTTGCCCCATTGGCGGCAGCTTGGCCATAGAGCGCGTAGGAGTTGATGTCCCGCACCTGGCCGGGCGCCGGGCGGCAGCCCGGCTCAACAACTTCATCACCGGTGGAAATTATGCCCACTTTGGCCTGCAGGACAACAGCAACTTCGGTAAGGCCCACGGATGACAGCAGGCCAAGGTCCTGCGGGCGGATAACCTGCCCGGCCGAAAGCACCCGGGCGCCCGGCGGGATATCCTCCCCACAGCGAACCACATTATCACCCGGCGCCACCGGCCTGGTCACACCAATGGTTCGGCCATCCAATTCCTCGGTGTATTCCACCATCACGACTGCATCAGCACCGGGCGGCAGCATCCCTCCGGTGGGTATGCGCCAGGCCTGGCCCGTCCCGACATTGCCCACTGCCTCCCGCCCCATCAGCACTTCACCTGTTACATCCAGGTAAGCAGGCAGGCTTTCGGAAGCGCCAAAGGTATCCCGGGCCCGGACCGCAAAACCATCCATGGTAGACCTGTCAAAGCCGGGTACGGCGTCCAGCGCACTTACATCCTCGGCCAGTCGCCGGCCCAGGGCTTCCAATAATGATACTTTTTCACTGCCACCTGTAATAATATACCTGCCCATGATAGTTTTTGCCTCTTCAACCGTACGGGCCTGAAACAGGTCCTGGAATAGTTCGGCCATATCCATCCCCCCTAGAAACAACCCAGCTCGCAAGCAAATATTTTAATTTTTAGTTCGTCGGCAGCCTGGCCCACTTGCCTTGGGGAAACCCCCAAATCCGCGGCCAGTTTTCTGGCGGCGGTACAGCTTAATTTTCCTTCCGGCGCCGCCTCTCTAAGCGCCTGTTTTATTGCTTCTGTTTTATTTTGCAAACGATCTCACTCCCTGGTTATATTAATGACCTCCCCAAGCGTTCTGCTTTGCAAAGCATATTGCTTTCAAAAAAATATCCTTTTCTCATAATCAGCACAAGCTATTTTTGTTCAGCCTTATCGGCAGGATTGACCAGTCCTAAAATAACCCGGTAAGGTCCGGGCGTTCCGGGCGGAACGAAGGCAACCCTGTCGCCGGGGCAAACGGTGCGGTCAAGCGGCCCGGCGTGGCCGTTAATAAACACTCCCTCTATTTTATCCCGGGGCAACTCCAGCTTTTCCGCCAGTTCCAAAGCGCTGCATGCACCATCCAGCTCAAACATCACCGGAAAAGGCCACCCGCGCCGGTCAAAAATTTCTTTAATGAAAGAAAAGCCCCTGACCTCAACCATACTGCCGCCGCCGCTGCTCACATCAATCACTCCCCTGTTAAACCTTTTTTAATTATTATAGCATGTTTGAAAAAATCCCCCAAAAAATCTTAATTTTTGTTCTGATAAGGCAAATTAAAGGGAAAAAACACCAGATTGGGGGTAATGGAATTTATAAGCGCCGGTCAAAGCGGCTGGCGCGTTTTTGTCCAGGCAGGAATAACCAGGCAAGGTTAGAATTATTAACACAAAGCGGTAATTAAACAAGTGGGTGAGTGAGTGAATTGTCCATGGATCAAAGGCATAGACAGCAGGTTGGCATTATACTGCTGTTTATTTTTATAGCCACCTTTACAACTGCGCAAATCCCGGCGACAGGCAGCCAGGCCAAAAGCCCCGTTTCTGATTTACAGGATAAAGAAAATCAAATTTTGGCTGAATTAATCACCATCAACCAAAAAATTGAAACCATGCAAAAAGAAAAAGATGCTCTGGAAAAGAGGCTTGCCGCCAATCAACAAAAAGCTGCCAGGGCAAAAGCAGATCTTGACGTGGTTAAAGCCGATTTACAGGAACAGACCCGCAAGTTGGGACAAATGGTATCCTTCATTTACCAATTCGGTTACGTCAGTTTACTTGACGTTTTCCTGTCCGCTGCTGATTTTGACGACTTTACCAACAGGTTATTTTTGATATCGGCAATAGTCGACCGCTACGCTCAAATGCGCGATCAAACTGAAAAACTTAAAAACAAAACCGAGAGCAAGCTCCAAGAGATCAATAAAATAAATGCTTTAATAGCCGCCGACCGTAAAAAAATACTACAGTCAATTACCCTGCTGCAAAAGACAAAAAACGAGCGGTCCGGTTTTCTGGCCCAAATAAAAAGACAGTCGGCCGGACTGGCGGCCAGGATCACCCTCTCCGCAGAATGCTGGTCGAGAGCCAACGCCACCATAACCGGCGCACTGGAAAAGCTCAGCTCATTGCCGCCGGAAGAGTTTATGCCCGATAAAATAAGCTTCAAACTAGGAGGGCTTCAGGTGGAATTCAATGAAAACACCTTGAATTCCAAAATGAATCGGGGCGACACTTTGTATAAAACCCCTGTGCATATAAATATCGAGCCCAAGCAAACAGTTTTTTCCGGATTTCTCGTTGATACCGGAACCAGTTTTAAAGTTACAGGCGATTTCAAAACAGTCAAGGGAGGAAGGGAAATCCTTTTTGTTCCCCGCTCGTTCAGCTTCGGTGAAACAACCATCGAAGGAAATTTATTAAGCTATATTTATCAAAACAATTTTTTAAAGTGGGATATAACCAGAAATTTACCAAATTATTATGTGGCAGGTATTGCCACCGACAGTAATAAAATAGAAATATCGTTCAGGCTGATTTAATTCTTAACCACCCGGCAGCGGCAATCGTAGTAGCATGACCCGTCTCCCAGGTCGGATACTATGTCTGGGGTGAGAACATTCACCCCGCCGCCCCGGCTGATCCAGCGCCCTTGAAATACGCTTATTACTCCCGGGCTGATATCGCTGTTAAACTTGACAATGCCCTGCAGCCGCCCACCGGGGGACTCAACCCATACACTTTCACCTTCGTTAAGTCCCATCATAGCTCCTGCCTCCGGATGCATCTCCACTTCGGGAAGCCGGGCCAGGCTCTCCCCGGATTCCAGGTTCCAAAACTGAGAGTGCGTAAAGTCGCGGTGATGCGGCGTTATCAGGCAATAAGGGTACTTTTCCCGGTCTTCCCCGTCAGAGGCCGGCTGCCGGTAAACCGGCAGCGGTTCCAACCCCATTTCTATAGCCCGGCTGGAATACAGCTCGTATTTGCCGCTGGGAGTGGCAAATACCCTGTTTTCCCAGGCCACTTTGGGGGCCAGCGGGTTGCGCACCGGGCCCCGGCGCAGCGTGTCAATGGTTATGCCCAATTCCGCCGCGGGGGCCAGCGCCCGCCGGAGCCATTGCTCCGGCTGCAAATCGCCGAATATTGAAAGCAGCCCGAGGCGCCGGGCCAGCCCGGTAAAAATACTGAGTTCCGACCTACATTCACCCAATGGTTCAATAACCGCCGGGGTATAGTTGGCATAGTTGTTCCAGGAGGAAATTACTATATCTTCATCTTCGAGAAAAGTGGTGCACGGCAGCACCAAATCCGCCCCGGCGGCGGTATCGGTCATAAAAAAGTCGATTACGACCACAAAACCGGCGGCCTGAAAAGCCTGCCGGGCCAGATTGGTATTTGGCAGCTGATTGACTGGATTGGAGCGGGTGACAACAATACTGCGCACCGGCGGGTCCCGGGCTTCCAGGATGTGGCGGGCCAGCGCGGGCCAGGGGAACAACCGCCTTGCTTGCGCATATTCCTTACCCGACAGGTCGGCAAAAAACTGCTTCCAATGTCTCTGCACATAGTTAGCCCCGCCCCCGGGTATCCCTATATTGCCCGTGATGGCAGCCAGGGCGTCAATACAGCGGACGGTGCGGCCGGAGTTGGCATAGCGCTGCATTCCATAACCGAATAGGATCGCTGAAGGCCCGTGCATGGCGTAACGCCTGGCCAAACTCTCAATTTCAGCGCCACTGATGCCGCAAATGGCGGCAGCCCTTTCCGGTTTAAATTCGCGCACGGATGAGGCAAATTCCTGATAGCCGTGCACATGTTCAGCGACAAAAGCATGGTCTACCAGGTCTTCCGAAATTATTACGCTGGCCATAGCCAGAGCCAGGGCCCCGTCGGTGCCGGGCCGCGGTGAAATATGCCTCAGGCCGGGGATACCGGCACGCACGCGCACCGGATTAATGGAGATAATTTCAGCCCCGCCGGCCGCAGCCCGCCGCAGGTGCCCAAGCAGGTGCGGGTTCGTGCGGGCGGGGTCACGCCCCCACAGGAGAATGGTGCTTGAATTGAGCAAATCTTCCCATTCATGCATCTGTAAGGCACCGAAGTCCAGCAGTTGGGCGGCATAACCGCTGCCCCAGCAAAGGCTGCCCTGCGGCTCGGTAACGCCCCCGTAAATGTTAAAAAAGCGTGATCCCAGACCACGTAAAATGCCGTTGGAGCCGCTGGCATCATGATGCAAAACAGCGGTGGAACCATATCGTTCTTTAATGCTTGTCAATTTGCCGGCCCAAAGATCCAAGGCGTCATCCCAGCTTATGCGTTTCCAAACACCGTTCCTGCGCGCCAGCGGGTATAGGATGCGGTCGGGGCTGTATAACCTGTCCAGGAGCTTTTTAGCCTTGATGCAAATCTTACCCTTGGTAAGAGGGTGACCGGGGTCACCTTTAATGGCTGTTACACGGCCGTTTTCAGTATCTACCAACAGACCGCAAGACGAGTAGCAATCCAGCGGGCAGGAAGAGCGGTACACTTTTTTCAATTATCAAACACCTCGTCCCTGACGGTTATCGACTTGCGCAGGTCAAAACCCGAGGCCAGCCACCTAAAACCAAATTTTAATAGTTCCAGATCGTCATTTTTTATCTTTTCCACTGTTTCCGAAGAGATATCGAAAATTTTTATAAAACTGCCGTCAAAAACATACCTGCGGAACTTGTCCAAATCGTAGCAGGTTATAAAAAACATCTCCATAATATGCTGGTCTAAACTCGGCAGCCCAGTCAGCTTCAGCCCCGCGGGTATTTCTTCGAACCCGCTTTCCAACTCTGCATACCCCTCATTGCCCTGGTTCTTCATCCATTCCTCCACAGTCCATTCCTTTTCTTCCAGCAGGCCGCGGCAGTGGTCGCTGTCAAAGGCAAACCCGTACCTGTTCTCTCCCCTGATTTCCACAGGAGCCATGCGGCAGGACCAGGGCCTCTCTTCATATATTGAGCACCCCTGCCCGGTGACAAAAGGGCAAGCCAAGCCCGCATCATCCCGCATTTTGATCAAAACTACGGGAAAACCGGTACCCCTGGCCTGCAGCCTGGTTGTATAACGTTCCAGAAAAACACTGGTGGAAAGCCCCAGCTTTTTACTCATGCGCAGTACATCGTACGGTGATAAAAAGATATTTATATCTCTGCAACAACGGTTAAAACACTCCAGCTTGGAATGACACAGGAATCTGAACCTGCCGTCGCCGGTAAACTCTGTATGCCTGCCCTGCACGGTTGATTTCCGGCCGATGATCATCACCCCCGATATTCCCACCTGTTATATTTTATCATAACATAGAGATAGTACGTTCAGTTAAATATCTCTACCTCCGATCGTTTTTTCCCTAACCTGTCACACAACTTGCCGACAGCCTCACGGCAGTTTTCAACGAAAACTTGTTCTTAGCTGAGTAAAGTGTATAAACAATAAGAAAAATATAGAAACAATAATTGAAGCATGCTAAAATTACTTAAATCTATCAAAGGAGAACGGCTATGGTTGGAATGGTAAGACATTTTGGCATAGGTTTATTAGTCTACGACGACATTATTGACTGGGAGAATTATGAAACAAAAGTTGACCCGGTCATGAAAGAAGAATATGAATTTGAAGGTGTTAAGAAAAAGGTTTATGAAGTAATATTAGTTCCAGTGGATAGGCCTTATGTGGGCATAATATTGCCAAGCTTATGGGGTAAAATACGTTCGGCGGGACGCGGGGGGCACGAACTTAACTTAGATGAAATTGACCCCAGAAGCATAGGGGTAAGCGTCTATGCTCTGGACACAGCTGCAAAGATTTTAAATAAAATCTCTACCAGGCCGATCAGACTGAAGGAGCTTAAACTGCGTTTTTATGAATACTGGGTATAGTACTGAAAATTTTTAATATAAACACTTAATTTCCAGCTATTGATAGTTCCGCTAAACAGCAGCTATAATATCCTAAGTGGACACCCCTCCGCGTTTGGGGTCGGAGGAATATAACACCGAATGGCCCCGGGATTATACCGCTAGGAGGTGATTGAAGATGCAACAATATGCCCTTGAAACACCCCAGGGTACTGTATATATTGAAGGTCCTTGCCCCGGCGATTATCTGGCGGAGCTGACCATGAACGATAAGCTTACCAACTTTCGACCACCGGAAAAACAAAAAGACGCCTTAATTATGATAGCTGAAATGCCTGTTGGTATGATTTATATAGCTCGCCATGAAAAGGAGATTGCCGGTTATGTAACCTTTCACCCTTCTGATGAAAGCTCACGGTGGATTAAACACCCGCGTGTACTTGAATTGGGCGGTATTGAAATAAGTTCTGACTGGCGCAGAATGAAGCTCGCCGAAAATCTGTTAAAAGTTAGCTTTCAAAACCCGGAGCTGGAAAATTATATTGTTATTACTATGGAAATGTGCTGGCACTGGGATACCCGTAATACCAAACTGGACATATGGGCCTACCAGCGGGTTTTGACCAATCTTTTCGGATCGGTCGGTATGCAGCGTACACCCACAGATGACCCAGACATTATTGAACATCCAGCCAACGTATTAATGGCCCGTATTGGCAAGAATGTATCTAAAAGTGATATTGAGCTTTTTGAAAGCATGAAGTTTCAAAGAATTTACAACAATGCAATTAATTTTTTATAGATTTTATAAACACTGCGCCCTATTCGGGCGCAAAGTCACACCTGTCGTTTACTGAAAATTTGCCTGGTTTCAAATTTTATAAATATTAATTACCGGTATCCGGCGCTCCGGTGGTTCGTTATTCAGGTCAAACGGGCGGACAGGGTCGTCCGCCCCTACTATTACCTATCTTCACAAATCTTCCAAAGTAAGCACGTTTACTGAGTGACCTTCGACCTTTGATTTTCGACCTTGGACTGAATAGTTAAAAAATAAAAAGCGTAACGCCATTTGTTACGCCTTCCGATAGGTAAAATATTATAGTATCTTACTTAGGAACAACTTGGTCCTATCATTACGAGGGCTGCCAAAAACTTGGTCCGGGGTACCTTCCTCCACCAGCCGTCCTTCGTCCATAAATATTACCCGGTCTCCCACTTCCCGGGCAAAACCCATTTCATGAGTCACAACCACCATAGTCATCCCTTCCCTGGCCAGGTCCTTCATAACAGATAGCACTTCACCAACCATTTCCGGGTCCAAGGCGGAGGTAGGCTCGTCAAAGAGCATCACTTTGGGGTGCATGGCCAGTGCCCTGGCGATGGCAACCCGCTGCTGCTGCCCGCCTGAAAGCTGGTCCGGGTAAACATCGGTCTTATCCGACAGGCCGACTTTATTTAGCAAGTCCCGGGCGGTTTTTTCAGCATCTTCCCGGGAGAGATTCTTCACTTTCATTGGCGCCAATGTGATGTTCTCCAACGCTGTTTTATGGGGGAAAAGATTAAAGCGCTGGAACACCATACCGACGTCCTGTCTTACACTATTGATGTTGGTTTTTTTATCGAGTAAATTAACCCCGTCAATCCAGATTTCACCCGAGGTAGGTTGTTCCAGCATGTTAATACAGCGTAAAAAGGTGCTTTTTCCGGAACCACTGGGGCCAATAACGCAAACTACTTCCTGGAGGGCAACCCGGCAGTTAACGTCCTTCAAAACTTCCAGTTTACCGAAGTTTTTATACAGATTCTTAACTTCAATCACCGGTTTTCAACCTCCTCTCCAGGTAATCAATATAACGGGAAAGCGTAAAAGTTATTACCAGGTAAAAAATCGCCACGGTGATATAAATGGCAAAAGCTTCATAAGTCCTGGCCACTACCAGCATACCGCTCTTGGTTAATTCAATAATCCCTATGACGGACAGCAGTGAGGTATCCTTTAACATGGCTATAAATTCATTGCCCAGAGGCGGAATTACCCTTTTGACAGCCTGGGGCAGTATAATATAACGCATGGCCTGGCCGTGGGTCATGCCCAGAGAGCGCGCGGCTTCCATTTGCCCCTTTTCGATGGATTGAACACCGGCCCTGAATATTTCTGCAATATAGGCGCCGCTGTTAATACTGCAGGCGATAACGGCGGCGATAAGCCTGGGCATGGCGTAATTATGAATTAACTGGGGCATCCCAAAGGTATTCATCAGAAATTCCTGGCTGTCCTGAAGTAATACCGGAATGCCGTAATAAACAAGTAAAATTTGAACCAGCAGCGGGGTGCCGCGGAAAAAGTCCACATAGGCCGTGGCAAGCAGCCGTAGCCACCGCTTGCCGGATAACCGGGAAAGAGCCGCCACCATGCCGATAATGCACCCGATGCCAACCGAACCCAGAGTTATTATCAGCGTCAATTCCAGTCCCTTGAATAACAAGGGTAAACTTTGAATAGCAACGTCCAAAAAATTCACCCTCTCGACGATTAAGGAAAATATGCGTAATACGAAACCGTATTACGCATATCCTCCAAGCTACTTAATTTTGAAGATTTTAGCTTTGGGGTTCGCCTGGCAAATCCGCAGGGGGATCGACGGAGAACCATTTTTTATAAATTTCAGCGTATTTGCCGTTCTCTTTCAAAGTCTTCAGGGCAGCATTAACTTTTTCAAGCACTTCGGGCTTTTGCTTGGGAATGGCAATGCCATAGTATTCGCTTGTCCTGAGGTCACCCACTATTTTAACCTGATCGTTGCCCTGGGCAATATAATAGGCTGTGACAGGGAAGTCATTGACAACAGCATCCAAGGCGCCGTTGGTCAGGTCCATAAATGCTCCGTCAATGGTGTCGAAGGAAACAACCTGGGCATTGGGAACCTTGCTGGCTTCTATTTCACCGGTCGTACCGGTTTGAACACCAATTTTCTTGCCTTCAAGGTCATCAAAACCTTTGATGTCCTTATTGTCGACCTTAACAGCCGTGGCCAAGCCGGACTTGTAGTAAGGAACGCTAAAGTTAACCTTTTGTTTTCTTTCATCGGTAATACTCATGGCAGAAATGGCACCGTCAATGGTAGCCGTTTCAAGGGCTGGAATGAGACCTTTGAAATCATAAGTTTTCATTTCAATATTCAGGCCGGATACTTCATTAATTGCATCGATCAGGTCAACGTCAAAACCAACCAGTTTTCCATTGGCATCGTAAGATTCAAAGGGCGCATAAGATGTGTCGGAACCAAAAACCAGGTTTTGTTTCTCCGGTGCAGCCTGCTTTTCGCCTTCACCCGCAGTCTCCTTGGCTTTCTCTCCGCCACCGCATCCGGCAACAACAACAGCAAATGCCAGCACGGTCAGCAAAACAAAACCAATTCTAAGCCACTTTTTCAAACATATTCTCCTCCTTCGTTAATTAAAATTCCAATTAAATTGTTAAAATTCGCTGAACAATGTAAAAATCCTGCTCGGGAATTTGCTTTTAATCATTAAAAGCCAACTTGCTTTCTCTGGCTTGACAGGGATATTACAGCATGGGAAAATTAATTGTCATACCTGTTTTGGTTATACGTTGGCCATGGCTTTTTGAAAGGACAAAACTAATGACAAACCAACTTAAAAAAAGACAGATCAAAGCTGACCTTGCCTTGTTATTTGTCGCCTTTTCCTGGGGTCTGACCTTCGTGGTAGTACAGGATGCTCTTTCCGGCATTGGTCCTTATTATTTTGTGGCCCTGCGTTTCCTGCTGGCTCTGGTTTTCCTGGCTGCCGTCTACCGGCGGCACCTTTTAAATATTAACTGGGGCACTTTAAAAACAGGCTTTTTTATCGGCTTGTTTTTATTCGGCGGTTATGCATTTCAAACGGTTGGCCTAAAATATACCGGGCCGGCCACCGCAGGCTTTATCACCGGGCTTGCGGTAGTGCTGGTTCCCCTGTTTACAGCACTTGCGTGCCGCCGCCTGCCCGGGGTATTTGTAATAATTGGGGTACTGTTCGCCACTTTTGGACTGGCTCTGTTGACCCTGCAGGGCAGCAGCTTTAAACTTGGTCTGGGGGATTTATTAATCTTCTTCTGCGCAATTTGTTTCGGGCTGCATATTATTATGGTTGGACGCTATGCCGGCAAACACGACCCTGTTTTGCTGGCCACCATCCAAATCGGCACTGTTTCAATAATCAGCTTTATGTTTGCCTTAAGGCTGGAAACAATACCCGGCCACTTTACCACGCCGGTCTGGACGGCTTTTATCATCACAGCCATTCCGGCAACTTCCCTGGCTTTTCTAATTCAAAATTCCGTGCAGCGCTATACCTCACCAACCCATACGGCCATTATTTTTACCATGGAACCGGTATTTGCGGCGATTACTGCACACATACTGGGGCGTGAAATGTTAACACTGGTACAGGCTGCAGGATGTATCCTCATTTTAGCAGGCATGCTGCTGGCCGAATTAAGGGGAGAATCACAGGAAGCCAATAACTTTAGCGCAGACATAATGCAAAGTTCAGCTACAAAATAAGATAAACCAACGTCGTTTCACTCCTCGCAATGACGTAGATCGAACGATGCAGCTTAAAAGGTAGTTACCATATATAATCAATGACATGGAATGAACAATATCGCTTTACAGGTAAATACCGTTATAATTTCACTTATTAAAAAAATGCCGGCACAAACGTACCAGCTTTTATTTATAACAGTTCTTTTTGAATTTCAATTATTTCAACACCACCGTGATTTTCAATGTAATTCACCACGCTGGATAGAATACTGTCCATATGGGATGTTTCCCCGCTAACCGCAGAAATTCCAATGGTTGAATGTTTCCAGCTATCCTGCCGGCCAACCTCGGCTACAGAGATATTAAACTTGTGCTTCAGCCTTTCCAGCAAACTTTTTAAAATTTTTCGTTTACCTTTTAATGAATTGGCCTCGCCCAAAAAAAGTTCCAGGGTCAGCACTCCCACAACCATCAGCAACCCCCCTGCCCAGTCAAAACAAAATCCCCCCATTGCAATGTCAACATTCTTGCTTATCAGGGAGGACAGATGACTCGGGTATTCCGTTTGATCGTATTCCAGGCCGCGATAATAAAGATAGCTTCCCCGGCACCCGAGATAACCAGTATCTCATCGGGCTTAATACCCCGGTAAAGACCTGCTATGGCATGCCTTAGTTCAGGGTTCCCCAGGGATCCGGTGTAGCCAAGACACAGGTTCTGAAAGGCGTCCCATGCTCCATCGCCTTCAAATGACAACAGATCCTTTAGTGTAATGGATTCACAATCTGAAGAGCACAAAAGATATGTCGAACTAAATTCATATCCGGCAAAATATCGCTCAAGTCTTAAACCGGCAAATTCAAATAATCCACGTCCCAATTAACAGGCTAAATAGAGTAGTCTAGATTTTTCATAAATTCATTGAACTCATTTTCTTTAACGTTTTTCCAACTCATTTTACCGGATTGCGAAACTCCGATAATCTGATAAATCACTTCTATTTCTTTAATATAAGGCGCCAGGTCAATTTTTTGGATACCACCGGGCACACCTTCCAAAAGAATAACCGGTTCCTCCAGGCTTCCTTCAATCCATTTACCTTCAAAGCTTTCGTAATTCTTCATATCCACCGGAGTTTTATTAAGCCAGTAAATATAAGTTTTCCTGGCTTCCCCCCCGCCGACAAGCAGGGTGAGGCGCAGGTGATCTTTATATAGAATACAAATTTTATTTAACATGAAACCCACCTATAAAGAAATGTGATATTTATCACTATTTTACAATTTGCCGTAATAAAAGTCAATCAATAAGGAAACGGCAAACTCTCATTAAATATAATCATTGTATGCAAAAAAAATTCCATTAGTGACAAATACCTCATTGTTATTGTGAAACGGTTTGGATTGGATTCTTTATGACTTTTATAATATGAAATTATGTTAAAAAAATAATTTGTGACAATAGCTCATAAATTTATGAGCTATTGCTCACTAAATCTTTGTTTTTAACATTTGATCATTACAGTATTTTTTTAGTATATTTAATCAAATATGGATAGGGGAAGGTGGTTAAAAAACTAACATTTTTTCGCTTACTAATTACTCATTCTATACAAGGAGGTCGAATTAATGCCAAGGTATAAAGACCCAAGCCTGACTTGCAGGCCATCCAGCAAGACACCGCGAGTGATTGACCCTAAAAACATCAAACGTACCGTTGACCCAGCGGCCCTGGAAATGATTGATGTAGCTAAAGAAAAAGGGATAATTACAGCTTTTGACCGGGTTGTGGCTCAGCAGCCACAATGTCAATTCGGCTATAAAGGGATCTGCTGTCGTTTTTGCATGATGGGTCCCTGCCGCATTAAAGCAGATGAAGGCCCTGCCAGCAGGGGTATTTGCGGCGCCAACGCATGGACCATCGTAGCCCGTAGCGTCGGTCTGATGATTCTTACCGGCTGTGCGTCCCACGCCCAACACGGTAACCATATATCCCACGTATTGCACATGATAGCTGACGGGCATGCCCCGGATTATGCTATCAAGGATGTGGATAAGCTCTTTAGGATTTGCCAAAAAGTTGGTATTGAAACCGAGGGCAAAGATAATGCC
Organism: Desulfotruncus alcoholivorax DSM 16058; assembly: GCF_000430885.1. Taxonomy (GTDB): domain Bacteria; phylum Bacillota; class Desulfotomaculia; order Desulfotomaculales; family Desulfallaceae; genus Desulfotruncus; species Desulfotruncus alcoholivorax. The sequence continues at coordinate 1,678 of NZ_AUMW01000025.1, read as the reverse complement.
ACATTGGCCAAAGAATTGTCAGAGCTGGCCCTGGCAGACTTTAAACGCCTCAAAGGTGAAGGTGAAGCAACCTGGATCACCAAGATGGTCACCAAGGAAAGAAATCAAAACTATAGAGAACGTAACGTAATGCCCCACGGCATTCATGCCACCATATCCGACTTGGTCACCCAGGCTCACGTAGGCATGGACAACGACCCGGTCAACCTGGTATTCAGTGCGGTGCGCGTCGGTCTGGCCGACTTGGCCGGCAAGTGGATCGCCACCGACCTTTCCGATATTATTTTCGGCACTCCCGAACCCGTGCTCAGCGAAGCAAATATGGGTGTGCTGGATCCCGCCAAGGTAAATATCATTCTACACGGCCATAACCCGCTGCTCAGCGAAATGATTGTGGCCGCAGCCCGTGAACTGGAAGATGAAGCCAAAGCCGCCGGGGCAGCAGGTATTCAGTTATCCGGCATCTGCTGCACCGGTAATGAAGTGCTAATGCGTCAGGGGGTGCCCCTGGTAACGTCATTCTCCTCCCAGGAACTGGCTATTTGCACCGGCGCCGTGGACTGCATGGTTGTAGACGTTCAGTGCATTATGCCTGGCCTGAATACCGTGGCCCAGTGCTTTGGCACCAGGCTAATTACCACTTCCGACATCGTTAAAAACCCCGGCACCATGCACATAGACTATCAGGAAGCAACGGCTATGGAAAATGCGCGGGAAGTAATTCGTGAAGGTATTGCTGCATATAAAGAACGCGGCAACCGGCCGGTGCATATCCCCAATGTAAAAAACAAGGTTGTTGCCGGCTGGAGTTTAGAAGCGATTTTGGAAGTATTTAAGTCGGTCAACCCGGATAAACCAATTAAAGTGCTTAACGATGCTATTTTAAGCGGCGAGCTCAAGGGCGTAATTCTGATGGCTGGCTGCAATAACCTTAAGACATTCCACGATCAAGCGCATTTGGAAATCACCAAGGCCATGCTGAAAAATGATGTGCTGGTTGTTTCCACGGGTTGCAACGCTCAGGCCTGTGCCAAGGCCGGGCTGATGGATCCCGACAAGGTTGATGAATACTGTGGCGAAGGACTAAAGAATTTCTACAAACGAATTAGCGCTAATGCCAATCTCAAGTATGGTTTACCGCCGGTTCTGCATATCGGTTCCTGCGTGGACAACTCGCGGGCAGCCGAACTATTGATGATGATGGCGGAAGACCTCGGTGTTGATACACCTAAAGTACCGTTTGTCGCCTCCGCTCCCGAGGCAATGAGTGGTAAAGCCACCAGTATCGGTACCTGGGCGGTAACAATCGGGCTGCCCACCCATGTTGGAACCATGCCGCCGGTGGAAGGCTGCGATCTGATTTACAGCATCCTTACCCAAATTGCAGGAGACGTATTCGGCGGTTACTTCATCCTCGAGCCCGATATTGATACATCGATTCAAAAACTGCTGGGCGCCCTGGAATATAGAACCTGGAAACTGGGCGTGCACCGCCGGGTAGCCGATGATCTGGAAACTGCTCTGTGTCAAAACTGGTAAAATACCACGAAAGGGAGGGAAATAGATTGGCCGAAGCCATTAATTTTGATCAAATTTTCGAAGGCGCCATAGAACCGGGCCAAGAGCCCAAGAAGCTGTTCAAAGAGGCCTACGAAGGGACCATTACCGCATTAAGCTA
>NZ_AUMW01000024.1 GCF_000430885.1 Desulfotruncus alcoholivorax DSM 16058 | reverse complement strand
CCGCCGATAACCCGGCCCAGCGGAGTGCCTTTGGCCACTTCTTCCAGCGCGGCAATGGCAGCCCGGCCGTCGCCGAAGGGGATTACCCCGGCTTCCATTAAAACGCCCAGGGTACAGCCCGCTTCAATGGTATCGAGGCCCACATCGTTGCAGATGTAGTTCAGCTTGGCCACCACGTCCAGGTCGCCGATCTCCAGGTTGGGGCCGAAGCACCAGGCGGTTTCGTATTCGATGGGGGCGCAAACTTTGCCGTCCGGCATGGGGTAGACGTTGGAGCAGCGCATCACGCAGCCGGGATGGCAGGCGTGGGTGGCTTTGCCGCCCCGGGCCGTGGCTACTTCGGCCAGCTTTTCGCCGCTGACTTCGGCGGCCTTGTCGAAACGGCCGAATCTAAAGTTGCGGGTGGGCAGTGTACCGGCTTCGTTGATGATGTTCATCAGCACGTTGGTGCCGTAGGAAGGGAGACCCTGCCCGCAGACGGGGTGGTCCAAAAGTATTTTGGCGAATTTTTTAGCTGCGGCTTTAAACCGCTCGGGGTCGGCAACCGGCGCGTCGAAGGTTTTGGGGCAGTCAACGACGATGGCTTTTAATCCCTTGGAGCCCATGACGGCGCCCAGCCCGCCACGCCCGGCGTAGCGGCTGCTGTTGCCGTCGCTGTCGTTGTTGGTGACTCCGGCGGACGGCATCAGCATTTCGCCGGCGGGGCCGATGGTGATGACGGCTACTTTGTCGCCGTAACGCCGGCGGCAGAGGGAGGTGACTTCGTAGGTGCCTTTGCCGGCCAGGTCGCCTGCGGGCAGTATTTCCACTCCGTCAGGGGTGATTTTCAGCATTGAGAATTCTTGATCTGTCGGTTTGCCTTCGATGATTATGGCTTTAATGCCCAGGTTGGCTAATTTCTGCGAGGTTATACCGCCGGCGTTGGCTTCTTTGATGCCGCCGGTCAGCGGGCTCTTGCCCCCTACCGACAAGCGGCCGGAGGAGGGTGCGCTGGTGCCGGTCAGCAGGCCCGGGGCGATTACCAGTTTGTTGAACGGTCCCAGGGCGTCACAGGTGGGGGGCACTTCGCCGGCTATAATTTGTGAGGTCAGGGCACGGCCGCCCAGGGAGGCATACTTGTCCGCAACTTCTTCAAACTTTACCTCTTTTTGAGTCATATTGACCCTGATTATTTTGGACATTGTCTTTCCTCCTTTAATTTATTCTCCTCTCCTTTCCACACTGGGAGGCATAACAGTTTCCCGTTATACCCTGACGTCCTGTGAACCACCTGAGCAGAAGGTTGACAGGCTCGGAGATAATAAAATCTTAATAGATTTTAATTAACTAACTAAATTAATATTGGTTTAAGGGTATCGTGAAAAAAAGTATTTGTCAATGAAAATAAATAAATAAGTAAATAAAAATTAGTGTTTAATTCCAAACTTTATATAACCCCCGATGCCGTTATACCTGTGGACCGGTGGCTCCCCGCAAATAATGTGATGCTTTTTGGGATCTTGCAAGGAAATTGTCAACTACAAGCGAAAATACATAATTAAGAAATATTAGCATATGGGAAACGGAGTTACAAAATGAATACACCATCCTTTGCCTGGGAAGAAATAAACGTCCTGGAAACTGCAATTGATGATATGAATCCAGAGTTTTATGCTTACATCATCGAAAAACTACTGTCGGAAGGAGCGCGGGACGCCTATCTGCAGCCCATTATTATGAAAAAAGGGCGCCCCGGCGTGCTGCTGAAAGTTTTGGTCCACCGGCAAAACCTGAATCAAATTTTGGATATTATATTTACAGAAACATCAACCTTGGGTGTACGAGTTCGTACCGAAAATCGCGCCTTTCTATTTCGGGACTTTATAACTGTGCATACCCAGTATGGTCCGGTACGGGTAAAAACCGCTTGTACCGGTGACGGCAAAAAACCTTTACGGTACAGTCCTGAATACGAAGATTGCAAAAGGTTGGCCATTGAAAAGAAAGTGCCTTTACAGGATGTTTATACTGCCGCCCTGGTGCTGGCAAAATCCCGGAATAAAGTTAAAAATAATGGTGAATCATAAAGGTCCCGCACAATAACAATCATTAATAGTTAGGAGTGTGAATTATGAAGTATCTCGATGCAAACGAGGAAACCGGTGGAAACCGGATTATCATCACGGTAATCGGGCCCGACAGGGTGGGTATTATTGCCGGAGTCACCGGCATACTTGCAGAAAACTGCATTAACATCCTCGATATCAGCCAGACCATTATGCAGGAATTTTTAGTTATGGTACTGATTGCCGACATAGAAAAAAGCAAAATTGACTTGCTGGAGCTAAAAAACCGGCTGGGAGCCAAAGGCGGAGAACTTGGCGTGCGCATAGACGCCCAGCATGAGGACGCCTTTAACTTTATGCACAGACTGTAGAACGGAGGGTTTCACCTTGCTGACAATGCAGGAAATAATGGAAACAATAAAAATGGTTCAGGAAGAACACCTGGATATCCGAACCATAACTATGGGAATTAACTTGCTTGATTGTGCCGACACCAACCCGCAGAAAGCCTGCAACAAGATATATGACAAAATCAACCGCCTGGCGGGCGATCTCGTGCCGGTGGGAGAAGCAATAGCCCGGGAGTACGGCATTCCAATAGTAAATAAACGTATTTCAGTGACGCCAATTTCACTTGTTGCCGGCTGTTCGGAAACCGGTGATTACATGGCTTTTGCCCGGGCGCTGGACCGTGCGGCCGCAGAGGTGGGCGTAAACTTTATCGGCGGTTTTTCAGCACTGGTCCACAAAGGCATTACCTGCGGGGACGAAAAACTTATCAACACCATTGCCCGGGCACTGGCAGAGACAGAAAGGGTGTGTGCCTCAGTTAATGTTTCCACCACCAAAGCAGGAATAAATATGGATGCGGTAGCCATGATGGGAAAGGTAATTAAAGACGCCGCCGCGCTAACGGCCGACCGGGACGGGCTTGGCTGCGCCAAGCTGGTGGTGTTTGCCAACGTACCCGAGGATAACCCGTTTATGGCCGGGGCCTTTCATGGCATTGGCGAACCGGAAGCAGTAATCAACGTGGGGGTCAGCGGCCCCGGAGTGGTTAAAAAAGCTGTGGAGCGCGCCACTGACCACGATATCGGTACCCTGGCGGAAATTATTAAAAAGACCGCCTTCAAGGTTACCCGCATGGGAGAACTGGTGGGGCGAACCGCCGCTGCCCGCCTGGGCGTACCCTTCGGCATAGTGGACTTGTCCCTGGCACCCACACCGGCAGTTGGCGACAGTGTTGCTGAAATTCTTGAGGCCATGGGACTGGAGCGCTGCGGAACACATGGTACAACAGCGGCACTGGCCCTGCTTAATGACGCGGTAAAAAAAGGCGGCGCTATGGCTTCTTCATATGTTGGCGGCCTTTCTGGTGCTTTTATTCCAGTCAGTGAGGATGCGGGCATGATTCGCGCTGTTGAAGAAGGAGCCCTCCACATCGACAAGCTGGAGGCTATGACCTGTGTTTGTTCAGTTGGCCTGGACATGATCGCGGTGCCGGGCGAAACCAGTGCCGAAACTATTTCGGCAATTATTGCCGACGAAGTGGCTATAGGCATGATCAACCAAAAAACCACCGCCGTAAGAATAATCCCCGCTCCCGGCAAACAGGTGGGCGATTATTTGGAATTTGGCGGCCTGCTTGGCCGGGCGCCGGTAATGGCGGTTCACCCGTTTTCTTCCGACCGCTTCATTAAACGCGGCGGGCGCATCCCGGCGCCGGTACAAAGCCTTAGTAATTAGTGTTAATAGCCTACAACCATTTTTGTATTATTTCAAGCAACAGGTCAAAGTTAACCGGCTTTTCAAGATATCCGTCAAATCCGGATTTTAGTATGCGCTCCTTATCGCCTTTCATAACCAGGGCGGTAATGGCAACAACCGGTATTTGTGCTGTTGCTTCTTCCTTTTTTAACAGGTTGGTAACCGTAATTCCATCTATGTCAGGCATTTGAATATCCATTAAGATCAACCCGGGATTACAGGCCGGGGCCAGTTCCAGGCATTCCCTGCCGCTTTTAGCCGCCTGCACGGCATACCCCTGCGACTCCAAAAAATCTTTCAGGAGTCGCAGGTTTTTATCGTTATCCTCAACAACCAAAATACATTTCGCTTCAATCATGCTTTTTCACCATCGCTCATTGGTTGTGGCACGTTTAAAGCCCTGCTTATTGTTGATAGCAGCCAGGTATGGCTGAATGTCCCTTTTTCTTTAACCGTAACCACCAGCCCCTGCAGTTTCTCATAGTCACCGGCATTTAAAATTTTAGCAGTTAATACAATAACGGGAACATGCTTCAGCTGCGGATCCTGCTTCAGTACCCTCAGCACTTCAAACCCGTCAACTTCCGGCATCATTAAATCCAGCAGGATCAGGTCAACTTCTTCCTCCCTGGCCATATTTATTCCTTCCACGCCGCCATATGCTTTCAGCGTGCGGTAACCATGCCCTGAAAGGTTTTGTGTTATTATTTCTACGGCTTTGGGGTCGTCATCTATAACCAAAATTGTGTGAGTAGGCTTGCCTAATAGTTGATTGCCCAGTTTACGCCTCATGATTTCCACCAGAATGGCAGGATCAAAGGGCTTGACCAGAACCTCCGAGGCCCCGAATTTTATACCTTTTTTATGATCGGTAACCACCGATATGATTATGACCGGGATGTTCATTAATTCCCTGTTCGCTTTCAGCTTTTTCAGCAGACCCCAACCATCCATTATCGGCATTAAAATATCCATCGTAATAATCTGGGGATGGAGCTTCCGGGCCATTTCATAACCCTCTTGTCCGTTTGCGGCCCTTACAACACGGTACCCTTCGTTCTTTAAATACATTTCAACTAACATGGCATCCCGGTCATCATCCTCCACGACTAAAACCAGGGGTATTTTGCCTGGGCCGGCGTTTATTACCGGCAAATCGCCAAACTCTTTATTTCCTTTCCTTACTGTTTCATTGTCCTTCTGACCTTGCTTGGCCGGCAGCTTGAAGAAAAATTTACTTCCGACACCTAGCTTACTCTCTACGCCAATTTCTCCCCCGTGCATTTCCACCAGTTTTTTCGATAAAGCCAATCCCAGCCCCGTGCCTTCATGCCGTCTGGATAGGGATCCGTCAACTTGGGCAAATTCCTTAAAGATATTGTCTTTGTCCTCCTCGGAGACACCTATTCCCGTGTCACTGACGCACACAAGCACATGGTCTTGCCGGCCAACGGCCGATAGCGTCACGCTGCCGCCCTCAGGTGTAAATTTTACCGCGTTGGATAATAAGTTAAAGATAACTTGCTTAATTTTTCTTGAATCTGCCGTTATTAGGCTAATTGTATCGTCTATATCCAAATCTAATTTGATGCCTTTTTTCATCCCTTTTTCTCTGAACATGCGGATGCTCCCATGCAGAAGGTCGGGTAAATAAACGTCGTTTAGATCAAGTTCCATGGCTCCGGCTTCTATTTTTGACAAATCCAGAATATCGTTGATCAGGGAAAGCAAGTGCTCGCCGCTTTCCTTTATATCCATTACATATTCAAGCTGGCGGTCATTAAGATCACCAAAAAGCTGCCTCTCCAGTAATTCTGAAAAACCGATTACTGAATTTAACGGCGTTCTGAGTTCATGGCTCATATTGGTTAAAAACTCACTTTTGGCCCGGTTGGCGTATTCTAATTCCTTATTTTTGATTTCAATTTCTTTTTGCCTTACTGCCAGCTGGCTGGATAGTGTTTTTAAGTCATCAAATTGTTTAATGCCGTGCAGAGTTATCCCCAATTGAACAGACATCTGCTCCAGAAACGCAACTTCGTTGCCGGATATTTTTTTACCAGCGGCCAGGACAATTACACCGTGCATGATTTCCTGGTAGTGAACAGGGATAATAATTACGTTATCGCCGCTAAACTTTATATTTAAAGTATTGGACTGCCGGCTACCGTCAATTACGACTATTTCTTTATTAAGCATTGCGCTTTTAATCTTTTCATCATCTAAAAGGTCGTGAAATCTTCCAACTTCGACTGGTTTGGAGACCAACTTTTCCAGCACATTGGACCACTCGTTATACGCGTAATACACACCGGCTTGATAGTCAAGTCGCTCAAGAACCAAATCCAGCAATTCTTCCAACAAACCGCTACGGTTATGGTATTTAGTAAATATTGACAATGCAGTCGTCATTACCCGGTCGTACAACATCCGCTCCCGGCGGGCGGATTCAATCATTTTTCTCTCGGTAATATCCCTTGCTATTCCCTCAATCGCGACTATATGGCCATCCTTGTCCTTGATAATTAAGTTTCTGTGTTCCATCCAAATTATTTGGCCGTTTTGATGCTGCCAGCGCAATTCAACAGGTTCCCCGCCACTGGTTTCCCCTGCAACGAGGCTTTGCAGCAACCCCCTGTCATGGGGATAAACAGCTCTACAGAGGAGCTTGTTGTTATCATAAAATTGATCAGGTGTGTAACCGGTCAGTTTTTCCACAGCCAGACTGATATATTCAAAATGCGGCTCTGGAACATAGCTTATCCGGTAAATTACATCCGGAGCGTTTTCAGCAAGGCGCCGGTATCTCTCTTCACTCTCACGCAAGGCTGCTGCATCTTGAAAATGCCTGACGGCAGAGGCTATATGTCTGGAAATCAATTCCAAAAAATACATATCTTCATTAACTATAGCATTCCGGCATGTACTGTTAAGCTGCAATAATCCAATGTTGTTGCCCTCATGTTTAATTGGAATCAATGTAATTGTCTCATAGCCGGACACCGGGCAGGTTAGTCGCCACGCACCCTCCAACTTAAGCGGGCCATTGGCATCATCCTTAATGCCGGATGCCTGGCCGGTTAAAAAACTACCATAGTTGGTTATATAACTATCATCAACATTGCCGCTCAACTCATTGCGTAAAACCTTTCCACACAGGCATTCCAGCACCGGATTGCCGTTAATATCTTTTTTGATCACTCCGTTGGGATCATAAGAACATAATGAAAACTCTTTTTGCACAAAAGATGCAGAAAAACCAGTATGCGCAAAATAAGTATAATCCTCTCCGTCGAGCAACCTGATAGCTGCAGCCTCGCAGTTAAACAATGCTGTTAAAATATCCAGAACATTGGCAATGGATTTTTTTAAATCGTCAAATTTGGCCAGTTCGGTAAGTATTGCCAGCTCTACATCCTGTCGTTCCTCATGTTTCTTTCTTTCAGTTATATTGAAATGTGATATAACCGCCCCGCCGGGCTCGCCGCTTAACGGTGTTACATTTAAATTAAACCAGCGCTTCCAACTAGGGGAATGACAGGGGTATTCAAGCCTGAAACTGCCCCTGGTACCATCCAACACAGCCTTGATTCCGTCAAACGCTTTCCGGGCCGTATCGCAGCCCGCCTCAGCGGCGCGCCGGCATTCTTCGAGGTAATTCCGGTTAATGCCAAGGATCGTTTTTTCCGCAGCGCCGTTTTCCCGGCCGAACTGTTTCCACGCCTCATTAACCTCAACAATATTGCCCTGCTTATCCACGACGGCAATATGGGCCAGTAGTGAATTCAATACGGCAAAGCCGAAACTCCGGCTCTGGCGCAGCTTGATCTGGGCCAACTTGCGTTCTTCCTCCACCCCGATGGCGGAACAGATAATGCCCATAATTCTTTTGTCGCTTTCAGTCGGAATAAAATCACGTTTAAAAACGACACATATTGCTCCTACATAATTGTTGTTAAGTTTAACCGGCTGTCCCATGTAAGTTTGTAAGTCTCCGGCCACCACATTGGGATCAGTTTTGGCATAGCTTGTCCGGGGCAGGTTGCGTAAAACCAATACTTGATCACCGCCGCGTTTGATTAAATCATAGCAGATATGCCCCCCCGGCTTATCGACCGGGTTATAATCCGCCGGCGTTCGCCACTGCCCCCAGGAACAAAGCAATCCATTATCCAGGCGATTGTAAACGGCACTGGCCGCACCAAACAGTTCACCGCATAGTGCTGTCAGCAAATTTATATTTTTATCCGGATCGGTAGTGAAAGTTAAAAAGCATTCATTAATTTTGGTTATTCGCTCTTCGTCCCACTTGCGGCTGATGGCTAAAGCATAAATGGAAGCCATTCGCTGCACCAGTTCCAGGTCGCGGCTGTTATAATTGCGCTCTGAATTAGCCAGCGCCACCACTCCAACCAGCCTTTCGCCCAACATGGCAGGAGCCGCGAGAAACCGGTTTACCGGAATATGCCCGTCAGGAACCCCGCTGGACCTGTAATCTTCCTGTGGAGTATTTGTAAGCAACCCTTCTTTATTATTTATCACCCAGCCCCAAAGGCCGCTCATTTTCTTGAAGACAATATCCTTATCCGGAATGCTGCATATTTTCCAAACATCTCTGGTCATGGTGGGTGAAACTAGATAACCGTTTTCTTCGTCAATGTAGCCGGCAAAGCCATATTTGCTTCCTGTTAAACGTTTCCCCTTATCCATGACCAGATTTGCTATATCCTCCACCGTATCCGAAGAAACCACTGCTTTGGACAATTCGGCCAGGGCAGAGTTGACTTCCGCCTCCCAGGACAGGTTTTCTTCCACCCGCTTAAAATCTGTAACATCCCGAATGGACTCTATGGCACCGACGATGGAACCCTTACTGTCATACAGCGGAGAAGCCTTTTTCCACAAGTATTTTCCCATACCGTTATGCAACACCGGCGCAAATACCTCTGCAAATAACGTGTCTCCTTCCCTTAGAACATTGTTATACTGCTTCTCAATCTGATTATAAGATGGCCATAGAAATTCAACCAAAGCGGGCCTTTTTTCTCCGTAGAAAGATTGGGTGTAATCTAAAGGCTCCTTGCCCAGAACCTGCTCTTTAGGCAGGCCCGACAACTGTTCCATGGCCTTGTTCCAGGCAATAATCCTTTTATCAGCGTCAACTACATAAGTGGCATCGGGAAGAAACTCAATTATATCCCTAACCTGCTGGTGGGCGGTGCGCAGTTCGCTTTCAATTTTTTTGCGCTTTGTAATATCTCTGATAACGCTTAGGATTACCCTCTCATCGCCTAAATTTACGCCCTGTGAATTAACTTCCACAGGGAAAACCGTGCCGTCTTTGCGCCGGTGCATAGTTTCAAACATTATTCCATTTTGCTCTGCTCGCTTCATTTGGGATTTAATTTTGTAACCGGTTTCAGGAGTACGGATATCGGCAATTGTTAAGCCCAACAATTCCTCCCTGGTATAGCCGTATTCGTTAATAGCCGCCCTGTTGGCTTCCAGGATGTTTCCTGCTAAATCAACCATAATGATTATATCCTTGGCGTTTTCGAAAAGTACTTCATAGCGTTTTAGCATATCCAAATATTTTTTTCGTTCGGAAATATCAAACAGTATTTCCGCAACCATAGCAACCCGGCCTTCCCGGTCAAGAACAGGAAGGGCACATATTTCCATCGGAAGAAAAGTCCCATCACCGGAGAGGCATTTCCGCTCTGTCACCACGGCTTTACCGCTCTTCTGAACCTCATCCAGCGGACATAACTGACCTTGTCTCTCACATGGTGCATTAATATTCCGGGCGAGTTGATAACAATAAGGGTTACCAGATAACTTATCTTTGTAAAATTTTTGGGCAGCCCGGTTATATTTTATAACCTGATAGTTTAAATCCAGAATCCAAAATGGCACCGGCAATAGATTAACCATTTTTTCAAACAGCGGGTTGTTTAAATCTTCCAAGTTAAGGTGTTCCAAATCCCATAAATCTATTGAATCACTTAAACCAAGCATAAGACACCTCTTATTCAGGTATTCAGAATTCAGGAGTCAGGAGTCAGGAGTCAGGAGTCAGAATGCGGAATGCCCCGAGCCGGTTCTCTCATTCCGGCTCCCGAGTAGTTCTGATAGTTGAAATAATTAATAGATATTATGATTCAACGCAACTTTTGTGCTTAATGAATCTTTTTCTCCAAATCAATTCCTAAACCCTCCCTGGCTGTTTTGACATTTAGTTTTTCTCCATCTGTTTCAAATACCACTGCTCCATCACGATCCGTTCTAAAAATCTTTGCGCCGTTTTCAGATAGCGCCTGCAACGTCGCCTGAGCGGGGTGCCCAAAGCGGTTGTGCTCCCCTACCTGTATCACTGCATAATCAGGTTCTGCAGCTTTAAAAAATTCAGGGGCAAATAAACCGCTGCCGTGATGGGGAACTTTCAGGACTGTGGTTCTTAATCTTACACCGCCGGCAATTAATTCCTTTTGGGCCTCCGCCTCAACATCACCTGTCAATAAAAATGAGACTTTTCCGTATTCAACAGCCAATACCAACGAAGTATTGTTTAAATTATCTTCACTTGCCGGCTGTGTTTCGAATTTCAAATCCGGGCCGATTACATACACCTCAACATTATTATCCAGCCGCAGCGTTTGGCCTGACCCCACCCGGTAAATTTTTATTTTTTCGGGAACGTTCGCCAAAAATTCGCTGTAACCCGGTGCCCCGGTAAGAACCAGCGCGCCAACTTTAAATTTTTGCAGTACGGCCGGAATGCCGCCGGCATGGTCCCCGTGCGGGTGGGTAACGGCCACCGCGTCAAGATGATTAATCCCCAGCCGGCGCAAATACGGCACCACCGTATTATCTCCCACTGCGCGCGCCTTTTCCGGATCGCCCCAAACGCCACCCGCATCAACCAGCATGGCACGTCCGCCCGGAAACCGCATCAGGATGCTATCCCCCTGGCCGACATCAATAAAATGAACTTCCATCAGGCCGCCGGTCCCGTTCCAGGGCCAAAATATAAAAACAGCCAGACATACACCTATTGCAGCATTGACATACCTGCTGATCCCCCATTTGCTGAATAAGGCAAAATCGCCCCTGGCTGTTTGCACCGCCAGCACCAAACATCCATACCAGGCCGGGAAAACATACCAGGGTGGAGTCGCCAGGTATACTTTAGCCCAGGGGAAGCTTTCAATTAAACCGGCCAGGCCCAGAAACAGGTCTACCAGCGCCCCGGTTGCGGAGTTAATAAACCCTGCCAGCGGCAAAAAAATTATACCTGTGACGCAACCTACAAAACCGAACAGCATTACCACCCCTACCATGGGAACCAGCAATAAATTAGCCAGCGGCGCCACTAGAGCAAGCAGGTTAAAATAATAAAGCAGCACCGGCAGCGTGGCAAGCTGTGCGGCAAGTGTCACCTGCAGCGGCATGGCCAGCCAGACGGGCATTCCCAAACGGATGCGCAAAAATGCACCGAGCGCCGGCCCCAGGTAAAGAATACCCCAGGTTGCTGTAAAAGAAAGCTGAAATCCTATCTCAAAAAGATAAGCCGGGTTAATCGACAGGATGACCAGGGCCGCCAGGGCCAACCCGGTCGGCCAATCCTTTTCCCGGCCTAAATATGCCGCAAATAAAACTATTGTGGCCATTAACACCGCCCTTACAACCGCCGGACCCATTCCAGTCATAGCTGCATAAAACAACATTAAAGGTGGGGCCAGGAAAAGTACCGGACGCCTTGGGAGACGTAGTAAACCGGCCAGACCAAGCACCCCGGCCAGAACATATCCCACATGCAGCCCGCTGACACACAGCACATGTGCAACACCAGTATTGGCAAAAATATCCATGGTTTGGTCATCAATTCCGTCCCTGTTCCCGAACAACAGCCCGCCGATTACGGCTGCCTGCCGGTTATCCAGGGTTTGACCGGCTACCTCAGTCAGCCTTCCTTTAATTTTTGAAGCCAACAGCAAGATTTGGCTGCCCGCGCCATTGCCCAACAGCTTTAGGTCCTGATTTTTATTGGCATATAAAAGACACTGTATACCTCGACGTTCCAGGTAATCACGATAATTAAAAGCATCAAAATTGGTTGGTTCCCGTGGAATATAGATCAAGCCGCCAACCTGCAACAGGTCACCATACTGGTAAACAGGACCATTACCCGGTGCCCTGACCAGTACTTTACCACTCGTTTCCAACCTCCGGGCACCCTGTTTAATGCTTTTGGCCTCAATGGTATACTTAACGCTATCTTGCTGTAACTGTGGTTCAGCAGCAACTATACCTTCCAGAGTAACATATCGGCCCGCATATTTTTCCGGACCGTTAGCAGGTTTTTCAGTATGAACACATATAATGGTCCAGCCTAAAATAAAAAAGAGCAAAACAAAGACCCGGCAATTTTCATGCCAGGCCCGGACGCAGTAAAACAAGGCAAAAATCAAAAAGCTAGTGGAAAGCAACAGCAACAAGCCGGGGCTTAAATTAAAGCGCACACCAAATGCTATACCTAATATATAACTTATGGTAACAGCAACTAAAGGCCGGTTCACCTTGCACTCCCCAAAACAGCGTTTATTAACCAATGATAACATATAACACTAATTAATCAAACAAAAAAGGCAGAACCCCAAATGGTTCCGCCCTGATCAATTATAACCTTATGCGTCTTTAAACTTAACCATTGGGCACTTCTTACATACATGCAGCCCGGGCCATTCCTGTCCGGGTGAGCCAACCATCGAAGCTCCGCCGTACTTGGCCGTGCGGTTAATTAATTGTTTAGCCACTATACCAATGTCTTGGCCGGGAATAAAAACGTTAACCTCACCTTTTTCAGTTTTACCGGATGTGTAGCTGCCGGCGCACATCGTGTTCATATTGGGCTTTTGTTCATTGTAACACCATACCATACCGCCACATACCGCTGAATTAACAGTTTGATTAAACTGCAATGTAGGCACTTTTTTGCCTCCTATGTAGTCATTGAAAATGTGATAGGCCTGCAAAACATTAGTAACCATAAAAACAACATCCGGTTCCACGGCGGTTTTGCCCAGCGGTGCGGTCATAAAACCTTTTAATTTGCCAAGCGGAAGCATGGGCTTGGCAAGTAAGCATTTTTTAGCCATATCCCAGTCAGCGGTATATTTAACATGACCGTCGACTTCTTCATCGCTGGCCTCGCGCATACCCAGGCAGGTTTTGGCGTTGCCGCACATCAAGTTGTCAGCGTTGGCCTTAACGATATAGTTATTCATCCGGGAGGCCAGTGCTACCTGGCAAACAGTCATTTTGGGTCCGGGAACCTTTTCTGCTTTAAAATTTTTAAACTCTTCCTCATCCCAGAAAAATTTGACGGCTACCGGGTGATAGTCCAATTTATAAAGGTACTCCAGAGCATCAGCCATCTCGGAATAGGTTAACCGGTCCTTTTCAGCAAGCTCTTGAACATTTAAAAGCATCTCTTTGCCTCCCTAAAAAATTTATCAATAGATTAAAATTGCATTAGAAAAAATTATCTTATAAATAATTTTCAATTATACGTTAAAAATATCAAAGTTTTAACGCATCTGATGTCAGTACAGCGACAAATATAGTGTCTTTATGACGACATAAATATTGTCTTTATCGCGACAAAAAGCGCGCGTTATTATCTATGTTACTTGTATCTGGCGCTCCGGTGGTTCCCTCCGCGCGCTGCGCAATTTCCCTTACTGTCATTGCGAGCGCAGCGAAGCAATCTCAATGGCGCCAACGGCAAGAGGGCTATAATATAAAAAAGGGCTACCCACGTCTCCATATGGGTTCGCCCTTATGTTTTATATACCGTCCTTGATGCTGTGAAAATGTTGCTTTACGTTATTTGATTATAAAATAAGTTACATGAACTTGAAAACAAAGATAAAAACAACCAGCAGTACAATGCCCAGACTTAATGAATACTTAATTAATTTTTTTTCTACCGGCAGCAGGTCATACCATTCCTGCGCCTCCATTTCAGCCTTGACATTGGGCTGTTGTTCAATTTTATATCCCAATTCAGACATGCCTAACACCTCCTAACAGGGGACACGTGCGCCTAGCCGCCTACCACGGGCGGCATAATGCCGTGGTAGAATATCCATGAGATAAAGAGGCCTACCCAAAGTATGAAGCCAAACAGACAAACGGCATATACCACCACGATTTTCCCCATCCCCTCGGCCCATAGCTTACGAACATTGGTAACAAGACCAATGGAAAAAAACGTCAACATAAAAAATATGCCGCGCAGCCCGTTAGCCTGGTCCGCACCGGTTGTGGCCGCCTTGATTGCATGGGGTGCCAGCAAACCAATTAAGAGCAAAATAAAAAATGTCGCCGCGTAACCGATAACAAATTTAGGAAAACGTTCCCAGATTTCCGCAGCGGAAACCTTGTCTCCCTTTTCCTTGCCGTCTCTGTTGTCAATCCTGTACACGGACCAAATGATAGCCAGAATAAAGGCCCAAATGCCAATAAATATATCGATAAAAACTTTGGTTACAGTGGCCGTGGTCAGCATCCATCCGGGTTCCCACTTAATTCCCATGGTGGCAAGCGCCTTGGCACTGATTAACGCATCTGTGATAGCGCCACTGGCCACGGCCCCGCCGTCGCTTTTGACCGCAAGACCCATCCAGGCACCGGCGACGAGAGGCTCCTTATAGAGCAGCATTTCCGCCATCCAGGGCAGCAACAGCAACTCAACCGCTACAAACACAACTATAACGGAGGACAATATAATAGGTATTTGAGGACGCGACCTGATTGCCCCGCCCGTGGCAATGGCCGCCGAAACCCCGCAGATGGAAATGCCGGATGCCAATGGCGCCGCCCACTCCGGTGTAAGCTTGAACCATTTTCGTGAAATAAAATAAACAACCGGCCAATATATTAAATAAGCTTCGACAATGGCACAAAGCCCCCGGACAATAACCGTGGAGGCCAGGTTCATAGAACCCAGGGCCTTAATCCCCAAAGCCGAACCCAATATTACAATCCCCGTTTTAATGAACCACTCAGGTCTGGCGGCCTCCTGCAGATAACTGGCAAGTCCGAGCCAAAAATTACCTATTATTAATCCTACGACCATAGCAATAACAAAGCCTATTTCCTGAGTAAGTCCCATTGACCATGTGATATTCAGTTTAGCCAGCGTGTTCTTGGTAGCTGCAATATGGGCATAACTGCCAAGAAACCAACAACCATACGTCAGAGCAAAAATTAAAGTAAACCCGGTCATATATTTCTTTACATTCCAGCCCATAGCTGTAGCACCAATGGTGGTGGTCACCAGGAAGAATAAATAAGTCAATACCAAAGATACCCAGCCAGGCAGAAAAGCATAATTCTCAGATTGCGGTACCAGCGCTTTGGACGCGCTCAGCCAAACATTGGTTTTGACTGCCCATCCTAATAAATCTGTCCCGACTAAAGGGCCAAGACCGAGCAGGAAGACCAATCCTCCCAGCCAAACAGCCCACCAGTCCTCTGTTTTAAGCAGCGGGGAACGGGCAGGTGAAGTGTTGATTTGATTCACGTTTTTCCCCCCTAAAATAAAGGAATATGCAACGGGTTCTTAAAAATCTGTAAAATATCACCTTCCTTTTATCAAATTGCTTTAAGTTTTGGGTTTTATCACCTCCTTATTTAAATATTTTTGTAATAATTTACAGTTAATTCCTATTCAAAATTACAACCGGTAATGCCATTTTTAATGACTTTTATACTTCCCTATGCGCCTCCTAAAACACCGGCGCACTGCCTAAGCGAGCATAACCGCCAATTTTTTTCAGTTAGTTCACACATATCCGGCTTTTGATCTGT
This sequence comes from Desulfotruncus alcoholivorax DSM 16058, assembly GCF_000430885.1. Lineage (GTDB taxonomy): Bacteria > Bacillota > Desulfotomaculia > Desulfotomaculales > Desulfallaceae > Desulfotruncus > Desulfotruncus alcoholivorax. The sequence continues at coordinate 43,343 of NZ_AUMW01000024.1, read as the reverse complement.
TCGAACCTTTTTTCACCAATCCCCGATACGTTCTTTATATCTTCTACAGCAGCAAAAGGACCGTTTTGAGTGCGGTAGTCAATAATGCGCTGGGCCAGGGACGGGCCGATGCCGGGTAATTCTTCAAGCTGAGCCGGGCCGGCCAGGTTGATATTGATTAAGCCACCGCTGCCGCCTGTGTAACCTGTAACATTTGCCGCTGCATTGAAAGATTGCGTTGCTGTGGGAGATAAGGTCCGGCCCGGTCCCTGCTGCCGGAGTTCCTTTATGCTCAACACGGTAATTTGTTTCCCGTCTTCCAGCGGTGCGGCCAGGTTTAAGCTGTCAAGGGCCGAATCTTCCGTGGAACCGGCTAAATCAATGGCATCGATTACCCGGGAACCTGGCGGCAGGTGATAAACTCCGGGTTTTTTTACCTCACCCGCCACATGGACAACAATTTCACGCGGTTCCTTTGCACTCTCTTCCTCAGCTAGGGATGCTTTACCGTCTTGCTGCCCGGAGACCACAGCATCACCCGCCGTGCTGCCTGCTTGCTTGACCTTGGCGTACTTATACCCGGCGCCAAACAATATAACAGCAGCAATAATTAATATTACCACCTGGTGCCTTTTTTCCATTTGCAACAAAGGCACTCACCTTCCCATTTGTTATCGTCTTTCCGGCATCAATTTATTGATACCTGTATACAATCTCCATATAAGCTTTTCGCTGCGACAGCATTACTTGCAGGTAATTTTCATAGCGTAACCGTCGTTGATCAAAGCAAAGTTCCATGGACCGGCCGGTAAGCTTTATCAGAGCATAAAATCCGAACCTTGGATAATTTAATAGGAAAAATGTCACTGACGTCGAAAAATAAAACAAATAAAACAATATCAACCATATTTTATCATTGAAAGGAATGTATATCATATGTTTTTTTACAGGTGTATATTATTTGTGCCTGGCATTGACCGTAAAAAAATTACCAAAGCTTTTTCGCTGGGCGCCGACGCTGTGGTTTTAGACTTAGAGGATGCAGTGGCGATAAGTGAAAAGGACACTGCCAGGTCGGTTGTGCAAGAGGTTATCAATACCGAAAAATTGCCGCCTGCCTTTGTGCGCGTCAATGGTGTTCATACAAGGTATATATTAAGGGACCTGCAGGCAGTGGTAAACTCCGGGGTGCTCGGTATTATGCTGGCCAAAGCAGAGTCGGGGGAGGAAGTCAGGATGGCCGACTGGTTGATCGGGCTGCTGGAAGAGGAAAAGGGGATCCCGCGCGGCACCCTGGAATTAATCCCTTTTATTGAAAGCGCCAGGGGTATTGAAAGTGCAACCGAAATCGCAGCGGCATGCCCGCGGGTAAAAAGGCTGGCCCTGGGCGGCAATGACTATACCGCAGAAACCTGGACCACATACTCTGAAGAAGGAACCGAACTGTTTTATGCCCGGTCGAAGTTAGTTGTCGCATCAAGCGCGGCGGGCATTGAGCCGCCGGTAGACACAGTCTGCCCGTTCATCAAAAACGTTGATTCCCTGCGCCGGGACGCCCTAAGGGCACGTAAAATGGGCTTCCAGGGTAAGCTGGTAATCCACCCTGCTCAAATAGAACCTGTAATTAATGTATTTAGCCCCACAGCCAAAGAAATCCGGACTGCCAAAAGGATCATCGCCGCTTTTGAGGAGGCGGAAGCAAGTGGAACCGGCGTAATTCAACTTGACGGCAAGATGGTTGAGTACCCCATAGTTAACCGCGCCCGTCAAATATTATCCACACTTAAATAAAGTTTAACCCCGGGGGTAAAATATTTCCGGGGTGATAATTTATGAAAAAAAAGAACAAGAAAAAAGATGAGCCGTCAGTTGCTCCGGGCATGACTGATTTTCTGGAAAAAAAAGCCACCCGGGAGGAAAAACGCAAAGGCGATTTTACCCGGGTGACCAGACTTTCTTATAATGAAACAGACTAAATTTTATTAAACGATTTTAATTCCGAAACCCGCTAATACATAGCCGATTCCGATATACGTCAGAACTACAGCCAGGAAAATCTTTAAGTACTGGCCTTTGATATACTTGGATAATACGGGGCCAAGGTAGGAACCCACGATTACGCCAATTACCTCAAAGCCTAACATGGCATAGTCCAGGCTGCTGCCCATACGAAGGTAATTGGCGATACTGGTGGCGGAAGATACCAGGATTGAGAGCACGGAAGTACCTGCCACGATAAACATAGGGAAACCCAACATGCTGCTCAGGTAAGGCACCAGCAGGAAGCCGCCGCCGACACCCAGCGCAGCGGAAATAATGGCGACAAGCAGGCCGGCGATAAAGGGAGACAAAGCATTGTATTTAAAGGTTTCGCCAGCGAAAGTAAACGTATTGTTAATTCCAATTTCTCTAAACTTAACGCCGATATCTTTAAGTTCGTTCATTCTGCCCGCTGCTTTTAATTCCTTTACCTTATCTTCAAAGGCTTTGTTGGCTTTTTTAACGTTTTGTTGTTTAGCCTGGGCGGACGGCAGCATTTCCAGCCAGATTTTAACTGCTATAAACAAGGTGATAGCGCCGAATAAAGGCTTATAGCTTTTCATATCCGGCAAAAAGGTATGGGAAAGATACGACCCGATCAAGGCACCGGCTATGCCGCCGAGGCCCAGAGCTACAGCCGCAGGCACAACCAAGCGGCGCTCTTTGAAATATAAGGGGGAAGAAATTACCGGGCTTATAAGGGTTAAAACCTGGTTCATAGGTTTTACAATATTGGCATTTTTTAAACCAAAGATAGTGATGTGACCGACACCGGCCAGAATCCCACCTGCGGCGCCAACCGTTGAAAAAACATAACCTACAAATAAAGACCATAAAATCAAAAATATGGGGCTAACATGCACACCGGCCACTGAAAAATCCATCTACATTAACCTCCCAAGTTAATAAATTTTCGATAGGCAGTCTCTATTACGTTTATATTTTTTATAAAGATAATTCGCCAACACTGCCAGCACAATATATACAATTACAACAGACAATTTATCGCCAAGCGCCGGCAAGCTAACCGGCAGTTGGATTGAACTGATTTTCGTGCTTATTAACGCAAGTAGAAAAAGGTGGGGTACAAGAAAACGAAGCCCGTCAAAAAAAGCATATACAAAATATTTCATCAATAATTCGTTTGATTCTACCTGCAGGCTTTGGTAAATCTGACGGTTGCCAATTTCCAGAGCTATATTGGAAAGTTCCTGCAATTCCCTGATCCTGTCCTCCAGTTCCTGCTGCTTGGCACGGTTTGGATGAAACCATTTATCCAACAGTGCGCTTACCATAACTCACCACCTTTCTATCTCAGTTAATTATCACAATTATTAATACTAAAAATAAGTTTAGCAAATAATAGATACGCTTAATGTCAGCAAAATGACAGCCAAAAGTCATCTTGGTGACATTAAAAACGTCGTGCCGGCGACAAACCCAACTGCACGCGTGCGCGCAAAAAAACGCGCGCTTTAAGTCAATTCCCATTCGCACGCGTTTTAATATTCTAATCCTACGATCTAGTTATTATCGTTAGTTTAAGCCTGACCCCAATAGATCAAGGAGTTCTTGTTCGGTCATTTTGGAGAGCATTGTTTCCCCGGGCTGGATAACCGAATCAATCATCGCCTTTTTCTTTTGTTGGAGGTTATATATTTTCTCTTCAATGGTGCCCCTGGTAATTAGCTTAATCACCTGGACCGCATTTTTCTGGCCAATGCGATAAACCCGGTCTGTTGCCTGTTCTTCCACGGCCGGATTCCACCAGGGGTCATAATGAATTACCATATCCGCGCCGGTTAAATTTAAACCGGTCCCACCGGCCTTCAAGGATATTAAAAAGACGTCCCGCGCACCTTTATTGAATGCCTGCACCATCTGACCCCTTACCTCTGCTTTGGTGGAGCCATCCAGATAAAAATAATCTATTTGCTCAGCATCAAGCAGCTTTTGAATAATACCGAGCATGCCGGTAAACTGGGAAAACAGCAGAATCCTGTGACCGCTTTTAACGGTGTCCTGCAGAGTTTCTTTTAGATACAGCAGCTTACCGCTGTCACCTCTGTAGTTTTCCAAAAATGTGGACGGGTGACAGCAAATTTGGCGCAGCCTGGTCAGAACCGCCAAAATTTGGATTTGACTGTTTGCAAACCCCCTGGCTGCGATTGACTCTTCAATTTCACCCCTGGCCTGCTGCAAATAGGTAAGATAAATTTTCTTTTGTTCCCTGGTTAAATCAGTGAGTACCCTGCTTTCTATCTTGGGCGGCAGCTCCTGTAAAACTTCTTTTTTCATCCTGCGCAAAATAAAAGGAGTTATTTGTTTTTGCAATTCTTGCAAAACTCTTTGGTTCTGGTCTCTGATAACCGGCCGCTCATATTTTTTCACAAATTTCTGGTGGGATAACAGGTAGCCGCGCATGACAAAATCAAAAATGGACCATAATTCAGTCAAATTATTTTCCATGGGAGTGCCGGTGAGGGCGAAATAGCCCCTGGCTTTAATAATTTTTACAGCTCTGGCGTTAAGCGAACCGGGGTTTTTAATATGTTGCGCCTCGTCTAAAAAGCAATAACCAAAATAAAAATCCTCGTATAACTCTATGTCACGCCTGATTAAAGCATAGGAAGTAATTACTAAATCCGCATCTTTAGCCGCCTTAATTTGTAATTCCCGTTCCCTGCGGGTTCCTGACACCACCACAACCTTCAAACCGGGCGCAAATTTTTCAACTTCATCCTGCCAGTTGTATACCACCGAAGTGGGCGCAATCACCAGGCTGGGGGCCTGTACCTTTTCCTTTTCCGAGATAATAAAGGCAATAGCCTGGATCGTTTTTCCCAGCCCCATATCATCGGCTAAAATTCCACCCAGGCCATACGCAGCCAGCGCTTTAAGCCATTTAAACCCTACCTTCTGGTAATCCCTCAGTTCACCTCTTAGATTCTCGGGGGGATTAAATTCCAGGTCCCGGGGTTCCGTAATATTTTGCACCAGTTGTTTAAATGCCGGGTTTTTGGTGAAATGCAAGTCAGCTTCCTTAAGGCACCGGTCAATATACAAGGCTCTGTACCGGGGCAATTTAATTACATTTTTTCTTAAATCCTTTTCCGTGAGATCAAGCATATCGAGCATATGCAGCATTTGGTCCAAATTAACTTCGGGTGTATCCAATTGCAGAAATGAGCCGTCTTTAAGCCGGTAATACTTCTTTTTCTCCCTGAGGGACTGGAATATGGCGCCCATTTCCGACATATCAATGTCTTCCAGCTCAAAAGAAATTTCCAGCATGCCACTATCCTCAATCAGGCGAATCCCTCCGGAGAATGCTTTAGCATTCCGGAAGCGGATTTTGTGGAAACTCTCGGAATAATATACTTCCGCCACTTGCTGAACTTTCGGCAAGAGATGCTGCACGAAATCATATATCGCATCTTCCTGCTTTAAATATAAACTGCCATTTTGAGTCCTGAACTCAGCCTGTTCAAACAGGCTTAATATTGCCTTTTCCCCTGCCGGGTCGCGCACAAGAATTTTATCCCCCGTGGCCGGTGGAGACTCTGCGGCAAAAGGATTGATGCGGACTTCACCGTAAACGAATTCAACTTTGGCTGTAACGTCGTCCCCTGCCCTGTCTAAATAAACTTTCGCCATTAAATCTTCTTGAAGCAAACTATCCTGTACCACTGGCGAAAGATCAATCCGGCCTATTTTTTTAACCACCGGCAGTACTTCTGCTATAAAACGATCCCTTTGCCGTTTGGAAAATCGAATGCCATCGGGAGATTGGGCAAATGCATTTACCAAAGGCGCAAAAAATTCTCTCTGATAATTAGAAATTTTATAAACCCTGCCGCCGTAAAAGAAATATTCCCCGGTTGCAACCAGAGGGAATATATCCATCTCTTCCCAGTTCAGTAACAGGTCATTATTTTTTTTATCCAGTAAAAAGCGTAAAGGCAAATCCTGCTCCAGTATTGGCACATTAATAAACTCTTGGTTAAATATCTTGATATTGAAGCCTTCGGAGGGCAGCAGCGCCAACAATCTGAGCGCCAGCGACCTTGTTAATAAAACCTGCTTACCCTTAAAGAGCCTGCCTTGAGCACTTTGCCAGCCTCCGTACCAGTAATCTTCCAACATGCTCTCTTCAATTTCATACATTTCCTGCAAAAGATCAATTACCGGACCAATTTTAGGACTGAACGCGTGGCTGTAAGGAGAATAAGTAAAATTCTTGCCAAAGACGATAGTTTCTCCTTTATTCATGGCCTTCAAAAGATTTTTAACGTTTTTAACAACATATAATTTACCCTCCCCCATGCGCAAAGTGAGAGAAGAGACCACATGACGCGCCATACCCCTCATTTCATTCCCGTAATCCAGGGTTAATTCCAAATCCACTGGAATTTTGGGCGGGTCATTAACACCATTAAAATAATCTAAAATACTTTGCGCCAGTACATTTTCATGAGTGTTACTTTTATTTTTAGCCTTAACCCTGGCCTTATCGCGAAAGGCCAGTAACACCGCAACAATATGCTTACATGCACCCTCGTATTGAAAATACGCGGGGCAGTCACAAGATATGTCATAAACTTCACCATCTTTTGAAAAGCCTATTTCAACTTCGTACTGCTGTTCGCCACTAACCAGGGCGGAGAGGTATAATTCCTCTTTATTGAATTTTAGGGCAGTCACCCTGTTTTCTTTATAATATTGCCATCCCCTTTGAAAAACCTGGCTATTATCCACTAACTCCATTATCGCTTGATCACTTAGTTTAAGCATATAACACCCCGTAAATACCACAAAATTTTCAAGTTTATTTTACTAAAACCAGTGACATTTCGAAATAAAAATATAGCGGCCAAAACTATGGCCGCCATGCAATAATTAAATTGCAGTTATTATAGTTATTTTAAGCCTGACCCCCTAGATGACCCATTTGGCGAGTTTGTCGGGGTTTATTATCCTTATCGCCCTGCCCTCGTAGACGATGCTTTTCTCTTGTTTAAAGGTATTTAGTAGCGAAGTCACCGTCTGGCGGGATGTCCCGACCATGTTGGCTATTTCCTCATGGGTAAGCTGCAGGTTGATTTTAATCCCGCCTTTGGACTGCACACCCATTCTCTCGCCCATTTTTATCAGCATCATGGCCAGCCTGCCCGGAGCCTGCCAGCATACCATTTCGTGGATGATGGCTTCCGCCTCGCGCATCCTGGCACCCAGCAATTTAGCAACCTTTATTGCTAACATGGAATGCTGGGCCATTAATTCTTCAAATTTACTTTTGGTCATAACCACCATAGAAACGTCATTAATCGCTCCGGCAAAACATGTACGTTCAGCTCCCGCCAAAGTTTCCGCCAGGCCCATCATTTCGCCCGGGCTGCGGATGCTTCCCACTGTAACCCTCCTGCCGTCCGCGGAAAGCCTGTAGATTTTAACCCATCCGCTTTCGATTAAGTACACCCGGTCGGATATATCACCGGTGGCAAAAATTATGTGGCCCTTGGGGTAATGAACAGTTGAGCCCGCCTCCCTGATCAGCATTTTTTCAGCTTCATCCAATGCGGGTTCGGTGCGGAGAATATTATTGGCGTTAAAATCAAGTATTTCGTTAAAACTGTTATTGTTCAACCAGGCCACCTCCTTTGTTAAAAAAACCAACAAATTAATGTGTTAATTAATTAAGTCAAACACAATTTTATATTTTTTTAAATATTTACGCAAGCTATAAATACAGATCTATCATCATGGCTAAAAAGATAATAAACAGGTACGGGCTGGACAATTTGTATAAAAACCAGGCTTTTTTTTGCTCGGGAACAAGGAATAAGTAAATATTACCGGCAGTTATGGCTATACCGCAAATTACAGCACATACCAGATAAAACATGCCAAAGGCTCCGGTTAAATATATACCGATAGATAAGGAAAACATGCCTATTACGGTAAGCATGATGTATAACAACGTGCGTTTTATATCACAAACCACCGGCAACATGGGTACGCCAACATTGCGGTAATCGTCCTTATAAAATATGGCCAAATTCCAGATGTGGTTGGGAATCCATAATATTACAAGCAGCGCTATAAGTACCGGCAGCGCCTCAACTTTGCCCGCTACCGCCGTCCAACCAAATAATGCGGGCAAACCGCCGTTGAACCCGCCCAGGATGATGTTCCAGGAACTCTTTCGTTTGAACCACAGGCTGTAGATACCAACATAACCCAACATACCGGCAAAAATGCATAAAAAAGATTCCGGATTGAGGGTCAACGCTATTCCCAAGGCGGCGATAAATTGAGCCAAACCCCACACCAGTGCTTTCACCGGTGGGGCTATCCTGCCGGAGGGAATTGGACGATGCCTGGTTCTTTCCATGATGGCGTCTATGTCCCGGTCCACGTAGCAGCTTACCGTATTAACTCCTGAACAAGCCAGGGTGATGGCCAGGAGAGCCTTGGTAAGCACTAACGCCGTCATGCCGTATTGAGAGGCGGCTATCAACATGGTGACCAGCGCGGTAAAAACCAGTAAAAATACTGACCTGGGTTTGGTAACTTCAATGTAATTCTTTATTGAAAACAGTATTTCTTTCAGAGGCGGGCCTGTCCCCACTCCGGTCGGACTCACTTGCACTGTGTTTCCTCCGTTACAAACAAATTCTATCTTTAAATTCCTTAGTTTTATAATTAATTATACAGGAGACTTATGAGTAAACGTACTAAGTATTTTATCATAAATGGACCAGTGAAAAAAAGCTGAAATAATCCCCAGCGGTTCACATGAATACGGGTGATTCGGTACAAATCCAACAGCACCAGGCAGAAAGATTTATTAAATGTCGGGATTATCCCCGGCACCACGGTAGAATTTGGCACGCCGGCTGTAGACTCTGGCCATTTCCCCAAAATTATGCACTTCTTCCGGAGTAAGCTGTCTCACTACCTTGGCGGGAGAACCCAAAGCCAGCGAATTAGCCGGAATCTCCTTACCCTGGGGCAATAGTGATCCCGCACCAAGCACGCTGTTGGCACCGATTTTGGCTCCGGACATAACAATGGCGCCCATACCGATAACGGCCCCGTCACCCACGATACCACCGTGCACGATGGCATTATGTCCCACTGTAACATTATTGCCGATAACCAGAGGGAATCCCCTGTCCTGGTGTAGAACCGCACCATCCTGGATATTGGTGCCGGCGCCGATTGTTACCTCATCAACATCTCCGCGAATTACCACGTTATACCATACACTACTGTTTTCACCAATTGAGACCCGGCCGATAATTTTGGCTCCAGGCGCTACAAAAACAGTTTCGTGCAGCTTTGGCGTTCTTCCACCATAGGAAATTATCCGGTTTTCTTTCATCAGGCACCTCCGATTCTCCAGCAGTTACAATTACTCTGGTACATGCTATTCAACCGATTCCACTTCGGCAACAATCCGTTTAAAGATATCTTTAACCGGTAATATATCTTTAATTTGATAAACATTTTGCCCGCAAAATACCAGCCCTTCATCAACCTGCCCGGTACGTGAGTTTTCAAGCGCATCCATGATGCAGTATTTGTGCGAGCATACCTTTAAACAATTCCGGCACTTTTCAGGGTTTGGCTGGCTGCCCTGCTGCAGCTTTTCAACAAATTCGTTGCGCAAAGCCCTTCCCGGCAAGCCCACAGGACTCTCCACAACCACCACATCCTCAGCCCTTGCCTTTAAATACATTTCCTTAAAAGCTTTGGCAACAGCGCACTCTTTGCTCAGTACAAACCTGGTCGCCATTTGAACACCATCGGCACCCATTTTTAACGCCTTGGCCACGCCAAAGCCATCAATAATGCCTCCGGCAGCAATTACAGGTATTTTAACCTTTGCCCTTATTTCGGGTAATATATCAAATAATGAGCGGTTGGTGCCAAGGTGACCGCCTGCTTCAACACCCTCTGCCACCACCGCGGCCGCCCCGTACTTTTCCGCTATGGCTGCAAGTTTTCCGGATGACACAATGGAAACCACAGGGATCCCACATTCTTTTCCCCATCCAAATACATCACGGGAAAAGCCGGCCCCGGTGAATACAATATCAATTTTTTCCTCCAGAGCGGTACGTACCATTTGGGCAAAATTACGGATGGCGAACATAATATTTACCCCAATGATACCCGAGGTTAAATCCCGTGCTTTTCTTATTTCCACCCTGAGTTCATCAGGGGCCATCCCTGTGGCGCCCAGCACCCCGATACCACCGGCTTCCGCCACGGCAGCTACAAGCGGGGCAGTGGAAACGCGCAAGGCCATACCTCCCTGAATAATTGGAAACCTGGGTATTAGTTTACCAATTTTAATTTGCGGCAATTTCAACTCAAATACTCCCTTTCACAATATCTAAGCATATTTTTTATCGTAATCCATTATTTAATAATCTGCAACATAAATTAAAATTATAATCCATATTTTACAACTATGAAGACGTATTTTATAATTTGCAGGGTTGGTTCAAAATTTATTGAATATTTAAATATAACCATTAAATTTTAACAAAAAAGTTGGTGATATTTATGGCCAAGGAGCTGGCCGTCCGACCCCGGCACTGTATCGGATGCAGTACTTGCGCTCTGACGTGTTCGTTAATTAATCATGGAAGCTTTGATCTTAATCTATCAAATATAAAAATTTACCGGGATGATTTTTTAGGCAAATTTGAGCTGCGTTTTTTATCTTCCTGTTCCGGCTGCCTGCAGTGCGCCCGGGCCTGTCCCTCCGGGGCGCTCAAAGTGCTGGAAACCGGGGAAGAAAGGGGTGAATCGTCATGAACAACTACCGCGGATATGCCGGGAAAATACTGGACATTAATTTATCAGACGGAAAGATAGAAACCATTGATTTGGAAAAAGAGTTTTGCCGAAAACATCTTTCGGGTTTGGGTTTCAACGCCAAAATTTTATTGGATCAGATTCCGGCCGGGGCTGACCCGCTGGGGCCGGAAAATATTATTGTTTTTAACGCGGGAGTCCTGGTCGGCACCAACGTCCCCACTGCCAGCCGGTCCGAGGTCTCAGCCAAATCGCCGGCAACCGGTCTTTTTGGCACCGCCAATTCAGGCAATTACTGGGGCAGCGAACTGAAATTCGCCGGTTATGACGGAATCATTATCCGGGGCAAAGCGCCCCGGCCAGTGACTATCAGCATCCGCAACGATGCTGTAAACATTTTACCGGCCGGCCACCTGTGGGGCAAAGACTGCTGGCATGCCATAGCCGCCTTGCGCAAAGAACTGTCCGAGCCGGAACTGCAGGTTGCCGTCATCGGACCGGCGGGCGAAAACCTGGTTAAATTTGCCAGCATTGAAAACGGCCCTTATGACGCCTGGGCCAGAACCGGGCTGGGCGCGGTGATGGGCTCCAAAAATTTAAAGGCCATAGCCGTCCGGGGCACAGGGGCTGTGTCAGTTGCGCGCAAAAAGGAATTCGTTGAAGCCGTTACCGCTACCAGCAAGGCAATTTATGCTTCCCCCTTTTACGGCCCCTTCGAACGCTTCGGCACCATGCTGGTCACCATACCCTACCAGGAATTCGGCATCCTGCCCGGCAGGAATTTTCAAACCGGGGTAATTGACGGCTGGCTGGAAACCAGGAGCCGCAAGCTGGTTCCCCGATACAGCAACCGCGGGGTGGCCTGTATTGCCTGCCCCATAGCCTGCGCCCACTGGGTTGAGGTCAAAGAAGGGCCGTACAGCGGGTTAAAAATGAAGGATATGGAAGTAACACCGGTTATTGGGTTCGGCGCCGGCTGTGATATCAACAACCTCCCCGCCATTGCCCGCCTGACCGAATCCTGCCAGCGGCTGGGCGTGGATATGGTATCCGCCGCCGCAGCGGTGGCCCAGGCGATGGAACTGTTTCAAAAGGGACAGCTTACCGAAAGCGATCTGGGTTATAAATTATCCTGGGGCGATGAGGAATCCACTCTAAACCTGCTGGAGGATATTGCCTACCGCAGGGGCGCCGGCGATATCCTTGCCGAAGGTACCCGCAAAGCCGCCGCCCGGCTGACGGGCAGCGATTCCGGCGCCATTCACGTCAAGGGCTTGGAATGCTTCATCTTTGACCCGCGCGGGCGCTGGTCCACCTGGAGCCTGGGGTTCATAACCAATACCAGGGGGGGCGATCACCTGCGCACCCGCAACCCGGTGGAAAACCTGCGCTATAACGAAAACCCGGTGCCTTACCGAACTGAAAAATTCGCCTTCCCGCAAACCATGTACGACAACTTGGACATGGACCCGGCATTAAAGCAGCAAATATTCGACCCCGCCACTTTGGATATACATATACCCAAAATGAGCAAATGGTCCGAAGACCTGATCGCGGTTTATAATGCCACCGGACTGTGTATCAGGCCGCCGGTTTTACACACCGTCGGACCCACACTTATTTCCGGATTGTATTCTGCGCTTACGGGCATAGACCTTTCGCCTGAAGAAACGATCAGGGCCGGCGAAAGGACCTGGAATTTGCAAAAACTTTTTAATATCAAGCACGGGGAAAAACCTGCCGACAGTGATTACCCGACACGGTTTTACAATGAGCCCGTCGGTAACGGCCCGGCCGCCGGCCGTAAACTCGACCAGTCCAAGGTAAAGGAAACGCTGGCAGAATATTACCGCGCACGCGGCTGGGACGAATCCACCGGCCGGCCCGCCAAAAGTAAGCTGTCCGAACTGGGAATAGACCCTAATTTACTTGATCAATAACCTGCGCATCAAATACAGGGCCAGGGGCACCAGCAGCAGCGCTAGAACGGCAAGCCAGAGTATATCGGCCAAGATATACGTTCCAACGCTGCCGTTGATCATGCCCCTAGCCACCCTTACCGAGTGATATAAAGGGCTGAGCCAGGCAGCCGCACGCATGGCCGGGGCCAGGTCATCCACAGGGAAAAACACCCCGGACAGCAGAAACAATGGAGTTACCACCAGTGAGAAAAAGTAATTAAAGCTATCTATGCTAGGAACCAAACCAACCCACACCATTGACATGGCAGCAAAGGTTATACCTGCCAGTAAGAATACCGGAGGCGTCAGCAAGGCCCAAGGGGACCGCACCAGTCCCAGCGCCAATATAACCAGTAATATCACCGTTCCGTACAGCAGCGATTTAAAGCCTCCCCAGAGCATGTCTCCCAACACCACGTCATCAGCGCTGGCCGGAGTGGCAATTATAGCGTTATAGATCTTTTGAAATTCCATTCTGATGAAGCTGCCGTATGTACACTCGTAAGCCGCGGCAAACATGGCAGAGGTTACGGTAAGGCCGGGAGCGATGAAATTAAGATAAGGCAAACCCTCCATCGGGCGTACATAGCTCCCCAAACCGACACCCATGGCCGCCAGGTAGAGCAGCGGTTCCACAAAATTAAAGGACATGCTGACCATCCAGGTACGGCGGAAAACGGTAAAATTACGTTTAAAAACCTGGCATACCAGTTCAGATACGTCCGGAAGGAATGGCTGAATCATTCTTCGACAAGCCCCCTGCCCGTCAATTTCAAAAAGACATCCTCCAGCGTGGCCGGCCTGAGGTACAACCTCCCTACACCCAGCTGCCCCAACAAGCGGACAAGTTCGCGCCCGTCGAGGGGATATAAATATAAATTATCTCCCACAACCAGGTGCCCTTTGATAAAATCTTTCGAGCTTGCAACAATTTCTGTTGCGGCACCTGCGCCTTTGACCACTTCCACAACTTCAGCTCCAATATGTCGTTCCACCAATTTACCCGGTGCCCCTTCCTCAACAATTGTACCACGGTGCATAATTATCAGCCGGTCGCATAAATGCTGGGCCTCATCCAGGTAATGAGTAGTCAGCAGCAGGGTTACACCGCGCTCGCGCAGGCTGTTTAACTGCTGCCATACCACATGCCTGGCCTGCGGGTCAAGTCCGGTTGTGGGTTCGTCTAAAATAAGCACCTCCGGTCTGTTAATTAAGCCCCGGGCAATGGTCAGCTTCCTTTTCATACCTCCGCTAAGATCATCAACCTTGTGATTGGACCATTCCTCCAAACCAAAAACCCCCAGCAATTCCAAAGCCCTTTCCCGGGCTTCAGCTGAGGAAATTCGATAAAAGCCGGCATAGCTAACTAAATTTTGTAATGCCGTCAGATCAGGGTCAAGATTGTTTTCCTGGGCCACAACTCCCATTCGTGCTTTTATCTCCCTGGGCCGACTGAGCACATCCATCCCCAATACAGTTATCTCTCCCGCAGTAACCGGGGAAAAGCAGTAAATCATTTTAACCGTTGACGATTTACCTGCTCCATTGGGCCCCAATATACCAAAACATTCACCCCGGCGCACCTGAAAGTTAATTCCTGCCACTGCGGTGAACCCGTTGTATTTCTTAACCAGATTATGTACCTCAATTACATTATCCATATTAATCTCACTGTTTGATCCCGGCGGGCGCCGTTATAACGTGCAGCGGAAAACGGCCCGCCGGTTCGCCCTCCAAATAAATCTCAAAATTATATATGCCCTCTTCCGGCAGAGGCAATTCGGCATTAATAATGGTGTTGTGATAGGGGCTGGACGGGCCGATGGAAAATTGAAAATCATTGATTTCCAAAGTTACCCGGCCCCCCGGAGCCAGGAACCTAAGGCCGAACCTGTAGGTCCCCGGCACGCCGCACCACCCCACCACCAAAAAGCATTTGTATTTGGCCGGGTATAATAACGGATGGATGCGGTAAAATACCCCTTCCAGTGAAAATTTACCTTGTTTTGACGTAACCCTGTCACAGATTACAAAAGTACAAAGAACCGGCTTCAAAGGATCACCGCCATTAGGATTTGGAATTAAGTTATAAATGGATCAAAACAGGGACCAGAAATGGAACCAGTGAAGACAGAATCGTCCCGTTCACAACGGCAATAACGGTGGTGTCCGCATCGGTGGCTTTAGCGATTAATGGTAAAGTGGTATCCATAGTGGTGGCTCCTCCGGGTGAAACAGCTACAAGGTTGCCAAACTTGGCCGCCAGCACGGGAATAAGCACAAAAGCAAGTAATTCCCTGCTGACGTTGGTTAAAAATGCCAGCGCGCCGGTTTCAACACTGTATATTTTAGCTATCAGCACACCGGACAGGCTATACCAGCCAAAGCCCGCCCCGATCGCCGAAGATTCATTAAACGGCATACCTAAAAAAGTACCGCCGGCCACCGCCCCGGCCAGGCTGCCCACTGCTACAAGAACGGGAACGAGCAATATCTTCCACCCCAAAGCCCGCAGGCGCAGCCATGTTTGACGCTGGCTGCCGAGGTCAATTCCCACCCCCACCAGCATAATGCACAAAGCCAGCGACGTGGCCTGATCCAGGTAGCCCAGCATACCGGCGGGAAGTATCCAGTAACCGAACAGAGCACCGGCCAGAATGGCGCCGACAACAATAAAAGTCAACGATCCTCCCTCCCCTGCCAGTGGGATAGTTTTTGCTCAAGGTCCCGGTAAATATAATTCCGGGCGAAATAAACCAGTAAAACACTGCCGGCCACACTACAGCCGGCCAGAACAGCAGCTTCCACACCTATCTGCCCAAGTTCACCCAGGATTTTTTTATTGCTGCCGAGCTGTGCACCCATTGAGGCAAGTAAAATTATTAGCCCCAGCATAGTAAAAGTATGTGTTACCTTAGCCCCCCTGGCTGAAAGAGGACGAAAATAACCGATGAGAATACCTGCCGCCAGGCTGATAAAAATTAAGGCCATGATTTTTTCTCTCCATTAGTTTAGAAGTTAACATATTTGTACGGGCAAACGGCAAGACCTGATAATCCAGGACCAACATGGGCGCCAACAACGGAACCCAGCCGGCTGTCCATAATTTCAATGCAGTTTAATTTACTTTTAACCAGCTCTTGTAATGCCTGGAGTCCCTCGAAATCACTGCCGTGGGTTAAAAAACAAAACAACGGGCTGTCGCCGTAACTTTCACTGATTAATTGAACCAGCCTGCTAATTGCTTTCTTTCTGCCCCTGATCTTTTCGTGGGGGTAAATCAACCCCTCGCGTATGGTCAATATGGGCTTTACATTCAGCACTGTACCCAGAAAAGCCTGCGCCCGGCCAATCCGCCCGCCGCGCTGCAGATATTCCAGAGTATCAACCATAAAAAAGACTCGGTGATCGGTCATGATGTTGCAAATCAGGGTTATAATCTCTTCCCTGGATAAGCCTGCCGCCGCCGCACGGGCGGCCGCGAGGACCATCATTCCCAGCACGACGCTGACTGCCTGGGAATCCACAACTTCCAGGCCATCATAATTTAACATTTTTTTGGCCAATTGCGCTGACTGGATAGTACCGCTCATGTGGGCAGAAATATGGATTGAAATTATATCCGCCGCTTGATCAACCCATTCTTGGTAAAATTCAGTAAATTCAACCGGTGACGGCTGGGAAGTGGTCGGCAATTCTTTACTTCCGGCCAGGTGGGTAAAAAAATCACTGGAGTTTAACTCTACTCCGTCCAAATAGCTTTCTGGCCCAAAAAAAACTTTCAAAGGTACCACAGATATGTTATATTGATCAACCAGTTTTTTGGGAAGATCAGCAGTGCTGTCGGTAACAATGTGCACTTTATTCATTATTAACACCTGCCTTTTACTCAACGGAAATCAGAAAATGATACAAAGGCTGGCCCCCATAATGTACCTCAAAATCAATATCAGGAAAGTCAGCCTGAAGCTGGTTGGCTATTTCCCGGGATTCCACCCCTGTCATATCTGAACCATAATACAGACTGGCAAGACTGGAATCCTCGTCGAGCATCTTTTGTATTAGAGTATTAACAACCCCCGTTAGGTTGCGGCCTGCCACCACCATAACGTCGTCGGCCAGCCCGATAAAATCCCCCGCTGCAATAGTCATGCCGTTGATTACTGTGTCCCGAACAGCCTTGGTCACCTCGCCGGTCTTAACATCAGCCAGGGCTTGCTCCATTTTAGCTTTATTGTCAACCATAGTGTCATCCTGGTTATAAGCCAGCATGGCGGCAAAGGCTTGTGGTATACTTACCGTTGGAACCACGGCTGCGTCCTTATCAATCAGTTCTGCCGCTTGGCGGGCAGACATCAGAATATTTTTGTTATTTGGTAGAATTATTATTGAAGCTGCGTTTACTTTCTCTGCAGCTTTAAGTAGATCTTCCGTTGAAGGGTTCATGGTTTGACCGCCTTCAACTACGACATCCACCCCCATACTTTCCAGGATGGTGGCAATACCTTCACCGGTGCCTACCGCCAGAACACCCACCGGTTTAGCTGCAGTTGTTTTATCGCCGGTTTTTTTAAAGTCCTGGTTTTGTTCTTCCATATTGCTGACCTGTACTGAATTAAGACTACCATATTTCAATGCACATTCCAAAACCAGCCCGGGATGATTGGAATGGATATGAACCTTGGCGATCTGGTCATCTCCCACCACCAGCAGGCAATCACCATAAGGTGTTAGTTCCTGGCGCAGAGTTTCGTGGGGTATGTTGCGGCCCATTAGAATAAATTCTGTGCAATAGGTAAACTCAATTTCCGCGCTGAATTCCCTGGCCCTGGTCCCGGCAAATTCTTTTTGCTGCGTAGCGGCTAAATCAAACAGCTCAATATTTCTTTGGGCGGCAGCATCCTTTAAGGCCTGAATAATTCCTTCCAGGATAACCACAAAACCTTTGCCGCCGGCATCCACCACGCCTGCCTCTTTAAGAACAGGCAGCAAAGCAGGCGTCTCATCAAGGGCATGCCTGGCAGCACGGGAGGCCAGCAACAGCGCCCGCACCGGGTCATTGCTCCTGGCAGCGGCCCGCTCAAAAGCATCAGCCGTTTTTCGGCTGACCGTAAGTATCGTCCCCTCCACCGGGTTGCCTACTGCTTGGTACGCAGCACCGGCGCCACTGCTGAACGCCCGGGCAATATCCCGGGCTCCGGCCCTGTCCAAACCTTTTAGCGCCTCAGCAAAACCGCGAAAAATTTGCGAAAGTATTACCCCCGAGTTTCCCCTGGCGCCCAGCAAACAGCCTTTGGAAAGGGCTGCAACCACTTCACCAATCCTGTTATTATCCACTTGTTTTGCTTCCTTGACTCCGGAGAGCATAGTAAGATACATATTAGTTCCGGTATCTCCATCCGGCACCGGAAAAACATTTAGCGCATCTATTTCCGCTTTATTTTCCGCCAGCAGGTTTACCCCGCCAACCAGCATATATTTCAACTGTTCTCCGTCAAAAGAATATATGTACAACAATACATCCCCCTTGTAAATAACTATGCGCGCAGGTAAAATACCTCCAGTATTAATTCTTCATTTATACAAATTGCACCTTTTTAGATTAACATATTTTTACGGGAGTAATTCAAGGAGGGATCATCTTGGCTGTTACCGCAGACGTGATTATTACCGGTGCCGGTGTTATCGGCCTGAGCACAGCCTATAATCTGGCCGCTAAAAAACCCGGTTTAAGCATTGTGCTTGTAGAAAAAGAAAAATTCCACGGCGCGGGGTCAACGGCACAGTGCACAGGCGGAATAAGACACCAGTTTGCCCACCCTTTAAACATTACTTTAACCAAAATCAGCTATCCTTTTTTCCAGCGGTTTGCTGCCCAAATGGAATACCCAATATATTTTCGCAAAAGGGGATATCTTTTTGTAACCGGGGAAAGTTCAAAATATGCTTCTCTCTTGGAAATGAAAACAACTATGGACCGGCTTGAAGTACCCTCGGAGATTATCGGGCCCGGGGAGATTGCCGGGCGTTACCCCTTTGTCCGGACAGAGGATCTAATAGGGGGCAGCTACTGCCGGCTTGACGCTTACGCAGACCCCTATGGGGTAATGGAAGGCTATTACCGGCAGTGCCGCCGGCTGGGGGTTAAAGTGTTTTGCAATACCGAAGTAAGCTCGTTAATTACCCGAAATGGTCGAATCGAAGGGGTTAAAGCCGGCAGCTTTGAAGCACGGGCACCGGTGGTAGTTAATGCAGCAGGCCCGCACCTGCACCTAGTGGCCCGGCTGGCCGGGATTGATCTACCGGCTGCCCCGTACCGCAGGCAGGTTCACATGTGCGCCCCAATGAAGCAGATTCCTTCAGATATCCCGCTCATCGTCGACCTGGATACCGGGTTTTATATACATGCCGAAAGAAACGGCATCCTGCTGCTGGGCGGCACCGACAGGCAAACTTCTCCGGGTTTGGACCCGGTGGTGGACAGATCCGGCCTGTTTGAATTCATTGAGGCGGCAACGCAGCGCATACCCGTGCTTGAAGACGCCGAGATAACAGGTATTTATGCAGGCATCAGGTCACTAACACCCGACGGGCTGGGCATTTTGGGCGAAACAGAATTACAGGGCTTTTATTGCATCGGAGGGTTCGGCGGAAACGGGTTTATGCACGCGCCGGCTGTAGGGTTGATCGCGGCTTGCCTGATCCTTGGCATTAACCCGCCGGTTGATCCGGCCCCCCTTTCACCCCAAAGGTTTAACGCCATCAGACAGAAAGAAACGGTGGTGTTTTAAAATATGTGTTAATAAGGCAGCTTCCGGCCGGCTTCTGCGTTATCTTTTGATGGGCTGGAAGTTTCCGCTGCGTTTATTTGATGCCAATTTCGGTCCCGCATCAGATTAAAAACCTGGCGCTGCAGATTGATCTCTTCATTGTTTAGTTGAATCAGGGTATTGCGCACATTATCATTGGCAACTTCAAGTACAGCGTTGTGATAATCAACGAATATATCCTTGGTGCTTAGCAATAGGTCGGTAAGTATGTCCTTATCGTTAAACTGCATAGTTAAACCCCCATAAAATTAATTTCCCTTATCAATCTGTTTAGTGTTGAGTTAATTCTGAATAGAAGTCTGCGTTATGCAGCATGTTGTTAAGTATGCTGATATGATGCTGCCCTTTTTCAGCCATCTGCTGCAGTATTGCCTGAACAGCGGAATCCTGGCTGGCGCTCATATAGACCTGAACTTTTTTGGCACAAATCCGCTCAGCCCGCAATTGAGACTCTATCGCCAGTCTTTCGGCGTCTGTCAAACTCCCAGCATATATAGGACTTACCTCCCGCTCAAGAACTTGCTTTTATTTTTTACCAGTCAAACTATTTTATTCAAAAGCCCCTATTAGATATCTACTACTTCGGCCCCGGCTGTTTGCTCCAGGCCGGAAAGATCCTTTAACGATTCCTCTACCTCATCACTGGTCATCCCGGCAACACCTGCGCCACCAGGATAGCTTTTTCCTTTTCCTGTCTAATATCCGGCAAATCCATTCCTCATGCTAACCAAAACTGTCATCAAACCAGTATTCACACCGTAGTTATATAAAAGCAGTTTAATTAGGAGGCGTCAAGATGGCAAGAAAGAGTCATACCACACTAATTCTATGCCTGGCCATATTCTTCTCCCTGGCCGGGCCGGCGGCTGCAAAAACTGAGATAATCATTAACAAAGCCACCAACAAACTCTACTTTAACAGCAATGACACTATTTTCAAAGTTTTCCCGGTGGCCACGGGGAGAACTCCCGCACTTACTCCCGAAGGGCAATTCAGTATTGTTGTTAAATTAGTTAATCCCGCTTACTACCGCCTTAATATCCCCGGCGGGAGTCCCAGGAACCCGCTGGGCTACCGCTGGCTGGGTCTAAGCGTCGGAGGCGGCGGGGTTTACGGCATTCATGGGACCAATAACCCTGCCTCCATTGGAACCTACGCGTCCGGGGGATGTATTCGAATGCACAATCAGGATGTTACCTGGCTGTTTGATCATACTCCCCTGGGAACCCCGGTTAAGATCATTAACAATCCTAATCTGAAGCCCGCATGGGAGGTGCAGCAGCCGGCTGTTGCCGAAGCAAGTAAAAAGGACATCAGCCAGAAGCCATCCTCCAGGCCGGCTGAAATGGCGGCAGCTTCCCCGAAGCCTGCTGTCTCTGAAAAACCTGCCGCCATTGAAAAACCACAGGTTAACCAGGCACTTCAAATAGCAGGCGAGGCAACGGGCCAGGTCCTGCTGCAAAGCGGCCTGATCAACAGGAGCAATATTATCGTTTATTTTGCGACTAGAAGTATTATTAAAGAATTGGCACAGCAGCAATAATATCTGTATCTGGTATATTTACAACTTCCTTGGATATTGAAAATGTTTCTACATTCGCAGCAGGATAGACTGTGAGCAACAGCGAATAAATATTTACCCGCTCCGTATTCAACTGGCAGGTGAAAATATTGTTTGACGCAGCATTGCTTGACAAAATCATTAATGAAATATTGCTTTATATCCAAAAATCTCAGGAACAGGTTTATGATATTGCGGAAAATACCAGAATTGAGTATGTCAGGGTTAAAGATGAACTGGAGGACGTTAGAAAGACAGTATTACAACTAATTGACCGGGTAGATAAACTTTACGCCAGAGAAAAACGGGCCCGCCTTCACCTGATGGAGGTCAGCAGGGACTTTAACCGCTACACGGAAGCAGATATAAAGCGGGCTTACGAAAGAGCACAGCAGTTACAACTTGAGGTTGCCGGGCTGCAAGGCCAGGAGCAGCTGTTAAGGTATAAACGGGATAACCTGGAAAAAAACCTGCGCAGCTTGCAAGAAACGCAAAAAAGAGCTGAAAATATCATGTCGCACCTCGGAGTAGTGTCGCAATACCTCAGCAAGCATATGGAAAACTTGTCGACAAGAATAGGGGAGATAATGCTAATTCAACAACTGGGTATTAATATCATCCGGGCCCAGGAAGAAGAACGTAAACGGGTGGCCCGGGAGATTCATGATGGGCCGGCCCAGCTGCTTGCCAATATCGTGATGCGGGCGGAATATATTCTAAAGCTAATGGAAGTTGAGCCGCAAAATGTTAGAACAGAATTGGTCCGTTTACAGGAACTGGTGCGGCAAAGCCTGCAAGACGTACGCAAAATAATATTTGACCTCCGGCCTATGGTACTGGACGATCTTAGACTGGTCCCCGCTCTTAATCGATACGTGGAGGATTATAGAAACCAGCACAAGCAAAATATAGAATTTGTTTTTTTCGGCAAGCAGGCACGTCTTAACCCTGCCACCGAAGTAGCCCTGTTTCGGGTGGTACAGGAGGCGCTTAGCAATGTCCGCAAACATGCTAAAGCCAAAAATATTCTGGTTAAAATGGAACAGCTGAATGACAAAGTTACAATTTTAATTAAAGACGACGGCATTGGTTTTAACCCCGAAAACCTTGAGCATCATTCGCAGCGGGAATGTTACGGCCTGATTAATATGCGGGAAAGGGTTCAGATATTAAAGGGCGAATATAAAATTATGAGCGCGCCGGGCAAAGGAACCATGATTACCCTCACAATTCCCGTTTGATCAACGTATCTAAAAAGGGGTGATGCTGTTTGAAGCCAACATCGATACTAATTGTTGATGACCACGCCCTTGTCAGGGAAGGGATAACCAAAATAGTATCCCTGGAAAAAAAATTTATGGTTGTCGCGGAGGCATGCAACGGCAAACAAGCAATAGAACTATGTCGAATATACCGCCCGGACATCGTGCTGCTTGATATTAACCTGCCTGATTTAACGGGGATGGAAGTGTGCAAAATTATTAAAAAGGAATTGCCCGGCACCGGAATCATTGCGCTAACCATTCATGACCAGGAAGAATACATTATCGAAATGATTCGCAATGGTGTTGCCGCCTACCTGCTCAAAGACGTCAGCCCGGACCAGTTAATTAACACTATTGAGCAGGTGGCTGATGGTAAATCGTTTATCTCCCCGTCCTTAACGGCTAAAATTTTTAGCCAGATTAACAAGTTAACCACAAAGCCGCAGGAAACACGGCCCTGGGGGCTGACAGAAAGGGAAATGGAAGTTTTGAGGCTGGTGGCAAATGGGGATTCCAACAAAACAATTGCCGGAAAACTTTACATCAGTGAAAAGACGGTTAAAAACCACTTGACTAATATATTTCAAAAACTTGATGTTTCCGACCGCACCCAGGCAGCATTAATGGCCATAAAAGAAGGCATAGTTGAAATATAACGACCATGGCGCAAGCCGCGCAACAAGCACAAGGCTGAAGAATAAATCCATCCCCCGGCCTTGTTCCCCGCTGACACTGCCCTAAAACTATTGAATTTTAAATTGAAGGCAAAGATTATCCAGGGTACTGGAAACCCTTAGGATGCGGCGCAATGTAGCATCCAGGTCTTGCAACAATTCAGCCTGTTTTTTCCCATCCTCCCCGGCACCTGCGAAGGCGTTAAGCGTTTTTTCAAGATCCGCTATTACATGATCTAATTTTTCCAGTAACTGCTCCCCGTATTTTCTGTTTTCCTCCAGAACAGGCATTAAATTTTCCAATGTTTTCTTTTCACCGGCCATTTTTAAGTTAAATCCGCTCCAGCATTCGCCTGCTGCGCTGATGCTCTCCCTCCCCCTACAGGCAGCGGCAATACTCTTATCAAAGGCTTGATCCAGTTGGTCCAGGGATTGAATGATGCGGTCAATACCTTTGAATACTTTCCTGGATTTTTCAAGCCCTTCATTGGACAATTTCTGAAGTACTTCCAATTCTCTGGAAAATTTTCTGCTTCCGCTTTTAGTTACCTCCAGAGCCAGGTCAAAACTAAAAGCCCTGCTGGCATCAAGATACTGGGTGAATAGTTCAGCAACCTCTTTCATTTCCGCCAGAACTTTTTTGTTTAATCCAGTGGCTGCTTTCATTTCTTCCAATGATAAACTCAATTTGCCAATTTCACCGGATGCCCCCTGGATAGCTATTCCCGGCTCCAATGTACCTTCAGCCAGATTTATTATTTCAGCAGCTGATTTTTGCAGGGAACTCCCGCACCGCTCAACTCTTTCCACCAGGTCGGAGGCAATATCGGCACAGTTCTGAATCTGGGTAATATGTTCCTTTGTTTTTACAGCGTGATCCCTAACTGATTCAATTAACCTTTTGGAGGTTTTGCCGGTGGAATTGATTTCTTTGTTCAAGGATTGGCAGGAGCGGGTTAGTTCACCGGTATAGTTGCCGATGGATCGAAACAGGTTGGAAAGATATCCGGTCATCATGTTAAACGAAATAGCCAGGGCGCCTAACTCATCCCGCTGATGCAGCTTTACTTTTCTGGAAAAATCCCCGGTAGCTATTGACTCAGTAGCGGAGCTTAAATCATTAATAGGCTTGTTAATAATCCTGCGGCTGATAATGATGGCCAGGAAGATCCCGGCGATAACAGCAATCAGAGCAATTAATCCAAGGTACACCGCCATACTATTTACTTTGCTCTGCAAATTTTCCGCACCGGTGGTCAAACCCAGGTAGCCCACGGTTTCACCGCCGCTGGCCGTAATTTTACGGGCAAAATTAAAATACCATGTCTCCCCTGCACCTGTGTTACCGAACACCTTGAAATCGACGCCGCCGGTGTCACTAAATTTATCGGCCACACCGTTCATTTGAGGAGTTCCGGAGGTCGCCAGTACATTCCCTTTACCGTCGGCAATAATTATGCCTTTAACACCGGTCTCGGCTTGAAATTCCTGAACTTGCCGGTTAAGCGCGGGAATATCCCCGTATTCCAAAGGTCCTGCGATTCGGGCTGCCAGCATGGAGGTTAGATAGCGCCCTTTATCAGTTTCACCCCAGGTAAAGGATTCTTTTAACTGAAAAATTGTTACTATACCGAGTGCAGTCATAATAAATATTATTAATAAGCTTAGATTAACTGCAATTTTGGTGCTGATCGACAATTTCCTTTTTTTCAGCGGCTTCATTGATGCTCCTCCCTCATTGGTACTCCCCTATTGTAAGATTGCTTCGTCGCTTCGCTCCCCGCAATGACAGACTTACCATATTTTCATCCTACTGGTACCGGCTGGCGGCATGGTGGTCCACCCCCGGTTAACAAATTTTTAGCTTATCCCCAACAGTAGTGCACGTACCTTCAATGGTACCCCGGGGCAATTCAATTACAGCAGCGGCACCTGTCACCAGGGGGCTGGCCCTGTAAGGGCGAAGACCGGGGACTGTTTTAATAACCAGGTTATTTTTGTCTATAAAGATGACATCAATGGGGAAACGCATTAAAAATGTATGTACCTGCTTGCACGGCTTGATCAGCAGCGCCATGCCTGAAACAAAAGACTCCTTGCCAGTGCCCATTAATCCCAGCAGGCGGGTAAAAAAGGTGTCGGCACATTTTAAATGTTTTGCGAGCACTGTCTTTTTTGATTCATTTAAAAGCATTCTGCTCACCCCTGTCACATCAGCGATTGGGAGATTTGAATTGCGCCCGGCCCGAGAATAATTATGAAAAGGGCGGGAAAAATCAGAAATACGAGCGGCAGCAGCATTTTAATAGGGGCTTTCATTGCCTTTTCCTCTGCGCTCTGGCGCCTGCGCAGCCTGATCTGGTCGGCTTGCCGCCTGAGCACATTGCCTATGCTGATCCCCAGCTGTTCGCCCAGGATAATTGCGCTGACAAAGTTGTTTAAATCAGCAACATCGAATCTCGCAGCCATATCCTTTAATGCTTCTTTTCTAACCTTGCCCACCTTTATTTCCTGCATCATTCTTTTAAGTTCCGCCGCCAGTATGCCACTATCGGCTTTACTGATTACTTTGTAAACTGCTCCATCAAACCCCAGGCCGGCCTCAACGCTTACTGTAAGCAGGTCAAGAATTTGGGGCAGGGTAGCCTCAACTTCATTGCCCCTCTTTTTGGAGCGGGCGCTTAAAATAAACTCGGGAACCATCAAACCCAGCAGGGTAACAGTGGTTACTGCAAAAATCGTCTGCATTAAACCGGCGCCAAGGAGGCCTGCAATAATCAAGGCTCCAAACCCGGCCAGCACCGCACCTGGATACTTAATTACCATAAATTCCAGCGGTTTCAGCCGGTCGATCAGCCCGGCCCGGGTCAACTTTTTTTCCAGAATTGCTTCTTTCTCAGAAGGAAGCAGCTTGACGAAGGACGATGCCGCCTTGCCCAGCAGCGGCCTGATCACCCTGGCGGCAAAAGGAATACTTAATTCTTTTTCGCGAATGTTCACCACAGGAGACCCGACAACCTGGTCAACCCGGCGGGCCAGAGTGATCCGTTCACCGAAAATAAACACATAACCCAGCAAAAAGGCCCAAAATGCAGCGGCAAAAACCAGTGGTAATATATAAAGCATATTAAGCCCTCCGGTTAATCTAGTATTTTATGTCAACTATCTTTCTGATTAACAGGAAACCCAGCGTTTGAGCTATTACTGCCGCGCTTACCATGACAATACCTATCCTTGTTGTAAAAAGAAGTGACATGTAGCCGGGGTTAATGATATACAGCAAAACAGCAAGCGATGCAGGTAAAAGTCCTATAACCAGGCCTGAAATACGGCCCTGCGCGGTAAGTGTCTTTATTTCTCCCTTAATCCTGATTCTTTCCCTGATGGTATAGGCAATTTTATCCAGCACCTCGGCCAGGTTGCCCCCCACCTGCCTCTGAATTAACACCGCCGTAACAACCATTTCAAGATCGTCGCTGTCCACTCTTTCCGACATATTTTGCAAAGCCTGCTCGGTTGGCATCCCCAGGCTGATTTCCTGGAAAGTTCTCCCGAATTCTTTGGCAATTGGGTCCGGCATTTCTTTTCTGACTAAATCCATAGCTTGCAGAAAACTAAATCCTGACCGCAGCGAATTAGCTATGATCAAAAGGGCATCGCCAATTTGGGCATTAATTTTATTCAAACGCCTGGCTCTGGCTCTCTGTATGAACAGGTACGGCAGCGGAATAAAAATAACCAAAATCATTAACGCCATCACCAGGCTGCCGGTGAAAACCAGTGCACATATCGTAGCAATACCTATCGCAGCACAGCTAAAAACCAGAAACTCATCACCCCGCAGGGGAAGGTCAGCCCTGGTGAGTTCCTTTTCCACCCATTTTTTAAGCGGGGTTGCATTAGCAATATGAATCAACTTCTGATAGATGCGGTTTAGCACAGAATTTAACCTGTCAGTTCCTTTTCCCTGATTATCCTTTTCTTTTTTCTTTAATATTGCGGCCATGCGCCGGGAAAACTCCTGTTCACCAACAAAAGACGGCCGGTATAACCCAAGCACCAGCAGCAGCCCGCTGATAAAAACCAGGACGGCAACATATTTTACAGGCATTCTCCCACCCCTTACCAGTAATTCCCAATAAACAAGTCGTCGCGCAGTTTAATTCCGTACGCCTCCAGCCGGTCAATAAACATGGGCTTAATCCCGGTGGCTTCAAAACGTCCGGTTACTTTACCCTCTTCATCAATTCCAGTTTGCTTAAAGACAAACAAGTCCTGCAGGGTAATGATATCCCCCTCCATACCCTGTACCTCTGTTATATGTGTAATCTTACGGGCGCCGTCCCGCATTCTGCTTTGCTGAATAATTAAATCAATGGCGGAAGATATCTGTTCTCTGATCGCTCTTACGGGTATTTCCATACCTGCCATCAATACCATCGTTTCCAGTCGGGACAACATATCCCTGGGCGAATTGGCGTGACCCGTGGTTAGGGAGCCGTCATGACCGGTGTTCATTGCCTGCAGCATATCCAGTGCTTCTCCGCTGCGCACTTCACCCACCACAATTCTATCCGGGCGCATGCGCAGGCAGTTGCGCACCAGGTCCCGGATTGTTATGGCCCCTTTCCCTTCTATGTTTAGCGGCCGGCTTTCCAGGGTTATCACGTGGTCCTGCCTTAATTGCAGTTCCGCAGAATCCTCTACGGTTATAATCCTTTCAGTTTTTGGTATAAATGAGGATAAAACATTTAATGTTGTTGTTTTACCGCTGCCGGTACCCCCTGAAACCACAATATTCAGCCTGGCTTTAACACAGGCTTCGAGAAACTCCGCCATTTCAACCGTTATCGTACCCAGCGCAATTAAATCTGTGACTTTTAAAGGATCGCGAAAAAACTTTCTGATGGTTATTGAGGGGCCGGTAAGCGACAGCGGCGGTATGATTATGTTTACCCGGGACCCGTCGGGCAGCCTGGCGTCTACCATTGGGGAACTCTCGTCTATCCGCCGCCCAATTGGCGCCACAATTTTTTCGATAACATGGTGCACATGCTCGTCACTCCGGAATTTTACATCCGTCAACTCTAAAACACCGTTTCGTTCGATATAAACTGCATCCGGGCCGTTGACCATAATCTCCGTAATGTCCGGGTCATTCAACAGCGGAGTGATAGGGCCGTAGCCAATGGCATTATTGATTATCTCTTCGGCCAGCCGCTCTTTTTCCAGTCTCGACATGCCACCGTTTTCAGCGTCCAGGTGCTCCATAATCAGCGCCTGTATTTTCCCGGCCACCTGCTCCATGTCAGTCCCGGTCCCCAGCTTGGTGCCGGATAGCTCGCTTACTACCTTTTTTTGCAGCGACTCACGCAATTCTTTATACGGGTCCCTGTTTGGTTCAATTCGTGGTATTTCAATTTTTTCGGCATTTTTTTCAAGCCGTTCCAACAGCGACACGCTTCAATCACCTCGACAGGCTAAAGATCTTTTTAATGGGATTAATAGCCGCCAGACGTCCGGGGGGCTTGGCCGCTTTATTTTCAGCACTCACTTTCCCGGCCAGTTCTATTACACATTCTGATACCCGGCTGTTCTTTTGACTGAGCACAAAGGGCTGCCCCTTGTTCACCGACTGCAGCACCGTTTTATCATCGGTTGGTATTACCACAGTCATGGTCAAGCCAAGACTGCTTTCCAACTCTTTAACACTGATGCCGTCTGGCCGCAGCTGGTTAAGCACCAGTTTGATTTTATCAGTATAATTTAGCGCGCCCAGCACCTCTATAGTTGACCGCACGTGTTTCAATGTAGGAAGGTCCTGAGCCACCATGACTAAAATTTTATCCGCCACTTCCAACACGTTTAAATTAAATTCACTGTAGGATGGCGCCGTATCTATAATGATATAGTCATATTTCAACTTTAAATAATTAATAATTTGCGTTACATGCTCCGGGGTTATCGTCTCAGCCTGCTCGGGGCTGCTTGGAGCACATAAAATATTAATCCCTGAAAAATGCGGGGCCAGGAAAGTATCAATCAAAAATATATCTCTGTCCAAATCCTCTTTAACCAGGTCGGCTATGGTTTGAACTCCCGTCAGGTTCAATATTACTGCTGCATCACCACCCTGAAGATCAAGGTCCACCAGCACAACTTTTTTACTGGTTTCTCCGGCCAGGGCTATGGCCAGGTTGCAGGCCAGGGTAGTCTTGCCCACTCCCCCCTTGGTGCTGAACAGAGTAATTATTTTGCCGGGCAGCGCAACTTTTTCCACCCGGGACGCCCTTTCTTCCTCTCCGACCAGGCGGAGGTGCCTCTTGCGGGAAAAGGCATTGGCCCGGCGAATGGTTTCTGCCAGGTCTGTGCTGGTGAAGGGTTTAACCAGATAATCCCTGGCCCCGGCCGCCATAGCTTTTTTTAGATACTCCTGCTCGCCTTGAATGGAAATCATAACGATTACCGCTTCGGGAACTTCAACGGAAATTATTTCCGAGGCTGCAATCCCATCCATGCCGGGCAGGTTTATATCCATTAGAATCACGTCCGGCTTGACCCGGCCGGCAATCTTAATGGCATCTTCCCCGGACGAAGCCTCACCGACCACCTCCATGTCTTCCTCAAAGTATAAAAATCTTTTAATATCTTCCCTGGTGTTTTCAACGTCATCCACGATTAAAATTCTAATTGACTGCACTTTACCGCCCCCTTTCTTTTACCGCACCAAATCCTGAATTTTGCTGGAAGGTATGTTTACAGTTCCTTTATCCGCAGGCGGGCGCAACATCATCCTGATACTTCCCTGTTCCGAAGCCAGCACCAGCGACTGGGCCTGCTGTGGAGTAACCGCCATTGTGACGGTTTGGTAAATCTTGCCTTGCTCCGCCTGTCCCGCGGAATCCGTTAAATTACCACCGGTGGCAAGAACTTTGATATTCTGCAAGATTAAAGAAGTTATCTTGCCTCCCTGACCATTCTCAAAGGTAACCAGTACATCAACACAGTCACCCGGCCTGATCATGCCGGCAACGCCTGAAACCTCATTAACCGCTACGGTTACGGCCCTGCTTCCTACAGGAATGATTAAAGCCAGTTCCTCTTTCGATTCCCCCGGAGCAGCAATTTTATCTCTCAAAATCTGCTCATCTGGGTAGATTGCTGTTTTGGTTATTTTGCCGGCAACTTCTTCAGGGTTAACAGCAGCATTATTGTTAACGTATTTGGCAGGTATTTCCCGCATTGAAAACATCTGCTCAACAATTTGGGTCTTAGGCGCAATGTATTGGGTGGCAACGGCCACCTGTACAAAATCACCTTTTTTCACATAAGCCGCCTTGACGCTGTTCAGGTACTGGTAGACACCAAAAGCAGCAGCTGCACCAAAGATAACAGCCAGGAGCAAGATGAGATTAAGTTTAAATTTTTTCATTTTATTTCTCCTGATTGAAAATTACTTTTAGCACTATTTAGAGTAGGTTCTTTATTAATTTTTAGCTATTCAACCAGCCGGACACTGTATGCTCCGTAATCATTTTGACCGGGGTCACTATCACCGAATAGTGTCATTCGGACATATTTACCGCGAATGTAACTTTCATTCCCTACTAATTTGCCCCCGGGTACCGATAATAAAAATGTTGCAAAACCAACTATTCTCACACTGTTAACCTTATTGTTTTGTATATCCTCCGGAACGTATACGGGAATTATAACCACCCTGGGACAGGATGGATCGAAATGCTCAGGGGTACAGGCGTGAGTACACTGGGCCACCCTGTAATTAACACCGTCCCTGGTGGCTCCGCTTTTATTGCCGGATGCAGTGTCAATCACATCCCCGATTTTAACCTTACCGTCATATCCGTGTTTTAAGTCATCTTCATAAGAAGAAGAGCCAAAGCCGGATAAGGCCAGCACACCAAAATTCCCCGGGCCAAGGTATTCGCTCAAGTCATTGCTGCCGGCAATTTTCAATTGGTATTCCTGGTCGAAGACCAATTCCTGTTTCTTGATCCCTACCGGCACAATGCCTTTGACTGCTGTTACCGGTTCTATCCTGGCTGCCGCAGAACAGTGAACAGTTGAAGAGTTTATCCCCAACACTCCGGCCAGGGCGTATTGCACAGTTGACTGACCGGAAGCGGTGATTGTTTTGTTGTCTGCCGAAACTTCAGTGCTGGTTAAAGAGGACACATCCATCCCGTGGCTCGTAAAATATTCCCGCACCTTTGCCACAGCGGAGACGGGATCGTCGGGAAGCTCCTGGGCACCGGCCAGCACCGCGGCATCCAAAGCGTTACCCAGCCTCTCTTGTGTCAAAAACAGCTGGCCCATATCCAGTACCAGGGAGGTAAAGCCAATTAATGAAACGGCAGCTATAGCTATGATCACGGTGGCTGCCCCCCTGGAGTCTTTGATTAATTCTTTAATCACGCGGCACAAAGCTGACACCTCAAGCAGAATGTTTTTATTCAATTCTCATGATCGAGCGGGCCCGGATTGTCAAAGGATCAGGCAGAAATGTTCTTAAAAGAGGAGTTAATAAAGAATTCTCATAGTCCACTTCCACCGTTAAAGGCACCCCTCTGTTCCTGTAATTAGGGTCATGCGGCTCAATGTTAATTGTCATTTTGGACGTATCCAAGGTTGAGCAGACTTCTTCTATCCTTTGGGTAATCTCAGCATCTGAATGGCCTACAACGCCCATCCTGGCCCCCTCGCGTGACGCCGTGGTAATTAAAAGATACGAGTGAAAAATGTTTCCAAATTCAAATATGGCCATTAATAATAAGATCAGTATTGGTAGTACCAGGGCAAACTCAACCAGCGCCTGCCCCCTGTTATCGCCGCGCAGCTTTATAAAGTAACGCAACCTAACCACCCCAGTAAATAAACCCCAAATGTCCCAAGACCAATGGCCACACCGTAAGGAAAAGCTTCGCCATTTGCAGCCACCTCCAATTTTGCGAAATCGAATTTAACCGGTATGTTTAAAAGCTTATTAACAGCCGAATAAAAAATTTTTTTCAATGTAACCAGCAGGCGTCCCCGCCTGGCTAACAAGTAAACAGAGATTACACCACCGGTTATAGCTGCCGCAAAAAAAACGAATAAAACAAATTCCGGACCTTTTATGGCACCGATAGTCCCCAGCAGTTTGACATCCCCGGCGCCGATTCCGTTAGCCGCAAAGGGGATAAGCAACAAGGCAATTCCCAGCAATAAGCCTTTTAAGCTAATCAAGATTCCCTCCGGGCCGTACTGCAAGATATTAAAAGCAAAAGCAACAACGATGGCGGGGAAGAGAACAGCATTATAGATTTTTTGTATACGCAAGTCCGTATAGCAGCAAACCAAAAGAATAATTACTAAAAATATATCCGCAGGGGTTAAGCCCGCACTGTAAAAATTTAGCATCCAATTCCGACCTTTCAAAACGAGACCCTACTTAAGCGGGCCTAAGTAGGGTTGTTTTTAGGGATAAAAGAAAATAACTGCAGCTATATCTCAACTCTGTCTATTAAATTTATAATAACCGGTGGTAAAGTTTGAAATGCAACAATACAAGTGACAGCCACAAGAAAAAGTATTAAAGAATATTCCAATAAAGCCTGGCCGTCCTCATTAGCAAAGAGACATTTCATAAAACAAACCTAAAAATTAATTAGATGTATTAACTGAACTCGGATCTTTAATTGCTTTTTGAACATCATCCACTTTGCCACTGATCCCATCACCTAGCAACTTAAACCCAGCAATACAGAGTACCGCTACTAAAGCAAGTATCAAACCGTATTCCGCCATTCCCTGGCCGCTTTCTTCCCGCAAAAGCTTGGACAATAACATTTTGAACACCTCCGCTTTTTTTAAAAAATTTTAATTTTTTTCTAAGTTTTTTGCATGTACCTATAGTCTTAAACGACATTTAATCCGGTCTCATTAAAAATAGGACTTTTTCCCTAAAATTCTTATAATAGGCTATCTTTGTTGACAAAGTATTTAGCTGATGCTTTGCTTATTATCTTTGCTTACTTATAAAGAAAGAAGTACATCATTAAAAAAAGCCGGTGACATAAAACGCCACCGGCTCATAATCCACCCAAATCAAACTAATTAGAAAGATTTAATCTTGTGATTTTAATCCTATGATAGATCAGACATTAAACCTGATGTTCAAAATATCCCCGTCCATAACTATGTAGTCCTTGCCTTCCAACCGCACCAAGCCTTTTTCCCTGGCCTTGGCCATGCTGCCGTTTTCCTTCAGATCCTCATACGCTACAACCTCGGCCCGGATAAAACCCCGCTCCAGGTCGGAGTGAATTTTGCCTGCGGCACTCCTGGCATTCAGCCCCTCGGAAATGGTCCAGGCCCTTACCTCGTCCTCTCCAACTGTAAAGAAAGATATCAGTCCCAGTGTCTCGTAAGCTGCCCGGGCCAGCCGGTTAATACCGGATTCTTTAAGTCCCAGGTCTTCCATAAACACTTCTTTGTCCTCTTCAGGCAGTTGGGCAATTTCCATTTCTATCTGGCCGCATATTTCCAGCAGCTTGATGCCGCGCCCGGACGCAAATTCCCGGACCTTGTCCGCCCCTGGATAACTGCCGCTGCGCAGTTGCTCTTCATCAATATTAACCACCATAATCACAGGCTTGTCCGTCAAAAAACTGTAGTTAACAAGCAAAGATTTTTCAACCTCGGATAGTCCAGCTTGATGCACGGTTATCTCATTTTCCAACGCTTCCAGGCATTTGCGGAGCACCGCCAGCTCATCGGCCTGTTCTTTTTTTATCTTTTTACTTTCTTCAATCCGTTTAATTCTCTTTTCAACCAGGTCCATATCTGCCAGCAGCAGTTCGAGGTTAACGGTTTCAATATCCCTAACCGGGTCAATGCCTCCGTCAACGTGGGGAACATCTTTATTGGAAAAAGCCCTTACCACCTGCACCAGCAGGTCGGCATTGCGAATTCCGTCTAAAAACCTGTTACCTACTCCTTTACCCTCGCTGGCGCCCCTTACCAGACCGGGTACATCGCTGAATTGGATTTGAGCATAAGTAGTTTTTTTCGGCTTGTATAATCCGGACAGAAAGTCAATGCGGGAGTCCGGCACTTTGGCCATTTCCATATTAATCTCTGTTTTACCCGTCAGGTAATTGGAAGTTTCCAGCTCCGAATTAGTGACAAGGTTAAATATAGTTGTCTTACCTACCATAGGCAGGCCAATTATTCCAGCAGTCAGCACATTTCTCACCTCAAACGAAATTTTATTCCTCTGACGGGAGAAATGCAAGGTCCTTCAATGGTTTCCATTCCCGTCTCCCTTTTTCCATTGCAATGAATACAAGTCAGTTCGCCGCTGGGCCAACAGCGGCAGGCGTCCCCGGACCTCTTCTATTCTAGCGGGGTTGATTTCGGCCATAATGATTTCACTGCCTAAACCCGCTTCAGCCAGTACTTCACCCCAGGGGTCCACCACCATAGAATGGCCGTAAACAACGTACCCGGCGTTTTCGTCCCGGGCCGGTGAAGCCGCGGCAACGTAAATCTGGTTATCAACTGCCCGCATCCGCATGGAAAGTTTCCAGTGGGCCGGGCCGGTAACTGTATTAAAAGCCGCAGGAATCAGCAGCGCTTGTATCCCTTCCAGAGCCAGCAAGCGGGCGATTTCCGGGAAACGAACATCAAAACAAATGATTACCCCCAGCTTGCAAAAACCAGCATCTACAACAGTTAAACAATTGCCTGGTCCCAGTGTATTGGATTCCCTAACTTTGAGGTCGGGTAAATCTACATCAAAAAGGTGCACCTTCCTGTGACGGCCCAGCAATTCTCCCTGAGGCCCAAAAATAAAGGAGGTGTTATATACGATATCACCGTCTTTTTCAGGAATCGAGCCGCCCACCAGAACTATACCGGCTGTTTTAGCAGTACCAGACAACATTTGTATAGTTTCTCCGTTCGGGTAGCACTCGGCGTAGGCTGGAAAAAGTTCCGTTTGGTAAGGGCAATTAAACATTTCCGGCAACATCACTATCTCGGCCCCCTGCGATGCTGCCTGCCGCACCATTTCTTCTGCGTTACGGATATTTGACGCCTTATCACCGGCAACATTACTCTGGCAAATTGCCAGCTTAAATTTCCTGACCATTTTTGAGCCCCCTCCGTAATTAAAAATTTCCCCAAACGCAATAATCGTTAAATAAAAACCCCTGCCAGTGCAGGGGTTTTAACTATGCTTGTACTACTTCTTTAACCTCGGGAACAGATTGCTTAATTGTTCTCTCAATACCCTGTTTTAATGTCATTGTAGACATTGGGCAACCTCCACAAGCGCCCTTCAGCCTGACCTTAACCACACCGTCAGGGGTAACATCCACAAGCTCAACATCGCCACCGTCGCGCTGCAACGCCGGGCGCACTTTATCTAAAGCAGCTTGCACTTTTTCACGCATTTTTATCTTTCCTCCTTTCTTAAATCTATTATGGCATTAACATATTATTGATATGTGTTAAGCCAAACCGCAACTACTCCTATTTTAACTTTAATTTGACAACAGTGCAATAGAAAAGTCCCCTATAACGGGGACTCATTTAACCGTCAATATAATCAGGGCCATTGATGTTTCCTTATTTAATTCAGCCATGGCTTGAGATTGCTGCTGAATCTGCTGCTGTAAAGAGGCCAGTTCTTTTGTGTCATTGTTTTGAGTCAACCGCTGCTCCATCTCTTTAAGCTCGTTAATTTTACTCTCAATTTGATGATACTTATCAGTTAAATCTCTGTCATCGGTCTTAACTTCCAAATTGCCTGACTTACCCAGGTCATTTAGAAAAGTTGTCACTTCATTGTCAGGTAACCGCAGCACCCAAGACTGGCCAGCTTCCTGCGGCTCATATTCAATAATACCATCATACTTTGCCGCCAGATCACCTATAGAGCCGGCTGCACCATTCCCGGGTTCCCATGTCGCTCTATATTCCCGAGCCACGTGTGGTGCATCAGCTTCTTGCACCGGGCTTGATTGCATTATGCTGATTTTAGGAACCTCATTTAAATTAGATGTGTCATTAACATCAGGAGCAACCTTCATATTAGGCGCAATATTAGGCGCAGCCTTTATGCCGGGATCAGCCGGCTGCGCATCAACTGTAGGTGCGTCTTTTTGTACACCAGCGGAACCAAAACCAGCTTCAGTTTTTTTCTTGAAATTGCTAGACGATTTTTCAGATTCATATACCAGGTTATGCTGCTCAGATTTGGCATTATTAAACTGAGGGTTTCCACCGGAATCATCAACAATTTGATCTTGAACAACAGGGTTAAACATATCCCCATGCTGCTTATCATACCATAAAGCAGTGACACCAACCGTTAGGAAAACCACCGCCGCGGCAGCCAGCGGGCCGGACCATTTGCCCCGAACCAGCCTGCCTAACAGGCCAGTCTTATTAGATACAACCACCTGAGGTTGTAAATTAGCTAACTTTTCTTGTAATTTTAAATTAAAATCGGGTGGTGGCGCTATCTCCGGTAAACTCTTTAGCAGTTGGACAGTCGTCGTGAGGTCTTCATATTCAAGCCTGCAGCCCTCACAGGAGGCAATGTGCAGTTTAACCTGCGCTTCCAGGGAAGAATCAAGCATGCCGTCTATATATACTGATAATTGTTCCCTAATGTCTTGGCAACGCACTTCTCTTCCCCCCTTTTTCTGTCAGACGACTTTCCTTCGATAAAAGTTCCCCTTTCCGTTTTAACCTTTCCTTTAGAGCATTTCTGGCCCGACTAATGCGCGATTTTACCGTCCCCAGCGAGCACTGCAGCACTCCCGCTATCTCATCATAACTCAAGCCCTGGATTTCGCGCATTACCAAAATTAGCCTGTGATCATCTGAGAGTTCATTTAAACACTCCTGCACCTGACGCTGCACTTCATTGCGCTGAACAGCATCTTCAGGTGAATAAGCGCTACCCGCAACAGGAACGTTAGCCGGCGAAGCGGCAATCATTTCATCCATAGATATGCTTCGCCTTCTCTGGCGTTTCCTTAATTCATCCCGGCAAGCGTTAGCGGCAACACGATATAGCCAGGTGGAAAAAGAAGAATCTCCTCTAAAACTGGCAAGGGACTGGTACAATCGAATAAAAGTTTCCTGGGCAAGGTCGCTGGCGTCAGCATGATTGCCCATAAACCTGTAAGCGATATTAAACACTTTGCCCTCATAGCGAAGCACCAGCTCATTAAAAGCATTTAAATCACCTTTTTTACTTTTTTGAACCAGTATCTCGTCTGAAAGGCTCAAGGTGCTTTCAACTCCTATCAAAAAAAAAGACCAGGGTGTTAAATTACCCCTTGTAAATATACTTCGACAAAAGCCCTAAACATCCTTCAATAATGCGGAGCTTAGAAGCAGTTTTCAAAGGTTATAATGTACTTAACTAATGAATATTTAACCATAAGCTTCATAAATGATAAACCTTGTCATAACTATATCGTTGACAATGCAGTTTTGACTGTGTTACAATCTGATATGCAGACGTTGGAGACATCAATGATTAATAAAATGCCGAAGTGGCGGAACTGGCAGACGCACACGACTCAAAATCTACTGCGTGAAAAGCCCTTTTCGACCGGTCGGCGGCTCCCGAACCCGCGTGGTTGCTGGGTTATTGATAACTTCATAGTCTCTATGGTTTTTCATATCCCTCCACCATATCCCTCCAAATTCCAGAGATGGATTATGGAGAGGGAAATTGAAATAAACTTGCCGATGTGGCGGAATTGGCAGACGCGGCGGTCTCAAAAACCGTTGGATAACCTCCATGCCGGTTCGACTCCGGCCATCGGCACCAGAAACAATCGCTCTTAAAGCCGTGATACAAGCGGATTTGAGGGCTTTTTTCTTTTCTGGCGGCCACCTATCGTTTGCCGCCCGGCATACCGTCACATGAACCATTCTAGCGCATATTTGCAGTGCTCTCAGCTCCCTATTTACCTGGCATTCCGCCCGCTTTGGAGGGATGTCAGGAGGGATATAC
Source organism: Desulfotruncus alcoholivorax DSM 16058 (assembly GCF_000430885.1). GTDB lineage: Bacteria > Bacillota > Desulfotomaculia > Desulfotomaculales > Desulfallaceae > Desulfotruncus > Desulfotruncus alcoholivorax. The sequence continues at coordinate 5,158 of NZ_AUMW01000024.1, read as the reverse complement.
GCCGATGATGGCGTTGGCCGAAGCGACCTTGGAGCTGAAATCCAGGTGGGTGTAAATGTTCGAGGTGGTGGAAATATCACTGTGCCCCAACCACTCCTGGATCTCTTTCAGGCTGACTCCGTTGGCGTACAACAAACTGGCGCAGCTATGCCGCAGGTCGTGGAAACGGATTTTCTTCAAGCCGTGGTTTTTCAGCGTGAGCGCGAAATTCTGGGTGATATAGCCCGGCTTGATCCGTTCTCCCAGCTCGTTCACGTAGATGTAGCCAAGATACTCCCGGCAATAGGCTTTTCCGCATACTTGTTGATTGCGCTCCTGCTCCGCCTTCAGCCGCCGGAGAAGCTTTTCAAAGGGCTCAACCAGCGGCAGGGTGCGGTGGCTCGACTTGGTTTTGGCGCGGTCCTTTTCCACGATGATGGCTTTTCCGTCCACCCTTACCTCGGTTACGGTGTGCTTGATGGTCAGCGTCTTTTTTTTGAAGTCAATCGCGTCCCATTTCAGCCCTACGATTTCACTGCGGCGCAAGCCGTAAAACGCGCCCAAGATAACGGCCAGCTCTATCGGTTTATTTTTCACGACGGCGAACAAGGCTTCCAATTCGTTGGCATCGTAAATGCTGCCCACGAATTTTGCGGTTTTGGGCCGCTCGATCCGGTCGGCGGGGTTAAAGGCGATCAGGCCCACCTTGAAAGCGTACTGCAACGCCTTGCGAATGTTGGCGTGGCGATGGATCACCGTGCAGGCGCTTACGCCTTTCTCGTTCAGCTCGTACTGATAATAGTCCTGAATGTGCTTCGGCGTCACGTCCTTCAAGGTAAGCTTGAAGTCCTTAAAATAAGGAATAATGCAGCTCTTGATGCAAACAGCGTAAGAGGCGTAGGTGGTCATTTCCACATTGTGCTTGATCATCTCCAGCCATTCCAGCAGGAAGTCGGTAAACAGTATTCGCACTTCGCCGGAGATCGGGTTTACTTGGTCGGCCGGATTGTCCCGGATCAGCTCAAGTTCCACGGCGTAGGCCAAGGCTTCTTTGATGACCTCGTGATATTGGAGCAGGGCGGTGTTTAAAGCGTTTTTTTCTGTTCTCTCATACTGATAGTAGCCTTCGATGTCCCCCGGCTTTATTTTCGCCACCGTAACGGCGGTATCCTTAAAGTAAGGGATGATGAAGGTTTTGGCATCGTATGCGTAGAGGGCGTAGGTGTCGGCGTCCACTCTGTTGATAACTTCCTGCAGCCATTTTTTCAGGAAGTCGGCAAACAAAGCGTTTTTGTCACTCATTGCCGTGTCGGGATTAAACTCTTGCCTGGTTTTCCAAAGCAGCGTTTCGGCGCGCTTTTTATTCCCCTTGACGGGGAGTCCCGTGCTGACGGACTTGGTTTGGCGCTTTCCGTTCATATCCTTATAGGTGAGGATCATCTGGAAATAGCCGTTTTTTTCTCGCAGGTGTCCTGTTACCATGAATTCTTGCCTCCTTTAAATTCAGTAACAGTCCATATTCACCTACCATTGACGGGTTTAGTGTAGCAGGCTCCAAAATATCTTGCAAAGGTGCGAACAATGTTTTACGCATTGGATTCCTGCACGACCGCCAGGTATTCAAAAATATGAAGCTTGGGGATTTTGTACGTCCTGCCTATCTTGAAATGCTTGATCTGATTTTGCCGCAAAAGGCGGTATCCGGTTTTTGCGCTGATACCGCCGAGCATTTCACACATTTGCTCCACATTGACCACATCCGGGTATTCCCGAAAAATCAGCTTATATGCTTCATTGCTTTTCAGCAAGGTATCAGCCCCTTTCTCTCAAAAATAGAAATGCAGGCAACGGGGGCGCGCCATAATTGGATACACATACACGCTCGTTCAAACAGGCGCACCCCTGACCTGCGTTTCTGTTTATGGTTCCATCGTTATACGGCTTATCGGCGGACGGCGGCGAACCGTCCTCATAGGAATTTCACCTCCCCCCATACTGACGGGCCATCCCCATTGCCTGCGACGCTTTTAACGCTCGGACTGTGGCTGGACGGAAGTATCATTGTACCGGCCTATGCGTCTTCGCCTCACAAGCTGCCACGCTCATTTTGCGGCCTGGGTGGTGATCGCTCGTTCCCTTTGGGAAGTCGTGGCGCACCCGCCGTCCGGCTCGGCATAGACCGAAAGTATCCGATTTGCCCTATGCTGCACGGTGTTTTGCCGCGCTTTCTTTGTCAAAGAACGAAAGGCGTTTGTCAGCCTGCAAAAGCACATTGGTTTATGGATGTACTTTTGCAAAATGGCAAACACGAAAAGCCTACCGCAGGAAGCGCGGAAAGGGGGCGCGCTCCCGTAGCAGGCTTTTCGTTATGCTACCCTGAAAGCCAGGATTTTTGTTATGAGCTTGGTTTCCAGTCTGCGTCGCAATTCAGGGTCTACGCACAGATGGGGGTTGCCGTTTTCGTCGTATAGCTGCCTTGTAGACAATGCGGCGATATATCCCTCATAGTGCTTTAGGACGGTGTTGATTGCGTTGATGTCGCCGTTGCTTGCCGCCGCAATGACGGGGAAAGGAAGCAAGCCGGTATTGCCGGTTTTAGCGTTTCGTGTGCTACTCATCCGCTTTTCCCTCCATGAATTTTTTTAATTCCTGCAAAGTGCTTGTCCGACGATAGGCAACGGTGCGCCGGACAAGGTTCAAGAGTTCCCCGATTTCCCTGTCCGTCATGTCAAGGAAATAAGACAGCAGGATAATGTCGCGCTTGTTTGTCGGCAAGGCTTTCAGAGCTTCGCCTATGCGTTCATCCGACACGGTGATGTCGTAGCCCAACACGCAAAAGCTGTATGTATCCTTGAAATATTCGTCCATGACGGTCAACTGCTCCCAATCCTTTTCGGACAGCTCGTCCAAAGATATTTCATGTTCTCTGTGTCTTTTTAACTCGTCGTAATAGTCGCGGGCTTCATGCTTGAGTATCTTTTTGCAAAAGCTGTCAAAGGCGTGCCGCTTGTGTTCTTTGTGGGAATGAGGCTTCATGTTCTCACCTCCCTTCGCGTCCGCAAAGGCGGGTGATGGCTTCCCCTTTCGCCACTACTACGGTAGGCATGAAAAATTTGGCAAAGTGAACGGCAAGAAGTGAAAAATAATTTGGCGCAAAACGCAAAAAAACCCGACTGGATAAAAACCAATCGGGCGCAGGAGCTTGTATATCTTAACGTGTAATGTGTGTAGGTAACTTCACAACCGCAATAGTCCCATAAAGCGTCAATTCTTTTTTTGATATGCAGAATAATATCAAATTATGTCGAAGACAAAGAAACACGGCGGCATCCTCCTTGTGCCGCCGTGTCCTTAAAAAGGGACGACTTTAACACGCCCTCCGAAATCCTATTTTTTGAAAAGGAAAACGGCGGCTTTGAATTTCTTTATTTCAAAACCGCCGTTTGGCATTAGCTATTTAGTATGTGTATGATTATTCTCCCGCCAAAACAACGGTCTCCTGTTACGTTAAAAGGTAAATCCTTGTAGTACCGCAAGAACAAAATATCACCCTCAAAATAGAAGCTTAAGCGGGTTCGAATCCCGCTCTCTCTGCCATTTAAGAAACTTCGGGGTTTCGACGATTAGGCCGAAAACCCCATTTACTATTTTTTACAGTGGCAAAATATCCTATAGTTTAGAGCCAAGGATTCTTTCACTATTACGAAAGCAGGCAGTTATAGTGAATTTAACTCATCTGCCATGAAGTCCATCAACGCATCAATATCTTCAGTCCGATGTGAAGGTTCACAATAACTGACTAACAGGGTCAGGGTTCTATTATAAGTACTGACCCCTAGTAAAAAACCGGGGGCATAAATAGTTGGAGGAACGAGATACGCATCATAAGCTGGGATTTGTCCAAACTGCAATGGACTGATGATCCCCATATTAGTTATGACTGGAGAAAACTTGCCAGTTTCTATAAGCTGAGGCATGGCTGCCTGAAAAAGAGTTAGCAGTTGCGAATATTCTATGGCCTCTTGTGCTTCAATTCCCACGGCGCGAGTCAATTCTACTTGAGTATTCCTTAATTCTTCAATGGACTCAGACACTCTTCTTAACGTCTCTTTAAAAGGTTCATCCTCTACCCGGCAAACCCTGGGAGTCATGACTACTGACAGGTTGCAAATATCCTGAGAAGGATCGGTTTTAAAATACCTTCGCAAATCCATGGTTACGCAGATTTCCCGGTCATCCCCGGCCGGTGAGTTCAACAGTTGAAACATACTTCTATAAAATGAGGTTAAAATTATAGCATTGATGGTTACGGCATGAGTTTTGCCAAATGCTCTGATTCTATCGAAGGATTCCCCAGAAAAACGGCGCATGGAAACATGCATTTCCTTTGACTCAACACCGTGATAGGGAAAAGCCCAGGTAGCGGGCAGAGCCTGGGCATTGGGATCAAGTAAGGTCAATGGCTCCTTAATACCCAGTGCCTCGAAATAACTCTTCTGATCCAGGCGGCGCTTCGTATTTGGCTTAGGTTTGTAGCGGGAGTCCTTTAGCAAGTTCGAATATATTTCGGCCAGCAACTGCAAATATTGCTTAAGACCTCCAGCGTCTGAACAGGCATGAGAGATTTTCACACAAAGGGTATCATTATCATTGACCCGAATTAGTTGGACACTCAGCATCTGTTCTTCACAATAAAATGGGCTTTTCAAGAACTGTTCAATTGCCACTTGTTTACTATCATTTTGTACAAACTCAAACCACTGGATTGCGTCTGGATTTTGAAAGGGTTGCCAATAAGGTTGTTTATCATTTTCAATAAACTGGCATCGCAATATCGGTTCAGCATCCAATGATAATCTGTCCTGAAAATTAACAAACAACAACCATGAAAAGAGACAATAACATACTAAACCAGACTTGATCAATTCTACAAAAAGCAAATCCGGTCAACAGAAGGACTATATGCCCAATTAAAAACGTTAGGCTATTAATTCAACGGTGACCTTATATCCCAAGGATTCCAGTTTCTTAATGGACTGTTTTATAACAGTTTCGCGTTTGCGTTCTTCATAAAAAGTTGGACCAAGCTCAATATAAGGTTGCTTACGTTTAATAATGTGGTAGACGATGGTTAAAATGCTGTGAGCAACTGCTACAGCAGCGCGGTTCGCTCCACGTC
>NZ_AUMW01000023.1 GCF_000430885.1 Desulfotruncus alcoholivorax DSM 16058 | reverse complement strand
AAGGAGGAATCCAAAAAACATGGCAAAAGCTAAATTTGAGCGGACCAAACCGCACGTAAACATTGGGACCATCGGTCACGTTGACCACGGCAAAACAACCCTGACCGCCGCCATCACCACCGTATTAGCGACAGTGGGCCAGGCCGCAGTTAAGAAGTACGACGAAATCGACAACGCTCCGGAAGAAAGAGAGCGCGGGATCACGATCAACACCGCTCACGTAGAATACGAGACAGCCAAACGCCACTACGCCCACGTGGACTGCCCGGGTCACGCCGACTACGTCAAGAACATGATCACCGGCGCCGCCCAGATGGACGGATCCATATTGGTCGTATCCGCGGCGGACGGTCCGATGCCCCAGACCCGTGAGCACATCCTGCTCTCCCGTCAGGTCGGCGTGCCCTACATCGTAGTCTACCTGAACAAAGCCGACATGGTCGACGACCCCGAACTGCTCGAGCTGGTGGACATGGAAGTGCGGGAACTGCTCTCCCAATACGAATTTCCCGGCGACGACGTACCCGTCATCACCGGCTCAGCCCTAAAAGCACTGGAATGCGGCTGCGGCAAACGCGAATGCGAATGGTGCAAGAGCATCTGGGAACTGATGGACGCCGTAGACGAATACATTCCCACCCCCGAGCGTGACATCGACAAACCGTTCCTGATGCCCGTAGAAGACGTATTCACCATCACCGGGCGCGGCACCGTGGCCACCGGTCGTATTGAGCGCGGCTCGATCAAAGTTGGCGAAGAAGTAGAAATCGTAGGCTTAAATGAAAAACCGCGCAAGACCGTCGTAACCGGCGTAGAGATGTTCCGTAAGATTCTGGAGCGAGGCGAAGCCGGCGACAACGTAGGCTGCCTGCTGCGCGGCGTAGACCGTAAAGAAATCGAGCGCGGCCAGGTGCTGGCAAAACCGGGCAGCATCAAGCCCCACACCAAATTCAACGCTGAAGTATACGTACTGACCAAAGAAGAGGGTGGCCGCCATACCCCGTTCTTCAACGGCTACCGTCCACAGTTCTACTTCAGGACCACCGACGTAACCGGAGTGGCCATACTGCCCGAGGGCGTTGAAATGGTAATGCCCGGCGACAACATTAAAATGGACATCGAACTAATTACACCGATCGCCATAGAAGAAGGTCTGCGTTTCGCCATCCGTGAAGGCGGCCGCACCGTTGGCGCCGGCGTTGTCACCGGCATCAACGAGTAACCAGTAACCTCTTCTTTGAGCGAAAGGAGGTCAGTGCATGAAGAGTCAAAAGATTCGCATCCGGCTAAAGGCGTACGATCACAACATGTTGGATCAATCGGCCCAGAAAATTGTCGATACCGCGCGCCGTACCGGTGCGAACGTGGCAGGTCCTGTGCCTTTGCCCACGGAAAAAAATATATACACCATCCTGCGTTCCCCACATGTCAACAAAGACTCCAGGGAACAGTTTGAGATGAGAACCCATAAGCGGTTGATTGACATTATTGAACCCACACCCAAAACGGTAGATGCGCTAATGCGCCTTGACCTGCCCGCAGGGGTGGATATTGAAATTAAACTTTAACAAGGAATCGTCTCGAAGGCTAAGTTCACTAAAGCAGGGTGATAAACCGCTGCAGTGAACCTCTGGCGGCATCTGAAAGCCTTGAAGCAACAGACTTCGAGAGGGCCAGGGAGGTGCAAACAATGAATAAAGCCATACTTGGCACTAAAGTTGGCATGACCCAGGTTTTTACCGAGGCCGGGGTAGCCGTGCCCGTAACCGTGATTGAAGCCGGGCCATGTGTTGTGGTGCAAAAGAAAACTATTGAGAATGACGGCTATAACGCCATTCAAGTAGGTTTCGGTGAGAAACGGGAAAACCTGTTTAACAAGCCATTAAAAGGCCACTTTGAGAAGGCCGGGGTAAAACCCAAACGTTACCTCAGGGAGTTTCGCCTTGACGATGTTGCCACCTACGAGGTAGGGCAGGAAATCAAGGCCGATATATTTGCTACCGGTGAAAAGGTTGACGTGGTCGGAACTACCAAAGGACGCGGCTTTTCAGGCGGCATCAAACGTCACGGGTTTCACCGCGGGCCCATGGCGCACGGCTCCAAATACCACCGCAGACCCGGTTCACTGGCGGCCAAAGGCCCGGCCAGGGTATTCAAGGGAAGAAAGTTACCGGGGCATTACGGTGTGGAACGGGTAACCATTCAGAACCTGGAAGTGGTTCGGGTGGATGCCGAGCGGAACGTGCTGGCCATCAAGGGAGCGGTTCCGGGACCGCGGGGCGGCCTGGTAATAATCAAGGAATCGGTTAAAACCAGGTAGCGGCGGTGCAGCGAAAGGAGGAATTCATTCATGCCCAAAGTTGCCATATATAACATAAACGGTGACCAGGTCGGGGAAATGGACTTAAAAGATGAAGTCTTTGGCATGCCGGTGCACCAGCAGGCTTTGCACGATGCCGTGACCATGCAGCTGGCCGGCAGGAGACGGGGCACTCACGATACCAAAACCAGGGCCGAGGTCAGCGGTGGCGGTCGCAAGCCGTGGCGTCAAAAGGGGACCGGCCGCGCGAGGCACGGGTCCATCCGCTCGCCCATTTGGCGTGGCGGCGGTATTGTCTTCGGACCTCATCCCAGGGACTACAGCTTTAGGATCCCCAGAAAAGTTCGCCGTTTGGCTATGAAATCGGCACTTTCATCCAAGGTGAGTAATGGCAACATTATCGTTTTGGATGAGTTAACAATTAATGCTCCTAAAACCAAGGAAATGGTCAAAATACTGCAAAATTTAAAGGTTGACAAAAAAGCCCTCGTGGTAACCGCCGAACAGGCGGAAGCTGTTTTTAAATCGGCACGCAATATACCAGGCGTTAAGCCATTAAGTGTTCTTGGTCTGAATGTATATGATTTACTGGCACATAACACGCTGGTTATTACCAAAGATGCAGTAACCAAGGTCGAGGAGGTGTTCGCATAATGAAAAATCCTCGGGACATATTGCTCAAGCCGGTGGTTACTGAAAAAAGCATGTCTTTGCTGCAAGAGAACAAATACACCTTTATAGTCGACCTGAAGGCTAACAAAATAGAAATTCGTCAAGCCGTGGAAGAACTGTTTAATGTCAAGGTGGATAAGGTGCGAACAATGCGGGTAAAGGGCAAGTTTAAGAGAGTTCGCAATCGCCCGGGCAAGACGCCCGATAGGAAAAAGGCGATTGTCACCTTGAAACCAGGCAATAAAATTCAACTATTTGAAGGCGTATAGTAGCTAAAAGGCCTGCCTGACTTGTTTAGGCGGGTGCAATAAGGAGGGAAGTCCAGGTGGGGATTAAGAAATTTAAGCCGACATCTCCGGGCCGGAGGTTCGTAACTGTATCAACGTTTGAAGAAATTACTTCTACCGTGCCGGAAAAGTCCCTGCTGGAACCGCTTAAGAGAAAAGGCGGCAGAAACGCCGGCGGCAGGATAACTGTCAGACACCAGGGTGGCGGTCACAAGCGTAAGTATCGTATTATTGATTTTAAGAGAGATAAAGACGGTATCCCGGCTAAAGTGGCCACTATAGAATATGACCCCAACCGCTCGGCCAGGATTGCGCTGCTTAATTATGCTGATGGTGAAAAACGATACATTTTGGCTCCGGTTGGTCTTAAAGTCGGTCAGCAGGTAGTGTCGGGTCCTGAGGCAGATATTAAAGTTGGCAACTCGTTAGCACTGCGCAATATTCCCGTGGGTACGATGATTCACAATATTGAGCTTCATCCACGGGGTGGTGCCCAGCTGGTGCGTTCAGCCGGTGCGGCAGCGCAGCTTATGGCAAAGGAAGGCAAATATGCGCACGTAAGGATGCCTTCCGGAGAAATGCGCTTAATCTTACAGGATTGCAGGGCCACCATAGGCCAGGTGGGCAATGTAGACCATGAAAACATAACCATCGGCAAGGCGGGCCGGTCACGCTGGCTGGGTAAACGCCCGACTGTGCGCGGCGTTGTAATGAACCCGGTTGACCACCCCCACGGCGGTGGTGAAGGACGATCACCTGTTGGCAGGAACCCCGTTACTCCCTGGGGAAAACCTGCGCTTGGTGCCCGCACCAGGAAAAATAAGCCCAGCGATCGCTTAATTGTTAAGCGTCGCGATAAAAAATAATTAACGCTTGAAGGATGCAGAAAGGAGGCCAGTCGATGGGTCGTTCCCTCAAAAAAGGCCCGTATTGTGACGAGAAGCTCCTTAATAAAATAAAGGAAATGAACGAAAAGGGCGACAAGAGGGTCATTAAGACCTGGTCACGCCGTTCCACCATTTTCCCGGAAATGATTGGGCATACCTTGGCAGTTCACGACGGGAGAAAACATGTTCCGGTATACATTACCGAGGATATGGTGGGTCACAAATTAGGCGAATTCGCCCCAACCAGACTTTTCAGGGGGCACGGAGCGCACACTGAAAGGTCAACGTCATTGAAGTAACCTGAAGAAAAGGGGATGGAATCATGCCAGAAGCAAAAGCGGTTGCAAGATTTATCCGTATCTCCCCGCGCAAGGTGCGTCTAGTAGTGGATCTCATCAGGGGTAAGGATGTTAAAGAAGCACTGGCTATATTGAAATATTCGCCCCAGCGGGCATCGGTACCTGTGGCTAAGGTGGTAAAGTCCGCTGTTGCCAATGCAGAGCACAATTATGACATGGATAGTGACAACCTGGTTGTAGCCGCCTGCTACGTGGACCAGGGGCCAACTATTAAAAGGTGGCAACCCCGTGCGATGGGGCGGGCCGATGTGTTGCGTCACCGCACCAGTCATATCACTGTTATAGTAAAAGAAAAGAAGGAGGGCTAGCGTGGGCCAGAAGGTAAACCCCAAAGGGTTGCGCATAGGCATCATCAGGGATTGGGATGCCAAGTGGTTTGCCGATAAAAAGAGTTTTGCCGGTCTTTTGCTTGAAGATCAAAAGGTCCGGAAGTTTATCAAGCAAAAGCTTTACGCTGCCGGCATTTCACGCATCCAAATAGAGAGGGCGGCAAACAAGGTCAAAATATCCATTTATACAGCCAAGCCCGGGATAGTAATTGGGCGAGGCGGCGCGGAAGTGGAAAACTTGCGCCAGCAGTTGGAAAAAATGACTGGCAAGCAGGTAAATATAAATATTGTTGAAATTAAAGTTCCAGAAATTGACGCCCAGTTGATGGCTGAAAACGTGGCCTCGCAGTTGGAGAAAAGGATAGCTTTCCGCAGGGCCATGAAACAAAGTGTAGGCCGCGCCATGAAAATGGGCGCCAAGGGGATCAAAATTGCATGCAGCGGCAGGTTGGCCGGTGCGGAAATTGCCCGTACCGAATGGTATAGCGAGGGTAAAGTACCCCTGCATACATTACGGGCTGACATTGACTATGGTTTTGCTGAAGCTAACACAACCTATGGTAAAATTGGCATAAAAGTATGGATTTATAAAGGAGAAGTATTGCCGGAAGTCAAGAAGACCGCTGCCGGTAAAGGAGGCGAATAGGCTCTATGCTCATTCCGAAAAGGGTAAAATACCGCAAGCAGCGTCGCGGAGGAATTCCCAAAGGCAAATCCAAGGGCGGCAACGATGTTCATTTCGGTGATTATGGCTTGCAGGCTTTGGAGGCCGGTTGGATTACCAACCGCCAAATTGAAGCAGCGCGTATTGCCATGACTCGTTACATCAAGCGTGGCGGTAAAGTTTGGATTAAAATATTTCCTGATAAGCCCGTAACCAAGAAGCCCGCTGAAACCCGGATGGGTAGCGGCAAAGGCGCGCCCGAATGGTGGGTTGCAGTGGTTAAACCCGGGCGGATATTGTTTGAATTGGCCGGTGTTACTGAAGAAGTAGCCAGGGAAGCGATGCGACTGGCTTCGCATAAACTGCCCATCAAAACCAAATTTGTCAGACGTGGGGAAGTAGGTGAGGCAAGTGAAGGCTAACGAGTTGCGTGACATGACTGATCAGGAATTGGTGAAAAAACTTAACGATGCAAAAGACGAATTGTTTCGTTTGCGTTTTCAGCTGGCTACCGGCCAACTGGATAACCCAATGAGAATAAAGGAAGTGCGCCGGAGCATTGCCCGCGTCAAGACCGTGATTAGAGAGAGGGAAATCGGGCTAAACAGGGCCTAGCACGATATCCCGGCATTAAAAAAATATTCAACCCGCTAACGGAAGGGGGTAGCTATGTTGTCTGAGCGCAAAATGCGCAAAACCCGTACGGGTACTGTGGTGAGCAATAAGATGGATAAAACAGTGGTGGTTGCTGTGGAAACAATGGTTAGCCATAAATTGTATGGACGGATCATCCGGCAAACCAAAAAGTATAAGGCGCATGACGAGGAAAATTCATGCAACGTCGGCGACAGGGTAAAAATTATGGAAACCAGGCCCCTGTCCAAGGATAAGCGGTGGCGCGTGGTTGAAATTGTGCGCAAGAATGAGCAGATTCTTTAGCCGCCGGCAAACCGCAGTCTGTCACTGAAAGGGAGGATGTCTGGTGATTCAAGTGCAAACGATGCTCAGGGCGGCAGACAACACCGGAGCCCGTAAACTGATGTGCATTAAGGTCATGGGCGGGGCGTTGCGCCGGTATGCCAGCCTTGGCGATATAATTATAGCTTCGGTTAAAGAAGCTACACCAGGCGGCGTTGTTAAGAAAGGTGACGTAGTCAAGGCCGTAGTGGTTCGCACTAAAAAAGAGGTGCGGCGCCCGGACGGTTCATATATAAAATTTGATGAAAATGCCGCCGTTATTATTAAAGACGATGGTACTCCCAGGGGTACCAGGATATTCGGGCCCGTTGCCAGGGAACTGCGTGATCATGATTACATGAAAATCGTCTCTCTGGCTCCGGAAGTCTTGTAATGACTGCCGCTACAGGAGGTGTAACGGATATGACCAAGCCCAAAGTACATGTAAAAAAAGGTGATACCGTACTTGTCATTCGCGGCAAAAGCGCCGGTAAAAAGGGCAAAGTGCTGGAAGTAGATCCTGCCAAAAGCCGCGTGGTGGTTGAAGGCGTAAACAAAATCAAACGCCATACAAAACCAACCAGAAGTGCGCCCCAGGGCGGGATTATGGAGAGAGAAGCGCCATTGCACAGCTCAAATGTGATGCTTTTCTGCACCAAGTGTAACAATCCTACCCGGATTAGTAAAAAAATACTGGAAGACGGCAAAAAGGTCCGTCAGTGTAAAAAATGCGGGGAAGTGCTGAGCTGACCCGGCGGAAGGAGGGAAGCGATGTGCCTAGGCTGAAGGAAAAGCACAATAACGAAATTGTCAAGGCTATGATGGATAAATTCGGTTACAAAAACGTTATGCAAGTTCCCAGGCTGGAGAAGGTCGTCATTAATATGGGTGTGGGTGAAGCCATTCAGAACAGTAAGGCCGTTGATGCGGCGGTAAATGATTTGATGATCATAACCGGCCAGCGCCCGGTTGTCACCAAGGCCAAAAAATCTATCGCGGCCTTCAAACTGCGCCAGGGAATGACTATTGGTTGCAAGGTAACCTTACGCGGCGACCGGATGTATGAATTTGTGGATAGGCTGGTCAACATTGCCCTGCCGCGGGTGCGCGACTTCCGCGGGGTATCGCCCAAGTCATTTGACGGGCGCGGCAATTACAGTCTGGGGATCAGGGAACAGCTTATTTTCCCTGAAATTGATTATGATAAAATCGACAAAGTCAGGGGAATGGATATTATTTTTGTGACAACTGCCAGAACCGACGAAGAAGCAAGGGAATTGCTCCGTCTCATGGGTATGCCATTTAGGGCGGCATAGTCGCAAGTGTCCACCCCGCCCCGGCAAAGGAGGGAATTAAGTGGCCAAAAAGGCAATGATCAATAAAACTCAGCGCCCCCAAAAATACCAGGTAAGGGCTTATAACAGATGTAATATTTGCGGCCGTCCTCGCGCCTACATGCGTAAATTTGGAATCTGCCGGATATGCTTCCGGGAATTGGCGTATAAGGGTGAAATACCCGGGCTGAGGAAGGCCAGTTGGTAAAAGGAAGGAGGTATGAACGGGATGGTCATGACTGATCCTGTTGCCGATTTTTTAACCCGTATCCGTAATGCCAATATGGTTTATCATGATAAAGTTGAGGCTCCCGCTTCCAAAATGAAACGGGCCATAGCCGAGATACTGAAGGAAGAGGGCTTTATCAGAGATTACGAATATATTGAAGATGGTAAGCAAGGTATTTTGCGGGTCTACATGAAGTATGGTTCGGGTAAAGAACGCGTAATTACCGGACTTAAACGAATCTCGAAACCCGGGCTCAGGGTATATACACGCAAGGATTCCATACCCAAAGTGCTGGGTGGTCTTGGAATAGCGATTATATCCACATCCAAAGGTATAATGACTGACAAAAAAGCCCGTCAGCAAAACCTTGGTGGAGAAGTTGTTTGCTACGTATGGTAGTGCAAGGGGCACAGGAGGTGTAAAAGCATGAGCAGAATAGGTAAAAAACCCGTCCTGCTTCCCGACAACGTAAAAGCTGTAGTGGAGGGTAACACCGTCCGGGTCGAAGGCCCCAAGGGGAAGCTGGAAAAAACGTTTCACCGGGACATGATCATAGAGCAAGTGGATGACCGTACTATTTTGGTTAAAAGACCTACTGACAATAAACTGCACAGATCCTTGCATGGCTTAACCCGTACACTTTTGAACAACATGGTTCAAGGTGTGTCAGCTGGATTTCAAAAGAACCTGGAACTGGTAGGCGTCGGCTACCGCGCAGCAATGCAGGGCTCAAAACTGGTATTGACAGTCGGTTACTCTCACCCGGTAGAGATAGTTCCCCCGGAAGGGATTACCATTGAAGTACCCGCCGCCACAAAAATATCGGTTAAGGGAATTGACAAGGAAACAGTGGGCGCTATCGCTGCCAATATTCGTGCAGTTCGCGAACCTGAGCCTTATAAAGGTAAAGGGATCAAGTACGAGGGCGAAAATATCCGCCGTAAGGTTGGTAAGGCCGGCGCCAAACGTTAAACCAGGGGGAAGGAGTGAAGTGGCATGATTACAAAGCCAGACCGCAATAAGCTGCGTAAAAAAAGACATTTGCGCGTGCGCAACAAGGTTAATGGCAATGCCGAGCGTCCAAGGTTGAACATTTACCGCAGCATCAACAATATTTATGCCCAGATCATTAATGATGATCTTGGCCAAACCCTCGCGGCCGCGTCATCCCTTTCGCCCGAAATCAAGGGAGAAATTAAGGGTGGTAATAAGGATGCGGCTGCAGCTGTAGGTAAATTGATAGCCGCTAAGGCGTTGGAAAAGGGAATAACCAAGGTCGTGTTCGACCGGGCCGGGTACCTTTATCACGGACGGGTAAAGGCTCTGGCTGATGCAGCCAGGGAGGCGGGACTTGAATTTTAAAAAACGAACCGGTTGTAAAAGGAGGGAAAATGGTGTCAAAGTTTGAACCGGTTAAATCCGAGTTTTCAGAAAAAGTAGTTTTTATTAACCGCGTGGCCAAAGTTGTTAAAGGCGGAAGACGGTTTAGTTTTTCGGCTTTAGTGGTTGTCGGCGACGGCAAAGGCCGGGTAGGGGCCGGAATGGGCAAGGCCGGCGAGGTGCCCGAAGCAATTCGCAAGGGTGTTGAAGACGCTAAGAAAAACCTGATTAACGTGCCTCTAGCCAAAACTACGGTACCACATGAGGTAACCGGCATATTCGGTGCCGGCAAGGTACTGTTAAAACCGGCTGCACCCGGTACCGGTGTTATTGCTGGCGGTCCTGTGAGGGCCATCATGGAATTGGCGGGCGTCAAGGACATCCTTACCAAGTCGCTGGGCTCAAATAATGCCAATAACGTTGTGCGGGCTACACTTGAGGCCATTAAAAACCTGAAAACGCCGGAGCAGGTCGCCAGGTTACGTGACAAAAAAGTGGAAGAACTGCTGGGTTAGGGGGTATTATTATGGCCAAGCTAAAAATTACCCTGGTCAGAAGTCTGATCGGCCGGCCGGAAGCGCAAAGGAAAACGGCCCGTGCCATGGGCTTGACTAAACTTAATCATTTTGTGATCCGTGAGGATTCACCCCAGGTCAGGGGAGTAATTAATAAAATTCCGCACTTGCTAAAGGTGGAGGAAGTATAAGGAGGTGCAATATGAACCTGCATGAGTTAAAACCTACACCCGGTTCAAGACATAAGGCCAAACGCAAGGGTCAGGGCGTCGGATCAGGATGGGGTAAGACCGCCGGCCGCGGGCACAAAGGTCAAAACGCGCGTAGCGGCGGGGGGGTCAGGCCCGGCTTTGAAGGCGGCCAAATGCCTTTGCAGCGCCGCATGCCCAAGCGGGGATTCACCAATGCACCTTTTAGAAAGGAAATAATTGCGGTAAACCTGGAAAAATTAAATCGCTTTGAAAACGGTGTTGAGGTAACTCCCGAAACTTTATTAGAAGCAAAAGTAATAAGTAAAATTGGTGACGGGGTTAAGATTCTTGGTAAAGGGAACCTGGAGAAGTCGCTAACTATTAAAGCCCATGCCTTCAGTAAAAGCGCGGTGGATAAAATACAATCTGCCGGCGGTAAGGCCGAGGTGATATAATTGGCCCAGATACTGGATGGACTAAGGGGCGCCTTTAAGGTCAGCGAGTTGCGCAACAAGATTTTTTTTACGCTGGCCATGATCTTTATTTTCAGGCTGGGCACCCATGTTCCGGTGCCCGGGGTTGATGTCGCCAAGTTTAAAGAATTAATTGGTTCAGGAATGCTCTTTGGATTCTTTGACGTGATTTCAGGCGGCGCATTCAAAAGCTTTTCAGTGTTTGCTATGAGTATAGTGCCGTACATCAACGCATCTATCATCATGCAGCTGCTTACGGTTGTGATACCTCACCTGGAGAAACTAGCCAAAGAGGGCGAAGAAGGCCGTAAAAAGATTAGCCAGTATACCCGTTACTTCACAGTGGTTTTGGCTTTTTTGCAAGCTGTTGGGATGAGCGCGGTGATGGGACGTTCGGGAACCCTGCATAATCCCGGTTTTGCCAGTTACGCTGTTATAATTATTACCCTTACAGCCGGCACTGCTCTGTTAATGTGGATTGGTGAACAGATAACCGAGCATGGCATTGGCAATGGTATTTCACTGTTAATATTTGCGGGTATCGTCAGCAGGCTGCCGGCCGGAACCAACAACCTGTTTATGCAACTGCAGGCCGGTACAATTAATGTACTTAGCATATTAATTCTGATCGTGATCGGCGCGCTGGTAATTGCCGGAGTGGTTGCAGTTCAGGAAGGGCAAAGGCGAATCCCGGTGCAATACGCCAAAAGGGTTGTAGGCAGAAGGGTGTATGGCGGGCAAACTACCCACCTGCCGTTAAAAGTAAACCAGGCCGGTGTTATTCCCGTAATTTTTGCATCTTCGCTGCTAATGTTTCCGGCCCAGATTGCTCAGTGGTTTCAGGGTTCTGCTGTAGCTGATTTCTTCACCAGGTATTTTGGCTGGGGCACAGCGGCGCACACAATTGCATATGCTCTGCTGATTATAGGTTTTACTTACTTCTATACGGCTGTAATCATGAACCCGGTTGATGTTGCTGAAAACATTAAAAAATACGGTGGTTTCATTCCGGGTATCAGGCCTGGCAGGCCAACTGCCGAGTACATTGCCCGGGTGATGAACAGGATTACCCTGGCAGGTGCGGTATTTTTGGCTCTTATTGCAATATTGCCCAACTTCGTATTACTGGCCACACGAATTCCCAACATTTATTTTGGTGGGACGGCTTTACTTATTGTAGTTGGTGTGGCTTTGGACACCATGAAGCAAATTGAGTCACATTTGCTGATGCGGAGCTACCAGGGCTTTATTAAGTAGCCGAGGTGTTGCCGTATGATTATATGTAAGTCTGAGCGGGAACTTGGATACATGCGCGAAGCCGGCCGGGTGGTGGCGGGTGCGCTGGCCGAGGTGGCGAAAATGATCAGGCCGGGCGTGACCACAGCTGAAATTAACCGGGTGGCCGAAGAATATATTTTATCCAAGGGTGCAAAGCCTGCTTTTAAAGGTCTCTATGGCTTTCCTGCTGCTGTTTGCGCTTCGGTCAACGAGCAGGTGGTGCATGGTATCCCTGGTTTAAAAAAATTGGAAAATGGAGATATTATCAGTATAGATGTTGGAGCGGAAATAAATGGGTTTTTCGGGGATGCCGCCCAGACATTTCCCGTTGGTGAAATTACGCCGGAATTGCAAAAATTAATTGATGTCACCAAAGAAGCTCTGGACAGGGGCATTAAAATGGCCAGAAACGGCAACAGGTTATCGGATATTTCTCATGCTGTACAGAGCTTTGTGGAACAAAACGGTTATTCCGTTGTCAGAGATTATGTTGGGCACGGTATCGGCAGCAAAATGCACGAGGAACCTCAGGTACCCAACTTCGGCCGGCCTGGTCGCGGGCCGCGACTGAAGAAGGGAATGACATTAGCAATTGAACCAATGGTGAACATGGGCACTTACGAAGTGCTCACTCTTCCGGATAACTGGACGGTGGTTACCCGGGACGGCAAGCCTTCCGTGCATTTCGAACACACTATAGCAATAACCGACGGCGATCCTATCATTTTAACCATGCTTTAACAGGTTGCCGGCAGTTGGTCGTTCATGGTTCGTTAAGAGTTATGTGTATCGGGACACGCGATCGAACAAGATATTGCTACACCCTTACGGGGAGGGTGAAGGAAATGGAGGTTAAGGCGGTTCCGGGTCAGTTGGTGGAATCCAGGTCCGGGCGGGACAGCGGCAGAAAGTATCTGGTAATGGCAACAGCAGGCGGTAATTATGTTTATGTTGCAGATGGCATATTCAGGCGGGTGGAAAACCCCAAGAAGAAAAATATAAAGCACCTGATCCTTCATTCCCGGATAGCCATTCAAGTTGCTGAAAAAATAAAGGCCGGCCAGCGTTTTACCAATCAGGAAATACGCCGGGCCATACAGGACCTGTTGGAACAGCCGGAAGAGCAGCCATTTTAAAGGAGGTTGGTTTGATATCTAATGTCAGGTAAGGATGTAATTGAAGTAGAAGGGACCGTAATAGAACCGCTACCGAACGCTATGTTTCGTGTAGAGTTAAAAAACGGTCATAAAGTTCTTGCTCACGTAAGCGGGAAAATAAGGATGAATTTTATAAGAATTTTAGCCGGTGACAGGGTAATGGTTGAGTTGTCTCCCTACGATTTAACTCGGGGCAGAATTGTCTACCGGTATAAATAAGCCAGGCCCGACGGGGGCCGGGGAGGTTGAATTATGAAAGTCAGGCCTTCTGTTAAACCGATCTGCGAAAAATGTAAGATCATTAGACGCAAAGGCAAAATTATGGTTATTTGTGAAAACCCCAAGCATAAGCAGCGCCAGGGGTAGAATTGGAGGTGTTTTTCAGGAATGGCACGTATCGCGGGTGT
Organism: Desulfotruncus alcoholivorax DSM 16058; assembly: GCF_000430885.1. Classification (GTDB taxonomy): domain Bacteria; phylum Bacillota; class Desulfotomaculia; order Desulfotomaculales; family Desulfallaceae; genus Desulfotruncus; species Desulfotruncus alcoholivorax. The sequence continues at coordinate 47,793 of NZ_AUMW01000023.1, read as the reverse complement.
TGATTTACCGCGGGATAAAAGGGTAGAAATCGGCCTTACCTATATTTACGGCATCGGCAGACCCACCTCGCAAAAGATTTTGAATCAGTCGGGAGTTAATCCCGATACCCGAATCAGGGATCTGACAGAAGAAGAGGTTAACAAGTTAAGGGACATAATTGAAAAGAATTACCGGGTTGAGGGCGACCTGCGCCGTGAAATCGCTCTTAATATCAAGCGTTTAATGGAAATAGGCAGTTACAGGGGGCTACGCCACCGTCGCGGCCTTCCGGTGCGAGGGCAGAATACCAAAAACAACGCCAGAACCCGCAAAGGACCAAAACGCACTGTCGGCGTTCGCAGGAAGAAGTAATAAGGGGGGGCTTTAGTTGGCTCGAAGAGTTGCCAGAACCAGAAGGCGGGAACGTAAAAATATCGAGCAAGGGGTGGCACATATTAAATCCACCTTTAATAATACCATCATTACCATTTCCGATACTAAAGGTAATGCCATATCATGGGCCAGTGCCGGCGGAGTCGGGTTTAAAGGCTCCAGGAAAAGCACTCCTTTCGCCGCCCAAATGGCTGCGGAGAAGGCAGCCCGTGAAGCTATGGAACACGGAATGAAAGAAGTCGAAGTTACGGTTAAGGGCCCCGGAGCGGGCAGGGAAGCGGCTATACGGTCCCTGCAGGCAGCTGGCTTAGAAGTAAATATGATTAAAGATGTTACTCCAATTCCACATAATGGCTGCCGGCCGCCAAAACGCCGGAGAGTATAAGGAGGTGTTTTTAGCAACTTATGGCAAGATATACTGGTGCGCAGTGCAAGTTATGCCGTCGTGAAGGTCAAAAGCTTTACCTGAAAGGGGACCGCTGTTACACCGGGAAATGCGGTATTGACCGGCGTAGCTATGCTCCCGGCCAGCACGGGCAGAGCCGGAAGAAGGTTTCCGAATACGGTTTGCAGTTAAGAGAGAAACAAAAAGCGCGTCGTTTTTACGGCGTATTGGAAAAACAGTTTAGAAATTATTATGATAAAGCCTCAAGGCAACCGGGTGTTACCGGGGAAAACTTGCTGAGGTTGCTTGAGCGTCGTCTTGATAATGTGGTTTATCGTCTTGGTTTGGCGGCCTCTCGCAGTGAAGCCCGCCAGCTGGTACGCCACGGGCATTTTAGAGTTAACGGGCGCAAAACTAATATTCCCTCATTCCTGGTTAGGGTAGGCGATGAAATTACTGTTAGGGAAAGAAGTCTTGAGTCGCCACGGATCAAAGAGTTACTGGAACGCGCTGCAGACAACACAGCACCGGCATGGTTGGAATACGATGCCAACCAGATTAAAGGCCGGGTGGTAGATCTTCCCTCCCGGGATCAAATAGACGCCCCCGTTCAGGAAACACTCATCGTGGAGTTGTACTCCAAATAACCCGCGGGAGCAGTATCAATCCCATTCCGTCCCAAGGAGGGGGTATGTTCGAGTTATGTTGGAAATAGAAAAGCCGAGAATAGAGTGTATTGAAACTGACAAAGATCAGAATTACGGTAAATTCGTAGTTGAACCGCTGGAAAGAGGGTACGGTATTACTCTGGGCAATTCGCTCAGGCGGGTTCTACTCTCCTCATTGCCGGGCGGCGCCGTCACGACGGTTAAAATTGATGGCGTTTTACACGAATTTGCCACAATTCCCGGTGTTAAGGAAGATGTTACCGAAATAATACTTAACCTCAAAGAGCTGTGTCTTAAAATGTACACGGATGAAGAGCGTACTCTTAGAATAGAGGCTCAGGGAGAGGGAGAAGTAAAAGCTGCTGACATTACTTCCGATGCTGACGTGGAAATTTTAAACCCGGATTTGCATATTGCGACCCTGGCTGAAGGAGCCAGGTTGTATATGGAAATGACTGTATCCAGGGGACGGGGTTACGTTTCGGCCGAGCGCAACAAGCAAGGAGATCATGTGATTGGTATTATTCCGGTTGATTCAATTTTTACTCCCGTCAGAAAAGTTAATTATAATGTTGAAAACACCAGGGTAGGGCAGCGCACGGATTATGACAAACTTACTTTGGAGGTATGGACTGACGGCAGCATTCAACCTGATGAGGCGATTAGCTTAAGCGCTAAAATATTAAGCGAACATCTTCGACTTTTTATTAAGCTCACCGAATCCACAGACGATGTTGAGATTATGGTTGAAAAAGAAGAAGAACAAAAGGATAGAATTTTGGAAATGCCAATTGAAGAGTTGGATTTGAGTGTGCGCTCTTATAATTGTTTGAAGCGTGCCGGAATCAATACTGTAGAAGAATTGATTCAGCGCAACGAAGAGGACATGATGAAGGTGCGCAATCTTGGCAAAAAATCCCTGGAAGAGGTTATGAACAAGCTGGCTGAATTAAATTTAGGTTTGCGCAAGGACGATGAGTAAGGAGGGATGACGGTGGCGTACGCAAAATTGGGTCGTAATACAGGTCATAGAAAGGCCATGTTACGCAACCTGGTGACTTCTTTATTACGCGATGAACGTATTACCACCACCGAAAGCCGGGCCAAAGAAGTCAAGAGAATAGCCGAAAAAATGATTACCCTGGCCAAGCAGGGGGACCTTAATGCGAGGCGGCAGGCACTGGAGTATATTTATGAAGAAAAAGTGGTGCGCAAGCTTTTCGATAACTATGGTCCTAAATATGCCGATCGCCAGGGTGGATATACGCGAATAATAAAAATAGGTTACAGGCGTGGCGACGCCGCGCAGTTGGTTCTGCTTGAACTTGTTTAGCCAATAATTGCTGGCCGGGAAATCGCCCTTGCGGTTTCCTCTTGGCATTTTGGGGACAGAGATGAATGAGGGGTTTGGGTGGTTAACGATTCCACTATTGCATTGAGAAACCTGGTCTTTAATTACCCGGGGAGTGAACGTCCCGTTTTGGACGGCATTAATGCCGTAATTAAAAACGGTGAATTTTTGGCCGTAGTCGGCCCTAACGGTAGCGGCAAGTCTACACTGGCGCGTTTAATTTGTGGACTTCTTCGCCCGAGTCAGGGGCAGGTGCTTGTGGAAGGGTTATGTACCGTTGACCCCCGAAATCGAATTGAAATTAGAAAGCGGGTTGGGCTGGTACTACAAAACCCGGACAACCAAATTGTAGCTGTCCGAGTAGAGGAAGATGCTGCCTTTGGACCGGAAAATTTAAACTTGCCATCCAAAGAAATTCATTACCGGGTTAATCATGCCCTGGAACAGGTGGGTTTGATTCATTTAAAGGACCGGCCGCCCCAGCTTCTTTCAGGCGGAGAAAAGCAACGGCTGGCCATAGCCGGGCTACTGGCTTTGCGGCCGTCTTTTCTTGTTTTGGATGAACCGACTTCAATGCTGGATCCATTAGGCAGGCGCGGGGTGCTGGATGTATTGCGCGGCCTGTCCGGTGAAGGCATGTCTGTTGTGTTAATAACCCATAATATGGATGAGGCGACCGCGGCCGACCGGGTTTGGGTGCTCCGTGACGGAAAACTGGCGGCTGATGGTACTCCCGGCAGCATTTTTAGTGACCCGGTTATGATTAGAAACTTAGAGCTTGATTTACCGTGGGTTACGCGCCTGGCCAATGCGCTGGCGGGCTACGGGTTGAATGTTCCTGCTGGAATTGTTAATACGGATGACATGGTGTGTTTTGTATGCCGTTTGTTCAAACAACCAAGCTGACCCATATATATTTTAAGGGCACGCCTCTGGAAACGGTGGCTCTGAAGGATATAGATCTTGAGATACCTGAGGGTGAATTTTTTGCCCTGGTTGGAGCTTCCGGCAGCGGGAAATCCACTTTAGTTCAGCATTTCAACGGATTGCTGCAGCCGACATCAGGACGGGTATCCGTATTCGGTGACGACATATCAACGCGCATCAACCGAAACAGTCTCTGGAGCAAAGTAGGACTGGTTTTTCAATTTCCGGAGCGGCAAATTTTCAGTTCCAGTGTGTATGAGGACATTGCTTTTGGCCCACGCAACCTGGGGCTTGACGAAAATGAGGTCAAGCACAGGGTTGAAACGGCCCTGAAGGACGTAGGCTTGCCGGCGGGTATTTTGCAAATTGATCCTGCGACACTCAGCGGAGGAATTAGCCGGAGGGTGGCCATAGCAGGGATACTGGCGATGCAAACACCGGCATTGGTTCTTGACGAGCCGGGAGCAGGTCTGGACCCGCAGGCCAAAAAACAAATTTTGCTTGCGCTCAAGCGTCTTCAATTAGAAAAAGGAACTACCATTGTTTTAATAACACATTTCCTTGAAGATGTAGTTGATTTTGCGGGACTGGTGGCAGTTTTAAAAAAAGGCGAGCTGATAGCGTCCGGTCGCCCGAAGCAGGTTCTGGCCCAGCCTGAATTATTGCTTGGCGCAGGTCTTGAACCGCCTTTTCCGGTGGCGTTTACTCGGAAACTAAGCAGCAAGGGTGTCCGGTTAAATAGTTCACCGGTCACGATTGACGATCTTGCCCGGGCGATTCAGCGGACATACCAAAATACTGGGCCGGGAGACAGGTAATGTTAAATTCGGTTACCATGGGACAATACCTTCCGGTAAACTCCCCGGTGCATAAAATGGATCCAAGGGCCAAGCTTATGGTTACAGTGTTAACAGCTGTCACGGTGCTGGTTGCCACAAACTGGATGGGTATTTTAACGGTCTCGCTGTGGATAGGATTAGTGCTCGCTGCCACACGGATTAGGTTAGTCCTCTACTGGCAAATATACAAGCCCCTGTGGCTGCTTTTAATTACAAGTTTTGTTTTTCAAGTTGTTTTCACTCCGGGTGAACCATTACTGTTATTAGGGCTTCTGTCTTTATCAAAAACAGGATTGGTTGCCGGTGGGCGCATGTTATGGCAAATGATCTGCTTGCTGCTTGTAGCTGCGGTACTGACGTTCAGCACTACCCCAATACAATTGTCCACCGCCCTGGAACGCTTGCTGCTGCCGCTGGGAAAATTGAAAATTCCGGTTAGGGAATTTGCCATGGCTATAAATTTAGCGCTTCGGTTTGTGCCCACTCTTTTTGATGAATCGAGGTTTTTAATTGCGGCGCAGCGCTCCAGGGGAGCTGACTTTACGCGGGGCGGCGTAAGGCAAAGGGCCAAGGGACTGATACCGTTTTTAATTCCGCTTTTAACTAATATATTTCGCCGGGCCGATGAACTGGCTGTGGCCATGGAAATAAGATGTTATCGCGCCGGGGCGGAAAGATCAACCATTAATGAATTAAAATTTAAACTGCCCGACTATCTGGCGGTTCTTGCAAATTTAATTATATTAATAATTGCGCTCTAGGTGGTAAGTTGCGAAATATCAAACTTACAATAGCATACGATGGTACCAATTACCACGGCTTTCAGGAGCAAAGGGGTACAGGCCTGCGTACGATACAAGAAACCCTGGAAGACTGCCTTACCCGCCTGGCCGGGGAAAGGATCCAGGTGGTAGGGGCCGGACGCACCGATGCAGGTGTTCATGCCCGCGGCCAGGTGGTGAATTTTCGCAATTCAAAATGGCCGATACCAATTGAACGAATACCCCTGGCTTTAAATGGTATTCTACCTGGCGACATTGTGGTGCTGTCCGCTCAGGATGTGCCGGAAGAATTTCATTCCAGGTTCTCGTCCAAATCCAAAACGTACAGCTATTGTATTTGGAACGATAGAATTCCGTCGCCTTTTTATCGTTTATACAGTTATTTCATGCCTGTTCCGCTGGATATTAAAGCCATGGAGAAGGCTGCCCGATATCTGTTGGGATGTCACGATTTTAAGTGTTTTCAGGCTTCGGGGTCTACGGTTAATAACACGGTGCGAACACTATACCAGGCCGATATAATCAAGGACGGACCGCTGGTAAAGCTTGTTTTTACCGGTGACGGGTTTCTCTATAATATGGTTAGAATAATGGTTGGGACGCTTGCACAAGTAGGCACAGGTAAAATCGAACCCGGACAGGTTTTAGAAATTTTGCAAGCCTGCAACAGGGTTAAGGCAGGGCCAACGTTTCCACCACAAGGACTTTGCATGGAAAGGGTAGTGTATTAGGTTTTATTTTGTTGCGTTATTATGGTATAATCGGCAGCAGTAAGGGTTAAAGCCTTGACATTGACAATCCTATGTAATAAAATAATGCATGTGTGACCTGATGGCAACCGATGAGCCCCCGGTTTGCCAAGGTTTCCTTTCTGTCACGGGAGGTATATTTCATGAGAACAACATTTATGGCTAAGCCGAACGAGCTTCAGCGCAAATGGTACATTATTGACGGTGAAGGCAAGGTGCTGGGACGCTTGGCGGCTGAAGCCGCCAGGATATTAAGGGGGAAACATAAGCCCGATTATACTCCTCATATAAACACTGGCGACCATGTCATAATTATTAATGCCGATAAGGTAATATTAACAGGAAAAAAATTACAACAAAAAATGTATTATCGCCATTCCGGATATCCAGGCGGTTTAAAACAGACCAGGTATGACAAACTTATGCAAACCAAACCTGAACTTGCTGTTTACAAAGCGGTTACCGGTATGCTACCTCATAATACCTTGGGTAGAGACATGGCGACTAAGTTACGTATTTATCGCGGCAGCGACCATCCCCATCAGGCCCAGCAGCCTGAAGTTTGGGAAATGTAGCAGCGGAAGGAGGGTCATCGAGTGGCTCAGGTCCAATTTTACGGTACAGGACGGAGAAAAAATTCTGTTGCAAGAGTTTTCTTGCGTCCCGGTGAAGGCAAATTTCTGGTCAACGATAAAAATATTGATGATTATTTTGGCAGAAAAACTCTGGAAATTATAGCACGTCAACCGCTGGAGCTTACTAACACAGGCAGCCGTTTTGACGTAATTGCTAAAGTGTTGGGTGGCGGAATCAGCGGGCAGGCTGGAGCTATTAAAATGGGTATCGCCAGAGCGTTGATTGTTGCTGACCCCAACATGCGTCCAGTGTTAAAAAAAGCGGGATTTCTTACCCGTGACCCAAGGATGAAAGAAAGACGCAAGTACGGTCTGAAAAAAGCCCGCCGGGCACCTCAATACTCAAAACGTTAATCGAAACTTTACAAATACTTTAATAAAAACAGGCACCGCTGCTTGGCTGGTACCTGTTTTTTTAGTTCCTATGATCATAAAATACATAAACAAGAGCCGTGTGGGTTGACACACGGCTTTAACAATTATGTAGATATTACTTGGTTCTGGGCGTTAATCTTCTGCCAATTTCACTTAGTTCCCTGGCAAAGCTGGTAACCGGCTTTCCTTTAGATATTCCCTGGGCTACTTTTTTGATTCTTGTGACTGTATCCACGTCTGCAGTAACATAAACGGTATTAATAGTAGGCTCAGTATTTTTAACTCTTTTAATCACCGCGTCCTCTACGGCTTTGGTCTTATTTTTTTCTATGTTGGCCTTAATGTCAATTCCCACATAAGCTTTGTTTCCCGCCACCACCGCAGTTGCCTTTTTAACGCCATTCACCTTGTCTGCCTCACTGGCTATCCGCTTTGCCTTTAAAGTATCAGCATTGTTACTGGTCATCTTTTTGCTGGGAGCAGTCTGGTTGGGGGTTGTAGTGTTGGGCGGCGGTGCTGGTTTTCTGGCGGCAGTGGAGCAACCGCTAAAAACCAGTATAGCTGTCAAAATCAGAAAGGCAACTAATAAGGTAAACAGATTTCTTTTCTTCATATTTCACCAACCCTTTCAAAATATTTATTTATGAATTTAAAGTTCCCGGCAAATAAGTTGATTATTCCAAATTCCAGTCACAGTTTAAAAAATTTTTTTATTTTAGATATACGCTACTACAAAAACTAAATAAACAAGCCTTTTCTCATATTAACAAGCTGGCCGGCATATTTTTTTACAAGGTGTGTATTGCCACCGCAATATGCCGGGAGGGGTTAAAATGATTAAAGTTTTTAGATTAAAAATACGCTATATTATACTGGCAGCTATTTTTTTATTTGCCTTAACAAGCGCTTTTAATAAGGTAATGAACTTGCTTGAAAACCGGAAGGTAGCAGTGCTATCATGGACGGTGGCCAATAAAGTAATTGTTATTGATCCCGGGCATGGAGGCATAGACCCTGGTTCCAAAGGAGCAAACGGCGCCATTGAAAAAGAAATCACCCTGGACATGTCAAAAAAACTGGCTGCTGTATTAAGTCAGGCCGGGGCTATAGTAATTATGACCCGTGAAAGTGATACAGATTTAAGTGATCCCGGGGGCGGGCCCTTAATTACACGTAAAAGGCAAGATCTGTCCAGAAGGGTCGGCATGGCCAATGACCGGGGCGCAGATGCTTTCATCAGTATTCACGTTAATAGTTTTAAGTCCGGAATCAGGGAGCACGGCGCACAGACGTTTTACCAGCCCAACTCCATGGAAGGAGCCAAACTGGCAAAATGCATCCAGGGGGAACTGGTCAGGTTAATGAAAAATACCAACCGCCAGGCTAAGGCTGTGGATTACTATACCACCCGTAATGCTAAAATGCCTTCGGCAATTGTTGAAATAGGATTTATCAGCAACCCCAAAGAAGAAGAATTAATGTGCGAGCAGGGTTACCAGGGCAAACTCGCCTATGCGATTTATTCCGGCATAGTCAAATATTTTGCTGAACTTGCAACTCCGACAGATGGCAATATAGACAAGGACAAAGCTATTCAGACCTTTATGATTAATAAGGGAGAGGTATGTGATGCGCCTTAAAGAAAGTCTCACTAAAACGGGTGTTTTTGCGGCGTTCAATAATTTATAAAGCACCTTTTTTCAAAGGAGTGCTGTTTTTATAACACTAAACATATTGTTAACCATTATCATATTTTGGGTTTACAATACTCTTATGCTTTGGTAATATTTAAAAAAGTATTTATCAAGAAGTTGTTAACCACACTTTGCGAAATGGTTTACAATTTACAAAAAACATATTTAGTAGCATAAATAATCAATAAAGCTTGGTCCAGTCCATCGGAGATAATTTAGATAGAAGCAATCGCGTATTTTAAAAGGAGCATAGCGGAGATGGAATTTTTAAAAAAAGAATTATCCAATCTTATACAGCATAACCTTTATCGCCGCATGAACACAATGAATGATTCTCAGACCTCCCGCACAATAGTTAACGGCAAAAAGTGTATTTTATTATCGTCCAATAACTATCTTGGGCTTACCGGACATCCGGAATTGATATCGGCAGCCAAGGACGCTATAAGTCTTTGGGGCACCGGTGCGGGTGGGTCACGTTTAACCACGGGTAATTTCAGGCTCCACGAAGAATTGGAAGAAGCCATCGCTCATTTTAAAAATACAGAATCAGCCGTTGTGTTTAATACCGGCTACATGGCTAATATTGGAACGATAACCGCTCTGACCGGAAAAGAGGATATCATATTCAGTGATGAGCTTAATCATGCCAGTATTATTGACGGGTGCCGGCTCAGCCGGGCAAAAACCGTAATTTATCCCCATAAAAAGATTGGCGCTCTTGAAAAATTATTACAACAAGCTTCAGGTTACCGCCGTATTCTTATCGTTACAGACGGGGTTTTCAGTATGGACGGCGACTTGGCCCCATTACCCCGTTTGGTTGAGTTGTCAGAAAAATACAATGCTCTGTTAATGGTGGACGATGCCCACGCCACAGGAGTATTAGGTGATCGTGGTGCCGGTTCGGTCAATCATTTCGGCCTGGAAGGCAAAATTTCAATCCAAATGGGCACCCTGAGCAAGGCAATAGGTAGTGCAGGAGGCTATGTTGCCGGTTCCCGTGATTTAATTGATTACCTGAGAAACAAAGCGCGCAGCTTTATTTTTTCCACATCTCTCCCCCCTTCTGTAATCGCCGCTGCTCTGGCGGCGCTTAGGGTTATGCAAAAAAATCCTCAGCTTCGCGAAAAGCTTCATCTTAACGCCCAATATCTCAGGTCCGGGCTGAAGCAAATGGGCTTTACCATCTTGGCTGAAGAATCACCTGTAATACCTGTGTTAATAGGTGATGCAGACAAGACCGTACAAATGGCCCAACATCTGTTTGACCTGGGCGTATTTGCTCCGGGAATCAGGCCGCCTACAGTACCGCAGGGAACGAGCAGAGTGAGAGTTACGGTGATGGCTACACACACCCGGGATGATTTGGATCAGGCCCTGGCTGCTTTTGAGCAGGCCGGCCAAATGCTGGGAATTATCCAATAAATAGGGAGGAAATGATAATGAACGGTTTTTTTATTACCGGCACCGACACCGGCGTCGGTAAAACCGTCGTTACCGCCGGTCTGGCGGCAAATCTTAAACAAAAGGGATTTAACGTGGGTGTTATGAAGCCCTTGCAGACAGGAAGCGAAAAAACCGGACGAGGTCTGGTTTCCATTGACGCCTTATATGCCATGCAAGTTGCGGAAATTAATGATCCTATGGAAATAGTCAGCCCGTATCGATTGGAACCACCTCTGGCTCCGCGTATTGCTTCCGAAATTACGGGTGTTACCATTGAAGTGGATAAAATTAGCCGGGCTTATCAGAAATTGTGTGAACGACACGATTTTATGCTGGTGGAGGGGGCCGGCGGCATCATGGTACCTATAAAAGGGAAGTTTTTAATGGCCGACTTGGCTTTATTACTTGATCTACCGGTTTTGATCGTGGCAAGGCCCGGCCTGGGAACGGTAAATCATACATTATTGACTGTCGAGTACGCCAAGTCAAGGGGTATCCAAATAGCCGGAATTATTATCAATGATTTCGACCAAAGTGAGGCCGGTCCGGCAGAAAAGACAAACCCGGGGCTGATTGAAGAGTTATCCGGAGTCCCCGTGGTTGGAATAATACCCCATGACGATGATTTGGATGTAGATACATACAGCCCGGGTCAGATCACCAAGCTGGTCGGGGAAGGAGTTAATTGGAAGAAAGTTTTACCACCAGCCAGCTGATTAAAAATCTACGTATAAAATTAGGAAAGGGGACACACCTCTTCGAGGAATGTCCCCAATTAAAAAAGGAGGATCATTGTGAGTTATTATAAGCCGGAACAATTAGAACAGTGGGACAAGCAATATGTATGGCATCCGTTTACCCAAATGCGCCAATGGCAAAAGGAAAAGCCGTTGATCATTGAAAAAGGGGAAGGTAGCTATCTTTATGACATAGAGAACAACAAGTACCTGGATGGAATCTCCTCACTGTGGGTTACTGTGCACGGGCATCAGAAAAAAGAAATAAACCGGGCCATTACAGAACAACTGGATAAACTGGCCCACAGCACTCTGTTGGGTCAAGCCAACGTACCTTCAACGCTGCTGGCTCGTAAATTGGTGGAAATAACCCCGGAGGGTCTTAATAAGGTTTTTTATTCTGATAGCGGGTCTACCGCGGTGGAGATAGGACTGAAGATCGCCTACCAGTACTGGCAGCAAAAAGGGGAAGCAAAATACAAGACTAAGCGTAAATTTGTCTCTCTGACCAACGCTTACCACGGGGATACTATCGGTTCGGTGAGCGTCGGCGGTATCGATTTGTTTCATAAAATATTTGCAGCGTTGTTGTTTGAAACTGTCAATGCGCCGTCGCCCTACTGTTACCGCTGTCCTTTGCATTTAAACCGTGAGACTTGCGCTATGGGCTGCGTTAAAGAAATGGAGTCCCTTCTGGCTTGCCACCATCATGAAATTGCCGGGGTGGTAATAGAACCACTGGTGCAGGGAGCTGCCGGTATGCTGGTTGCACCTGAAGGTTATCTGGCCAGAGTAAGGGAACTTTGCACCAGGTTTAATGTTTTGCTCATAGCTGACGAAGTGGCCGTGGGATTTGGGCGTACCGGGAAAATATTTGCCTGTGACCACGAAAACGTAAAACCCGACATTATGTGCCTGGCCAAAGGAATAACCGGCGGTTACCTTCCCCTTGCGGCCACTATGGTTACTGATGAAATATATAATGCTTTCCTGGGAGAAATAGACGAACGCAAAACTTTTTATCACGGACATACCTATACCGGCAATCCGTTGGCCTGTGCCGCCGCTTTGGCCAATTTGGAACTCTTTGAAAAGGATCAATTAATTGCAGGCCTGCAGGAAAAAATTGCTTTCTTGAGTGCCGGTTTGAAAAGATTTATCGAACTCCAACACGTGGGCGAAGTGCGTCAAAAGGGGTTGATGGCAGGCATTGAAATCGTGGAAAATAAGGACACTAAAGAGCCTTTTCCGGTGAAATACAATATCCCCCATCGCATCGTCCTGGAAGCCAGAAAAAACGGTTTAATTATCAGGCCGCTGGACAATGTAATCGTGCTGATGCCCATTCTTTCCATGAGCCTTTCTGAACTGAAACGACTTTTAGACATTACCTACACGGCAATTAGAAAAGTGACTGAGGAGGAGTCCTTTGGTGAAAGTATCAAATAATGAAATAACGGTTGAGGTGCCGGTAAAAAAACAAGATGCGGTTAAGCTTAATCAGCTGACAGGCGCCGGTATTTACGATTTAATAGCCCTGGCGGGAAGGGTTACCCGTCATTACTTTCCTGAAAACAAGGTGGAGTTGTGTTCCATTATCAATGCCCGTTCGGGCCACTGCAGCGAGGACTGCGCTTTTTGTGCCCAATCATCCCATCATAACACCAACGTTTCAATTTACCCAATGCTCAGCCCGGAAAAAATTCTGCGCAGCGCAGTTAAAGTTGAGCAATCAGGGGTGCGGCGTTTTTCCATGGTTACCAGCGGCCGGGGTATTTCCGGTCGCGATCTGGAAAAAGTGCTGGAAACTATCGTGCTTCTGCGCCGGGAAACAGATCTCAGCCTGTGCGCATCCCTGGGTATCATTAATGAAAAGCAGGCATCCATGCTGGCCGAAGCGGGATTGTCAACATATCACCATAACCTGGAGGCGGCTCCCGCGTATTTTGACCAAATTTGCAGCACTCATACCTATCAAGAGAGGGTACAAACCATATTAAACGCCAGAAGAGCCGGCTTGCGGGTATGTGCCGGGGGAATATTGGGTCTGGGCGAATCGCCGGTGCACCAGGTGGAACTGGCCATTGAATTGCAAAAGCTGCAGATTGACTCAGTGCCGTTGAATTTTTTAAACCCTATTCCAGGAACGCCGCTGCAGAACCAAACGGCCATCCCCCCCTTGGGGATATTGAGGGCCATAGCCGTATTTCGATTGGCGCTGCCCCGGGCGGTACTGCGCCTCTGCGGGGGTAGAAAAGAGGGGCTGCGCCGCCTTCAGCCCCTTGCTTTTTTAACCGGGGCAAACGGCCTGATGGTGGGCGACTATTTAACTACCGGCGGTGAAGTATTGCAAGAAGACCTGCAAATGCTCCTGGATATGGATTTAGCAGTGTTATAGCACAGGATTAACTGCCATTTGATTCTGATTGCGGCTGGATTTCAGTATTTACAACTATAAGCGTGTGTGTTATATTGTATACAAGATAACTCCGCAGGGAGGAAACTACCTTGTTTAACGCAGCCAGATACAACACAACAGGTACAGGTATGACCCTCATGTGCACCGCCATGGGCATGTGTGGGTATTTTGTGTTGTTTAAACAGAATAGTTTTTACCTTCCCAAGCTGGAGTTGGCCTGAATAACTAGACTGGTACATTTAAAAGCCACCCTGATGGGTGGCTTTATTATTTTAAGGAGGTTTTTATTATGACTTTAGAGTTACCGGTTTTTGTACAATGCGAGGGATCCTGGTTGGCGCTGTCCGCATGTGGAGAAGTTGTAGTCCTTGGAGGTTCTTTTGAAGATGCCTTCAATAAGTCTTTCTTACAAGGCTGTTATTAGTTATCTTTTGCGCTCGCCCAGATAGGGTGTGTTTTTGATGCGCTTGATGTAATTATGCGGTAGCCCAAAGAATTCGGCGCCCGTAATGACATGGTTTAGGTAATTAGCGGAAGGGAGAAAATTACCTGTAGGTAGTGCGTTATAACTTTCCATGCAAAAAATTCCGAAATGGGTTCGAACCGGCACACGAATTCTCTTAAAGCTTGTTGATGCACTTTCAAGGCGGTCAAGCTCCACCCAATGCTCACCGGTAACATAAAAAGCCGCACCCCAGACAGAATCACTTTCGGAATAGGTAATGCCTGCCACGCCGCCTGACCATTGTTTTGATTCTATTGGAAAGTTCAAACGGTAATCTTGGAGTTCACCCCGCATCAAAAAATGACTGCCTGAAAACCGGTCATTATAGATTTGTTCGGGGTGCAGGTTGGAACCATAGGCAAAATATAAATTACCGGAATTTGATAGCCCGGTCATTTGCGCATGGACTATGGATCTAACCTGATTAAGAGATTCTTTGCAAATAAAGTATCGCCTGCAGTGGGCCGGTTTTTTCAGATCGTCCGGGAAGGTTTGAATTAGGTTTTGGTATAACAAATCTTTAATTATTTCATCTGCGGTATTTTCATCGATGTTTAAGCGGCGTGCGATAATTTCAAAAGGCAGAGCGTTGTCCACGTCCCTGATTAAGCCAAGAACCAAAGTATGGAGATTTAGATTTTCATTTGCCAAACAAATCACTCCCTCCTATAAGCAATTGTAATTGCTGCAGGTTACCATGGCAATAATAAACGCGTGCGTAATTATTTTTTTAAGATCTTAACTTATTTAATGCATTATATGGCAAGTACTGTAAAAGTCTACAAAAAAAAGCCGGGAGATTACCCGGCTTTTGTGCTTACATTTAGATACTGGGGGACATTCCTCGAAGAGGTGTGTACCCTTTCATAAATTGGGGACATTCCTCGAAGAGGTGTGTCCCCTTTCCTTAATACGGGTGAATATTACCATCTTTTGCCAGCGCCCTGGCCAGCATGTAATACACAGGCTTGATCAGATTGGTAAGGCTGTATTCCCTGTGAGACATAACCCAGGATGTGGCCACTTCGTCCATGGTTCCGAAAATCATCTGACGGGCCAACTTGGGATTTACGTCATCTCTAAAGTAGTCACAACTTACTCCTTGTTCGACAACGTCTTCTATAATTTTGAAATATTCTTTGAGAGGTCCGGCGATGCCTGAACGTATGGAAGCATCCGACTGCCTAAGTTGAATTTGTAAAACCAAGGCTAAATTCCGGTCCGACTCAAGTCTGCTAAAATGAAGCGCAATCAACTTGGCAAGTTTTTCAAAAGGGCTGTGCAGCTTCTTTAGTTCCTGGCGGGCACTGGCAGTAAATTCGCCCATTTTAGCTCGAAAGAGTGAAATCAGCACATCTTCCTTATTCTTAAAATACAAATAGATTGTGCCGTCAGCCACTCCTGCTTCTTTAGCAATTTTTGAAACCTGGGAGCTATGGTAGCCGTTCTCCGCTATAACCTTGACGGCAGCTTCAATTATGGCATTATATTTTTCCCCGGTTCTTTTTGCCATGTGCCACCTCCTCCCGTGGTTTTTTAAAAAAAGGCCGCCGGGATTTGAAGACTTATTGAGTCCCTCAAATCCCTTTAGTGAACGGCGCTTGGAGGGGTACTTGGTTATTTATACGACGTATTTACCGGCTTCCAAAACTTTGGCGGCTATCTTCTGGCGAATACCGATAAGATTGATTGGCGTGTATTTAGCCAGGCGCTTGGCGATGCTGAGGTTGGTGCGGAGCATGTCCCCGCCCTCAAACATGTAGGCCATCGCTTGTTTGGCCCAGGCATCAAGTTTCGGGAACGCATCATAAACGTAAGCCAGGGCCAATTCAACCTTGGTTTCGGCATTTTCAGGATCGTTTTTAAGCGCTTTTTGGGCCCGTAAAACGGCACTTTCCATGGCGTAAATTTCAATGGCCATGTTAGCCATGATTTCAATGATTTCCTGTTCCTTGGCGATTTTCTGCATGTATTTTTGAGCAGCGGTGCCACCAACCATCAAGAACAGTTTTTTAGCCCGGTCGATCATATCCATTTCGATTTCAAACGGGGCCTCATCACCGGTGGGAGTTTTGGCCCGCAGTGACATCACTTCGCCTGCCAACGCCTGGGCGGCCTGGAGCAAGGGCAGCTGGCCTTTCATGCCGCGGCGCAGCAAGGTGGCGGGTATGATCAAACGGTTTACTTCGTTGGTGCCTTCGAAAATTCTGTTGATCCTGCTGTCGCGGTAAAACCGCTCAGCCGGAAACTCCTGGGTGTAGCCGTAACCGCCGTGAATTTGCACGCACTCGTCAGTAACGTAATCTAAAGTTTCAGAGGCATGCACCTTGGCGATAGAGCACTCGATGGCGTAGTCTTCAATGGCGGCCCCGATATCCTTGCCTTCAGATTTACCTTCCAGCGCTTCTTCAATTTCGCCCACCAAACGGTAGACCAAACTTTCGGAAGCATAAGTTTTAGCAGCCATTTGGGCCAACTTGTTTTTAATCATACCAAATTTGGCAATAGGCATGCCGAACTGCTGGCGCTCCATTGCGTACTTGGCGGCTACGCCAAGGGCTCCCTTGGAAGAACCGACGCCGCCGGCTCCCAGCTTATAGCGGCCGATGTTAAGAATATTAAAGGCAATAACGTGACCTTTGCCAATTTCACCCAAAACATTTTCCACAGGGACTTTAGCGTCTTCAAAAATTAAAGAGCAGGTGGAGGAACCTTTGATGCCCAGTTTCTTTTCTTCAGCACCGATCGAAAAACCTGGCGTATCTCTATCAATAATAAAAGCAGTGAACTTGTCGCCATCGATTTTGGCGTAGGTTACAAAAACATCTGCGAAACCGGCGTTGGTGATGAAGATTTTTTCCCCGTTCAGGATATAGTATTTGCCGTCTTCGGAAAGAACAGCCTTGGTCCTTGCACCGAGAGCGTCGGATCCGGCCATAGGCTCGGTCAGCGCGTAGGCGGCGACTAATTCACCTGTCGCCAGGCCCGGCAAGTATTTTTTCTTTTGCTCCTCGTTACCGAAAAGCACGATGGGCAGTGAGCCGATGCCGGTATGAGCACCGTGGCTGACCGCAAAAGAACCGCCTAAAGAAACGTTTTCTGTAATAATCGCAGCGGCGATTTTACCCATTTCACCGCCGTCATATTCCTCAGGAATGTCGGCGGACAGAAGACCCAGCTCACCGGCCTTTTCCAAAATGGATCGCATTAAACCTTCTTTTTGATGATCAAGCTCTTCCACATTGGGTAAAATTTCGTTTTCCACGAAATCGGCTACGGTATCTGCAATCATCTTATGCTCGTCGGAAAAATCCTCCGGCGTAAAAATCTTATCAGGGTCAATGTTTTCTAAAATAAACATGGCGCCCTTTTGCATAATGGTATTCCCCTTTCATTATTTTAATACCAGTCGTTACTGTTCACGTATTCAGAATTAAGTAGTCAGAATTCTGAATACTGCGAGACGATAAACCGTTCTCTTATACTGACTTCTGACTCCTGAGTAGTTACTATTAGTCAACCATTTCAAAAACGCCGGCTGCACCCATGCCGCCGCCGATGCACATGCTGACAACGCCGTAGCGCGCGTTTTGACGTTTCATTTCATAAAGCAGCTGGGTGGTCAGCTTGGCGCCGGTGCAACCCAGCGGGTGGCCCAGAGCCACGGCTCCGCCGTTAAAGTTGATCTTGGCGGGATCCAGCTCCAGTACTTTGATACAGGCCAAAGCCTGAGCGGCAAACGCTTCGTTTAATTCAAAAACGTCCACTTGATCCTTGGTAATGCCGGCCAGTTTCAAAGCTTTGGGAATGGCCACGGTGGGTCCGATACCCATAACCTCGGGACCGCAGCCGCCCACAGCATAGGAGCGGAACACGGCCATTGGTTTAAGCCCGAGGGATTCGGCCTTTTCACGGCTCATAATCATAACGGCGGCTGCGCCGTCACTGGTCTGTGAGCTGTTACCGGCAGTTACGGTACCGCCTGCCTTAAACACAGGGCGCAATTTGGCCAGTGTTTCCATATTGGTTCCCGGCCTGACGCCTTCATCTGTATCAAAAATAAAGGAACTTTCTACAAGTTTTCCCTTCTTGAGGGTCTTATTTACAACTGTTAAAGGAACGATTTGCTCTTTAAAACGACCCTCTTCAATTGCCCTGGCAGCTTTGGCGTGGCTGGCGACGGAAAACTCATCCTGCATTTCCCTGGTGATGCCGTAACGCTCGGCTACGTTTTCCGCGGTCAGGCCCATACCCATGTATGCTTCCGGGCAGATTTGCATCAATTCAGGGTCGGGCATGGTCTTGTTGCCGCCCATTGGAACCGTGCTCATGCTCTCAACGCCGCCGCAAACATACACGTCAGCAAAGCCGGCCATAACCCGGGTGGCCCCCATAGCGATGGTTTCCAGGCCGGATGAACAAAAACGGTTTACCGTGGCGCCGGAAACTTCTACCGGCAGCCCGGCTCTTAAAACCAGCATGCGGCCGAAATTCATGCCTTGCTCTGCTTCAGGAAAAGCACAGCCGATTAAAACGTCTTCTATTTCAACGGGATCGAGGCCGGGCGTCCTTTTAACCAGTTCCTTCAGCACCTCGGCGCCCATGTATTCCGGGCGGGTGTTTTTCAACTTGCCCCGGGGCGCCTTACCAACCGCGGTTCGTACTGCGCTTACGATTACAGCTTCTCGCATTTTATTACCCCCCCTTAATTCCTCAGCGGTTTGTTATACTTTAGCATATATCTCATCCGGTCAAGGGTCTTGGGTTCTCCCAGCAGGCTCAGGAAAGCTTCACGTTCAAGGTCTAACAGATCCTGCTCGGTTACTTCAACACCGGGAGTTACACCACCGCCGGTCACGATATGGGCCACTTTCTTGGCGATTTTGGCGTCGTGTTCACTGATTTGCTTGCCCCACAGCAGGGTTTGAATGCCCAGTTCGATTGCGGCGTAGCCGGCATTTCCCACGGCTTTCATTTTCTTGGGCTGCAGCGGCTTAAACCCGTTGGCGGCCATTTGCAGCACCAGGCGCTTGGCATCGCCGATAATTCTGTCGCGGTTGGGGCTGACGTGGTCGGTTTCACGCATATAGCCAAACTTAATCGCTTCGGGGCCGCTGGTAGCCACCTTGGCCATGGCGATGTTTTCAAAGGCGCGGTTGATCATGGGCTGGACGGAGTTAACTCCGCCAACGGCTATCTGACTCTTGGGCGGCATTAATTCCGCTGCCCTGAAGGCCAGCTCTTTACAGCCGCCACCACCGGGAACGAGTCCTACGCCCACTTCGACCAGACCCATATAAGTTTCGCCGGCGGCGTTAACCACATGAGAATGCAGGCAAACTTCACAACCGCCGCCGACAGTCATGCCGTGCGGTGCCGCCACAACCGGTTTTTTGCAGTATTTCAGGCGCATATTGGCTTTTTGGAACTCGTCGACCATAATGTCCAGTTCATCGAACTCGTCATCTTCCGCTTCCATCAAGATCAGGAACAGGTTGGCACCCACTGAGAAATGCTGCCCGTAGTTGCCGATAACCATACCTTCGTAATTTTGTTCAACTTCCTTAACGGCAAAATTCATCATGTTGACGATATCGTCACCGATGGAATTGGCCTTGCTGTGGAATTCCAGGCAGACCACGCCGTCGCCGATATCAATCAGGCTGGCGCCGCTGTTGGATTTGATGACCTTGTTCTGTTCTTTAAGCGGTGCCAGGAAAATAACGCCTTCAGGGATACGCTCCTGTTTGGCTTCCCCGGTGTTTTGATCAAAGCAGTAGCGAGCGCCTTCTTTCTTTTCATAGAAACTGGTGCGGCCGGCAGCCAGCAGGTCTTCCACCACTTTGGGCACAGCGCCGCCTTCAGCCTTAATGCGGTCGGCCACTTCCTTGACACCTAATAAATCCCATGTCTCAAACGGGCCGAAATCCCAGTTAAAGCCCCATTTCATAGCGTCGTCAATGGACTGGATATCGTCGGCAATTTCACCCAGCAGGTTAGCGGCATAAACCAATGCATCCCTGGTTATTGACCAGGCGAATTCCGCAGCCTTGTCCTTGCCGGACAACAGGGCCTTCATTTGCTTGGCCGGCTTGCCGGCTTGCTTGGCGGCTTCCAGTGAAGCAAACTTGGGCTTTTCTTTGGGCCTGTATTCCATGGTATTGTAATCCAGGACCAGTACTTCCCGGCCCTTTTCGGTTTTTACCTTTTTATAAAAACCTTGCTTGGTTTTATCGCCCAGCCACTTGTTTTCCAACATTTTCTGCAGGAACGCCGGGGGGTCAAACACGGCTTTTTCCTTGGGGTCGGTGGCCACGTCGTAAACGTTTTTGGCCACGTGCAGCATAACGTCCAGACCCACCATGTCCAGTGTGCGGAAAGACGCGCTCTTTGGCCTGCCCATCACGCGCCCGGTCAGAGCATCAACTTCGTCAACGCCCAGGCCATATTCCATCATTGCTTTGATGGTGGCGCACATGCCATAAACGCCGATCCGGTTGGCAATAAAGTTGGGGGTATCTTTACAAATAACAACACCCTTGCCCAGTACTCTTTCGCCGAAGTCGCGCATGAATTCCATAATTTCCGGCAGGGTTTCGCTGCAGGGGATCAGTTCCAGCAATTTCATGTAACGGGGCGGGTTAAAGAAGTGAGCACCCAGGAAATGCTGTTTGAATTCCTGCGACAAGCCTTCGCACATTTTGTTGATGGATATGCCCGAGGTGTTGGAGGCGACAATAGTTCCGGGCTTGCGGAATGCCTCAACTTTTTTGAACAAGCTTTGCTTAATGTCCAGTCTTTCTACGACAACTTCAATAATCCAATCACATTCGGCCAGTACGTTCATGTTGTCTTCAAAGTTACCCGGTGTTAACAGTGCGGCGTTTTCCGGCACGTAAAACGCCGCCGGTTTGGCTTTAAGCAGTGCCTGAATACTGTTTGCGGCCAATCTGTTTCTAACTTGTGGGCTCTCCAGGGTCAAACCCTTTTTTTCCTCATCAGGAGTCAGCTGGTTTGGTACAATGTCCAGCAGGTAGGTGGGTATACCCACATTGGCCAGGTGTGCGGCAATGGTCGCACCCATTACGCCGGCACCGAGGACAGCGGCCTTGTTGATGCTGCGCTTCATCTTCCGGTTCCTCCTTTTACTGCAAAATTTGCTTACTATACCCCGCCTGGGAATGAGCGGGTTTACCGGGAAAAGGGTATCATACCCCAAATCCTGTTTAATTAAATGACTGAACGTTCAGTCAGTTAAATATAAGATATTGCATTATTGGGTAAAAATCAATAGGATTGGCGGCTGGAATTAAACCGCTCAATTCGCTGAAGAACCATTCATAATTAAAAAACGACCGTTTAGGGTCGAAAAATGACGTTTGGAGGCTATCCAGAATTTTTTAATACTTTAAAATATACCTTGCCATTAGCGGTTAGGGGACACACCCCTTCGGGGAATGTCCCCAACGTATAATGTCCCCAACGTATGAATGTCCCCAATTCATGGCCGGAACAGAGGATAAAAGTATAAAAAAGCGTGCATTAAGGGAACTGGTTGAACGCGCTTTATTCAATAATAACGTAGCTAGGGTAATTTTTTGTCAATTTTAGCCACAAACACAAGTATTTGGGCTACCACTTCGTATAACTGGGGTGGAATTTGCGTATCAATTCCCAGTTTGAAGAGAGTTTCGGCCAGGTTTGCATCAACGTATACCGGAATACCATGCTCATCAGCCAATTTACGGATAACCTGGGCAAGTTCTCCCCGGCCTGCAGCGGTAACACGGGGTGCGTCCTCCCGATCCGGGTCGTAGCGCAGAGCGGCAGCATAATCCCTTGGAGAGGATATTTTTGAATCAGTTTTTTTTGGGCTCATTATCTGTGCCCCATTTCAAACCTTTTGGTCCAATATGACGGGGTTGGCAAGGCCTGTCATTAGATTTTTCATTTGGGGGTCAAGCACGGTACAGCGGAAGATCACTTGCTTAAAGCCGGTTTTTTGTATTTGTTCCCTTAAATCGCCGGAATGCGATGCTAACTGCGCGGCAAATTTCTCATTTTCCGTATGGCAGGCAATGTTAACGGTATTTTCCTTGGCTGTTAGATAAAAAAACAAACTGCCCAGGCTATTGGTGGATAGGCTGAAAACAACACCTGGTTCCCCGGCTGCCGCATCTTGCTCTTTTTTTTGTCTCCCGCGTTTTCTAAATACATAAAACTGGGTTTCAGGGTAAAGAGGGGTTTTGAACGGCAGCGGAAGCAAAAGGGGTTCGCTGCCTTCATGACCCCGCGCATGGGGTTGCGCCGGCGCCTCCTGCTCTGTCCCTTTGGTTAAAACCTCTGCGGCTTTGGCTGTCTCTTTGGCCGCAATCAGTTCTCGCGGAAGCTGACCATGTTTTGGATTTTGCTGTTCGCTTAAAATAATGTTTAACAGTACCGGGATGACACCGGAAATTTGCATATCCAACCCCTCGCTTTATAAACTAAAACTATTGTACCATAATTAAATAGGGTTGGGGTGGCTTAAAACCTTAACCAGAAAACTGCTGCTCCCTGATGTGTTGGCGTTCCCCGCATTATTTATCCATTGTAATCACCTACGGGATATAATATCATACAAACCTTTACAGCTATGATATTCTATAGTATTTCTCGAATACTTCCCGGTGAGAAAATAAATTTTAAAAAAGGTATTTTGTTGGTGTCTGTCGAATAAAATTTTCAGAAAAGTATACCGGGATCCTAAAATACATTTAGTGAGAGAGGGTTGAAGATGGAAAATTATATTGAAAAATTCAACCCGGCCAATGCCAGGACAATCAGGGATATGGTCTACGAAACCCTCAGGCAGGCAATCTTCGATGGACAGTTGAAACACGGCGATCGCCTGGTGGAAAAAGAATTGGGCGAAAGGCTAAAGGTAAGCCGTACCCCCGTTCGGGAAGCGCTGCGGAAACTGGAGGTGGAGGGATTGGTCAACCGCCTGCCCCGCAAGGGACTGGTGGTTAGGGGTATAACTGCGGATGATATCATTGAAATCTATGCCATACGTGAAGCCCTGGAAACCACAGCTATTGCTTTCATCATTGAAAACATAACTGCCGGCGAAAAGGAAAAACTGTTCGAATTGGTAGAAAAAATGGAGCAATTAATCGAGCTGAATGACGATCAGGAATTATTAAGATTATCCAAAATTTTCAATGACGTAATGAATAATTCGTGCAGAATGCCGCGGCTGATCAGCCTGATCAATGCGCAGCAGGAATATGTTTCCCGGTTCAGAAAAATGACCATGTCCAACAAATTCAGGAAGCTAGAAGCTTTGCAGGAGCATAAAGAAATATTGATGGCCGTTGACAGGATGGATGTGCAAAAAGCAAAAGAATTAGTCATCAAACACTTAAAAGCCGCCTGTAAGCAGTGCCTCAGAACTTTTATGGGAAATTAGATTTAGCGAAAGGGTGATGACAGTTGGGCTTGAACCTAACCCAAAAAATTATAGCCTCTCACCTTATAGAGGGGGAAATGGTTCCCGGACAGGAGATTGCCATTAAAATAGACCAAACCCTCACCCAGGATGCCACGGGTACTATGGCCTACCTGGAGTTTGAGGCGATTGGTATTGATAAAGTAAAGACTGAACTATCAGTCAGTTATATTGATCATAATACACTGCAGGTAGGCTACGAAAACGCCGATGATCACCGTTTTTTGCAGAGTGCTGCAGCCAAATACGGTGTTTATTTCTCCCGAATGGGGAACGGCATTTGTCACCAGGTCCACCTGGAGCGGTTTGGCAGGCCCGGTAAAACATTACTGGGCTCCGACAGCCATACCCCTACCAGCGGCGGGCTGGGCATGCTGGCCATTGGCGCCGGCGGACTAGATGTGGCGACTGCTATGGCCGGTTATCCGTTTTACGTTAAAATGCCCGGGGTCGTCAATGTCAGGCTGCACGGCCGGCCGGCGCCCTGGGTGGCGGCAAAGGATATAATATTGGAAGTCTTGCGGCGCCTTAGCGTCAAGGGCGGCGTTGGCAAAGTGATGGAATATACCGGTGAGGGAGTTGCCTGCCTGAGCGTGCCCGAGCGGGCCACCATTGCCAATATGGGCGCCGAACTGGGTGCCACATCTTCAATCTTCCCCAGTGACAGGGTTACCGGGGAATTTTTGAAGGCCCAAAACAGGCAGGAACACTATGTAGAATTGCTGCCGGACGCCGGTGCTGTCTATGATGAGGTCGTAGAGATAGATTTGGGTTCACTTGAACCCATGATTGCACTGCCGCACATGCCGGATAACGTGGTCAAGGTTTCGGAGGTGGCAGGTCGTAAAGTAAACCAGGTGTTCATTGGCAGCTGCACCAACTCTTCATATACAGATTTGATGCGTGTGGCCGCTATATTAAAAGGAAAAACTGTGCATCCCGAAGTTAGCCTGGTGATCGCGCCCGGTTCCCGCCAGGTTTTGCGCAGCCTGGCCGCCAACGGCGCCCTGGCCGATATGGTGGATGCCGGAGCCAGAATTTTAGAATGCGCCTGCGGACCCTGTGTTGGGGTGGGGCAGTCGCCTCCGTCAGCGGGAATATCCCTGCGCACTTCCAACCGTAATTTTGAAGGGCGTAGCGGTACCGCGGACGCCGAGATTTACCTGGTGAGCTGCGAGACGGCAGCGGCGTCGGCACTGGCTGGAGAAATAGCGGATCCCCGCGGGCTGGGTGAGCCTATCTTGATCAACATGCCGGAAAAATTCGCGGTGGACGACAGAATGGTTATACCGCCGCCTGAAAGCGGCAGTGAAGTGGAGCTTGTCCGGGGTCCGAATATTAAACCCATGCCGGCAGTTAGCCAGCTACAGGATAAGATAGCGGGTGAAGTACTGCTAAAGGTGGGGGATAACATTACTACTGATCATATCATGCCCGCCGGAGCAAAAATTTTAGCGCTTCGCTCTAACATTCCGGCCATATCCATGCATTGCTTTGAAAGGGTGGATCCCACCTTTGCCCGGCGGGCCCTTGCTGCCGGCGGCGGCATTATTGTCGGCGGGCTGAATTACGGCCAGGGCTCCAGCCGGGAACACGCGGCACTGGCGCCTTTATACCTCGGGATTAAAGCCGTTGTTGCCAAGTCCTTTGCCAGGATCCATATGCAGAACCTGGTTAATTTTGGCATACTGCCGCTGGTATTTGCAGATGAGGCGGATTATCACCGCATTGAAGCCGGCAATAAATTGGTTATTGAAAACCTGCCGGAAGACTTGGCGGCAAATGAAATAAAAATCAACAATCTCACCAGGGGTGAAAGCTATCCCGCAAAGCACAGCCTATCGGTGAGACAAATGGAAATACTAAAGGCCGGTGGGTTGCTGAGCTACGTTAAAAGCAAAGTGTAAGGATATTTGCCTTGACGGTTGAGTAAAACTAACCCGTCTTTTATTTTTCAAGCATTCTTTCAAGAGGTTGCCAAAACATGCGGTAATTTATGGTAAAATATGTAAGGGAATATTTAATGGGGGATGTTGATGATAGCTTATTGCGGTTTGAACTGTACCAAATGTGAGGCATATATTGCCACACAAAATAACGATGACGTGTTAAGAGCCAAGGTAGCCCAAGACTGGTCCAAAGCTTATAACGTTCCGGTACTTCCTGAGCATATTAACTGTACCGGTTGTCTTGCGGATGGCGTAAAAACTTTCTATTGTGAGCAGATGTGTGAGATAAGGAAATGCGCAAAAGGAAAGGAATTTAAAACTTGCGCTGATTGTAATGATT
The DNA here is from genome assembly GCF_000430885.1 of Desulfotruncus alcoholivorax DSM 16058. GTDB lineage: Bacteria > Bacillota > Desulfotomaculia > Desulfotomaculales > Desulfallaceae > Desulfotruncus > Desulfotruncus alcoholivorax. Next base: position 22,126 of record NZ_AUMW01000023.1, on the reverse strand, counting down.
ACGCATGCAGCAAGCTTAATGAAGTTTTCAAGTATGCACCTGATGCAAAAAAAGAACTGGATTCTTATAGGTCATAGTAGAACGGCGGAAGGAATTGAAAACCCTTGAGGTTGTAGCCAGCAACTTCAAGGGCCTTAATTCCCCGTGTTCCAGCGCCAAAACAACTCAACCCCCGGCCGGTTATAAGACCAACCGGGGGTTGAGTTTGCAGTACTGCGTGGTACCACTGTATAATATTCTGCTCCGTGCTGTTTTGTGCAAGTGCAGAGAATAACTAAGTTTATAATATTTTCCTTATGAGGGAAGGATTTTATGAATAGAATCAAGAAAATCTGCTGTTAATGATATTTTTTTATGCTTAGTGGAGTGACATAAATGGAATTGGTAACTATCTTTACTACGGCTTTTTTGGTTGGATTTTCCGGAGCGATGATGCCGGGACCTTTACTGACGGTAAATATTAGTGAAACCACCAGACGCGGTTTTATAGCCGGCCCGCTGCTGGTATTGGGACATGCGATTCTTGAAATTTTGCTGGTAGCATTTTTGGTTTTAGGGTTGGCAACATTTTTGGTTTCCGACCGGGTGCATTCAGTTATAGCTCTGGTGGGTGGCGTTTTTTTAATTTACCTGGGCTGGACAATGTACAGGGATGCTGTAAGGGGGAAGATTTCCTTGCAGCTGGCTAAAGAAACTGCCGAGAGCGCGGGCATGCACCCGGTACTGGCCGGGATTTTAGTGAGTTTGTCCAACCCTTACTGGAGTCTGTGGTGGGCTACCGTGGGACTTGCTTATATCACTACCTCCATGGCGCGGGGAACAGCCGGACTGGTGGCATTTTTAAGCGGGCACCTGCTGGCCGACCTGGTCTGGTACGGCGCGGTTTCAGCGGCGGTGGACGGCGGGCGCCGCTTTTTGAGCCAGAGTGTGTACCGTGGAATTATTATTGCCTGTGGTTTGTTTTTAACCGGCCTGGGTGGATATTTTTTATATTACGGATTTAATAAATCCCTATAAAATCTGTGCTATACCTTTTGTACTATATGGAAATATTAAAATAGCTGTAACTATTCAGCATCTGTAACCACTTAGGAGTCAGGAGGACAGAGAAGATTGTTGAAAGGAGTTGAGTAACCGTTTAACGGCGCAAGCCGTGGACGGGAAGGTATGCCTGTGGTATTCGGTGGTGTATGCCCACACCCGCCTGTTATGGTGCCTGCGGTAGGGCAGGGCAGGGACCGGGAAGTTGCCAAAACTCAAAAGTCCATGCTTGAGTTGGGAAGAAGGATCAAAGAAAGCGGCGCGGAGACATTACTGATGATAACTCCCCACGGCACGGTATTTTCAGACGGCATTGGCATTTCAGCTTTCAAGGAATTAAAAGGTGATTTAAGCCGGTTCGGTGCCGGGGAGGTGCGTTTTGTCCTGCGTAACGATCTTGAACTGGCCCGGGAAATAAAGGCAGCTGCTTTGCAGAAAGGCGTTTTGGTTGTAGAAATAGATCGGGATATGGCGGACCTCTACGACTTGACTCCAGGCCTGGATCACGGTATCACCGCTCCGCTTTATTTTATCAGGGAAGCGGGTGTTAATTTACCATTGGTGCATGTATCCATGGGTATGCTGCCCTTCAGCAAGTTATACTCCTTTGGCGTGGCTGTCCGGGATGCAGCAGCTAAACTGGGCAGAAAGGTGGCAGTGGTGGCCAGCGGTGACCTGTCACACCGCCTGACGCAAGACGCGCCTGCCGGCTATGATCCTTCAGGTAAGGAATATGACCGGACGATTGTAAAACTGGTTGGAGATTTAGATGTAGAAGGAATAATGGACTTGGATCCGGATTTTGTGGAGTGCGCCGGTGAGTGCGGTTTGCGTTCCATCATTATGATGCTTGGCGCCTTTGACGGGGTGTCGGTAAAAAGCGAGGTTTTGTCCTATGAAGGCCCCTTTGGCGTTGGCTATATGGTAGCTGCGCTGCAGCCCGGCACTCCTGACTTGAGCCGGAACCTGGAAGAAAAGCTTTTAGGCCGGGCTGTGGATAAAGCAAGGATCAAAAGGGCGGGGGAAAGCTATCCCGTAAAAATAGCACGGGAAACGCTAGAACAATTTTTTATAGGTGGTAAAAAGAAAATAAACAGGGAAAATGCCCCGGAGGAATTTGCCGGGCGACGGGCCGGCGTGTTTGTTTCACTGAAAAAAAATGGCCAGCTGAGGGGCTGCATCGGCACTATAGTCCCAACCCGAAATAATATAATAGAAGAAATTGAGGAGAATGCTATCAGTGCCGCCACCAGGGATCCCCGTTTCTACCCGGTGGAACCTGAAGAACTGTCTGAACTTGATATTTCCGTGGATGTGTTGTCAGATCCTGAACCGGTGCGGAGTATGGATGAACTTGACCCCAGAAGATACGGAGTAATAGTATCGTCCGGCGGCAGGAGGGGGCTGCTGCTTCCGGATCTGGAAGGCGTCAATACTGTTGACGAACAGGTGGCCATTGCCATGCAAAAGGCCGGTATAGACCCTGGAGAGCCGGTTCAATTGGAAAGATTCGAGGTTATTCGGTACAGGTGATAGGGGAGCGATTCAGCTTGAAACGTGAGGTTATTTTTTATACCAAGGGTGAGCAAGGAGTTGCCAATTGCAAGGTTTGTCCAAGGCTTTGCAATATAAAACCGGGTAAGAGAGGCTTCTGCCGGGTGCGGGAGAACCGGGACGGGATCCTTTACGCCAATAATTACGGCGAATGTTCCTCTTATGCCCTGGATCCCATTGAAAAAAAACCCCTGTATCACTTTTACCCAGGTTCATACATATTGTCGCTGGGTACTGTCGGGTGTAACCTGAGGTGTGGTTTTTGCCAGAACTGGCAGATCGCCCAGGAAGACCCCCCCACTACCTACATTTCGCCCCGGCAGGCCGCGGACCTGGCGCTGCAGCAAAAGGCACGGGGTTACTCCTGTGTTGGACTCGCTTACACCTACTCGGAACCATTTATGTGGTACGAATATGTTTATGATACAGCCAAGCTGGCCCGAAAGGCCGGCCTGAAAAATGTGCTGGTAACCAACGGCTATGTCAGCGAAGAGCCGCTTAACGCTCTGCTTCCCTATATTGATGCCATGAATATTGACGTTAAAGCTTTTACCGAAGATTTTTACCGCTCAACCTGCGCGGGTCAGTTGGAACCGGTCAAGCGAACGGTGGAAATAGCCTACAAGCACTGCCACGTTGAAATTACCACTTTGCTGGTTACGGGGTTAAACGACGGCCCCGAAGAAATTACAAGGCTGGCGGATTGGCTGTCCGGGCTTAATCCGGATATACCGCTGCATTTTTCGCGCTATTTTCCAAACTATAAAATGGATTTGCCGCCAACGCCCGAAAAAACTCTGCTGCGAGCCAGGGAGATAGCCCGGCGGCATCTTCGCTATGTTTATATAGGCAACACACCCCAATTAAAAGCCTCTAGCACCTACTGTCCCAATTGTGACCAACTACTGCTGGACCGCGAAGGGTATCAGGTTAAGGCATATGGACCGGCAGGTGGAACCTGCCCGGGCTGCGGTGAAAAAATTTCGATTGTTATGTAAGATTGTTATGTAAGGGGGGAATTGGGGATGGGCAGCTTGCAGGAACAGGTGGCAAAGCTGGCGGAGAAATTGCTGGCCAGTCAAAGAACGGTGGTGCTGACCGGGGCTGGTGTATCAACAGAAAGCGGCATTCCTGATTTTAGAAGCCCGGGTGGTTTATGGTCCAAGGTTGACCCGTTATACGCTTTTTCTGCTGAAACGTTTGTTAAGCGTCCCGAGGTTTTTTACCAGCTTGGGCTGCCTCATCTTGCTTCCATTACCTCTGCCAAACCGAACCGGGCCCATGAGGTTTTGGCGGCATTGGAGAAAACGGGGCTGGTCTCCTGCGTTGTCACCCAGAATGTCGACGGTCTCCACCAGCAGGCGGGTTCAAGCAGGGTATTGGAGGTGCACGGGCACCTGCGCACTGCCACTTGTATGGAATGCGGATCGAAAATATCCTGGGACTTCCTGCTGGAAAAAGTGTTTGCAGGCCAAATACCGCCCCGGTGCACTGATTGCCGGGGAATTTTTAAGCCGGACTGTGTCTTTTTCGGAGATAGTATGCCGCAGGATTTTGACGAGGCGATTAAGGAATCTTCGGCCAGCGAACTTTTGGTAGTAGTAGGATCAAGTCTTGAAGTGGCTCCGGTGAACTACCTTCCCACGGTAGCCGGTGAATTGGTTATTATTAACTTGGGTCCGACCATGGCCGATCACAAGGTCAGCCTTAAAGTAGGGGGCAAGGCGGGGCAAGTAATGGATTTATTGTGGGAAAATCTTATGAGAAACGGCTTGGTTAGTTAACATGATAGTTCAGGAGTCAGGAGTCAGAATGAAAGAACGGTTTATCGTCTCAAAGTATTCTGAATTCTGACTGCTGAATTCTGAATACCCGAATAGTAAATCATATTTTTTTTGTTTGGCTGGCGTTAACCGGGATAAAATAAGGTTATAAGAGTTGTCAGGAGAGTTGTAAGTTGGCAAATACAAGAACCGAGGAATTTAAAAAGATTTTACTTGAACAAGTTCCAGTTGACGGCACAATTAGTTTGTTTGAGTTGTTGGAACGGGTGGGTGGAGAAATAGGTCTATTTTCCAGCGCTCTTCAGTCTCTTGCCTCCAGGGGAGATGTTGAGGTGTCTGGAACACCGGAAGGGGACCCGGAACAAATATTACTTACAAAACCGGATATTAGCGGGGAAGCGTTGGCTAAAACCGGCGCCAAGGACATGACCCGGGCAGCCAGGCTCATAGCGATCTGTATGCCCAGGATCAGGGTGCTGCTTAGGGAGCAGGCTGCGAATCGCATACGGGAGATACTTAAGGACGGCACGCCCCGCACCAGGGAAGAGCTTGCCGCAATGATGCACCTGCCGCCCCGGTTGCCTGAGTCTATGCCTGACGCAATCGTGATGCCCGACGGCTCTTACACCCTGAAAGGAACACCAGCCGGGGAGGCGGAGCTATCCAGGCGCACCGCCGAATCCAGGGAGCGCAGGGAAGCAGCGCAGCGGCAGCGACAGCAGATAGATGAACTGCTGGAAGAGAACGAAACGCCGCTCAGTAAAACTGAGCTGGAAACTCTCCTTGGGGAAAAACTGCTTCCCGAGGCAATTGCGCATTTAATGCGGCTTCCCGACGGCAGCTATGCCCATCCGGACAGTGATGCCGCCTGGGATGAGGTAGGCAGGTATTTGTCCCGAAGTGAACCGGTAAGCCGCCAGGAATTTATGCGCATGTTTAAACGGCACAAAAAACTGGTTGCACGTATCAAGAAGGGGCGCGAAGAGCCACCCTTTGTAATTTTGCCTGACGGCCGCATCACTGTGGAAACCCGCCCGGAAGGCCGGGAAGAACTTCGTCGCAGGGAAATACTGGCTTATGTGCACTACACCCTTAAAGAAAAAATGGGCGGCCGTTCTTTTTTCACCCTGGAGGATTTTGCTCCCCGGGAGAGGGCCCTGGCCAGGCAGGAGGCTATACACGCCGGGTGTGTTGAACTTAAAATAAATAAAAAAGAGATGTTTTGTGCTCCTATCCAGGCGGACCAGGGCAGGATAGCAGCTGAGTTGAAGGAAATAACCGGTTTCGATTTCCCGGCCGGCAAAGGTACAACTGTACCGGTTGCCTACATTATTGATAATTCGCTGAATACTCGCGAAACCGGGCGTGCGCTGGGCGTGCGTCCCGGTGACGTTGCCGAACTGAAAGAACAGGGCTATGTTCAGGGCTTTGCGCTTGAAGGAAATATGCGCTTCTGGCGCCCTTCAGTGGACCGGCTGCGCAATTCCCCCAATATTGAACGTTTAATCAGGCGCTCGGAAAAAATTAAATTGACTGACGCTGCGCGTATTTTGGGCCTCAGTTCGGACCAAATTAAAAGCATCATTCGTGAGGGATACCTGCGCAGCGCCGGCCGTACCGTCCAGGGAGTTCACCAACTGCGACGCGGCGATGTTGAAGACCTGCTGGCCAGGCTGCCCGAGATTAAGGAAAGATGGGGTGAACCTTCCGGGCAAGGTCAGGAGCGGGCAGTAAGGCGCAAAAAAAGGCGTCCCAGGAACAGGAGGCCGGCGCCGGCTCCGGTCTCCGGGCCACTAAAACTTGATGAGTACCAGGAAAAATCCATAGCTGCATTAAAAGAGGGACATTCCGTGCTGGTTGCCGCACCTACCGGCACGGGCAAAACACTGATTGCAGAAAGACTTGTGGAACATATTCTGGCCCAGGGTAAAGAGGTTATCTACACCTCGCCTATAAAAGCGCTATCCAACCAGAAATACCGGGATTTTGCCAGGATTTACGGGTACGACAGGGTTGGTCTGATCACCGGAGACGTTTCCATAAACGAGCGGGCATCCCTGTTGGTAATGACTACGGAAATTTTCCGCAACTGGTGTTTTGCCAACCCGGAGTGGATGAACGGTATTTCCCACGTCATTTTTGATGAAATTCACTACCTGGACGATGTTGAGCGGGGCACGGCCTGGGAGGAAAGCATTATTTTCGCTCCGCCCCATATCAATATTCTCGGCCTTTCAGCCACAGTCCCCAATATTATGGAGCTGGCAAGCTGGATGGAAGATGTGCGCTCCGGCAAGGTGGTAGTGGTTGAGGAATACCGCAGGGCGGTGCCACTGGAAATCAGGTGGATTTCGCCTGATAACGAGGTGCTGGACCAGGATGAAGCCACAGATGAAATAGAGGCGCTGCGCCAGGCCGGCAGCAGGAGCCAGTACGTATAAACAATTGCCCGTAATGGGCCAGGTTATAGATGATCCGGAACTTAATAATGAATAGCTACGGTCAAACCGGGAGGAATAAAAATTTGGCTTTGAGAAATTCAACATCATGTGTGGGAGTAATAGAAGCCATACAGGACAACCTGCCCGCACTGTACTTTGTTTTCAGCAGGGGGCGGACCGAACAGCTGGCCGAGGAACTGGGCCGGGAATGGGATTTTTTGCTGCCGGAAGAAAAAGAGCGGGTAGATGAATATATAACCAGGGCGGAAAAGGGGAGCCCCGGTTTGTTTGCCGGCCGGCGCAAGCACCTGCAGCGCCTGCTGCAGCAGGGCATCGGTTACCACCATGCCGGTCTTTCACCGGCCTTAAAGGAACTGGTGGAAAACCTTTACGAGGCCAGGCTAATCTTTGTATTGTTTTGCACGGAGACTTTCGCCGTGGGTATAAATTTCCCGGCTGCCAGTACCGTTTTTGATGCCACCCGCAAATGGGATGGACGCAATCACAGAAGCCTGTATAACCGCGAATTTTTTCAAATGGCCGGGCGGGCCGGCAGGCGGGGTTTTGATAAGACCGGCCATGTATACATCAATATCGATGAAAAATATCCTGAGCAAACAGGCTTCTTTAATGAAGAAGAAGTTGAGCCCGTGCGCGGCCGGCTGATTATTTCACCCAATACAGTATTAAGCCTTTTGCACTGGAAGACTGACGAAGAAATAGAGCGCTATCTTTCTCAAAATCTGGCTGTTTATCAAAACACCAGGGAAACCAGGGATCTTGCGGACGAACTGGAAACCCTGGAGCAAAAGATGTTTTCTCTGCGCAGTTCTTTTTGTGAAGAAAAAGACGGGCCGTCCTGCCCGCTGTTGAGGAATAAGCTGAAAAAGGAACTGAACCGGCTGCGTAATCGCAGGAGAAGGAAAAAACCCGAAATTCCCGGGAGAATAGCGGAAATCAAATCCATCCTGGCCCAGCCGGCCAAAGGATGCCTGCATTACGACTGTCGTGATGCCCATGATGAAATTGCAGCTCTGGTGGAGCGAAAAAAAGAGTTGGTCCGCCGTAACCGGTATCTGAAGAAACATGCTTCTGATTACCACCAGGATTTTCAGCGCATGTGCGGTTTACTGGAGCAGCTGGGCTATATTGAGGGAAAAAAGCTGCTGCCCAGGGGGTTATTTGCCCTGCACCTGCATGTTCAGGAGATTTTGGTTACCGAACTTGTTTTTTCCGGGATCATTCGCGAGGCGTCCCCGGCTGAAGCAGCTTGTATTCTAGCTGGAATCGATTATATGCCGGGACGGGACGAAGTGGTTCTGCCGGGGGAATTCCCCATGGATGACGTGGCGATGCTGCGCACTGAACTGCTAAATGCCGGAGTGCCGGAAAACCTGTGCGTCTGGTCACCGCTGCCCGGCCCGCTGGCTGAGGCCTGGTACAAAGGCGCAACTTTCGAAGAACTGCAAAAAATGTGCAATTTACACGAGGGAGACATATTTTCCATTATCCGGCGGGAAATTGACATTCTCCGTCAAATTGAAAGGGCGGCCGGGGAAGACGCTTCATTAAAGATGGCGATGAATGACATCAGGAACGTGCTGGACCGGGACGAAATGGCCGTATTAATTTAATATAAACCACAAACGCGGCAGCCCGGTGATTATTACTTTTATACCATAAGTCACCGGGCTGGCGCGGAGCCACATTAAACCGGCTGGATGGGCCGGTTAATTATTTTTTCTCAGGCTGGCGCATAAACATGGGCACAACTTGAGTATGAAATGTCTCGAGACCTGCATTAATACTGTTTACCGCGTCACGCATTGAATTGATTGCCTGACCCAGGCTATTAAGTTTTCCCTGCGGGTCGGGAACGCTGGCTGCCAGCATTAACAGCATGCTTACCAAGGGATGGTTAAACATAAATTGGTTATTATCGTTTGGCATAGTAGCCGTTAACCTCCTTGTAAATAATTTCTTTTTACAGGTAATTTATGAAAATGGATTGGGAATTGTGCGTGAAAAACAGTTGTATTTTTATTCACCTAAATGTATAATTATTTTATTGTTGCCGGGGAGGGGTTCAGATGAAGATTAAAATAGGGATTATTGGTGCTACGGGGTATGCTGGAGCCGAACTGGTTCGTATTCTTTCAGCACACCCCAACGCTGAACTTGCTGCGCTGGTTACGCAAAGCTACGGAGGCAAAGCTTTCTGTGAGGTATATCCCCACCTGTACAAACATGTGCTGATGGATTGCCGGGAACTGGATCTCCCGGCGCTGGTTAGAGAAGTTGATGTTGTTTTTGCAGCTCTGCCACACGGGCATGCCGTTCCCGTGGCCCAAGAACTAAAGAAGTGCGGGAAAAAATTTATTGACCTTGGAGCTGATTTCCGTTTTAACAGTAAGGAAACCTATGAGCAATGGTACAAGGTTGAACATACTGACCCGGAACTTTTGGCGCAGTCGGTATATGGTTTACCTGAGTTGAACAGGGAAAAAATAAAACATTCACAGCTGGTGGGTAATCCGGGCTGCTATCCAACCAGTATAATTTTGGGGCTGGCGCCTCTGCTTGTCCATGGTGTAATTGATCCGAAAAGTATTATTGCAGACAGTAAGTCCGGTGTTTCCGGGGCCGGCAGGGGATTGTCCCCGGGCAGCCATTTTTGCGAGGTCAATGAAAACTTCCGGGCATATAACGTAGCCGCTCACCGCCATACACCAGAGATTGAGCAGGAATTGAGTAAACTGGCCGGTGAAGATATAGTCATATCGTTTACCACGCACCTTTTACCCATTAACAGGGGGATACTTAGCACTGTTTACGCCGGGTTAAAGCAGGAAATGAACCTGGAACAAGTCCGGTCGATTTATGAAGAATTTTACAGGGGAGAGTTTTTTGTTCGCTTACTGCCCCCGGGCATGCTGCCACAGACCAAGGCCGTGGCAGGCTCAAACCACTGTGATGTTGTACCGGTTGTAGACCGGCGCACCGGCAGAGTGGTGATTATTTCAGCCATAGATAATCTGATCAAGGGGGCAGCGGGCCAGGCGGTGCAAAACATGAACCTTATGTTTGGACTGCACGAAACAACAGGCTTGGATAAGCCGGGGCTATACCCTTAAATACCTAAATAGTAACTTAGAACTCTGGAGGGGATCGCACAATGCCGGAGATAAAGATAAAAGAAATTACAGGCGGGGTTACTGCGCCACAGGGTTTTACCGCTGCCGGGGTGTCGGCGAAGATAAAAAATGACACTAAAGATGTGGCGTTAATCTTTTCCGACCGGGAAGCTGCGGCGGCCGGGGTTTTCACCACTAATAAGGTCAAAGCGGCCCCGGTTCGCTTGACCATGGAAAATATCAGCGCCGGCAAGGGCAGGGCCATTGTGGTCAACAGCGGCAACGCCAATGCCTGCAACGGTCCGCAGGGCTTGCTTGATGCCCGGGCCATGGCGGGTAAGGTTGGTGAATTGCTGCAAATTCCTGTCGAACAAGTGCTGGTGGGCTCAACCGGTGTAATTGGCCAGCCGCTGCCGATGGATAAGGTTTTGGCCGGCATCGAGGCGGCGGCTTCGGCGTTAAGCCGAGATGGCGGCCCGGCAGCAGCCGAGGCTATTATGACCACCGATACCTTTGCCAAAGAAATTGCCGTAACGGTTAAACTTGGCGATGATGATGTAACCATCGGCGGCATGGCCAAGGGTTCCGGCATGATCCACCCCAATATGGCCACCATGCTGGGCTTTATCACCACTGACGCCGCCATTGATGCCCACTGGCTGAAAAAAGCGCTGGCCGAAGTTGTCGACCGCACCTTTAACATGATTACCGTGGATGGCGATACCAGCACCAATGATATGGTGCTGGCTATGGCTAACGGGGCGGCGGGCAACCCTGCCATAGGCGGTGAAGGTCCCGTGTTTGCCGCGTTTTGCACAGCCCTGGAGGAGGTGTGCCGCAAATTGGCCATAGCCATCGCCAGGGACGGTGAGGGAGCCACCAAGCTGCTGGAAGTCCGGGTGCGGGGCGCAAATAGCGCCGAAGATGCAAAAAAAGTAGCCAGGGCTGTGGCTGCTTCAAACCTGGTAAAATCCGCCGTTTTTGGCCAGGACGCCAACTGGGGCCGGGTAATCTGTGCTGCCGGTTACTCCGGAGCTGATTTCGACCCGGATCAAGTAGATATCTTCATCGGTTCGGTTAAAGTTGCCGAAAATGGCGCCGCCCTGCCCTTTGATGAAGAGCAGGCCGCTGTAGTGCTGGCTGAAAAGCATGTGCTGTTCGATATCGACCTCAAAAGCGGAAACTACTCCGCCACAGCCTGGGGCTGCGACCTTACCTACGATTACGTCCGCATCAACGGCAGCTACCGCACTTAGGGGGTCAGGCGTAAACTAACTATAATAACTGCAAAAATTTAATATTTATTATAGTGATTAATTGCATCACTTGATTTCGGGCCGGCAGGAGGGAAGTTTTGTTGTTAAGTCCTATGGAGAAGGCGGGCATTTTAGTTGAGGCCCTGCCATACATCAAAAAATTTTACGGCAAAACGGTTGTGATTAAATACGGCGGCCATGCCATGCTGAATTGCGACCTGAAAAAAGCCGTGCTTACCGATGCCGTATTAATGAAATATGTTGGTATGCACCCTGTTATTGTCCACGGAGGCGGTCCCGATATTACCAATATGTTGAAAAAAGTGGGCAAGGAAAGCCATTTCGTGGGCGGTCTCAGGGTAACTGACGATGAAACCATGGAAATTGCCCAAATGGTCCTGGTGGGTAAAATTAATAAAGACATAGTCAGCATGATCAATGACATAGGCGGCAGCGCCGTGGGCTTGTCCGGCAAGGACGGCAACCTTCTGGTTGCTGATAAAAAACTGGGCCGGGTGCGGTCTCCGGAAGGCAAAGATGAGCTTGTTGATATTGGTCATGTCGGTGAAGTGCGGTTGGTTAACCCCGGTATTTTAACAACCGTCATCCGGGAGGGCTACATCCCGGTGGTGGCGCCTGTGGCCGTGGGAGAAGGGGGCGCAAGCTATAACGTCAATGCGGACAGCGCTGCCGGCGCCCTGGCAGTGGCGCTGAAGGCCGATAAGTTGATCATCTTGACCGATGTGGAGGGTATTCTGGCAGACAGGAACGATAAGGATTCATTGATTTCCACCGTTAAGATGGATGAGGTTCCGAACCTGGTTGAACGGGGGATCCTGGAAGGCGGCATGATTCCCAAGGTGGAATGCTGCGTCTCTGCCCTGCGGGGCGGGGTAAGCACCACTCACATCCTGGACGGCCGGGTGCCCCATTCTGTCTTGCTGGAAGTGTTTACTGACCGTGGCGTGGGGACAATGGTCATTAAATAGGGGGGCGGAAGGTAAAATGAATACCAAGGATATTATTCAATTAAGCGATAAATATGTTATGCATACATACGGGCGCATCGGCATGGCCCCGGTGCGTGGTCAGGGCGCCCGCCTCTGGGATGCCGACGGCAAGGAGTATCTGGATTTTGTCGGCGGGTTGGCCGTTGACTCCCTGGGTCACTGTCACCCTGCCGTGGTGAATGCGATTCGGGAACAGGCCGGGCAGCTGATGCATGTAAGTAATTTATTTTATATCGAACCCCAGGCGAAGCTGGCGGAGCTTTTGGTGCAGAATTCCTGTTTTGACCGGGCTTTCTTTTGCAACAGCGGAGCTGAGGCCAACGAAGGCGCGATCAAGCTGGCCCGCAAATATGCCTGGAAAAAGCATGGGCCGGGGAAATCCGAGATTATAACTGCTATACAGTCCTTCCACGGGCGAACTCTCGCCACCGTCACGGCTACGGGGCAGGCCAAGTACCAGCAGGGGTTTGAGCCGCTGGTGCCCGGGTTTAAGTATGTCCCATTTAACGACCAGGCTGCCTTGGCAGAGAGCATCGGCCCCCAAACTTGCGCTGTGCTGCTGGAGCCGGTGCAGGGTGAGGGAGGCGTCAACGTTGCTGCAGCGGAATACCTAACCGCAGTGCGGGAGCTCTGTGATCGTAACGGCGCGCTGCTTATTTTTGATGAGGTGCAGTGCGGCTTAGGCCGCACCGGCGAATTTTTTGCCTACGAGAATTTCGGAGTTGAACCGGACATTGTTACCCTGGCCAAAGCGCTGGGAGGCGGGTTCCCCATCGGCGCGATGCTGGCTAAAGCCGAAGCGGCTAACGGATTCGCCCCGGGAGATCACGCCAGCACCTTCGGTGGCAATCCGCTGGCCTGCGCGGCGGGATTGGCTGCCATGCAAGCCATGCTTGAAGAAGGCGTAGTGGAGAATTGCGCCCGGGTAGGGGCATACTTTAAAGGAAAACTGAACGATTTAGCCGGTAAATACGACTTTATCAAAGAGGTGCGGGGTCTCGGCCTGCTGCTGGGGATGGAAATGACCATCGAAGGCGGAAGCATCGTCAACAGCTGCAGGGAGCGGGGCCTTTTAATTAACTGCGTTAATAATAATGTTTTGCGGTTTATCCCACCTTTGATCATCGATACGAGTGATGTCGACCGGGCCCTGGATATTTTGGAAACAGTTTTGCAAGAAAAAAATTGATAGTGGTGGAATTGGAAAGATACAAATTAGGTAACTACTCAGGAGTCAGGAGTCAAAATTTCTTTTACAAGCATTCTGAATTCTGACTCCTGACTACTGAATTCTAATTAGTAATTCTGAATACCTGAATAGTAACAAAATTAGTTTTCGGATGGTGAATTTGTTAATGGATCAAATCAAGGATGCGTTAAAGGGCAGGGATTTGTTATCGCTGCATGATTTCACTCCCGGTGAAATTGAATATATATTGGATTATGCAGCGGAATTAAAACAAAAACAAAAGGAGAAAGTGAACCATCATCTTTTAAAAGGTAAAACTTTAGCCATGATCTTCCAAAAGTCATCAACCCGCACCCGGGTCAGTTTCGAGGTTGGCATGTTCCAATTGGGGGGGCACGCCCTTTATTTAAACGCCGGCGACCTGCAATTGGGCCGGGGCGAAAGCATTGCCGACACCGGGCGGGTTCTGAGCAGATACGTCGATGGCATTATGATCAGGACCTATGCCCAAAGCGATGTGGAGGAACTGGCTGAGCACGCCAGTGTGCCGGTGATCAACGGCCTGACGGACTTACTGCATCCCTGCCAGATACTGGCCGATCTATTGACGATTCGTGAACATAAGGGGAAGCTGGCCGGGCTGAAGCTGGCTTACCTGGGCGATGGCAATAACGTATGCCATTCCCTGCTGTTCGGCTGCGCTAAGACAGGCATGAACATCAGCATTGCCGCCCCTGAAGGCTACCTGCCGGATGAGCAAATTGTCTCGGCCGCCCGTGCAGACGCCGTGGAAACAAAATCGGAGATTATTATAACCACTGACCCTAAAGAGGCCGTTTGCGGGGCGGACGTGGTGGTGACAGACGTTTGGGCCAGCATGGGGCAGGAAAGCGAGCAGCAGGCCCGGGCCAAAATTTTTGCCCCATACCAGGTTAACGCTCCAATAACAGCCGGGGCGGCGAAAGACTTCATCTTTTTACACTGCCTGCCGGCCCACCGCGGTGAGGAAGTAACCGGGGAAATTATTGACGGTCCTCATTCGGTGGTTTTTGACGAGGCGGAAAACCGGCTGCACGCTCAAAAGGCCGTTATGGCTCTGCTGATGGCAGATTAGAGGTTAATATTAGTTTGGATTTTTATAGCAATTTAATTATAATAAGAGCAGTTATTTGTTGTTTTTTGTCGAGCTATTATAGTTAGTTTAAGCCCGACCCCGGAAAAGGAGGAGATAGATGTGAAAAAAGTGGTGCTGGCGTATTCGGGGGGCCTTGACACCTCGATTATCATACCCTGGTTGAAGGAAAACTACGGCTACGAGGTAATTGCCATGGTGGCGGATCTGGGCCAGGGAGAGGAACTGGAGCCGCTGCATGAGAAAGCGTTAAAGAGCGGGGCCAGCAAATTATACATTGAAGATGTAAAACGGGAATTTGTGACGGACTACATTTTTCCCACGTTAAAGGCGGGGGCTGTTTACGAGGGCAAGTACCTGCTGGGTACTTCCATGGCCCGCCCGCTGATCGGCAAAAAACTGGTGGAAATTGCCGAGAAAGAGGGTGCCGGTGCCATAGCGCACGGGGCCACCGGCAAAGGGAACGATCAGGTTCGCTTTGAGCTGGCCATCAAGGCGCTGAATCCCGGTTTAAAAATAATTGCGCCCTGGCGGGAATGGGATATCCGCTCCAGGGACGACGCCATTGACTATGCCGAGGCCAGGGGTATCCCCGTGCCTGTCACCAAGTCGAGGCCGTACAGCATGGACCGCAATATCTGGCACCTCAGCCACGAGGGCGGGGCTTTGGAAGACCCGGGCCAGGAACCTCCGGATGATGTGCTGCTGTTGACTGTCCCGCCGGAAAAGGCGCCGGATGCGCCCACCTATGTTGAAATATATTTTGAACAGGGTGTGCCTAAAAAGGTTGACGGAAAAGAACTGGCGCCCGAGGAACTGGTGGAGGTATTGAACAAAATTGGCGGCGCCAACGGCATCGGTATCGTGGACATGGTGGAGAACCGCCTGGTGGGTATGAAATCCAGGGGTATTTACGAAACCCCGGGAGGGACCATTTTGTACCTGGCCCACCGCGAGCTGGAGCTGCTGACCCTGGACAGGGTTACCCTGCACTTCAAGGAACTGGTGGCGGCCCGCTACGCCGAGCTGGTGTATGACGGTGTTTGGTTCTCCCCGCTGCGGGAAGCCCTGGACGCCTTTGTGGATTCCACCCAGCGTACCGTCACCGGCACTGTGCGCATGAAACTGTATAAAGGCAACTGCACACCGGCCGGAACAACTTCGCCATACTCGCTTTACAACGAGGAACTGGCCACCTTCGGCCGCGACGAAGTATACTCCCAGGCGGACGCAAAGGGTTTCATCAACCTGTTCGGCCTGCCCCTGAAAGTCCGGGCGCTGATGAAGAGAAAAACAGGTTTGGAATAGTTGTATGGTAATTTAACTTTAATGTGAATATAAGAGTCGCAGGGCAGGAAATTTCAATTTTCCCGCCCTGTGCTTTTTGGCTGCCTGATTCAACCCAACCTGTGGCAGGCTGCAAAATGATGGTCACCAATTTCCTTAAATACCGGAATCTCTTGATTGCATTCCTTCATTGCTTGCGGGCAGCGGGAAACGAAGGCGCAGCCGGGCGGGGGGTTGACCGGGCTTGGCACGTCACCTGCCAGGATAATGCGCCGCCGCTCCGCTTCAATATCCGGATCGGCCACCGGTATTGAGGAAAGCAGCGCCCTGGTGTACGGGTGCAGGGGGTTTTCATAAAGCTCGTCGCTGCCCGCCAGTTCCACCACCTTGCCCAGGTACATCACCGCCACCCGGCTGCTGATATGCCTGACCATGGACAGATCGTGGGCAATGAACATATAGGTCAGTCCCAGCCTCTCCTGCAGTTCCTCCAACAGATTGACCACCTGGGCCTGGATGGACACATCCAGCGCGGAAATTGGTTCGTCGCAGACGATAAACTCCGGATCAACAGCCAGGGCCCGGGCTATGCCGATCCGCTGCCGCTGGCCTCCGCTGAATTCATGGGGAAAACGGTTGGCATGGTCTACATTGAGACCCACCAATCTTAAAAGCTCCATAATTCTCTCCCGGCGTTGGGAGCCCCCGGCAATTCTATGGATGTCCAGCGCCTCACCGATTATTTCGTTCACAGTCATGCGGGGGTTCAACGAAGCGTAAGGATCCTGAAAGATCATCTGCATCCGCCTGTAGAGGGCTTTTTTCTCCTGCCCGGCGGCTTTATGGACATCCAGTCCGTTATAAAGCACCTTCCCTGCCGTAGGCCGGTACAGCCGCACCACCGTCCTGCCCAGAGTTGTCTTGCCGCAGCCGCTCTCTCCCACCACACCAAGGGTTTCCCCCCGGTAAATGTCTATAGATACGTCATTGACCGCTTTTAATATTTGGTTTTTGCCCACCCGGAAATACTTTTTCAGGTTTACAATTTCGACCAGTTTTTTCACGATCGAACATTCGCCCCCTTTGCCGCGAACTCGTGGGTGAGCCAGCAACTCACCCAATGGGTGTCGGATAACTGCACCATGTCCGGTTGTACTTCCCGGCAAACCTGCATGGCCCGGTCACAGCGCGGCCAGAAGGCGCAGCCCCGGGGCGGGTTGATCAAGCCGGGCGGCCGCCCGGCGATTGGGTTTAATTTTTTTCTTATCTCCTTGCCCGGCCGGGGCACGGAGGCCAACAGCCCCCGGGTATACGGGTGCCGGTGTCGATAAAATATCTCCCCGGTGGTGCCGCTTTCCACCACCTTGCCTGCATACATTACGATAACCCTGGAGGCGAATCCGGCCACCACGCCCAGGTCGTGGGTAATCAGAATGATGGACGTGCCCAGTTTGTCTTTCAGCTCCTGCATCAGTTCCAATATTTGCGCCTGGATGGTAACGTCCAGGGCGGTGGTGGGCTCGTCCGCGATCAGCAGCCGGGGATTACAGGCCAGGGCCATGGCTATCATCGCCCTCTGGCGCATGCCGCCGCTGAACTGGTGGGGGTACTGGTCATACCTTTTTTCAGGGTTGGGCAGGCCGACCAGCGCCAGCATTTCCACGGCTCTCCGCTTTACAGCCTCGCCGGTGAGATTAGTATGTTTTTTCAGCATTTCTACAATTTGGTGACCAACCTTCATGGTAGGGTTTAGCGAGGTCATGGGATCCTGGAAGATCATACCTATGTCCTTGCCGCGAATGGTTTCCATTTCTTTTTCCGTTTTGGGCAGCAGGTTTTCGCCGTTAAAAAATATTTCCCCCGCCATATAACGACCCGGCGGAGAAGGAATCAATTTCATGATGGACTGGGCGGTGACACTCTTGCCGCAGCCCGACTCGCCCACGACGGCTATGGCCTCCCCGGCCGCCAGATCAAAACTGACGCCCCGGACCGCCTGAACTTCGCCGGCAAAGGTTGTAAAATGAACTTGCAAATTATTGACCGACAATAATTTCTTCACCACCGGCCCCCCTTAACGGCGCAGACGGGGATCCAGCGCGTCGCGCAGGCCGTCTCCGACAAAATTGAAAGCCAGCATGGTGATACTGATAAAAAGGGCCGGGAAGAACAGCTGCCAGGGATAATTGCGCAAACCCTGAATGCCGTCGCTGGCCAGCACGCCCCAGCTGGCCATGGGCGCGGAAACCCCGAGACCCAGGAAGCTTAAAAATGCTTCGGTAAAAATAGCTTCCGGAACCAACAGAGTCATGCTGACGATAATGGGGCCCATGGTATTGGGAATCAGGTGGCGCAATAAAATCCGCCAGGTGCCCGCACC
This sequence comes from Desulfotruncus alcoholivorax DSM 16058, assembly GCF_000430885.1. Classification (GTDB taxonomy): domain Bacteria; phylum Bacillota; class Desulfotomaculia; order Desulfotomaculales; family Desulfallaceae; genus Desulfotruncus; species Desulfotruncus alcoholivorax. Next base: position 3,918 of record NZ_AUMW01000023.1, on the reverse strand, counting down.
CAGCAGGCGGGCGGCGTAAATGTACTCTTGTTCCTTCAGGGACAGCACTTGGCCCCGGACCACCCTGGCCATATTTTGCCAGTAAACTATACCCAGGGCGATGAAGATGGACTTGAGTCCGGGCTCCAGCAGAACCATGAGCAAAATGACGTACAGCAAAAACGGTATACTGTAAATCACTTCCACAAAACGCATCATGATCTCGTCCACCCGGCCGCCCAGGTAACCGGAAATACCCCCGTACAGCACGCCAATGACCATGCAAATGACGCTGGTTAAAAGCCCGATGGCCAAGGAGATGCGGGCGCCATAGCACACCCTGGTGAACAGGTCCCGGCCCAGGGAATCGGTGCCGAACCAGTAGCCGCCGCCGGGCGGTTGGTTCACCATCTGCAAATCCTGATCATCATAACTATGGGCGGACAGGTGCGGGCCCACCAGTGCCAGCAGCGCCAGCAGCGCGATAATGACCAGGCCGGTCATGGCCAATTTATTTTGTTTTAATCGCAGCCAGACATCCTGCCAGTAGCCCACCGACGGGCAGGCTATTTCCTCTGCAGCCAGAGCGTCCCGCTCAACCGGCTTAAACATTTGCGGAGTAATTTCCATCTTTCCAGTCACACATCCTTACGGTCAACTAGTTTTATGCGGGGATCGACGGCCACGTAAGCCAGGTCCACCAAAAAATTCATCAGCATCAAAAATGCGCTATAGAAGACCGTAACACCAAGTATTACGGTATAATCCCTGTTCAATATGCTTATTACAAACCACCTGCCAAGGCCCGGAATGGCAAAAATCGATTCCACCACGAAGCTGCCTAAAAGCACTTCTGTCACCAGGAACCCGAGATAGGTTACCACCGGCAGTATGGCATTGCGAACACCATGCCTCAATACGATGACTCTTTCGGACAATCCCTTGGCCCTGGCGGTTTTTATATAATCCTGCTGCAGCACTTCCAGCATGCTGGAGCGCATCAGCCTTGCTATAAATGCGGTGGGCAGGGCGGCCAGGGCAAGGGTGGGGAGGATGGCTTGCTGCCAGGTTCCCCACATGGCCGGCGGTAACAGCTGAAGTTTATAGGCAAAAAAATACATCAACAGTCCCGACAGGATGAAGCTCGGGACGGAAAAACTCAAGGTGGCCAGCACCATGGCCAGGTAATCCTGCCAGTGATTCTGGCGCAGTGCGGAGATGACGCCGGCCAGCAAACCCACAACCAGCGAAAAGGCAATGGCCAGGGAGCCCAGGGTGGCGGAAACGGGAAAGCCTTCTTTGATGATGTCGTTAACTGTTCTGTATTCGTATTTGAAGGAGGGACCCAGGTCCAGATGAACCAGGTGATTTAAATAATCAATATATTGTTTGCCCAGCGGGTCATTGAGATGATAACGCTCTTCCAAATTGTGCTTTATAACGTCCGGTACCTTTTTCTCGGAGGCGAAGGGGCCGCCGGGAATAGAGTGCATAATGAGAAAGGTAACGGTGATGATCAACCATAAAGCCAGAATAATGGTAGTTACCCTTCTTAACAGGTACTGCGCCAACTACAACACCCCATTATTTACCATAAATATGTGCTAATTAAATGAGGTATATGGGCTTTTAGCCCATATACCTCCTGAAATTTTTACTCCACGTAAGCCCACTTGAAATCTGCATAGGTGGCAAAGGGAGGAATTATCACGTTTTTCAGGTTTTCCTTGATCATAACCGGGTGGGTATAGAAGAACAGCGGCGTTACGGGCATTTCGTCCATGAGTATTTTTTCCGCCTGGTGCATTGATGTCATCCTTATCTTCTGGTCTCCCGTGGATTTGGCCTCGTTCACCAGCTTATCGTACTCCTTGTTGCTCCAGCCGGTCTGGTTATTGCCGCCGCCGGTGACAAACATGTCGATAAAGGACATCGGATCAAGGTAGTCCGGGCTCCAGCCGGCCCGTGCGATGTCGTAATCCAACTTGCTTTCCCTGTCCAGATAAACCTGCCATTCAACATTCTGGATGGTCACATCGATGCCCAGGTTTTTCTTCCACATCTGCTGAATGGCTTCAGCCACTTTCTGGTGGTTTTCTTGTGTGTTAAACATTATGGTAGCCTTGGGGAAACCCTTGCCGTCCGGGTAGCCGGCCTCGGCCAGCAGTTTTTTGGCCTCTGTCAGGTCTTCTTGGAAATAATCGCCGCCGTTTTCCCGGAAATCCTTACCGCCGGCATCTTTGAAGCCGAAGGGTACGAAGGCGTAAGCCGGTTTCTGGCCGCCTTTCATCACGCTTTCCACCAGGGCTTTGCGGTCGATGGCCAGGGCCAGGGCCTTTCTAACCCTGACGTCGTCAAAGGGTTTGCGCGTAACGTTAAAACGGTAGAAGTACACCGAAGCGTCAGGCAGTATTTTCAGTTCCTTGTTGCCCTGTAAAGCGGGTAATTCCTGGGCGTTGATCTCATTCATCAGATCAAGCTGGCCGTTGTTGTACATGTTGAAGGAAGTATCAAGGTTTTCAATAAGATATATCTCCAATTTTTGCAGCTTCACGTTCTTGGCATCCCAGTAGTCCGGGTTCTTTTCCATAACGATTTTCTGGTTGTGTTCCCAGCTCACCATTTTAAAGGGCCCGTCGCAGACGTATGTCTTGGGGTCGGCGAACCAGTTAGGGTTGCCCTCAACCACCTTCCGGTTGACCGGGAAATAGGTCTGGAAGGCGGTTAATCCCAGGAACTGGGGCGCCGGTGCGTTCAATACCACCTGCAGGGTCTTGTCATCCAAGGCTTTAAGTCCTACGTCTTCTTTCTTGCCCTTGCCGCTGTTGTAATCCTCGGCGCCTTTAATGTAGAAGAACTGGTAGGCGTATTCCGAGGCGGTTTCCGGGGCCAGGGCCCTAAGCCAACTGTAGACGAAATCCTGGGCCGTGACGGGATCGCCGTTGCTCCACTTGGCATCCCGCAATTTAAAGGTATATGTAAGGCCGTCTTCTGAAATGTCCCAATTTTCAGCTATGGCTGGTTTAATTTCCTGGTTGGCGTCGTAACGGGTCAGGCCGTCCAACATTTGCAATTCTATGGTCCCGTCAGGTAATCCGGTAGATTTGGCAGGGTCCAGAGTTTTCGGTTCCGCATCAACGTTGTAGCGAATTAACTGGGTAGTACTGGATTTATCCGCCGTATCTTTGGCCCTGTCGCCACCACAACCGGCCAGGACAAAAGCCATTAGCACCATTAAAGCCAACAGAATTTTTTTCACAAACACAACCTCCTTGTTTTTTTTATCATTATAGTAAGTCCAAAAAGCAGCTAACCTCTACCCTCCTTCTAGTAGAAGATTAAAATTTTTCATGGGATATTATAAGCATAAAAACGGTTGATTTAAAATGCTGAAACCTGGTATTAACCCCTTGGTTTCAGTACTTAACAGAGCCACCTATTCTGTTACGTCAATCAAAAAGTTTGCACGGTTACTATTGACCATCACATCAGAGACTAAGTTTAAAATTTCTCTTAAATTTTTAATTCTACCTTCATATTTTCCAAGATAAAAAAAAGAAAATTTAATGGATGGAGATCAACTGTCCTGAAAATTAACAAACAACAACCATGAAAATAGACAATAACATACTAAACCAGACTTGATCAATTCTACAAAAAGCAAATCCGGTCAACAGAAGGACTATATGCCCAATTAAAAACGTTAGGCTATTAATTCAACGGTGACCTTATATCCCAAGGATTCCAGTTTCTTAATGGACTGTTTTATAACAGTTTCGCGTTTGCGTTCTTCATAAAAAGTTGGACCAAGCTCAATATAAGGTTGCTTACGTTTAATAATGTGGTAGACGATGGTTAAAATGCTGTGAGCAACTGCTACAGCAGCGCGGTTCGCTCCACGTCTTGCGGCAAGGCGGTGATACTGACTGGACAAATAGG
>NZ_AUMW01000022.1 GCF_000430885.1 Desulfotruncus alcoholivorax DSM 16058 | reverse complement strand
TCGACCCCACCAAGAAAGAGGGCCAGGTGGAGCTTTCCCGCAACCTGCAGGTGGCCACCGCCGCCGTGGACTCCACCGGATTGTGCCTGTTCGTCGCCTTCGCCGTGCTGGACAACCCGGAAGGGCTGCCCACCATTGTGGAAATGTTGAACGCCCAGTACGGTATTAATTTGACAATAGACGACGTAGTGGCCCTGGGCCGGAATATTTTGAAGGTGGAAAGGGAATTCAACAAGGCCGCCGGCTTTACCAAGGCGGATGACCGGCTGCCCGAGTTCTTCCAAACAGAGGAGCTTCCGCCCCACAATACGAAGTTTGATGTTAGTGACGTTGAGCTGGACGAGGTATTTAATTTCTAAAAAACACCCCCAATAGGGGGTGTTTTTTTATTTAACAGGTGTAGCAACTCTTATTGCCTTGTTTTTATTTGTTTTTGGAGTTCTATATACCGTTGGAACAGCGAAAAATTTTTCCTTCCCAGGTTCTGATCATGGCGTAATCTTTACCCATTGAAATTAAGTACTGCGGAAGCAGCGGCGTCTTACCGCCTCCCCCCGGGGCATTGATAATATATTGTGGTATCGCCAACCCCGAGGTGTAGCCCCTGAGGTTTTCCATAATTTCCAGACCTTCTTGAATAGTGGTGATAAAATGAGTAGTACCTTTTACCGGCTTGGCGTGAAATATATAATACGGCCGGACATGTATCTTTAGCAGCTCATGATTTAATTTTTTCATTACATGAGGGTTATTGTTAATTCCTTTTAATAAAACCGCCTGGTTGCCCAGTGGAATCCCTGCCTTGGCCAACATCCTGGTTGCTTTCATCGCCTCAGCCGTCACTTCCTTGGGATGGTTGAAGTGAGTATTCAGATACAACGGGTGGTGCCTTTCCAACATGTCGCATAACTCCTGCGTTATGCGCTGTGGCATGGTTACCGGGGTCCTGCTGCCGATCCGCTTAATTTCCACGTGCGGTATGGCATCCAACTCCGAAAGAATCCAATCCAACCAGTCATCAGAAAGGGTTAACGGATCACCGCCTGTAATTAGTACGTCCCTGATTTCCGAATTTTTGCGAATGTATTGTAAGGCCGCTTTAATCTCATCAAGCGGCGCCGGCCGGTCAATTTCGCCTATATTGCGCCTGCGCTGGCAGTGCCGGCAAAACATGGCACACTGATTGGTTACATTAATAATTAACCTGTCGGCATAGCGGCGCGTTATTCGGGGCGCCGGGGATGTAAATTCTTCCGCCATGGGATCTTCCTTACCCCAGCAATCCTGTAATTCTTTAATACTTGGGATACCCTGCATCCTGACTGGGCATTGCGAGTTGTCTGTTTCCATAAGGCTAAGATAATATGGTGATACAGACCAGCGGAATTTTTTACTTACCATTTCTATCTGCCTGGCCTCTGCACCCGTAAGGTTTAATAATTCGCTTAATGTATCGATATCGCTAATTCTATTGCGCATCTGCCATTGCCAGCTACTCCAATCATCTTCCGTCGCGCCGAAATAATTTAATATCTGCTTTTTTTTTGATTGAAATGTATGTTCCAGCTTTAAACCCGTAGGAATGTTCCTGGATTCCTGCAAATAGTCCTTGATATGACTTTTAAGTTCGTCCGCCCTCTCCAGAGCCACTTGCCGCTTATCCATCTCAGGATATTTTTTTACAGTATTTCGACTACCGCACATCATAACGAGTTCACCCTCCTACTTTAACATACAGGCATCCTGTCGAACTTTGTAAAGTTGCCTGTTGGTTTAAACCACCTTTGCAATAATTATATCATTTACTTTTGCTGCTGGAAAGAAAATTCTGCAAAATAGCCTGAATTAATTTTCCCCCAGGTGGTATTTGCTAATTTTCCTGTAAATGGTTGCCCTGCTAATGCCTAAAGCAGCTGCGGCCCTGGTCTTTCCTTCTTCCGTCCAGCCGTACCGTTCCAGGGCATTACTAATTGCTTCCTTCTCCACTTGTTCAAGCGGCCTAATTTCCACCGGGCTGTTGGGTAGCTGCAGTTTTTTATCTTTACCGTTCCCGTTCCTTAATCGAGGAGGGAGACTCTCAGGCATAATATAGGATCCCTCTTCAAGGTTAATGGCATATTCTACAGCATTAATCAACTCCCGGACATTGCCCGGCCAGCTGTACTCCAGACAGAGCCGCATGGATTCCTTGCTGAAACCCTCGGTACTTTTGCCTAACAATTTGGAAAAGCGCCGCCTGTAGTGGTCAAGCAGCAGGGGAATATCCTCCCTGCGCTCCCGCAACGGGGGAATTACCAGAGGTATTACGCTAAGCCGGTAATAAAGGTCTTCCCGAAACCGTCCCTTTTGCACCATTTCCTGCAAATCATTATTGGTGGCAGCTATAACCCTGATATCCACGGGAATGACTTGTGTGCCACCCACCCGTTCAATGTTCCTTTCCTGTAAAACGCGCAACAGCTTAGCCTGCAAATAAAGGGACATATTACCAATTTCATCAAGGAAAAGGGTCCCGCCGTTGGCCAGTTCAATTTTGCCCGGTTTTCCACCCCGCCTGGCTCCGGTAAAAGCACCTTCCTCGTAGCCGAACAATTCACTTTCCAGGAGATTTTCGGGTATAGCCCCGCAATTTATCGGCACAAACGGCTTATGACTGTGCGTGCTTCCGGCGTGGATGGCTCTTGCAAACACTTCCTTGCCGGTGCCGCTTTCTCCCAAAATAAGTATCGTTGAATTGCTGCCGGCAATTTTAGCAGCTTTGGATTTAACTTCTTTAATAACTGTGCTGTTTCCAATGATGTCGTCAAAGCCCAACATTTCCTGGGTGGTGATAATCTGATAAGCCAATTTCTGGGCTTCCTTAAAATCTCTAAACGTAGCCACAACTCCAACGGCCTTTTTTTCACCGGATTGAATAGGTTTGGCAGTTATAAGTAAATGCAGTTTTTTATCATTAGTAGAGATAAAATAATCTTTTGAGGTAAACCCTTTTCCCTCCCGGAGAACGTCCAGCAAGGGCATATTGCCGAGAATCTCATCAATATGCCGGCCCACAACATTTTTTCTTTTTAAATTAAACATTCTTTCTGCGGAGCGGTTAAAGTGGGTAATAACTCCCTGATCGTCAATAGCCAGCACTCCTTCGTAAACCGAATCAACCACAGCTTCCAGCTTGCCGGCCATGACGAATTTTTCCTTAACCATTTCCCGTTCCACCACTTTACTGGCAATCAACTCCGCCATCCGCCCGACAAAATCAAGCAGGGTTTCCGTGTTGCTTGTAATTGTTTTCTTTTGTTCATCATCAAAGGCCACCAGGCTGATGGTGCCGATAGTTTTGTTGTCGGCTTTAATGGGGTAAACAAGATAAGCGCGATAGAAGCATGTTCCTGAAAGGGGGCAGGACAGGCATATGGAGTGAAAACCCGGCTCATTGATAAAAACCGGTTCGCCGGTTTTCAATACATGCTTATTAACCAGGCCACGCAGCAGCCGGTTACCCACACCTGAACTAACCTTGCCTGTACCGGCAACCCGCACCAAATTTGCATCTATAATTTCCACTTCAACCTTTAAAACCGCAGCGATAGCCGCAGATATCCGCTGCTCGGTTTCTTTGGCCTGCATCAAGCTTAACATCGGTTTATCTAATCCCCTATAAGAAAAATGGTTGGTATAAAAAATGGAGGCGGTTAAACAGCCTCCATCACCCTTTATATGATAAACCAAATCTATCGAATAAATCAATATTTATTTAAACTTAATGGATCTTAATGCAAAACAGTTTCTGCCAGCGCCCAGCCGGCCTCTAAAGCCTTCCGGTTTAATTCTTCGGTTCCTTTGGGAATCCGGGCAAGCAGCGCTTCCGTCAAGGCCTCACGGGAAACTACACCGGTTATCCTGGCTATAGCGCCAAGGGCCACCACGTTGGCAACTATTTCCTTGCCAATTTCCTCTTTAGCTGTCATACTTATCGGTATTTTATATACAACAGCACCGTTAATTTCCGGAAGAGTATGTACGTAGGTAGTATCTACTATCATCACGCCGCCTTGTTCAATATCGGCAGCAAACTTATCACAAGCTTCCTGGCTCATTACCAACAGCACGTCGGGCTTGTTCACTTTGGGGTAATCAATATCTTCATCCCCGATAATAACCTCGGACCGGCTGGCCCCGCCACGGGCCTCCGGCCCGTATGATTGGGACTGGATAGAATTTTTGCCATCCCTGATGGCAGCATCCGCTATGATGATCCCTGCAAGAATCAATCCCTGCCCGCCGGTACCGCTTAAACGGAGTTCATTTCTCTCACCCACTGGTCTTACCCCCCTTGCCTGTAATCGATGTGACAGACCCTGAAACCTGGCCCATTGCCTGCTTAATCACCTCATCATAAAGTTCTGTGTATTCCGGTGCCTCCTTGCAATAAAGCCGGCCTATCACTATTTTTTCTGCCAATTCTCCGGGGGACATCTGTTCAGCTTTATTTATATGAACTGCATTATCTTTCTGCCAGATTAACATATCAGCGGGACTTTTCATCTTATTCCGTCTTCCATAGGCGGTAGGACAGGCTGTGATCGCCTCGACCAGACTGAAGCCTTTGTGCTGAATGCCTTCCGCGATGAGGCCGGTCAACATGTTACTGTGGTAGGTAGTGCTTCTTGCGACAAAGGTGGCCCCGGCGGCCCGGGCTAAATCCGCAACGTCAAAATTTGGCTCAATTGTCCCGTAGGGTGCGGTGGTGGCCATTTTTTTCACAGGTGTCAGCGGCGAATACTGGCCTCCTGTCATCCCGTAAATGCTGTTATTAAACAGCAGTACGGTTAGGTCTATGTTCCTGCGCGCCGCATGGATAAAGTGATTACCACCGATCGAAGTGCAGTCACCGTCGCCCGTAATAACAATAACTTTTAGTTCCGGCCGCGCCAGTTTGATCCCGGTGGCAAAAGCTAAAGCCCTGCCGTGCGTGGTATGCAATGTATTAAAGTCAAGATAGCCGGCAGCCCGCGAGGAGCAGCCGATACCTCCCACAATTACCGTCTGGTTCTGGTCCAGCTTCAGCTTATCCACCGCCCGCAGCAGGGAGCTTAACACGATTCCGTTGCCGCAACCGGGACACCACATATGTGGAAACATATTAACCCGCAGGTATTTCTCAAGATCTTGCATCATGCTTATGCACCTCCCGCAGGGCAGCCAGTATCTCTTCAGGTGTAATAAGTTCACCGTGCACCCTGTTCACGCCGACAACTCTGGTTCGCTCGCCGGCAACCCGCTCCACTTCCAACCTGTACTGGCCCAGGTTCATTTCCGGCACTAATACGGCGCGAGCATTTTCGGCCAGCGCGCCAACCTTTTGCTGCGGGAAGGGCCAGAGCACGGCAGGCCGGTACAAGCCGGCCTTAATGCCTTCTTTACGGGCGTCTTTTACAGCCTGCAATGCCGACCGTGCCGTAGCTCCATAAGCCAGCACCACGATTTCCGCGTCTTCCAGATTTTTGCCTGTGTCAATCATGATATCATCCAGGTTAAGGTCAATTTTGTTTTGTAATCTTTTAATAAGCTTCTCAGCAACTACAGGATTGTTCGTTGGTAAACCTTTTGGGTCATGAACCAAGCCGGTGACGTGATAGCGGTAGCCGCTGCCAAAATTGGCCATTGGCGGTACCCCTTGATCACCGGCCCCGAAAGGCAGATATTTTTCAGGCCCGACATCCGGTTCAACGCGGTTGACCACCTCCAGCTCGCCGGGAGACGGCAAAACAACCTTTTCCCTCAGGTGCCCGATAACTTCATCCATCAACAAAACCACAGGCACCCTGTATTTCTCAGCAAGATTCACCGACCGGACCGCCAGGTCATAGGCCTCCCTAACCGAGGAAGGACTTAGCACAATAACCGGGTGGTCCCCGTGGGTGCCCCAGCGGGACTGCATCACATCTCCCTGGGCAGGCGCAGTGGGCATCCCTGTGCTGGGACCGCTCCGCTGCACGTTAACTATTACAATTGGCACTTCAGCCATGGCAGCAAAGCCAATATTTTCCTGCATCAGAGAAAACCCGGGACCGCTGGTAGCAGTGATAGATTTTACCCCCGCCAGCGAAGCTCCGATAATGGCAGCTATACTGGCTATTTCGTCTTCCATTTGAATGAATTTGCCACCGAGACGGGGCAGGCGCTCAGCCATTATCTCCGCAATTTCAGTGGACGGAGTTATTGGATACCCCGCGAAAAAGCGAACACCGGCCGCCAGCGCCCCTTCGGCAACAGCCTCATTACCCTGCATCAGGCGGGCCATTTCAATTACCCGGCTCATTTTCGAAAAACCCCCTCACCGTGCATACATTAGCTATTATGCCCGCGCGCCGTCACCATGACCCGGGGATTGTTTCGCCGCCTGACAGGCATAAACGGGAATCTTATTATTTTTATCCGGCCGGTCGACAGAAATAGCCAGGTCGGGACAATGGGTTTCACAGCGGCCGCAGCCGGTGCAGGCATTCGGGTTGACTACAACTGCTTTGCCCCGGTTATCGATCAAAAGAACCCTGTTCTCGCAAAGGACGGTACAAATACCGCAACCTTTACACCATTGACGTTTTACATGTACTCTATTATCATCAAAATTTGAAGCCGGTTTCGCCATTGCCTATCACTCCATTATGGTTCATATAAATTAATCATATGTTTATTTGCTATAATCATTTGCTTTAAGTAAATAAGCAACGATCATGCCACCGCATAAAAATGGTTTGTTAATTTAAATTTTAATCCTAAAGCCTACGGCGTCAGCTAACCCGGCCAATTGGCCGGAACCGGCGGCCTGGTAATAGGCAATTAAAGAACTGCCGGCCTCATCTCACAATGACACAAAAAGCCTGGGCGTTAAGAATTAACGCCCAGGCTCTCAATTTGATACATGTATCAAATTGATATGCACAATTGATCAAAATCTAATTACATTGCTATACGTTGAAAAAATCTTTATAGGATTGTCTTAAATCCCGTTTCAGGATTTTACCGCTGGGGGTTTTGGGCAGCTGCTCAATAATTATTACCCCCTTGGGCACCTTGAAAGCAGCCAGGTGCTCCTTGCATAAGTTTATTATTTCGCTTTCAGTAATTAATTGTCCTTCTTTTGGTACCACAACGGCAGCAACAGCTTCTACCCACTTGTCGTGCGGCAAACCGATAACCGCCACTTCCGAAACCCTGGCGTCTTTATAAATAACCTCTTCCACTTCCCGGCTGGCCACATTTTCACCGCCGGTTTTTACCATATCCTTTTTACGGTCCACCACTGTAACATAATTATCTTCATCCAAAATGCCAATGTCACCGCTGTGGAACCAGCCATGGGCCAAAGTAGCTTCTGTTTTATCCGGCTCCTTAAAATACAACAGCATGGCGTGAGGACCACGGCCGCATATTTCACCCGGTATCCCCGGGGCTGTGACGGGGTGATGGTCATTGTCTTCAATGGCTGTTTCCATATTAATGCCGCCCTTGCCGGCCGAGCCCGCTTTGGTAATCTGATCTTCGGGCTTCAGCACTGTATGATAGGGGCTTAGCTCTGTCTGGCCGTAATAGTTATAAAATCTCCGGCAGTTTGGCATCCTGCTTTGTATTTCTTTGAGCACTTCCACCGGCATAATTGATGCTCCGTAATATCCTTTGGAGATAGAACTCAGGTCATATTTGGCAAAGTCCGGATGCCGGAGCAGCCCGATCCACACTGTGGGCGGGGCAAAAAACATAGTTGCCCTGTACTTTTCCACACACTTCATGATTTGCAAGGGGTCGGCCTGCAATAACAGCACGTTGGTGGCCCCAAGCATCAGGCAGGGATTCAGGAACACATCGCGCTGAGCACAATGAAAGATGGGCAGCGCGTTTACATTAATATCCTCAGTCATATACTGGCCGTCAATGATAGCGCCCGTGTATTCAGCCAGCAGGGACTGGTTGGTAAGAATAACCCCCTTGGGTAAAGTTTCTGTGCCGCTGGTATAAGTCATCTGCACCGGGTCTTCAATATGCAATTCAACATCAGGCTCAGTATCGGGGTACTGTTTATACCAGGCGTCAAATTCTTTAAAACCGTCCGGAGCCTCTTCACCTTTGCCCTGGTTGGACCAGACCAGAGTTTTAACTGTGGACATGTCTTCAAGCACGTCTTTAACCAGATCATATAAAGCATCCTCAACAATAAATACCTTGCTCTCCGAGTGATTAATGCAGAAGCTGACATCCTTTCCCCTTAGTAAGTAGTTAATGGCCAGGTAAATACCGCCGGCTTTGGCAGTACCCAGCCAGGCCACCACGTGGTGGATAGTATTATGGGCCAGCACCGCCACCCGGTCATACTTTTTGATGCCCAGGTCAATTAATGCGTTGGCAAACCGGTTGCATTCCGCTTCCAGCTGAGCATAAGTCAAAGTTTGCCCCCCAAAAATCAGGGCCGGCTTGTCGGGGTAGCGATAAGCGCTCCTGCGCACCATATCGGCAATAACCCAGCGGGTTACTTTGTTATACCTGCTGCGCAGAAAATCAACATTCTCCTTGGTAACGACATTATACCTTTCCCTATCCTTTTTACTTAACGGGTTAATTATTGACACGTAAAAACCCCCTTAGCTGAATTTTATTAATAGGGACAACTTTCTGAAAATATAATTTAAAGGTAAAGCCCATTGGGGCCTTACACTATCCAGAAAAAACTTTTACGGAATATCTACAGATGACTAACAGCTGGCTCGGAGGCGGGCGGACAGGGTCGTCCGCCCCTACGGCAACCCCTTTTTCATCTTTCTGCTGGTATCGTGTTTAGCGGCACGGTGGTCTATCCTGCGAACAGTCCTGCCTTTAGTCGGAAAGCAGGTTTTTGGCAATAACGACCCGCTGAATTTGATTGGTGCCTTCATAGATCTGGGTAATCTTAGCGTCACGCATCATTCTTTCAAGCGGGTATTCCTTCATATACCCGTAGCCGCCCAGCACCTGCACAGCGTCTACCGTCACCTGCATGGCGACATCAGAGGCAAACAGCTTACACATCGAAGAGAAACGGCTGACCTCACCGGCGGGAATATTGTTTTGGCCGGCGTTTTCAATCATATGTGCAGCTTTATATACCAATTGCCTTGCCGCTTCCACCTTGGTGCACATGTCTGCCAGCATAAATTGAATACCCTGGAACATGGCGATGGGTTTGCCAAACTGAACCCTTTCCTTGGCATAGTTGACCGCGTAATCCAAAGCCCCCTGGGCAATACCCACAGCCTGAGCACCGATGACCGGACGGGTGCAGTCAAGGGTCATCATGGCAATCTTAAAGCCCTGACCTTCCTTGCCCATTAAATTTTCTGCAGGCACGGGACAATTATCAAAAATCACTTCTGTGGTTTCCGAACCCCTGATCCCCATTTTGTGTTCCTTCTTACCGATGGTTATGCCCGGATAGTTCTTTTCCACGATGAAGGCACTGAGGCCCTTAAGCCCCGCCTTGGGGTCGGTGGTTGCAAATACCGTAAATACATCAGCTATGCTGCCATTGGTAATAAAACATTTCTGTCCTGACAGAATATACTTGTCACCTTCCCGGACAGCCCTGGTCTTAACGCTGCCGGCATCCGAGCCTGCATTAGGCTCGGTTAGGGCAAAAGCGGCAATCCTGTCCCCATCCGCTATGCCAGGCAGGTATTTTTGTTTCTGTTCTTCCGACCCCCCGACCAGGATGGGCATCATGCCAAGTTCTTGGGCAGCCACAATTAAGGAAGCGGCGGCTGATACTTTGGCAATTTCCTCCACGATCAGCACAACGGACGGCAGGCCGGCTCCCGTGCCGCCGTACTCTTCAGGTATCCCGGCGCCAAGCAGCCCCTGACCGGCGATCAATTCCTTCAAATCCCAGGGATATTCATCTTTTTCATCAATTTCCGCAGCCCTTGGCGCAACCTTGTCCTCCGCCAACCGCCTCACCGACTGGCGCAACATTTCCTGTTCTTCCGATAGCTGATATGACATTTAAACCATCCTCCTAACTCGCGTTTTTTATGGCTCCGGGCAATGTTTTCTCCCGAGCCTGGCAGGCATTAGATAACCATATTGACTTTTAATGAGGTAGTTGAAATAATAACCAATTAAGAGGTGATAATATTGGGCAAAGCCTATTTTAAACAAAGCAACGGGATGTATGCAGTCAACATTGTTGCCGCTTGCGGAGTTATGACCCCCGGCCAGCTGGAAGGACTGGGCAAAGCAGCGCGTGAATGCGGGGTTTACCGGTTAAAACTAACTACCCGGCAAACCATTGTGGCTGTTATTGACGAACTGAACCTGTCCTCCCTGGTTGACCGCCTTCCGGATTTGGAATTGGCGGTTTCCCCGTACGGAAATGCCGTACGGGCCGTTAAAGCCTGCGCAGGCAGTAACGCCCTTTGTCCCAGGGCTCTGGGTGACGCACTGGGGCTTGGCATTAAATTGCAGGAAAAATACCTGGGCCGGGAAACTCCCAAAGACGTTAAGATTGCCGTAGCCGGCTGCCCCCGCGGTTGTACCGACCCGCTGTGCGCCGATTTCGGCATAGTTGCCCGGAGCGTTAACTCCTTTGATGTGTACCTTGGCGGGCGGGGCGGAAGCGCCAAACCTGTCCACGGCGTACTTTTTGCTGAAAAAGTTGCTGAAACCGGCGTGTTCGAACTATTTGACCACGTATTGAAGACCTACGCCTCACTGGCCCAGCCCGTGGAAAGAATCTCAGCAGTGGTGGCCCGCCTGGGAATCGAGCCATTTCTACCACCTGAAGAATTAATTGCAATCAATAACGCGGGTGAACCTGAAGACGAAGATTTCCTGGCATTTCTGGATCTGAAAGAAGGTGATGCGAGTTGACTGCAACCATTAGATCCTCGGATATCGTTAGTTTGGAAGCGATGATCACACCGCTGCAAAAAATATGCAATGAATGCGACCTGTTTAATACCCCGGAATGCAAGCCGGCAGCGTGTATTGTTGGTTTTGCCCGGCGTTCACTGCAATTTGCCAGGCAAAAAGGCATCCTGGACATTCCCGGCGCAGCCAAACATATACCGAGGTCCGACATGAAGCATTACTACGTTGGCAACATCATTCCTGCTCTGGCAGAAACCTGCAGGCAGTGCCGGGAGTGCCGGGACAATCATTCGCCTGACTGCGTAATCGCTTTAACCCGCACCTGCCTGGAAAACGCCATCCTTCCGGAAAACATTTCCTACCCCGGCAGTATATTCATGTACCTGGCAGCCTTAAAGAATCAGGACCGGGAGGTTGCTAAAATGCTGGCAGATGAGCTTAGCAAAAAACAATAACCTGGAATGCATCATTTAATATAACTGCAAGCCACAAATTAACTACAGGGAGGTCACAAAAATGTATGTTGATCACGTCAAGAACATCAAGGGCACCAGCTTAACCGCCCCCGGCATTTTAAACGCCACCAAACAAACCCTGCTAGGGCCGGCCCAGGGCTGGCAAGGTTGGGTTATGCGCCTCTTCACCCTGGCCGCGAACGGCCACACACCCCGGCACTCCCATCCCTGGCCGCATATTAATTATATCGTCAGCGGCAAGGGAACCCTGTTTTTAAACGGCACGGAGCATGCGGTGGAGGCCGGCTCCGTTGCTTATGTCCCCGGCGACGCAGAGCACCAGTTCAAGAACGCAGGCTCAGAAGACTTTTCCTTCATTTGCATCGTGCCGGAAGAGGGAGATGTATAGGCAACCGGTTAAGCCAGTTGCCTTTATTATTCCCCTCTTAAAACACGGCGCAACACTTTACCCACGGCTGATTTGGGTAATTCCCGGCGAAACTCCACCTGGCGCGGCACCTTGTACGCGGCAAGTTTGGTCCGGCAGAATTCAATAATATCTTCCGAAGTGGCGGTTTCGCCCTCTTTAAGCACAATAACGGCTTTAACCGTTTCTCCCCGGTAAGCGTCGGGTATGCCGACCACCACGGCCTCCTGAATTTTGGGATGGGTAAACAGAACATCTTCCACTTCAACCGGATAAATATTGTAACCCCCGGCTATAATCACGTCTTTTTTCCTGCTGACTATATATACATAGCCTTCTTCGTCAACTTCGACAACATCACCTGTTTTGAGCCAGCCGTCTTCCAGCACCTGGGCGGTCTCATCCGGCCGGTTCCAATAGCCGTCCATCACCTGCGGCCCTTTAACCCACAATTCCCCGGCTTGTTTCACCGGGCATTCCTCGCCCGTATTAATATCAACAACCCTCATATCCGTATCCGGAATCGGCAGGCCGATGCTGCCTATCTTGACTTTACCGTTGACAGGATTGCTATGGGTAACCGGAGAGGCCTCGGACAGACCGTAAGCCTCCACCACTTCCACCCCGGTCAGCTTGAAGAACGCTTCCTTAACCTCGTTGGGCAGGGGAGCGGAGCCGCTGACACAGGTATGCAGGCAGCGCAAATCATAGCTGCCGATTTCTTTATAGCTGTTAATGGCAATCAACATGGTGGGACTGGCAAAGAATACACCAACCCTGTAACCATGAATGGCCTCAATAACTGTTTTGGGCTCGAACCGGGGGAACAGAATCATTGTCACTCCCATGTACACGGACATGTTCATGATGCAGGTAAGTCCATAAACATGGAAGAGCGGCAGCACGCCGATAACGTAGTCATTACCACGGCAGTAGTTCTTGCCAACCACCTCGACCGTCTGTAGAACATTGGCCACCAAATTACTGTGTGTCAGCATACAGCCTTTGGAGACCCCTGTGGTGCCGCCGGTATACTGCAGCAGGGCCAGGTCCTTGGGACCCACGGAATCCTGCCGGTAATCTGAACTGTAATCGTGGATGACAGACTGCAAATCCACCGTATCATCGCCGGTGGAAACAGGAGAGCCGTCAATATTAAAAGTGACGATGTTTTTTAGCCGGACGTTGGCCCTGATGTTTTTAACCTTGGGATACAGGTCGGACAGACAAATAATTGTCTCACTGCCCGAGTCGTTTAACTGGTGTTCCAGTTCCCTTTCCACATACATGGGATTATTCTGCACCACGATGGCGCCAATTTTCAGCGCCCCAAAAAAGCCAATCACGTTTTGGGGGCAATTCGGCGCCAGAATGGCCACCCGGTCCCCTTTTCGCACTCCTTTATCCTGCAGAAATCTGGCCAGGCGGCTGCTGAACAAATCAAGATCACTAAAAGAAATATGTTTTTCCGCAAAAATTATGGCATCGTTTTCCGGGTACTGCCGGGCACTGTCAATTAAAAATTGAAAAACCGGCACTTCCGGGTAAGTTAAGCTGTGCCTGGTGTCAGGCAGGTAGTTTTTAAACCAAATCTTTTCCAACTGGACTCCCCCTTGCATTATTTTATCTGTTTAATTAACTGCCTTTTTTGAATCTTGCCCGTGGTTGCCACGGGCAAAGCATCGACAAACTTGTATTCCCGCGGCATTTTGAAATCTGCCAGCTTGTCGCTCTCCTTTAAAAAGGCGCCAACCTCTGCTGCGGTCAGCAATTTATTTTTACTTACTATAAATGCCACAATGTCCGTCTCCCACTCCCGCTGCTCCACGCCCACCACTGCGGCTTCAACAATATCCGGGTGATCAAGTAATACTTCTTCAATTTCCCGGGGGTAAACATTTTCCACTCCGGCAAAAATGACATCGTCCCGCCGGCCGGAAAGCCACAAATAACCATCGGAATCAAAGCAGCCGATGTCACCCGTATGGTACCACCCCCCGTACATTGCTTCTGCCGTCAGCTCGGGCCGGTTATAATAACCTTGCATCATCCCGACGCCCCGGACCACAACCTCACCTTTCTCGCCCGGCTCTGAAATATCGTCGGGGTCCGACGGGTAAACAGCATTTAAGCGAACAACTCTAATTTGATGATTAATCAGCGGTTTACCCACCGAACCGGCTTTTGTTTTCATTTCATCCGGATTAAGCACCGTAATAGCGGGGCCCATTTCCGTCATGCCATATAAATGAAGAATATCTGCTTTGAATATTTCCCGGCATTTAGCCGCCAGCGCGTGCGGCATAGGAGCCCCACCGTTGGCCAATAACCGGAGCTGGGGAAAGTAACAGTTCTCAGGTGCGGATTGGATAATCATTTTGCAAATGACCGGATCGGCAAACATTAAGGTAATTTTCTCCTCTGACATCATTTGCAGTATTTTCCGCGGGTCGGTTGAATCAGCGATAATATTAGCCGCCCCCACGTGTACCCGGGGCAGGAAAAAACAGTGCAATTCCGCTGCGTGATAAAGGGGATCCACGGACAAGCCCCGGTCATGATAACTTAATTTTTGCGATTCAATCATGCACATGCTGTGGTCAATAATATCCCTGTGTTTATGTATAACCCCTTTGGGCTTGCCGGTTGTACCGCTTGTGTAAAGGATGGAAAACCAGTCGTTTTCGGAAACTTCAACTGCCGGCTTTAATTCGGACCGGTTATCGCCAACCTGATAATAGGACCGGGCAAAGTCCGGAACCGGGTCATCAACGGACAAATAATGCCGAACAGTCTTGATTCTGGCCAGTGCACCGGCAACCCGCTTTTTTCCGCCGGAACCAAACACTAATAATTTGGACTGTGCATCGTTTAAGATAAAAGACAATTCTGCGGAGCTTAAATTACAGTTGATGGGGTTAAAAACCGCCCCAATTTTGGCCGCTGCAAACAGAACAGAAACCAGTTCGCTGCAATTACCCAGATAAGTGGAAACGGTATCCCCCTTGTTGATGCCCAATTTAAGCAGTGCGTTGGCCAGGCGGTTAACATGCTTGTCCCACTGGCCATATGTCCAAAACTGCCCCTTGGGCCGGTAAACCAGCGCCTGGCGCCGGGGATATTTTTCTGCCGCCAGCTCCAGGATATTCCCGATATTATACATAGCCACTCCAAATTTCTACCATTGCATCAGCTTGCATCATCAAGTGAATAAATAGATTTAACAAAAAAACTCAGCACATATTCACGCAAGCCGCGCGATTTAAATAATTTTTAATAATTAGAAAATTTACAATTAACCCGTTTTATAAACTTTGATTTATCACCACATAATCAATTGCAAATAACCTGCCAGCCGATGCATATACTTCAATACCCGCATATCAATGCTTCATCTTGGTTAAAAAAAATAAATCCAATAAATGCATCACTATTGCATCAGATTGCATCGCATCGCAGCCCAATAAATAACTGCCGCTTATTTACGGCAGGCCGTGAAAGGCCCGGGTTAATATTTTAGCCGGGCTTGATGTTGTATTTCTTCATTTTTCTGACCACAGTGGACTGGTTTACCCCCATAACTTCGGCAACCTTACGGGTGCTGCGCATTCTTTGGTACAGCTCGGCAATCAATTCCTTTTCCGAGCCCAAACCCTGGCTCCCCGCAGTCTTTCCAGTTGTTTGGCCGGTCTGCAAAAAAACCAAGGGTAAATCTTTAGCTGTTATAATGTCATGCGTATTGATGACCATTAACCTTTCAATTAGATTCTCCAGTTCCCGCACGTTCCCCGGCCAGTGGTACCCCGACAGGTAATCCATGGCGTCAGCCGCAATACTCTTGTTCAGGTGGTATTTCTCATTGAATTTGCGCAGAAAATGGACTACCAAAGCCGGAATGTCGCTGCTCCTTTCACGCAGTGGCGGAATGGTTATGGGGACCACATTTAAGCGGTAGTATAAATCGCTTCTGAATTTACCCTTCCCGACCATCTCTTCAAGGTTTTGATTGGTTGCCGCAATCAAACGGATATCCACCTCCACGGCTTTGATACCCCCTAACCGGGTAACCTCCCGCTCCTGGATGACATTTAATAATTTAACCTGCAAAGCCAAAGGCAGTTCCGCAATCTCGTCCAAGAACAACGTCCCTTTGTGAGCCAATTCAAGGAGTCCGGGCTTACCCTCCCGGCTTGCCCCGGTAAACGCACCGGGTTCATAGCCAAACAACTCCGACTCCAGCAGATTTTCCGGTATCGCCCCGCAATTGACCCTGATAAATGGTTGACCGGACCGTTTACTGGCTTTGTGAATCAGCCTGGTGACCACATCTTTCCCCACCCCTGACTCACCTAGAATTAGGATGGTGGAGTCAACTTTGGCCACCCTGACGGCCAAATCCAAAACATTGCGCATGGCCGGGCTATCACAAACCAGTGTATGGCCCAGGTACTTGGTGCGCAACGTTTCCAACTCGCTATGGTAAACTTCGTACAATTCTTTGCTGGCTTTCACTTCCCGGCGCAAATTGTTAAGCTCGGTGATATCCCGGCAATTGACCACAACCTTGGTGTTGTTGCTTTTGTTATTACGCCGGACAGGATTGGCTGTGAGCAAAAGCTCCTTGCCGGACTGCAGGCGGTGTGCCTTGGTAACCGCACCTTTCTTGGCCATGGCTTTTTGGGCTAAAGCATAAATGGTTTCGTTAATCGACAGTCCCATTTTGGTAAAAGCATTGTTTACTTGCGCCACGTTTCCATTTTTATCCAATACAACAATACCATCGTAAGATGAACTGATTACGGCATTCAGTTCCTCATAGAGCTCGGTGGTTTCACTTAGTTCCTTTGACACCAATTCAAGCTCGGAAATATCCTGGATGACAGCCACCGCGCCCATGACCTCATCATTAGTTTTAATCGGCGTTCGATTAACAATAAAACGCCTGCCGTTAAATTCAAGTTTACGGCCGCTCTGCGGCCGGCCGGTCCTCAGCACGTCTTCGATGGACAGGTCAAAATTAAATTCATTGATATTTTTATCGATGGCAAAAGCAGCTTTAATCCCCAGCAATTGTTCGGCGGCACGGTTAAATATAACAATAATGTTATGTTTGTCAACGGCATAAATGCCGTTATGGGTGGAATCGAGAATGGCGTTAAGCCTGTTGATGGTATCAAGCATTTTTTGCTCAAACGCCTGCACCAGGTTTGTGCGCGTAACCATGGCCACCAGGTTGCCTTGCCCGTCCCTTACCGGCAGCCTGCCTATCTGCTGCTCCCGCGCCAGCTGCCAGGCACTTTCAGCCGAACTGTCCAAGCTGATCGTTTTAACTTCCTTTTTCATCAGCCGGCCAACCGCCGTATCGGGTGTGCAATCATTAACAATGGCCCTGTACAGGTGTGTTTTGGTGAAAATGCCACAAATCTCCCCCTGTTCATTAAGGACCGGGGCGCCGTCTATTGAATAACGCGTAAATAGCTCCGCCGCTTCCTTGATGGTGTGGTTTTCCTTTAAAGTAACCGGATTTCTGGTCATAAACTGTGATAGTTTCACCGCAGCACTTCCTCCAATATCAGACTCATTATTATTTGTAGCCCGCAGGATCAGCTCTTGATACCGAGTTTATTAATCTTCCGCATTAAAGTAGTATAATCCACACCCAGCACGCTTGCAGCATCCCTGGTGTTGCCGCAGGCAGCCAGTGCTTCACTGATGGCCCGGTACTCAGCCTGCTTGACCACCTCTTTTAGTGTATACTTCACCCCGGATGAAGAGGTTTCCTCCGCTAAATTATTTGTTAAGAAACGGTTAACCGCCTCAGCATCAATCATATCTTGATCAGAAGTGATAATCAGGGCTTCAATTGTATTGCGCAACTCCCTGACATTGCCCGGCCAATGGTAATTACCCAAAACCATCAAGGCCTCCTGTGATAATTCTCGATGCAAATTATACTCTTGACCCAAAACAGATAAAAAGTGCTCCGCCAATAACCGGATGTCCTCCGGCCTTTCGCGCAAAGGCGGTATTTTTATTTCCAGCACTTTAATGCGATAATATAAGTCCCGGCGAAATCCACCCTTCTCCACCAGGTCGATCAAATTCTGATTGGTGATGGCAATAACCCGTACATCCACTATCCTGGACCAGGTCCCCCCCACCCTTCTCACTTCCCTCTCCTGCAGCGCCCGTAACAGCTTGGACTGGGCCTTGGGGGGCAGTTCGCTTATTTCATCCAATAGTATAGTCCCGTTATTGGCCGCTTCAAACAGCCCCTGGGCTCCTTCCCGGCTGGCCCCGGTAAACGCGCCGGGCTCATACCCGAATAATTCCGATTCCAGCAAGCTTTCCGGAATCGCGCCGCAATTTACTTTAACAAAAGGCCCGTTGGCCCGGCCGCTGTTTTGGTGAATAAAAGCGGCAAGCACCTCTTTGCCGACGCCGGTTTCACCGGTGATTAGTACCGTACTGGGGTAAGGGGCCACCCTTTGGGCCAATTTCACAACCTGTTCCATTTTTGATGATACAAAAGCATGCAGATCAGCAAAATGCACGGCAATTAGCTCCTGACGTATTTTTTGATATTGCAATTATGCAATTGAACTTGCACCAATACCCAAGCTATCGATGCGTACATCTTAGGTATATAAATATTTTAATTGCAAAACATCAACACAACAAGACTTAAAACTAATTATTGTGTTTTAAAAACATTAATTTTAAAGGGTTTTTAGCTCGTACCCGTACCGGGATTACTGGCACCAAAATTGCTTATATCTTTATTTTGCAATATGTTTGCAATAATACGAAAGGGATTGATTACCATTACCATGGAAGCCGAACTGGTCCAACATATCCGCAAGCTTATTCAAGATAACCAGATACACACTGTGAGGATTACCCTGACAGACAATACCAATATCACGCGCTCACGCTATGTGCCCGCCAAGAGCTTTCTGCAATCCCTCTCCGGACAGGGCATAAATTACCCCTCCGCCTTGTTCTCCATGGATGCGTCGGCACAGTTGGTCCCGGAAGCCGGTGCCGGTTATCACGGGGGGTATCCCAGCTGGGTATTAAAGCCTGATTTAAAGACCTTTATGGTTTTACCCTGGCTGCCCGGAACAGCCCGGGTCATAGCCGATGTCACCACCCCCGGCGGTCAGCCGGTACCTGTGGCCCCCAGGCAGATCTTGAAAAATGTTTTGGCCCGGGCGGCTGCGACGGGCTTTCAGCTGAAGGGGGCCTTTGAATTTGAATTTTATGTATTTAAACAGGGTAATGAAGCCCTCACTCCGGCCTGGCAGGGGCTGAACTGCTATTCAGACACAAAACAAGCCCAGGTGGAAGAGATTTTAACCGCTGTTATCCAGGGGCTGGAAGGTATTGGGGCGGGCCCCGAGGTTGCCAATACCGAGTACGGACCAGGACAGTTTGAAATAACCAACTCACCCTTCACCGGACTGGAAATAGCGGATATGGCGGTGTATTATCGCTCAGCCATTAAAGAAATTTTGCACCTCAAGGGTTACTCGGCGACTTTCATGGGCAAACCCATGGCCGGTGCCAGCGGCAGCGGCGGGCATTTTCACCATTCATTGCTGGATATGCGAGGAACCAATGTCTTTTACGGCCCGGACCGGCATCAAGAACTTTCGGATATTTGCCGCTGGGCCATAGGTGGGCAATTGGCCCACGCCGGCGCCATCTGCGCGCTGGCCAACTCAACCATTAACAGCTATAAGCGCCTGCGCCCGTATCGTTTTGCACCGGTTAACGCTTCCTGGGGCAACGAGCACCGCTGCGCCATGATTCGTGTTCCTTATAACAGAACGGCCAACACCCGCCTGGAAAACAGATTGCCGGCCGCCGACACGAACCCTTATCTGGCTGCGGCGGCCATACTGGCAGCTGCACTGGACGGCATAACCAATAAAATTGAACCACCGGCAAGCTGTGATGGTTCAGACCCGTACGCCCGGGAAGATTACCCCAAACTTCCCGCATGTTTACCCGAAGCGCTGGATGCTTTGCTGGCCGATCAAACTATGCTGGGTTATTTAGGGGAAGAATTTGTAAACCATTACCTGGCTTTGCGGCGTGCAGAATGGCAGCGTTTTCAAAACCACGTTACCGATTGGGAATTAAAAGAATACTTCGAGCTGTTTTAAACATTTCCCGGCATCTGGTTGCCCCCAACGGCAAAGGGGCCGGGCGGAGGCGACTTTTGTATAAGTAATAAACTTGTAGGGAGTGATGATTATTGCGTATTGCAGCAAAAAAAACGGTTTTTAACATGGACAAAAACAATTTGCCGGTGGCTAAAGTTTCCTTGCCGGCTCGGCTGGCTTTCGAAACCCGGGATTGTTTCGAAGGACAGCTAAAGAGCGCCGGAGACACCCTGGAAACCTTGAATTTTGACCGGGTCAACCCGGCCACCGGCCCCGTATACCTGGAAGGAGTCCAACCCGGCGACGTCATCGCCGTGCATATTGAAAGCATCCAGGTAACCGGCCCGGGCGTAATGGTAGCCGCCCCCGGCGCGGGGGTGCTGGGCGAACAGGTCACCCAATCCCAAACATTAATGGTGCCCATAGAAGACGGGGTTGCTCTGTTTAAAGGTTTGGCCCTGCCCCTAAATCCCATGATTGGCGTAATAGGCGTAGCCCCGGCGGGAGACCCGGTTCCCTGCGGCACACCCGGCAGCCACGGCGGCAATATGGACACCACTTTGATCCGCCCCGGCAGCACCTTATACCTGCCGGTCCAGGTTGACGGCGCGCTCCTGGCCATGGGCGACCTGCACGCGGCCATGGGTGACGGAGAAATTATGGTCAGCGGCGTGGAAGTGGCCGGTACGGTGGAAATTACCGTTACCCTGGCCAAGGGATGGCAATTAAACAACCCCTTGGTGGTTACCGGCGACGTGGTGGCTACAATCGCCTCAGCCCATACCCTGGATGAAGCTGTGGATACCGCCACCAGGGAAATGGCCATGCTGCTGCAGCAAAAGACCGGGCTGACGTTAAACGAAGCCGGCATGCTGATGAGCGCCTGCGGCAATGCAGAAATATGCCAGGTGGTCGACCCGTTAAAAACCGCCCGTTTTTCCATGCCCAGGAATATTGTTGAAAAATTAGGCCTGACCGATCTTTAAGATTAAATTATTTACTTGGGGGGAAGATAATTGGGACACAACACCCGATCCAACACGGATTCTTTGGAACAATTCGGTTACCAGCAAGAATTGAAAAGGGCCCTGACTTTTAAAGACCTGCTGTTTTACGGTATGGTCTTTATGGTGCCCATCGCGCCCATGGGCATTTACGGCTACGTTACCGACGTGTCCAACGGCATGGCGCCCCTGGCCTATATCATCGGCATCATCGCCATGACCTTTACCGCCTTAAGTTATGCCCGGATGGCACAGGCCTTTCCGATATCCGGCTCGGTTTATTCTTACGCCTCCAGGGGGATAAACCCCCATGTGGGTTTCTTTGCCGGCTGGGCCATGCTATTGGACTATATTTTAACTCCGGCCCTGGTCTACCTGGTGGCCGGCTACGCTTTGCAGGAGATGCTGCCCATACTGCCCTATTGGGGCTGGATTGCTTTATTTGTCATCATCAATACCGTTGTCAACCTGCGGGGCATCGAAATGACGGCCCGCACCAATATAACCCTGATGGTTATCGAAATATTCGCCCTGGTGGCCTTCTGTGCGGCAGCCATTATTGCCGTTATGAAAGGCGTTGGCGCAGGCGCCTTTACCATTGATCCCATCTGGAAACCCGAGGGATTCAGCATGAGCATGGTCATGTCCGCCACATCCCTGGCGGTGCTCAGCTTCCTGGGCTTTGACGCCATCAGCACCCTGGCGGAAGAATCCAAGGACCCCAAGCGCATGGTGGGCCGGGCTACGGTAACCGCGCTGGTGCTGGTGGGCAGTTTATTCGTGGTGCAAACTTATCTGGCCGGCCTGGTTTGGCCCGACCACACCTCTTTCCAAAACCCGGACACCGCTTTTTATGCCGTTGCCCAGGCCGCCGGCGGCAACTGGCTGCGTCTGGTAGCCGCGCTGGCTACCGCCATTGCCTGGGGTATCGGCGACGGGCTGGTGGCCCAGGCCGCTATCTCCCGCCTGCTCTACAGCATGGCGCGGGATAAAATGATGCCTTCGGTGCTGGGGAAAATTCACCCCAAATACAAGACACCTTATGTAAGCACAATTTTGGTGGCAGTCATCGCCATTACCATCGGTGTGGCTCTCAACACCGACAGGCTGACTTCCATGGTCAACTTCGGCGCGCTTACCGGCTTTTTGTTCCTGCACTTGTCGGTATTCATTTATTATGTCATCCGCCTGAAAAAAACCGACCCGGCTTCACTGTTTAAATATTTTGCACTGCCGGCCTGCGGGTTCGCTATTATTTTTTACGTCTGGCTGAGCCTTCAGCCGGAAGCAAAAACTATGGGCTTCATCTGGCTGGCCATCGGCCTGGTATACTCGGCCGTCAAAACCAAAGGCTTCAAGGAAAAACCGCCCGCTTTCAAGGCTATGGAACACTAATTGTCACAGGGCCACCCAACCGGGTGGCCCTTACACTTCAATTAACCGGGTATTAAAGGGGGCGCCTCCCTGACAATAAAGCGACCCGTTTTCTTAACTCAGCCAAGCAGTTTTTTAAAACTCTGCCTGTTTTCATTGTACTCAGCCGTGATTTCCTTGCGGTCGACCATATATGAAAGGTAGGCCATTATGGTCAGGTGCATCAAGTAATACTGCCCCATGTTGTTAATATTAATCTTAAAATTACTGCAGGCTGCAGCAAGGATTTCCTCAACGGTTTTAGGACTTTCCAGCAAGTCCTTGATAAACTCCAGAGTATCAATTAATCTCCGGCGGTTGGCTCCGACCACAGGGACTATGTCCTCAGCCAGCGTTCC
The DNA here is from genome assembly GCF_000430885.1 of Desulfotruncus alcoholivorax DSM 16058. Taxonomy (GTDB): domain Bacteria; phylum Bacillota; class Desulfotomaculia; order Desulfotomaculales; family Desulfallaceae; genus Desulfotruncus; species Desulfotruncus alcoholivorax. The sequence goes on along the minus strand of NZ_AUMW01000022.1, from coordinate 39,883 downwards.
ATGCGCCGGCAGGTAAAATTTTTCCTGCCGGCTCTCAAGGCGGTTGAACGTTTCCAGGGCTCCTGCCAGATCAGCGTTCAGGGGTATCCCGTGTTTATCAATCACCTCGGGGGCAATTACGGAATCAGCACAGAATAGCACCCCTGCAGCCGCCACACCCACCTGGCCCAAAGCATGTCCGGCCATATCAACAATTTCAACCTCACACCCGCAGATATTTTGCACCCCGGGCATGATTACTTCGTCAACACTCACTCCACCGGCCAGGAAAAATTTATTATGGAGAGGATCCGGAGGGTAAGCGCCGCCAAACAAATAAACAGGTTCCAGAACCGGGCATTCCAGTACCGGCTTTTCTGTTGCCGTTGCATAAACAGCCGCCCCCGTTGTTTTTACCAGGTGGGGGGCCCCGCCACAGTGGTCTGCGTGGGCGTGGGTGATAATAATTCCCCGTAATTTATAGCCGTTTTCCTCCACCAGCCTTTTGACCTTACGCGCCACACTGTCGTCAATCCCGGTGTCCACCAACAATGCTTCGTTGGCCTCATTTACAATTAGACCAATATTGACCGCAGAATCTATGTAGTACACATTTTCCGTTATCTTATTTAATTTCAAAGTTTAGCACCACCTATAATATTAAACATTTACAGCGCCTCTTTTGTCATTGCAAGCGTAGCGCAGGTAATAATTGGGGACTTTCCTCCGATCCTAAATTTTATTGGGGACATTCCTCCCGACCTTCAAGCCCGACCCCAAAGAGGAGGTGTGTCTCCTTTCTTTTGATGTATAGATTACCACTTCGTTTCACTCCTCGCAATGACATGAACTCGCGGACAATTCGGCCAGTATAGCCGCTGCCGCCGCGCGCCGGTCCGGTGCAGCGGTAATGGGCCTGCCGACCACAATCCGGCTGGCACCGGCCTTGATCGCCCCACCCGGCGTCATTACCCGGCGCTGGTCGTTTAAATCAGACCCGGCCGGCCTGATCCCCGGGGTAATAATTTGAAAATCCGGTCCACAGGCCATGCGTACCATTTCAATTTCCCGGGGCGAGCAGACCACTCCATCCAGTCCGGACTCCCGGGCCAGCAGCGCCCAGGAACGCACCCGGTCTTCAATTGCACCGGTATAGCCCATTTCCCTGTTAAACGAATCCCGGTCTATACTGGTTAAAACAGTTACCGCCACTACCGCAGGCGCCGGCAAACCCAACCGCCCGGCTTCCTCCCTGGCGGCTTCGCCGGCGGCCCGCATCATGGCGCCGCCCCCGGCAGCGTGCACATTGATAATGGAGGCTCCTGACCGAACCAGCACCCGGGCCGCCCGCCCCACTGTGTTGGGGATGTCGTGCAGCTTTAAATCCAGAAATACCCCGGCCCCTGTTGCAGCAATCTCCCGCACTATACCGGCACCCTCGGAGTAAAACAGTTCCATGCCAACTTTAAAAAAACCTGACATACCGGCCAGTTCCTTAAGCAGGGACATGGCTTCCGCCCTGCTATTAACGTCAAGGGCTATAATCAGTTTATCTTTGGACAACTTTTCCACCTCACCTGCAGCCTTTTTATTCCTTATATGCCCGCGTGTGCAAGGCCGGTAAGCTGGTTGATGTTGTTAAAGCCCTGCTCGCGCAGATAATTTTCTATACCTTCGATAATTTCAATGGTGGCCCGGGGGTTGACGAAGTTGGCCGTTCCCACCGCCACTGCCGTGGCCCCGGCCAGAATAAATTCCAGTGCGTCCCTGGTCGTCATAATGCCCCCCATCCCCAGGATGGGCAGTTTTACCGCCCGGTAAACCTGCCATACCGCGCGAACCGCCACTGGGCGCACAGCCGGTCCGCTTAGCCCCCCGGTGATATTGCCCAGCACCGGCTTGCGCCGGTCTACATCGATGGCCATGCCCAGCAGGGTATTAATCATTGACAGGGCATCCGCTCCGGCTTCGGCCACAGCCGCAGCCATAGCAACAAGGTCGGTTACATTAGGCGAAAGCTTAACAATTACCGGCAGTTTGGTGGCCGCTTTCACAGCCCTGGTCACCTCGGCTGCCGACCGGGGATCACTGCCAAACTGAATGCCCCCCTTTTTGACGTTAGGGCAGGAGATGTTAATCTCCAGGCCCGCAACACCGGGCACTCCGTCCAGCTTGTTGGCTACCAGGGCGTAATCCTCCACCGTATCGCCGGCAATATTTATTATTACCGGCGTGTTTAGGTGAACCAGCCGGGGGATGATTTCCCCCGCCACTTTATTTACCCCCGGGTTCTGCAAGCCGATGGCGTTCAACATCCCGGCCGGCGTTTCAGCTATACGCGGCGGCGGGTTCCCCTGCCTGGGCGCCGGGGTTGTCCCTTTTACAATAATTGCGCCAAGCTTTTCCAATTGAATGAACTGCTGGTATTCCAAGCCGAAGCCGAAAGTACCGGAAGCGGTGGCCACGGGATTTTTCATCTTGATACCACCCAGGTTTACCGTGGTATTGATCACCAGACCACCTCCCCTGCCGGAAAAACCGGCCCGTCCACACAAGCACGGCGGTAATGGACCCCGCCGCCTGCAGCTTTAACCTGACAGGCGCAGGACAGGCAAGCTCCCACGCCGCAAGCCATTCTTTCCTCCAGGGAAACCTCACCCGGTATCCCGGCTTCGCTGAGGAAAGCACATACCGCTTTCAGCATTGGCGCCGGCCCGCAGGCGTAAACATAGCTGACTCCTTCCGGCAGGAGCTTCAGCAATAACTCCGTCACCTGTCCCCTGTGGCCCACAGAACCGTCGTCCGTAGCCAGCTCCATTGTATAGCCCAGATTTTCAATTTCTTCTTTAATGAGGATCTGGTTCGCACTCCTGGCTCCAAGCAGCACTTTAACCCGGGCGGGATCACCGCAGCGCGCAAGCTCCTGCAGCAAAAAGAACAGCGGGGCCGCTCCAATGCCGCCGCCGACTACGGCAATACTGCCCGCACGCATTAAGTTGTGGCTACCGGTGCTAAACCCGCGTCCCAGGGGGCCCATTACGTCAATCACCCCATCCTTACGTCGGGCCAACAAAGCGGTGCCCCGGCCAACCACCTGGAAGAGTATACCAACCCTCCCCCGGTCACGATCCACCGCATGAATGCTGATGGGGCGGCGCAACAGCGGGTCATTCCCCTCACTGCAGCGAATATGTAAAAATTGACCTGGCCGGGCAACCGTGGCCAGGTTCGGAGCAATAAATTCCACCATAAAGACACCGGGCGCCCTTTCCATGTGACTGACTATTTCACCCTGGACAAGTAGGGCCAATTCAATCCCCCCAAAAATTAATATTAAATTCATTAACACTTTACATTGCACTGGTATATTAATATTGATATATTGATAATAAAGGAGGTGATGTTAAGGTGACCGACAGGGAACATGCCGTCAGAGCACTGACCGAAATGATCCGGTCCAATAACCAAAAGGCTCAGCAAAACAGCGAATTGACAGACTGGTTCAAAAAACTCAACCTGGACCTGATGAAAGCAATTGAAGCCCTAAAGCAGGGAGCTTAATCGGGTCCTCTTTATTTATAATAGCATAAGACCCCCGGGACCTTCGCCCGGTTAAGATAAACCCCGGACAGCCTTGATAAGGCCGTTCGGGGTATTTAGTTTACTTTTGCCATTGCGAGCGAGCTGGCATTATTGGGGGACATTCAGGGCGGACAGGGTCGTCCGCCCCTACAGCACAAAATGTATATTTGGGGACATTCCTCGTAGAGGTGTGTCCCCTTTCCCACTATTTGGGAATATTCCCCGAAGCGGTGTGTACCCTTTCCCCTAAAAGGTGTGGCCCGGATGGGATTGCCACGTCGTTTCACTCCTCGCAATGACATGGACTAAACGGTGGGGATAGCACAAGGTAGTTTTATTTTTAATTCAGGTATTCCTGTAACGGGATAAGGTTGACTTTGGCGCCTTCCTGGAAATCACTTAACACTTCCAGAATGGCCCGGGCGGTGTCCAGGGAAGTTAAGCAGGGAACGGCCAGTTCCACCGTTGCCCGCCTGATCACGAAACCGTCCCGCTCGGGAGCCTTGCCCTTGGTCAGCGTGTTGATAACCAGGTGAATCTCACCCTGGCGCAGCAGGTCGTCGATATGCGGCGAGCCTTCACGCACCTTGTTTACCCGCCTGACCGCCACCCCGTGCTCTTCCAGGTAATTTGCCGTGCCTGAGGTGGCCAGTATATTGTAGCCCAGGCCGGCAAAACCGCGCACAATGGGCAAAGCCTCTTCCTTATCCTTGTCGGCCACGGTCACCAGGATATTACCCCGCTCCGGAAAAACCACCCCGGAGGCCAGCAGCGCCTTGTATAAGGCAACCGGATAGCTGGCGTCAACACCAAGCACCTCGCCTGTGGATTTCATCTCCGGTCCCAGCGAAATATCCACCTGCAGCAGTTTGGCAAAACTGAACACCGGTGCTTTAACCCCGACCAGCCTGGTTTCGGGATAAAGCCCTCCCTGGTAACCCATGTCCTTTAATTTCCGGCCCATAATTATTTTAGTGGCCAGGTTAACCATGGGGATACCGGTTATTTTACTCATATACGGAACCGTCCGGCTGGCCCGCGGGTTTACTTCCAGCACGTAAATCTGTCCATTGTATAAAACGTACTGAATATTGATCATGCCCCTGACGTTAAGGTTGAGTGCCAGCCGGGTTGTATAATCAACAATCTGGTGGCGAGCCTTATGATCCAGGTGGTTGGCGGGGTAAACGGCAATGCTGTCCCCGGAATGCACTCCGGCCCGTTCCACGTGCTTCATAATTCCCGGAATCAGGACAGTTTCGCCGTCAGCGATGGCGTCGACCTCGATTTCCTCGCCCAGGAAGTACTTATCTACCAGCACAGGGTGTTCCGGCGTTACCTTAACGGCGCTTTGCATATAGTTTCTCAAATCTTCCAGATTATAAACAATTTCCATAGCGCGGCCACCCAACACATAGGAAGGGCGTACAAGCACCGGAAAGTCTATTTGCCCGGCAATCTCTTCGGCCTCGGCCACTGATGTGGCTGTTCCCCCCGGCGGCCGGGGTATGTCAAGGTCGCTCAGCAGGGCGTCAAAGCGCTTGCGGTCCTCGGCCCGGTCGATATCATTCATCGAAGTGCCGAGTATTTTTATCCCGGCCCGGTCCAGATGCACGGCCAGGTTAATGGGCGTTTGGCCGCCAAACTGGACAATCACGCCTTCAGGCTTTTCTTTTTCTATAATGTTTAACACGTCCTGCGGCAGCAGCGGCTCAAAATAAAGCCGGTCGGCGGTATCAAAGTCGGTGCTGACGGTTTCAGGGTTATTGTTGATAATAATGGATTCAAAACCCATTTCCTTCAACGCCCAAACCGAGTGTACCGAGCAGTAGTCAAACTCAATGCCCTGTCCAATCCGAATGGGGCCGCCGCCGAGCACCACCACTTTACGGTTGTCCGTGGGCTCCGCCTCGTCTTCGCTATCGTAGCAGGAGTAATAGTATGGCGTTACGGCCTCAAATTCAGCCGCACAGGTATCCACCATTTTATAAACCGGCTTAATGCCGTGCTGCTCGCGCAGCTCTTTGATTCTTTCAGCCGGTACGCCTGAAGCCTGGGCCAGGTAAGTATCCGCCATACCCTTTTGCTTGGCTTCCAAAAGGAACCCGGGGGTCAAGGCAGCTTCACCCTGGCGCCGCACTTTCTCCTCCAGCTTAATTACGTTATCAATTTTTTGAATGAAAAACCGGTCCATTTTGGTCAGGCTGATAATTCTGTCGTACAGCATACCCCGGCGCAGTGCTTCGGCCAGCACGAACAACCGCTCGTCATTGGGCTGCGAGAGTTTCTTTTCGATTTCTTCATCGGTGTATGAATCCAACCCCGGGTAGATCAAACCGGGCACCCCAATTTCCAAGGAGCGGATGGCTTTGAGCAGCGCGCCCTCAAGGGTTCTGTCAATGGCCATGACCTCGCCGGTGGCCTTCATCTGGGTGCCCAGCGTGCGGTCGGCCAGTGCAAACTTGTCAAATGGCCAGCGGGGGAACTTAATTACGGTATAATCAATGGACGGCTCAAAGCAGGCGTAGGTCTTGCCCGTCACCGCGTTCTTGATTTCGTCCAGGTTCAGGCCAATTGCTATTTTACTGGCCACCTTGGCAATTGGATATCCGGTGGCCTTGGAAGCCAGTGCGGAAGACCTGGATACCCGCGGGTTTACTTCAATTACATAATATTGATAGCTGTTGGGGTCCAGGGCATACTGGATATTACAGCCGCCCTCCACTCCCAAAGCCCGGATGATTTTCAGCGCGGCAGTGCGGAGCATCTGGTAGTCCTTGTCGCTCAAAGTTTGGGTGGGCGCCACCACGATGCTGTCACCGGTGTGAATACCCATGGGGTCGAGGTTCTCCATGCTGCAGATGGTAATACAGTTATCGGCTCCGTCCCGCATTACTTCAATCTCGATTTCTTTCCAGCCAACGACGCTGCGCTCTATCAGCGCCTGGTGAATAATGCTGGCTTTAAGGCCCCGGGTACAGGTATTGACCAGTTCGTTCATATTATAAACCATGCCGCCGCCGGTGCCGCCCAGCGTGTAAGCAGGACGCACCACCAGTGGAAAACCGATTTGCTTGGCAAACTCCACGGCCTCGTCCACAGAACTTACAATGACACTTTCGGGAACCGGCTCATTGATCCGCTCCATGGTGGCCTTAAATTCCTCACGGTCCTCGGCTCTTTTGATGGCGTCCAGCGGGGTACCCAGCAGCCTGACCCCGTATTCTTCAAGCACGCCCATGTCTGAAAGCTGCAGGGCCATGTTCAAGCCCACCTGGCCGCCCAGCGAAGGCAGAAAGCCGTCCGGCCTTTCCTTTTTAATCACCCGGGTGACAAATTCCGGTGTTATCGGTTCGATATAAATTCTGTCCGCCATGTTGGCGTCGGTCATAATAGTGGCAGGGTTACTGTTGATTAAAACAACTTCCAGCCCTTCCTCGCGCAGCGCGCGGCAGGCCTGGGTGCCGGCATAATCAAATTCAGCCGCCTGGCCGATGATAATGGGGCCCGATCCTACCACCAGGACTTTTTTAATTCCTTTTTTAATTGGCATTTTACCTGCCCTCCCCGCGCATCATATCCATAAACTGGTCAAATATATAGTCTGAATCATGCGGTCCCGGCGACGCCTCGGGGTGGTATTGCACCGCGAACAGCGGCAGGTGCCTGTGTCGAATACCTTCCACCGTATTGTCGTTCAGGTTGATGTGGGAAACGTCCACATCCAGCCCCTTTAGCGATTCCTCGTCAACTGAGAACCCGTGGTTATGCGAAGTAATATACACTCTGCCTGAAGCAAGGTCCTTTACCGGGTGGTTGGCTCCACGGTGGCCAAATTTCATTTTATAAGTTTTTGCCCCCAGGGCCAGGGCCATGATCTGGTGGCCCAGGCAGATACCAAACATGGGGTATTTGCCCACAAGAGCCCGGGTGGTCGCAATAGTCCCAGGCACATCGGTGGGGTCTCCGGGCCCGTTGGACAGCAACACACCTTCGGGGGCCAGTTCAGCTATTTTTTCCGGTTTCATATCCGGCGGCACGACAATAACTGAGCAACCCCTGTCCCTTAGCCGCCTGATAATATTGTGTTTGGAACCCAGGTCAATCAGCACGACCCTGGGACCGTCACCCGGAAGAGTATATACCTGGCGGGTTGTTACTTCTTCCACCAGTTTTTGGCCGGTTAGTTGGGGGCAGGACCTGGCTTTTTCCACCAGTATAGCCGGGTCTATCTCACCGGTCCCAATTACCCCCCGCATAGTCCCGTGACTGCGCAGGTGTCTGGTCAGCGCCCTGGTGTCAACTCCGCTGATGCCCAATACTCCTTCCCGGGCCAGGAAATTATCGATCTTATACGTGGCGCGCCAGTTGCTTGGGTGATTACAGGCTTCCCTGACCACGAACCCACGGACAAAGGAGCGCATCGATTCATAATCTTCCCGGTTAACTCCGTAGTTGCCGATCAGGGGATAGGTCATTACCACTATTTGACCGCAGTAAGACGGGTCGGTAAGCACTTCCTGGTAGCCGGTCATGCCGGTGTTGAATACCACCTCACCCCACTGCTCACCCGTGGCGCCAAATGACTGCCCGGTAAAAATCATGCCGTCCTCCAGTGCTAAAACAGCTTTCAAACAAATACACCTCCGCAGATGCTCTATAACTATACAAGTATTCAGAAGGCAGTAGTCAGAAATCAGAATAATTCAATATGAACTAAACCGTTCCCTCATTCTGACTCCTGACTTCTGACTCCCGACTTCTGACTCCCGACTTCTGACTCCTTTGATATTTAATCTCCCCCGCCACAATGGTCATTACAGGCATCCCTTTTAGTTTTCGGCCGGTAAAGGGAGTATTTCTTCCCTTGCCGGCAAATTTGGCGGGGTCAACTGTTTCCTCCAGGTCCGGGTCGATAATGGTGATATCCGCTGCCGCGCCCTCAGTAAGCATGCCCCTGTTCAGGCCCAGTATCGAGGCCGGGTTAAACGACAGCTTGGCTACAGCCTGCAGCGGCGTCAGTATCCCTTTGTGCACCAGCTCACTCCAAACCAGACCAACAGCCGTCTCCAACCCAACCATGCCGAAGGGGGCCAGATCAAACTCAACATTTTTCTCATCGTAAGTGTGCGGGGCGTGGTCCGTGGCGATGACATCGATAGTTCCGTCGGCCAGCCCTGCCAGCACAGCCTGCAGGTCGGCCTCGCCGCGCAGGGGAGGATTCACCTTGGCATTGGTGCTGTAATCTGCCACTGCCCCGTCCGTAAGGGAAAAATGATGCGGCGTCACTTCCGCTGTTACGCTGATGCCCCTCTTTTTGGCTTCCCGCACCAGCGCCACCGAGCCGGCAGTGCTGATGTGAGCGATATGGACCGGGCACCCCGTCTCGGCAGCCAGAATGATGTCCCGGCTTACCATTATTTCTTCGGCTGCGGCGGGAATCCCTTTTAACCCCAAAATGGTGGAATAATATCCCTCGTGCATTACCCCTCCGGCCACCAGGCTTTTTTCTTCGCAGTGTGAAATAATTACGGCGCCAAGCATTTTACAATACTGCATGGCCAGGCGCATCATCCAGGCATCCTTTACGGGCTGCCCGTCGTCGGAAAAGGCTACGGCGCCGGATTCCCGCATCCCGGCCAGTTCCGCCATTTCCTTGCCCTGGCTGCCCCGGGTAATGGCTCCCACGGGGTAGACACCGCACCTGCCGGCCTCCAGTGCTTTGTTTTTTATAAATTCAATTATCGCTGCGTTATCGGCCACCGGATTGGTGTTGGGCATGCAGGCAACTCCGGTGAAGCCGCCCCGAACAGCGGCAGCCGTTCCTGTAGCTATTGTTTCCTTGGCTTCAAACCCGGGCTCGCGCAGGTGCACATGCATATCAATAAAACCCGGGGCAACCAGCCTGCCGGCAGCATCAATAATTTGGGTGCTGGAATCGGCCTCAAACGGTAGGGCGACCAAACCATTTTGAATATATAAATCAGCTATTTCATCCCTTTTTGAGACGGGGTCCAAAACCCGCCCGCCCCTAATAATCATTTTCATGCCGGTCACCTCCCCCTGCAAGCAAGTACAACAGCGCCATGCGCACCGCCACCCCGTTGGTAACCTGCTCTTCAATAACAGATGATGTTCCGTCTGCAATATCCGCCGATATCTCCACACCCCTGTTCATCGGGCCGGGGTGCAGCACCAGGGCGCCGCTGCGCGCCAGCGCCAGCCGCCGGCGGTTCAACCCGTACAGGACGGCGTATTCCCTCAAGCTGGGAAATAAGCCCTGCTGCTGCCTTTCTTTTTGTATTCTCAGCATAATAATAACATCAGCGCCCGGCAGCGCCTCCTCCAGCCGGTGGAACACCCGGACGCCCATCCGGTCAATCCCCGGCGGAATTAGAGTTGGAGGACCGCAAACGACGACCTCCGCTCCCATCCTGGTAAAGCCCCAAATATCAGAGCGGGCCACCCGGCTGTGCAGAACATCACCCACAATTACCACCTTGAGCCCGGCCAGCCTGCCCAAACGCTCCCGGACCGTGAAAAGGTCCAGCAAGGCCTGGGAGGGATGCTCATGCGCCCCGTCCCCGGCATTAATTACCGCCGCATCAACCGTCCGGGCCAGCAGCCGCGGCGAGCCGGCCATGGGGTGGCGCAGAATAATTACGTCGGCTCCCAACGACTGGATCGTTCGGGCGGTGTCATAAAGGCTCTCACCTTTGGCCACACTGCTTGACGAGCTGGAAATGTTGACGCTGTCCGCACTTAAATATTTAGCTGCCAGCTCAAAAGAACTGCGGGTGCGGGTACTGTTTTCATAAAACAGGTTCACCACCGTCTTGCCCCGCAGAGTAGGCACCTTTTTAATCGGCCTGCTGATAATGTCCTTCATAGGTATTGCAGTATCCAGCAAGAATGTGATTTCTTCCGCGGAAAGGTCCTGCAACCCCAACAAATTTTTACATTTAAACAATACGGGAACCCCCCCCAACATTAAAGGCGCTTTGGATCAGACATTATTCCGTTTACCTTGCAGTGCCTGTGGCCGGGCTTGCTTTGTTAAAGCATAAATAAAGCCTCATCCGAAATTGTTACTTCAACAATCCGGTTGAGGCCGGCAGGGCTAATATTTTAGGCCCTCCCTTGCCGGCCTCGCGGGACCGCTTAAAAGGATGGCACCAACAGTTATGATTTTTCCTGAATAATCACTTCGTCCTCTCCATCCGTTTCGTCAAGCCGTACTTCCACCAGCTCACGCCGGGAGGTTGGGACGTTTTTTCCAATATAATCCGCCCTGATGGGCAGTTCTCTGTGCCCCCTGTCAATCAGCGCCGCCAATTGGATGTTCTTGGGTCTGCCAAGATCAATAACGGCATCCAGGGCGGCCCGGATTGTTCTGCCTGTGAATAAAACATCATCAATAAGAATAACTTTTTTACCTTTGACGGAAAAGTTAACCTCGGTTTGCCTGACCACCGGGTGAGGATGCAGCGAGGAGAGGTCATCCCGGTACAAAGTAATGTCCAGTATTCCCACAGGAACAAGGCTTCCTTCAATTTCCCTGATTTTTTCCGCCAGCCGCCTGGCCAGGGGAACGCCGCGCCGCCTGATCCCAATCAATACCAAGTCCTCGGTCCCTTTGTTGCGCTCAATGATTTCATGCGCTATCCGGGTGAGGGCGCGCCTGATGCCGTCCCTGTCCAAAATCCTGGCTTTTTCTTTTAAATCCGTCAAGGAGAACACCCCCGCCGCACATTAGAAGTTAGAAATTAAAGATTAGGAATTAGATTAAAAAATAAATTAGGCTGTATCTTCATAAACCCTGACACTAAAAAAGAATAAAGGCATCAAAAAAACCTGCTTTCACCGGTAAGCAGGCATAGAAAAGACCAAGTTTTTCAACCCGTCTTTGGTTCACTCTATGTATCCTTACCGGCCTCACGGGACCGATTTCAAGGCAAATTTCACTTAAAACATAATAACATTCCAGCGGGCTTACGTCAATTATATTTTGCAGCGGTTTTTGACACTGTCACCCGGCACTCAGTGGTTCCTTTTGCACGCAAAGCAATTTTCCAAGTTGAAAAAACTTTTACGGAAGCATTGTTTGCCGGTTTTCCTTCAATAACCGCGCTATTAGACTTTGCTTGTTTTATTGGCTTATATGCCGGTAAGCAGCACGCCCCCCGCCTTTTGCCAATGCGGATACTGCAGCGTGGGCATCAAATTTGTCTAACGCCCAGGAAAATCAAAGCCACGCCGGCCAAAATTAATACCATACCAGAGAGAGAAACTTTTCCGGCCAGTCCGACCAGCCCCAGGGTGGTCACGGTTATCATTACAGTAGGACCTACCAGGGCAAGCATTGCATTAATTTTAAATGCATGTTCCACCCGGTTGAAATATAACATCAGCATAGCGGCGCTAAATTCAATAGTGGCGGACAAGAAGCGCACCGCTGCCATTGATAAAACAATTTTATCGAAAACATAAAACATTTTCTTCACTCCCTTCATTAACTATTTTTTCATATGCGCAAACAGGCGCATAAATGCATACCGTCAACCGGGCTGAGACAAAATATTCAATGTTGGTGAAAGGATGTGGAGACATCATGAGTGGCAAGTCCGGGGCTGTTACAATAGCAGCTATTTCAGGTGTGCCTTTCATTATGGTCCTTGGCAATTCCATGCTGATCCCGGTTCTGCCGGAAATTAAGGAAGCGTTTAATTTAAGCCAGATCAAAGTCAGCATGATTATTACCGCTTTTTCAGTGCCCGGCCTGCTTATTCCGCTTGCCGGCTTTTTGTCCGACAGGATTGGACGTAAAAAAATTATTATCCCCGGATTGATCCTTTACGGTTTGGGTGGCATTATTGCCGGGCTGTCCGCCATTTTTTTTCAGGACAAAGCCTATACCTGGATCGTTGGCGGCAGAATTGTTCAGGGCATCGGCGCAGCCGGCACCACCCCCATAGCCATGGCACTGACCGGTGACCTGTTTACAGGTAAGCAGCGCAGTAAAGCGCTGGGAGTTGTTGAAGCAGCCAACGGTATGGGCAAAGTACTGAGCCCGGTGCTTGGTGCGGCCATAGGATTGATAGCCTGGTATGCCACCTTTTTGTTTTTCCCTGCTATCATCATTCCCATTATTCTGGGTATCTGGTTTTTGGTCAAGGAACCCAGGGGCAACCGGGCCACCCAGAGTGTATCCCAGTATTTAAAAGCCATTAAGAAAGTATTTGAAAAAAAATCAGCGATGCTTTTAACCTCATTCCTGGCCGGTACAACCGCTCTCTTAATATTGTTCGGCATTCTCTTTTTCTTAAGCGACTATCTGGAAAAAAACGTGGGACTTAACGGAATCATAAAAGGTGCAGCCATTGCCATCCCGGTCCTTTTCATGTGCATTAGTTCGTATGTAACCGGCTTGTTCCTTAAAAAAAGAGTTAAGCTGATGAAATGGCTGGTGGTTATCGGGCTGGTCCTGGTAGCAATCGCTCTGGCTTCTTTAAACCTGTTTCAGAACATTTATTACTTTTTCATTGGGATTTCCGTTGCCGGAATTGGCACGGGCCTGCTCCTGCCCTGCCTAAACACCATTATTACAAGTACAGTCGCTTCCGAAGAACGGGGCCTGGTTACTTCTATCTACGGTAGTGTCCGCTTCCTGGGCGTAGCCGTGGGACCGCCTTTATTCGGCTACCTCATGGGCATCAGTAATGCCCACATGTACTGGGGCGGTGCAATCCTGGCCGGAGCAACGGCCTTAGCCGCGCTGCTGTTCATCCGGGTGAAGGATATGACCCAGCCCGGTGAGCAAAAACAAAGCGGTGGTATGACTGAACCGCCCAGACAGGCTGTAAACCTGGAATTTGTTTTTAACCCTGCCAGGAAACCCATGCCTGGCGACAATAAGCCTGAAGGTACAAAAAAGCAAGACCCGTAAAAAGGTCTTGCTTTTTTATGCCTGTCGCAAAGAATGGGCACCTTTGATCAAGGTGCCCATTCTTTATGCATGCGCATTTTTAAAAGTTTGGCAACAGGTTTCGTCAATATTGTTTGCCGGTGTCGCACTTAATTGTTCCAATTTGGCGTTGGGTGAAAAACCACCTTGTGCATCGCTCTGAATTACAATTTGTTGGGCACTGCATAAGTTTTGCTGCTGCCAATACTTGCAAGTATTCACCGTGCAGTGTACATCAGGCATTCTTCCACCTCCTTTTTTCTTATTATCTGGCAGAAATCTCAATTATATTCAATAAACTCAAGCTCAAGCGGATAATTATCCTGAGGCTATGATATGCCCCCATTGTTACCTTCCAATTGGTAATTTATTCCTTCAAAAGATACAACTGTTTATCAGCCATGCCATAAAACATGGGTGCCACCAGGATTTTAGGATACTTTAACCTTAATCGCTTAGCTTCGCTGATAACGAAATCCACTTCATTCCCAATCTCAAACATGGGAACAAAATGCATGAAATGTTCCTCCGCCCGGCTCTGTTCCCACCCTGCATTTTCGACCAAGCCCTTGATGAATTTTTCTTTTTTTGACATTAAGTTGACCATACCGCAATTATCGTGGCCTATTAATACTATTGCCTTCACCCCGCCAATAGCAATAGCGTAGGATAACTTGAATTCACTGTACCTCAAATTACCCCCGCCGGTGCGCAAGACATAGGCGAAATTATCGGGAATATGCAAGTGTTTCCTGTAATCCATGCACATACCAATCAGCAATTCCGCATGTTTATAAGTCTTCAAGGGGTATCCCAAATTATGATATCCAAGCAAGCTCTCAATGGGGGTACCCAGATACTCCCCCGGTATGCTGTCCCGGGAAGTCACCGGTATTAGATATTCCAATGGAAACCCCTCTAAGCCGCAATCTTTGTGACCTATTTCACTTAAATTTGCTATCATACTTCCTCTCCTATCTTAATTATTTTTTATTCAATTACAGCAACGCGACACTAATCAACTTTAAGTCACCCGCCCATAATATTGGGGTTTGTGATTTTATGTACTAATACATATATTATTCGCTCTCTTTTCATCAAATCCTGCTTTTGAAATATTTTTTTGTCACTACTGGTGAAAAATTTGATATGTTAGGTTCATATCATACTAAGCTACGGGACTAAAGTCCCACTTAATTGTGAGTAAGGCCCCATTGCTGGCAAAACTCAGGTCCCATATACTAAAATCAGCTTCGTTGTTAAACAGAAAAGGGGTCCATTGAAAATGAAAATAGTTAATTATACCGAGTTGGCAGTCAAGAACATCCTTAATGAATTATTCGAAACATTTAGCTCAAAACCTAATTATTGTGACTGCCAGCTATGCAAATCCAGAGCTGCAGCTATGGCACTAAACGACTTACGCCCCAGCTACGTGGCTTCGGAGGCGGAATTGATGGCCGCCAAGGCCAGTTTCCATTCTCCGTCCGAAAATGCTGCCCTGGTGGCCATTGTTATGGACGCCATTCGCAAAGTCCTAAATGATCCCAAGCATGATTACAAACCGCTGGACTAAAGTCAAAATCTTAGTTAAGGCGTTTTATTCAAACCAGGATTCCGCATATTTTGTGGTAATCGGGTAGTGGTAAAATTCCCCCGATAGGCTTTTTACAATTGCCACAATAGCAAAAATAGAATATACAAACCCCATTATAGCGAGTGGGATAAGATTACAACAGTAAAATGGTATGACCGCTTAATTCTTTTCGCCGGCTGGTTGATGCTGATTAAACCGGGCAGCACAACGGACATGATTGGAGCGGGATTGCTTGTCGGCGCTTATCTGCTGCAAGTGCTACGCAAACGCCAAGAAAAGAAGTCTTCACTGCCAAATAACTTAGCTCAGTAATAGGAAAGAGGGCTGGAAGCATTGCTTTTGACGGCGGGAGGAAGATTAAGCCGGTACCGTGCGTAAATAATATCCAGATTGACTAAATGATTGTTGGTTATAGAAATCCCAGGGCGGCTTATGCCGCCTTTTTTTTGAAGTACGCCCGGAGACCAGTCAGCTTGGCCTTGTGCAGTGCATGCAAGCAGCAGGCAGCCATCTACATGTACCAAAAGGCGGGTTTGTCAAAACTGAAGCAAAACCGGTGCAAATATAGGGCCGTTCATACATGGACGAGCGGTACGAGCTTACCCTGGCGCCGGGTATTGCAACTTAAATATTACAGCGGGAGGGGTGTTGCATATTATGGTAAAATTGCGCCACATTACCCGTCCAGGTTATGTGGCGCACTCTGGCAAAAATGTGACACAAGTCTGAAGACTATTTTTTAAATTTAGAAATTTGAGCAAGTTTACTTTTTATCAGGCAAGGGCAGCCTTAATCTCAAAATTCCAACCATTAATTCCTATTCCTTTAAAGCTGTTGCCAGCCTCATCTTCTATAATACCGCTGGGAATAATAACGCTATATTCACCTTTTGACAAAGCTTCGTCAAAATTAATAACTAATTCGTTATCATTTAGTTTAATATCATCTGGGGTTATCTCAGTGTTGTCCTTGAAAATGATTATTTTACCGGCATTTACATCGTTGCCGCCGGCCCATTGCACATTCTCGTCAAATTTAGCAGTGAGCTCATGGACATCCCCTAAAACATCATCGTTGTCTTCAGGGTCCAAGCTATTAATGTCCGGGGCGGTATTGTCTTCTTCCTCAGCGGTGGTGAAATTCCAATCGCTGTCGTCAACACCGTCAAAACTATTTCCGTCTTCGCCTATAATTACGCCGGGCGGGATGTAAACGGTATATTCGCAGCCGGCATTAAGCCCATTGACCAACTCAATGGTCAATTCCTTACCGCTTATATCTATATCCTTAATTTCCACTGTTTTATTCCCAGTTTCATTGGTAACTACAATTTTGGACCCCACGTCACTCTCGGAATTTACAGCCCGGATATTTTCATTGAAAGTTGCCACTAATTGCTTCAGGCCGATTTCTACATCCTTGGCACCGTCTTTGGGGCTAAGTCCTGCAATTTTCGGTGCATTACTTTCACTGTCATTATTGTTTTCCCCGTCTTTTACCGATATAACAATAGCTTTGCGGGCCGGATTCAGCACTACCGTTACAGATTCGCCTTCTTTAATGTCACCCAGCTCTGCCGCAACACCGTCCACAAAAATGGCGGCGTCATCAGCAACCTGAATCATCATCTCCCCAGCATTGTCACCGTCGCCGACAGCTAAAACGATAAAGGCGGGGGCGCTGGGAAGGATGTCCTTAACTTCTCCTCTAACATAGCCAAATTGGTTTTTAAGCGAAAACATGTTTTGGCACCTGAACAGCATCGCTGCAATCTCGGCTCTTTTAACCGAATTCAACGGGCCGAACATATTTCCCGGGTAGCCGTTGATAATTCTGTTTTTGGCCATAAAAGCCACGTATTTCTTGGCATAGTCGGGAATTTTTCCAGAGTCGGCAAATGTTAGATTACCTGTTGAAACATTACCGTTTTGCGCCCGTCCCAGCCAAACCGCCACCTCATATCTTAAAGCGGGCTTGCTGAAATCAAGGTCCTCAGCTTCCTGCCCGGTAATTATCCCTTTGTCAATGGCAAGGGCCACTGTATTTTTGGCCCAGTCCGGGCAATCTGCGGCGGCTTTAAGCGCTTCCTTGCTGGGGGTACCCCCTTCCTGGTTCAGTGCTCTCATCACCATAACCAGGCCCTCACACCGGCTTACTTCATTCTGCGGGTAAAAATTACCATCGGAATAGCCTTTAATAATGCCTTCCTTTTGCAATGCCGTTACCGGCTCAACAGACCAGTGGTTCCTGATGTCGTTCATAACCTGAAAATTAATTTTTTTGGCCTGCCCCGGCGGAACCTTTTTCCCCTTGGCCAGAGCACTAGGCGGGGCGGTTAACACGGACAGCGACAGCACCGCCACCATTAGGACTCCTCCGCAAAGATACTTAAACTTCCCTTTCAAAAACATCACTCCCCTATGTTTTTTTTGGCGCGGCTTAACCCGTCAATTTTAGATACGTTGGAGATCCGTATTTTGGCAGGTCGGCAGGGGTAACCAATCAATATTTTTGTGAATAACTTTAATCAGATGGACATTAACCCTTTTCCCACTTAATCACGGGAGGTGAACCGAATACACCCGCCTCATGGCAAGCGGGTGTCCACGTGGAAAAGGAGTTGATATATTTGTCCGGTCAAGAGTCGACATCTTCCTGGCGGGATATAATTGCGTTCCCACTCGGAGGGAGGCAAACTAAGCCAAGGGATTGCGGTTTAACCATGGTCATTGATAAAGGTATGGGGATTGGTGAGACGCGGGACCTGCTGCAAATTAATTATGAGCACATAGATTTTATCAAACTTGGCTTTGGAACACCGGCGCTATACGCGGCCGGCACACTCGAGGAAAAGATTCAACTGGCGCGGTCTTACGATATTGAAATATATCCCGGTGGTACCTTTATGGAAGTAGCCATTATGCAGAATAAAATTAGGGAATTCCTTAGCAAGTGCAAGTCCCTGGGATTTACTGCCGTTGAGATAAGCGACGGAACAGTTTTTATCAGCCAGGAGGTGAGAGAGCAAGCAATTATCATGGCGGCTGAAATGGATTTTAGAGTATTAACTGAGGTCGGCAAGAAAAATAACGGACCCGAATTGTCAGTTCATGCGCTGGCCGCCCAGGCTATGAGGGATCTGGAAATAGGTTCCTACAAAGTAATCATGGAAGGCAGAGAATGCGGGATGAACGTCGGCCTGTACGACCAAAACGGGCAGATGGCGGGAAAAGATTTAGAAATACTACTGGAGCATATTGACGACCCGGCGCTGATAATCTGGGAGGCACCGCTTAAAAACCAGCAGCAGTACCTGATTGAAAAGTTCGGGCCTAATGTCAATCTGGGTAATATCCAGCCCCAGGAAGTCCTGGCAGTTGAAGCACTCAGGGTGGGACTGCGTGCGGATACCCTGCAAATTGTAACCAGCAGTAAAGATATCGACGTGTAAATACCTGTAATTGGTAATACGTATAACGGTGGTGGCATATATTAACACATAAACGTAACTATTCAGCATCTGTAACTGCTCAAGAGTCAGGAGTCAGAAGTCAGTAATGAGAGCACCGGTCTTGGAACATTCTGACTACTGAATTCTGACTCCTGAATTCTGAACAGTAACACTTAAACAATAAAGCGAGGCGAGTGAAATGAACGGAGTTCCCATCTTGGTCGCTCTGCTCCTCATAGGAATTATTGCCCGCTCCAACTTAATTGCCACCGCCGCCTGCGTATTGCTGATTGTTAAATTCGCCAACTTAAATTTTATTTTACCCTTGCTTGAAAAAAGGGGCCTCGAAGCGGGCCTGTTGTTATTGTTACTGTCTATTCTGGTACCTGCGGCCAAAGGTGAGATTAGTGAAAAGGACCTTTTAATGACTTTCACGTCGCTACCTGGTGTACTGGCGATAATCGGAGGGGCACTGGCGACACATTTAAACGGTGAGGGGCTGCAGCTGCTGCAAATTGATCCGGAATTAATCTTCGGCCTTCTGATAGGATCTGTATTCGGCATTGTCTTTTTGGGGGGTATCCCCGTTGGCCCTTTGATGGCAGCCGGCCTGACTGCATTATTTTTGGAAACGATAAACTTTTTCAAGTGATTTATCCAGGTCTAACGATTTAAGTACCTCCAAAAGCACACAGGGAAGCGGCGCTTTGAACTCCAGATAACAATTTTCGCGAGGGTGTATAAACCCTAACAGGTATGCGTGTAAAAACTGGCCTTCCAGGCCGAAATGGGGTCGTGCCGGCCCGTAGCGTGTATCGCCCACCAACGGGTGGCCGATATGGGCTAAATGAACCCTGATCTGGTGGGTACGTCCTGTTTCCAGGCGCAGTTCTAAAAAGGTATAATTACCTGCTCTGTCCAGGACCCTGTAATGGGTAATGGCATTTTTTGAGTTACGGCTGGTGACGGCCATCTTTTTTCTATCCCTGGGGTCCCGGCCGATGGGTGCGTTAATAACACCCTGGTCATATCGCATTGATCCGTGGACCAGCGCAAGGTAGCCCCGGGTTACGGTATGTTCCTTCAACTGTTCCGCCAGCAGCTCGTGGGCCAGGTCATTCTTGGCTGCCATCAAAAGCCCCGAGGTATCTTTATCAATGCGATGGACAATGCCTGGCCTGAGCACCCCGTTGATACCTGAAAGATCCCGGCAGTGAAATAGCAACGCATTAACTACAGTTCCGGAAAAGTTACCTTCCGCAGGGTGCACAACCATACCTCTAGGCTTGTTAATTACTATCACATCCGGGTCCTCATAGTATATATCCAGTTCAATTTGTTCGGGCAGCACGTGGAGTTCCGCAGGCGGAGGTATTTCCACCGCAATTTCGTCGCCTTCCTTTAAACGGTAATTAGCCCTCGCTTCCGCGCCATTGACCTTAATCAATCCCTCACCGATTAATTTTTGAATATATGAACGGCTAAGATTATCACCGGACGAAGCTAAGTAAACATCTAATCGCCGGCCAGCCCCGTCATTGTCGACATGGAAAATCTCATTATTTCGCACCAGTATCAACCCTTTGCTTTTCCTCGCTATCTTTTCGCCAGACATCCAAAATCAGCAGCAGCGCGCCAATTACAATGGCTGTATCTGCCAGGTTAAACACCGGCCAAACCCGAAAATCTAAAAAATCTATCACCCGTCCAATGCGAATCCGGTCAATTAGATTGCCAAGCGCGCCACCGGATATTAAACCAAGCGCTATGTGGGCCCAAACTCGCTCCCTGGGCAGATATCTATATCCAGCCATTATCCCTATTACTACAATAATTGATACAACGATTAAAAACCCTGTTTTATTGGCCAGTAGTCCAAAAGCCGCCCCGGGGTTTAAGATATATGTCATAAAAAAAACCGGAGACAGTACCGCAATGGATTGCCCCTGCAGCATAGTGGTTGTTATAACATACTTGGAAATCTGGTCAACCAAAAGCGTTAACAAGCTAATCGCCACAAACCGCAAAACCTTTATCCCTCCCGAAAGTAGCAACTACATGATATAATACCACATGTTAAGGGCAAAAAAACCGCCGATCAGGTAAAAAGGAGTGGAGCTGTTGTTTTACTGGTTTCCCGCCATAGTCTGGATGGCTTTCATTTATTACCTGTCCGGGAGGACAGGAGAAGAACTTGGTTCTATGTTTCCTTTTATTAAAGATTTCAACCCGGGCCATATACTGGCCTATTTCATTCTGGCCTGGCTGGTTCTTTGGCCCTTGCGGCTAAATAAATTCCCCCGCCCTTATCTTGCAACATTTCTACTATGCCTGTTTTACGGCATCAGCGACGAAATTCACCAGTATTTTGTGCCGACCAGGACACCTGATGTGCATGATCTACTTAGGGATCTATTGGGTGCAGCAATAGCCCTTACGATCAATTATTTCTTAGTTATGCGAAAGAATAGAAAACAAGCTGGTGAATAATTGCAAAATGATCACTGGTACCGCCTCAGCGTCATGGGGGGCCATCTTAAAGGTCCAACCGGTGTTTTCATCATTCAAGCCAGTCGAAGTTTTCGCAATTTTAAAATTATTAGAAAAGAAGGACTTTCTGAAAATTAAGAAGAATAATTAAGCAATTGATTAGACAAACGCACCTAAAAGGAGGTCTATTTGTTATGCGGGACGTGGTAATAGTCGCTGGTGCCCGTACACCAATCGGTGATTTTGGTGGTTCACTGCGGACGGTAACGGCCGGCAACCTGGCTGTAGTGGCGATAAAAGAAGTAATCAAAAGGGCTGGGATAGAAGCCGGAGAGATTGATGATGTCATCCTGGGTTGTTGTGTGCAGAGCAGCGAGGAGCCCAACGTAGGACGTACAGCCGCGCTTATGGCCGGCCTGCCTGATAATGTTACCGGCATGACCATTCAAAGGCAATGTGCATCAGGTCTTCAGGCCATTATTTCCGGGTGTCAGCAAATACAGACCGGCGACTCGGAAATCGTACTGGCTGGTGGGACCGAAAGTATGAGCACCGCTCCTTTTTTACTAAAACAAGCACGCTGGGGCATGCGCCTTCAGCACGGGCAAATAACCGATGCATTATGGGAAACCTTAACTGACCCAATTCATAAAATCCTGATGGGTGAAACTGCAGAACGCCTGGCGGACAAATATGGAATATCCAGAGAAGAGCAGGATATCATAGCATTCCGCAGCCATCAAAACGCTATCAACGCCATTAATAAAGGCTACTTCGCGGAAGAAATAATTCCGGTTCCTGTGCCCCAGCGCAAGGGTGACCCGGTCATGGTGGACAGGGATGAGCACCCCAGGGCTGACATAAGCCTGGCCAAACTTTCCAAACTACCTCCCGCTTTCAGAAAAAATGGCACGGTAACAGCGGGTAACGCATCAGGACTAAATGACGCCGCAGCGGCAGTTATACTGATGTCCGAAGAAAAAGCGCGTCAAAAAGGCCTTAAACCGCTGGCCAGAATAGTCAGTCACGCCAGGGCGGGAGTTGAACCCGACCTCATGGGCTACGGCCCGGTGCCGGCTATCAAGAAGGCCTTGCAGAGAGCCAACCTTACACTGGCCGATATTGACTTGATTGAACTAAATGAAGCTTTTGCCGCCCAATATTTAGCCTGCGAAAAATTGTTGGATTTGAACCGTGACATTGTTAACGTCAACGGCAGCGGTGTGGGTCTTGGTCACCCGGTTGGCTGCACCGGCGCCAGGATCACAGTCACTTTACTAAATGAGATGGCCAGGCGCAACGCTCGCTACGGGCTGGCCTCCCTATGTGTCGGCGGAGGTATGGGAGTTGCCCTGATCGTGGAAAGGGAGGTATAAATATGTCATTAAAAGCTATCGGTGTTGTCGGGGCCGGCACCATGGGAGCCGGGATCGCCCAGGTTTCGGCCGCTGCCGGCTACGAGGTGATAATGAGGGATGTTACCGAGGAGTTTGTCAACCGCGGCAGGTCCGTAATTGAAAAAAACCTGGCCCGCAGTGTAAGCAAACAAAAAATGAGCCAGGAACAGGCAGATGCACTGATGGGACGGATAAAGTGCACAACTAAATTGGAAGACCTGGCTGAATGCGATTTTGTTATCGAAGCAATTATTGAAAAAATGGAATTAAAAAAAGAACTTTATCGCGAGTTGGATAAAATCTGCAAACCCCAAACAATTTTTGCCTCCAACACCTCCGGTTTAAGTGTAACGGAGATGGCCGCAGTAACAAGCATGCCCAATAAATTCATCGGGATGCATTTCTTTAACCCGGTACCGGTTATGAAACTGGTAGAAATCATCAGGGCTGCCGAGACAGATGATGAAACAGTGGAGGTTACCCGGGAACTGGTCCGCAAAATGGGCAAAGAGCCGATAATGGTAAACGAAGCGCCGTTGTTTGCCGTCAACCGCATTCTTGTACCCATGCTTAACGAAGCCATGTTTGTATTAATGGAAGGGGTAGCCTCAGCTGAAGATATTGACAAAGGTATGCAGCTGGGCGCCAACCACCCCATCGGCCCCCTGGCCCTTTCGGATTTGATCGGCCTGGACACACTGCTTATGGTTTGTGAGACCCTTTATAATGAAACCGGTGATTCAAAATACCGCCCGTGCCCCCTGCTGCGTAAGCTGGTAAGAGCGGGGCATTTAGGCAGGAAAACCGGTCGTGGTTTTTACAAGTATTAATGTAACCACTCAGGAGTCAGTAGTCAGTATGAAAGAACGGTTTAGCGTCGCGAAGCATTCTGAATTCTGACCACTGAATTCTGAATGCCTGAAAATGGTAATTATTAAATAACTTATCAGCTCTATCCAGGAGGGGAGATACATGGAGGACAATCAAAGGCTGAACCCCCAGGAGAATGAATTTACCCCGGTTGCCAGCCACAGGTTTGCCATGCGGCAACTGGAAAATGCTTTATATGAGCATCCCGGTGTTGAAGAGGTGGCAGCGTTTTTCATTCCCGAGGAAAAAGGTCACGAGACACTCGTAGCATTTATCGTACCACGTCATGCTGATTTAACTGAAGAGGCGATCATGAAATTTTTAACCCAAAGCGGACAATTGGAACAGGAGAATTTGCCCGTCTCTGTAAAATTTGTTCCCAGAATTCCCAAATCGCCAAGCGGCAAAGTGCTTAAACTTAGACTGCTGGAGGATATCTGCACCTGATCAGCCATAAAAAACCTGCGAAAACCGCAGGTTTTTTTATTATTAACCTTAACCCGGGCAAAATATAAAAAGCCGGGAAATGATATAACCATCCCGGCCTGACAAAATACAAGTTAGGAGTGATTGCCCTGGAAACCGCCTGTGTAATTTGTAACTCCATGGAGACCCTCACCGTTGAGTGCAATTGCGGCTCAATTATGCATGACACCGGCCCGGTAACGGATTATAGCGGCCCTTATAGCCCCTACTTCAACCTCAGTTTTGAAAATAATTACTGCCGGCATCTTTTTAGTTGCCCCCAATGCGGTAACGACCGTGTTATAGCTATTCCTCTTGTTACCCCCTAAGGTAATATTAAACTGCGGAATATCAGTCTGTAATTGGCTTTTATCTTTCACCTATAAATATCTCCGGCATATTATAAATACAAAGTTGCCTGGTGAAAGGGGGACAATAATTGTCTAATGGAGTGACAAGGAATCCTTATACCCTGTTCTTAATTTTTATACTGTTATTACTTAGCACTGACAAGAGCGCCGATGTTAAACTCGGGTTCGTCAGGGGCATTATTGATCAAACGACACGGTCTCTAAGCACGTTAAGAGAAGGAATTAATGCCATGCAAATGAGCTTTGAGCATGCTCATTCTTTATTTATGGGTTCCACCGAAAAACCCGGCGAAACTGAATAAGTATTAGCCGTGAATAAGAGCAGGCAAGCACTTGGTGCAAACCCAGATGCTTTTACCTTCTTTGCGGCAGGGCAAAACAGCCACCTGGTCCTCGTTACGACCACAATTAAAACAGACCTGGGGAATATAGCTCCCCGGGTTTTGTTTTAGATGCTCCTCAACGGCACTCTCGTCAAAATCAGGTGCTTCTCTGGTTTCAACACTCAGCGCGCCCTGGGGACAGGCCCCGATGCAAAAGCCGGCGCCGTCGCACAAAGCTTCATTCTTCACCTTGGCCTTGCCGTTTTCTATCGTAATGGCCCCTTCCACACACGGGCTTACGCAAGCCCCGCAGCCGTTACATTTTTCTTCGTCTATTTTTACAATTTGTCTTCTGGCCATTTATATCACCTCTCCAATATTTTGCACTTTCATTATATAAAATATTGGAGCCAGATAAAGTAATTCATCTCGCAGCAGCAATGTGATTTTAATCACACTGCATGGACGGTATAATAATCAAGCACTTTTACCACCGCCTCGATTACGTCATCTGCGTCATTATCGGTCATCGCCGGGTAAAGCGGCAAGGTTAAAAGTTTGTGGTAGAGCTCCTCGGCCTTTGGGCAAAGACTGGTCTCCAGCGTACAAACGTCTGGGTGACCGATCCATAAATAATATGGATGCAGGAAAACGGGCAGGTAATGAACACCCACCTCAATATTTTCAGCCCGCAAGGCATTAAATATTTCCTTGCGGGACGCTTTTAGGTTTTCCGTGCGCAAGGCCAAAACGTAATAATGCCAGGTCGAACGTCCGCGGCTGTTTTGTTCCGGAAGTATTATAGCGGGGTGAGATGAAAATACCCTGTTGTACCTGTCAGCTATTCTGGCGCGCCGGCCGGTATACTCATCAACTCTGCTTAGCTGCGAAATACCCAGCGCTGCCTGCATACCGGTCATGCGGTAATTATAGCCCCGGTCCTGCATCTCTACGGTCCAGGGCCCTTCCGGCTTAACCTGTCTTTTAGGGTCATAAACCATTCCGTTTTCCCGAAACATGGTCAGCCATTGGTAAAGCTCTTCCGAATCAGTTGTTACCATTCCACCTTCGCCGGTATAACAATGCTGGGGTGAGCTAAAACTGAAAACAGTCAGATCACTTATGGCACCGATCTTTTGGCCTTCATACTCACCGCCCAGGGCGTGGGCCGCATCTTCTATGATAACAAGGCCCTTCGCCCGGGCCAATTCTTGCATGGCGTCCAGCTGGCACGGGTTACCGGCGTAATGCACGGGTATCAGCGCTTTGGTCCGGTCACTAATCTTCATCGCTACCATCTTTGGGTCCATATTAAAGGTGGCCGGATCAATATCAGCAAAGGTATGTATCCCCCCCTGGTAGAGAATGCAATTTGAAGTTGACGGGTGGGTGAGAGGTGTTGTGATTACCTCTTCCATATGACCTACTGCGGCAGACATCAGGGCAATGTGCAGCCCGGCCGCGCCGGAAGAAACCGCCACGGCGTATTTAGCTCCGGTATATGCAGCCATTTCTTGCTCAAACATATATACCGCTTCACCGCCGCTAAGTTTTCCACTGCGAAGCACTTCCGTCACCGCGTTTATATCCTTTTCGCTTAATACAGACTTGGCCATGGGCAACAAATTTTCCCTTACCGGCCTTCCTCCTGCTATTGCTGGCTTATTTGTCATCATGCGGGCTTTTCAGCCGTTCCCCCCAAACCTTTCAATATAGTAAAGCTACAGAAAAAATTTAGTGCCTTTGGCAGCTATTATTATGTGAATATAATAATTAATCTTCATCACAAGGGAGCATTATTTAATTAAGTTTGCGTAAATATAAAAAATTTTGTTTCATTTTCTTCATTTGATTGATTGTACTATATATTATAATGAAATACATGTCCATTGCAGGTATTTCCCGAATCAAACCAGAAACAATATATATCAATCATTAAGAAAGGTGCATATGCCCCTTTCCCGAAAATTATAAGGAGAGTGGTTTAATTGCCCATCGCTCAAAAAATAGAAGGTTTTTTATCCTCGTCCTCCTGGATTCGCCGGATGTTCGAGGAGGGTGAAAAGCTGCGTAAGATTTATGGTGCAGACAAGGTTTACGATTTTACTCTGGGCAACCCCGACGTTGAGCCTCCCGAAGCTTTCCACCGCGGGTTACTTGAAATCGCCAGCAAGCCGGCACCTGGAATGCACAGGTACATGAGCAACGCGGGTTACGTTGAAACCAGGCAGGCAATTGCCGGTGTTCTTGCCGAAGAAACCGGCAAAACTGTGACACCCGAGCATATAGTTATGACCTGCGGAGCAGGCGGCGGATTAAACGTGGTGCTAAAAACACTGCTAAACCCAGGTGAAGAAGTGGTTGTTCCAACTCCGTATTTTGTCGAATACCGGTTTTACGCTGATAACCACGGAGGTAGGATTAAAGAAGTTGATACCGGCAAAGACTTTCAACCTGACCTGGATGCACTGGAAAAAGCCATTGGGCCGCAAACCAGAGTCGTGCTGATCAATTCGCCCAATAACCCAACCGGTGTTGTCTATTCTGCTGAAATATTGGCTGCCATAGGCAGGTTATTGGATAAAAAAGAAAAAGAGCTGGGGGCTCCCATCTACCTGATTTCCGACGAACCTTACGCCAAAATCGTTTACGACGGGGTGGCCGTACCCAGCGTTTTCAACCATATCAAAAATTCAATTATTGTAACTTCTCACAGCAAGGACCTTGCTCTGCCGGGCGAACGAATCGGTTACATTGCCATAAATCCCGATATCAAAGACGCTGCACTTCTTTTCGAGGGCTTTGTGTTTTGCAACCGGACCCTGGGGTTTGTCAATGCGCCGGCATTAATTCAGCGACTGGTAACTCCCCTGCAGAGGGAACGGGTTGATGTAAATGAATACCGTGAAAAAAGGGACCTTTTGTATAATCATCTTACCGGACTTGGTTTTGATGTGGTAAAGCCCATGGGCGCGTTTTACCTGTTCCCCCGCTGCCCCATTGAAGACGACTTGGAATTTGTCCGCAGTGCCCAAAAATATAACCTGCTGCTGGTACCCGGCAGCGGTTTCGGAAAGCGCGGTTACTTTAGAATTTCTTACTGCATGAATATACAGATTATCCGCAATTCACTGCCGGCCTTCGAGCAGCTGGCTGCAGATTATAACCTCAAAGCTTAAAAACCATACTTTTTCTTCTTTGTCGTCAGATTATTGGGTGGGGTCTTATAAGGATTTTCCCGTAGGGCCTCGCCCTCTTTATCTTTGTCCCACAGCCCTTGCGGCGATTCCTCTTGCACCAGTTCATGCTTCATTAATATATACCCCCTTTCGATGATATTTTATTGTACCTTCGATTTTAAAACCCCATACGATAAAAAAAGCGCGTTCAATCAGTTCCCTTTAGCACGCGTTTTTTATACTTTAATCATTAGCTCTGGCCAAAGCGGAAAGGGGACACACCTCTTCGAGGAATGTCCCCAATTTATGGCCAGTTATACTTTCCCAAAGTGAAATAAAGAAATAAAACCCCGTCGTTATTCCGGGGTTTTATTGACTGGTTAATACTATTCTTCATCTTCAGTTAACATAATGACTTTTTCATGAATGTGTAAATTCAACTGTTGCAGCACCCTTTCCAGTGAATCGGCATCCTTTAAGGTAAAGCCGTTTTCCCAGCGTTCTATCAGGTACTTAATGAAGTCAAGGTACCCGGTGATCATAGTTAGTGTGTACAGGTCCTTGAAACGGTTGTTTGTTTCCGGTTGACACCTGTGTTCAGGGCTATTTTTATGCGAGAGCGTAAAATTGGATAAAGTCTCGTTGTCCCTGGTCCAGGTAAGTATTCCTTCGTGGACATAAAGTTCCTTTCCGCAAATGTCGCAAATGAACCTGGACATTGGCACCCTCCCCTCCAGAATAAAAGACATGGTAGCTTAACTATGATATAATATATCACAACATCGGCAAGGTAACTAGAACCTATAAATACATGATGTAAACTTTTTTTCCTTTTAAATATACCGGAGGTAATAATGAGGTCCTGGTACATAGAAGACGCCGGGGGTGGCTGTAGAGCTTTTTCTGAAGTTCTGGTGCTTGTTAGCGAAAATCCGTATTTGATCTATCAACGCTTAATGCCCTTGACCTGGAACAATAGCATAACTTTTGAGGAAATGGCCCGCCTTACTGTGGTTGAAATGATGATAGAAGCCGGAGCATCCCGAAGCGATTATTTTTATGTTTGCTCCGGCAACATTTTTAATGGACTGCATAAATGGCTCACTGAAAACGGCTATAACTGGGAAACGACAAAAATGGACGGTCTGGCCCACGATGTAGCAGAGAACGCTTTTCGAAATCAACTTCTAAAAGCCGGCTTTCCTGCAGATATTAAGCTTGAAGAGCGGAATTACAGGGAATTCTACCGAACGGTTGAATCCTGGATTAAAGCGGATCCAACCCGGAAACGTTTCCTCAAAGATATAGCTGTTCGGCGCAAGCCGGAGCAATACCGCTACTTGTTAAAGGGAAATTCCAGTCATACCCGTAAGTGCGCAAAATGTCAGAAAAAAATTTCCGCCTTCAGTCCCGTTGTACAATATAGATGCCGTGAAAACGGCAAGAAAAAAAACCGCTATTACCACCCCGAATGTTCACCTTATAAACCATATAAAAATAAGCTGGAGGAAGCCCACTTTCAATGGTTGGGCAGCGTGGTTTCGGGAGTGGTGCTGCCGGTTAAAAAAGCAGTACCCTGCAGCGTATGCGGGCGGGAAATACCGCCGGGAACCAGGGCAGTACATGCAGGCAGTGGTAAAAGGGTCATTTGCGGACACCCTGAATGTTTTAAGTTAAACGGTTAGGATTAATGCCGGGCCAAAGTTAAGGTAATCAGCGCTGGCAAGGTGAAAGTTAACGCCCCAGGCCCGGTCGGGCAGGCGATACCTGCAGGCCCGGGCATGAAGATGACCGTATACCACGGTATCCACCTGATATTTTTGAAACAACTCTATAAAACCGGAATAGTCATGTTTCTCATTTGTGGGCATATAATGCATCATTACAATTTTCCGGCCGGAACCGGCACTTTGCAGTGAATTTTCCAATCTTATCAATTCCCGGCGGTATATCTTTTCGTCCTCATCTTTAAAAAAAGAACCGCCGGGACAAAGCCATCCCCTGGTTCCGCAAATATTTACCCCGTTAATTTCCACATGATCATTTTGAATCATTGACATATTGGAAGGTACTGCCGACCTGATCCGGGAGATACTCTGCCACCAGTAGTCATGGTTGCCCTGGACGCAGATTATCCTCCCCGGCAAAAGACCCATGTAGCTCAGGTCAGGGTGTGCTTCTTCCAAGCGCATTGCCCATGATATGTCGCCCGG
Organism: Desulfotruncus alcoholivorax DSM 16058; assembly: GCF_000430885.1. Classification (GTDB taxonomy): domain Bacteria; phylum Bacillota; class Desulfotomaculia; order Desulfotomaculales; family Desulfallaceae; genus Desulfotruncus; species Desulfotruncus alcoholivorax. The sequence continues at coordinate 10,002 of NZ_AUMW01000022.1, read as the reverse complement.
CACCAATACCACATCTTGATCGGTAACAACTCGCGTCCAGTTTTCATAAATTCTCTTAGCGTGCATATGCCAACTTGGTTCTAAATCTTCCATCGGCTTATATTCCTCATAATTTTCCCAGTTGGATACGTTCACCTCATGTTTAAATGACAAGTGCAAATCCCCAATAGCAAATATTTTCAATACATACCCTCCTGAATAAACAATAAATCACCGTTAAGGTGGTGAACTGATTTGAACGAGTATAAACTAATGACGGTAATACAAACCAAAGAATATGTTTATATTCGAATTTTTGTCAACGAAACACTGGTTAACCCGGAAGGCCTGATCAGATTAAAACACAGTGAATTGGACCAGCTTTTCCGAGACTTATTTAGAGGCTCAAAGGGAAAATGCATTAGGCTTAAAAGCATTAACACCTGATTTTTTTATTGTTTCGACCGGTAGGATATTTATTCCTGCCCTGCATGAATATTGGTTTAATCTGGAAGGCCAAGTTTAAACGCACTGCTTGTCCAATTTATACGTAAAGAAAATCTCCCAGATGGCTGGGAGGTTTTCTTTTGCAGTAATCTTACAGTAATTATAATTTCTTTTTATATACTCTATGTGTTTTGATGATTTCCGCCCCCATCAGTGGTTTTAGGATTTTACTTTTAATATCATTATTGCTGGAAGCCACCTGTGATGCCTCACCCCTGGTATAACCAAGCTTGCGGTAGTTGTTATACATTGCCTTTAATATTGCCTTGGGTATTCCTTTTTGCCTGAATTCCGGAATAACGCCACCTATTGCCAGCCTTATATATCCATCTTTGTCCCGCGCCGGCCTTATGTAAGGTATGGAAATCAACATGGCTGCCGGTTTGCCATTGACTTCAGCTATCAAAAAACAGCTTGGCGGGACATGGGTTGACAAACCCATCAGAAAACTTTGTGCTTCTTGCAAAGTCATGGGAATAAAACCAAATATCTCGGTCATAGCCCGGTTGTTGATCTCTTGCATAATACCAGCTTCCTTAATAAAGTTAGCGTAGTTTACAGGCCTAACCACCAATCCAGGCAAATCAATTTCCCGGGTTAATTTTTCAGGGAGCGCCTTAGGAAGCTCCCATTTAAAGGAATCCAATTCATGTATTTTTTCCAGGCCCGCACCTTCCACAATTTTTTGATAATAAGGAGGGTTATAAGGTAGCTCATCACCAGCCTCCTGTTCAAAACCTTTGATCAATATCCCGACTTGTTGATTTGAATTTAATGTTGCGGGACCAATCATTTCTGTTTTGCCCTGTTCTTTTAGCCAGCCTGCAGCCGCGTCGATAAGCGCCCCGGCTACATCAACGTTTTCTATACACTCAAAGCAGCCCCAAAATCCTTCCCAGTTGCGAGGATTTAAATTGTCAATGGTTGCACTTATCCTCCCAACAGGTTTTCCATTCATTATGGCTACGAAATTGGCATATTTTAAATGCTGCAAAGTTGGATTAGACATAGGATCAAATCGCATCGATGTATTAAAGCTGTTAACGGCAGGCGGCACCGATTCCCTGCCATAAACCAGCGAGGGAACATTTAAGAATGCCTGCTTTTCGGCAAAACTTGCCACTTTTATAATTTTGGGCTTCATACCTTACCCCCGTTTACTGAGTAACCTTATAGTTAGCTCCGTTATTTTTCCCGGAGGTTCAAAAATCCGGGCTTGCTTTATTTCTCATGTTATTCAACGGATGATAGAAAGGTTAACAATAAATCCTTAAAAAAAATTTTACCTGTGCTGTTAATTTGTAACATCTTGGCATTTCTTGTTATATATTGGTACTAAAGAGGAGGGATATTTTAATGGGATATGGATTTTACCCGCCAGCTGGACCTCCAGCAAAAGAAAAAGCCCCCGGCAAACCGAAAAAAGGAAAAGCAGCTCAAGACAAAAATCCTAAAGGGAAAACCCCTAAAGGCTGGAGAATGCAAGCTCACGAAGCCGGCAAACCAAACCAAATGCCCGGTATGGGACCCGGCTCAGCATGTGGCCCGACAGGTCCTTGCGACCCTGACGCTGGGTACGGAGCCGGCTATGGTCCTGGTTATGGTCCCGGCTACGGCCACGGTCCCGGGCATGGCCACGGTCCCGGGTATGGCTACGGCCCCGGTTACGGCCCCGGCTATGGCTACGGGCCGGGTATGGAACCCGGATATGGACCCGGCTACTTCTTCGGACCCGGCCCCTGGATGGGACCATGGGGATTTTACGCCAAGAAAAAAGTTAAAAAGAAATAATTCGGTGCCTGTTCAAAATACCCGGGTATATAACCCGGGTGTTTTATTAACGTAAAGCTATTTTAAAAATCTGATGGTGCCTCATATAGCGGCATGGAAGTGTATTTATTTCATACCTCTTTCATGCTTCTTGAGATATGAATGATATTTATGCATGAGGATCCGGGTTAATTTACCGGTCCTGCCATCTCCCACCCTGTGCCGGTCAATCGCAACCACAGGCATAATACCCATTATTGAGTTGGTAATGAAACATTCTTCAGCCTGCAGCAGGTCGGAATAATTAAAATAGCCCTCGATACAGCGGCAGGCCGGACCGGCTAATTTATCAATAACCAAACCGCGGACAATGCCGGGAAGCAAGCCCGCATCAACAGGCGGAGTAATTAATTGGTTTTCCTTGACCACAAATACATTACTGGCCGAACATTCGGCTACATGCCCCTGCGTATTTAAGAACAAACACTCGTTAAAACCCAGAACTCCGGCCTTTTTGCGACAGATTAGATTCTCCAGATAATTTGCTGTTTTATGTCTAACCAAAGGTGATTTTTCATTGCGTGGATAACCCGACGTCATTATGGAAAATCCCTTTTCATATTGTTCTGAATGATAAGGCACACCCTCACGGATGGTTAGGATGGTCTTGCCCGATTTATCTTCATCTGAGCCTGCGGTTACCGCAAGTCGCAAAACCCCTTCGCCGATACCTGATTTTTCTATTCCTTCCTCGCACATCGCCAAAAGGTCCTCTGTATTCATGGGCATTAATAATTCCAGTTCAGCTGCAGAGCCGGCCATTCGCTGCAGGTGCGGTTGCAATAATACAGGCCTGCCTTCCTTTACCAGAACCGTTTCAAATAAACTAAAACCATATAATAACCCGGCATCACCGGTATCAATTGTTAAACTTGCTTTCGTGGCAGGCTTGCCGTCGATAAGATGATACTTTCTCATTTTTCGCCCCCTGCTATGCTAAAATCATTACAACTGTTTTCCAAGCCCAACGCCCTTACCAAAGCCCTGGCCTTATCCAGGGTTTCCACGTACTCTTTGTGCGGGTCGGAATCAGCCGTGATACCGCCGCCGACCTGGAAATACAGTTTACCCCGTGAAGCGAGTATTGTCCGGATGACAATATTCAGATCGGCGCGGCCGTCAAAACCAAGGTAACCGACGGAGCCGGTATAAACACCCCGGCGAACCGGTTCCATCTCTTCAATAATCTCCATCGCCCTGATTTTTGGTGCTCCAGTAATGGATCCCCCGGGAAATGACGCGGCCAGCAAGTCTGTTACATCATAACCGGAAGCCAGTCGCCCCTCAACAGTTGAAACCAGGTGGAAAACCGTAGCATATTCCTCCAGACGGTATAGTTCCGGCACTTTAACGGTGCCAATTTCACAAACCCGGCCCAGATCGTTACGCTCCAAATCCACTATCATCATCAGTTCAGCCCGGTCCTTTTCACTTTGCAATAATTCCTGGCGCAGCCGGTTATCTTCCCCCGGGGTATTACCCCGGGGTCTGGTGCCCTTGATCGGCCTTGTTTCCACCACGCTGCCGTCAACCTTTAAAAACCGTTCGGGTGAGGCTGATATGATCTCGAACTCGCCGCAGGATAAAAATGCTGCAAAGGGAGCCGGGTTAATTCTTCTCAACCTGCGATATAACTCCCATGCATCAACTGTTTGGCCGGTACAAAAACGCTGCGATAGATTAACCTGAAAAATATCGCCGGCTGCAATGTATTCAACTGCCCGCCGTACCATATTTCGGTATTCTTCCGGGGAAAAGTTGGAAACAAGCTGATTATCTTTATCTTTACAAATCCTTGTTCCGGCAAAGCTTCTTGAAATAGTTTCTTCCGTTAGGGCTTGCTCAATTGCCTCCAACCGCCGGGTCGCCCTGAATTTGGCATCGGAACCCTGTTCGGGCAGCCCCGTGGATATCACTGTAATTTTACCGGTGATTATGTCAACAGCCAAAACTGTATCATAAAAACCTAAAAAAAGATCAGGCATATTTAAATCGTCACTTGCCCATTCAGGTAGCTTTTCAAACTGCCGGCCCAGATCATAACTGAAGTAGCCCACCGCCCCGCCATTGAACGGAAAAAATTCATTATTGCGAGGCATGGCGTATTTTTTTAGCAGACGCTTGAGTTCCTGCAAAGGAGAACCGGTAAATCTTGATATTTTATCGCCCCGGGTGATGGTAATGTTTTGCCCCTTACTGCTCATTACTAAAAATGGATCAACACCGACAAATGAATGGTGGCCCAAGCCGTTGACCAGCATGCCTGTATCCAGTAAAAAGGGAAATGGCAATTGGCTTAAACGTTCAAATATTTCCAGGGCATCCAACCGGCACTGAATATTTTTGTAGATAGGTGGTTTAACCGGCACACCGTATGTCCTTTCAAATTTATAAAATAGTTGGCCAGTATCTTTTTGCCATAAACAGTTAATATCGACTCGGGATGAAACTGCACGCCCTCAATGGGCAGGTGCTTGTGCCTTACCCCCATAATTTCGCCGCGACCGGTACTGGCCGTCACCAAAAGACAATCAGGCAAGCTCGACTCCTCCAATATCAGCGAATGGTACCGGGCTACCGGCATCGGGCTTGGCAATCCATTATAAATGCCCCTTCGATCATGGAAAACCATAGACGTCTTACCATGCATCAGCCTGGTGGCCCTAACTACCTTACCTCCCAAGGCCTGCCCAATTGTTTGGTGGCCCAGGCATACTCCCAGCATGGCAAACTTGCCGGCCAGTTTCCTCACCAACTCCAGGGATATCCCCGCTTCGTCAGGAGTACACGGCCCGGGAGAAAGCACAATGCATTCCGGGTTAAGCTCTTCTATTTCAGGTATTGAAATTTTGTCGTTGCGATAAACTATAACTTTCTTGCCTAATTCCGAAATGTATTGATATAGATTATAAACAAATGAATCGTAATTATCGATTAAAAGAACCATATTAATTATCCCTCCAATTAAAAAAACCAGCACAAAAATGCTGGTTCTCACCCCACCGGTCTACGAGTCGTCTCTTCTAACAACCATTTCTCAACTGTACTCAGCTTTGCTCAACTTTAAATTGTCAAAGACATGTTAATATAACCCGTGCGTTTTTGTCAATAAATTAATAAACTATCATCACGGATTTTTTACCAACAGGCTTCCATTTAGTTATCTTTTCATAGCGTAACAGGAAAGAGGACACACCTCATCTTTGGGGTCATAGCTTTGAGGTCGGAGGAATGTCCCGGATACTGCCCCGCATTATTTCTTTCCTGAGATAATTGATTACAATATTATCAGTAGGGAACGCCAGTTGCGGAACCTTGTGCAGGTCAAAGTAGCCAATTTCGTCAAGGTCGTCTCCAGCCTTCGGGAAGCCTTCCCTAACCCTGGCTAAAAACCATATTCCAACTGTGTGGTTTTCTGGATTGTGAAAGTTGGATTGCACTGTAAAAACACGAATCAAATCGATGTCCAAATTTGTCTCTTCTTTAAATTCCCTGGTAATAGCATCATAAACATCTTCATCATATTCCACATAACCACAGGGAATGCACCATAATCCCTGATACTGGCCTTCCTTTCTACGGCCCAGTAATATTTGATTTTTATCGTTTAATACAATGGCAGCCACACCCACTACCGGATTCTCATATAAAACATACGTGCATGAGACGCAGGTTAAACGTGGTATCCCCTGGTAATAACGGTAATTAAGCTTTCCACCGCATTTGGGACAATAAAAGAACCTTTGTTTAAGTTTGTCCGGCATGCAAACCACTCCGATCAAACAAAATTACGGGAGAACTTTTTTAAAAAAGCGTCAGTCACCCCGGCAATTCTATCTTTTCCCAGTAATGCATTCAACCAGCGTTTTGGAATAGCCTCATAACCATAGTAAGCACCGGCCAAACCACCCATAATATTACCTGCGGTATCTGTATCGCCACCAAGGTTAACAACTTTAACCAGCGCTTCTTCAAAAGTCTCTGTATGCAGGAAGCATTGCAGTGTCGCCCCAAGGGTATCCAAAGCTTTACCTTTCGGTATAATATTTACGGCACCTGATTGGACCGCTTTAACAACATACCAGAAGAAACTCGCCGGGTTAATATCTAACCGGGCGCACTGTTCATCCGTAAACTGAAGTGATTTTGTAAATAATTCCCTTTTATTACCCTTCAAACATGCAGCCACTCCCACCAGGTAGTTATAAAAGATGCAGCATGCTGCGCTTTCCTGGCTATGGTGGGTCATGGAAGCAATATCCACTGACCAATAAGCCATGTCGCGAGGGTTGTTCCAATACGCAAAGGTAACCGGTAAGGTGCGCATCAAAGCGCCATTGCTGTCTAATTTGTTCAGAGACTTGGCGGTTATTACCGATGCTTCTTTCCAACTACCGCAGCGGAGGTAGCTTTCGAAGGAACGTGCAGTGGTGGTGCCAATATCCCTGGGATTTGAATAATACCAGCGTAAAAACCTTCTACCTATTTCCTCAATGGGATAAGCTGGATTGGCCAGGATACCTTCGGCAACCATAATTATCATTTGCGTATCATCAGTATACTCACCCGGTTGAAGGTCCAGCCAGCCCCCACCGAGTATTTCGGTGACCGTACCGTGGCGGTTTGCTATTTCCTCACTGCTCATATTCTCAAGGGCTCCACCAAGGGCGTCACCCACGGCGGCACCCCAAAAAGAGCCTTTTATATAGTCATTCATTTAACCATCCACCTATATGTTTATTATTCCGAATCATTTATCAATTCTACATTTATCTTAAATTGCCTGCTAAATAAAAAAACCAGCCCAGTTTATTTCAGGCCGGCTACTGCATTGCTTCCACCAAACAAAAGGATTTGGCGGTTACCCCGTCTAAATGACTAAGATCGTTTACCATCGATTTTGTTTCATTTTCCGTTGCTTGTACCGTAAGGGTAATGATTCCCCTTTCCCTGGTTGGGTCCGGAATTCCAGAGCGACTTATTATCTGAGAGCCGTACTTGGTTAGTACCTGCTGAACTTCCGGGGCATGGGAGGCCCTGTTTTCCACCAGAATTCCGACAATGCAAATATCTTTGGACATAATATTCCCCCAAAGTAATGTAGTATTGAGATATTATACCCAATACTACAGCGAAATATTGCTTATTTCGTAATGCCCGCTACGCCACGGGGACGGTTCCATCGTCTTCCTTTCGGCCCTTCGCTACGCTCAGGGGACGCTCGAACCGTCCCCACGGCTCCGCTACCTTTAATTTTCGCTGTAGTACTAAAATCTTAACTGGTTATACAAAAATTCAACCCCTACTCCGTTTGGTAGGGGTTGACCTATGACAACATCGTCTTGCATTTATCCGCGTTAAATTTAATTAAGCCCGGGCAGCCGTTGGCCCAACGGTAAATACACTTGCTGCATTTATCACAAAGGCTGACTCTATTTTTAGATGCCATGTAAACCCCTCCCTGATTAAAATTATATATTTTTATATGTTTATTTTACAATAAATGTACTTATTTTGGTTAAAGCACTATAAAAATTATGTTACATTTTTGTTAATCTTAACATCATAAATAAAAAACTCCTCGTATTGGTGAGGAGCATTGGAACTTTAACTATTAAGAACAGGGAAATCTGATATTTTCGTTGAATTCCTTACTTGAGGTGACTTTGATGAATATTGAGGCCATAATAGAAAAAAACAAAGCGGAGATCTACAAGCTAAAGCAGCAGATGGAGGAAACCTCCGGCCCAAAAGAAAAACGAATACTGAAACGCCGGTTAGCCCAACTACAAATAGAGCAATTAAAATATTTAAATAAATTGGGGTGAAAGCAATTTTGGGACTAACCCGGCGTGTCCGGGCATAAAACAATCTATTACGTATTAAGAGAGTTTAATATTATTATTTAAATCCAGCTTCATTATATGTGCGGCAGCCACCATTTTTGCGTTAAGCACATCCGGTGTTTGTACCGGGGCCAATTCAGCCTGCTGTTTAACAGAAGCATTACCATTAACGCAATTAAATATTTCCTCGCTTAAAGTTTTTCGACTCTCGTCGTATTGGGCGAAACTGATGGCGGCTGAAAAAACATCCCTTAATAAATTCCTTTCCATTTCCGGGTCAAATTCCGGAAGGTACACCCGGTTTCCCCTGTATATTTCTATCAAAGCAGCCAGCAGATATTGAGAGTCATTGTTCTTAGCCATATCACCCATATTAATTTCACTCCTTAATTAAAAATTTTTTTAGTTTAATGCAAATTTAATTTAACCAGACCGGCAGCGGTGCGCCAGGCAAGGTCTTCAAAAGACTCATGGTCCGGGCACACCTGCTCCAATAAATCATATAAAATTTTAACCGGGTATGCCATACCCATTGGATAATCACTGCCAAAAACCATACGCCCGCTGTACTTACTTATTATCTCTTGTATTTGCCCAGTCAGCTTGGTACCCGGTCTGCAAAAAGAAAGTGTATTGGTTGCATCCAAAAAAAGGTTTGGATACTGTTCCAGAATTCTATCCCATTTGGAACAATGCATGTCTCCGAATAGCATGTGCGAAGCAATGACTTTTAACCGCGGGAACCTGGCAAGTAAGGCTAAAAATTCTTCCTCCAATGATTCCATACCGTAGAATTTTGAAAAACCCGTATGCATGTTAACAGGGCAGCCTATCTCCTGTAAAACAGCATAAACAGGCAGCATCCCCGGATCCAGGATCTTAAACCGCTGAACATAAGGGTGAAATTTAAATCCCGTTAATTTTAAGTTTTCTAAAGAATCCCGGATAATCTCCTCCTTATCTTCATCCCCGGGATGTAAAGATGCAAATGGAATCACTTCGGGATGCCTGTCTGCAAACTCCCTCTGCCAGCGGTTGATCTCCCGGCTTTCACCCGACTGCAGCGGGTAAAAATAATTAATTATGTAGTCCGCGCCTGCAGTTTTCATATGCTGCAGCAATTCACCGGCAGGCGTTTCCAGGTCCAATTGTTCATATTCCTTGACTGCCTTTCTGATCCATTTAATGCCCCCCTTGACCCTGTACGGGGTCATCAGGTGTGCATGACTGTCTATAAAATATTTCGGCTTGGACAACTACAGGCCTCCCTTCCGGCTCGCTCCTTAGTAAGAGTATTCAATAACAACTGCCACTACATTAAATTCTACGCCACTCAATAAAATCCTGGAATTTTTTCTTAGGACAGTCCTTCAGGCACAAGTACCTATACTTATCTGTCATTGCCAGGAGCAAAGAGACGTGGCAATCTCTTCTGCCGCCGGTCATCTGGAAAAATAAGAAACGAAAGCAAAAAGCCTCTGGCTTTATTACCAAAGGCTTTTTAAAATTAAGTCCGGCAACGGCCTGCTCTCCCAGGGACAAGCCCAAGTACCATCGGCGCTGGAGAGCTTAACTTCCGTGTTCGGTATGGGAACGGGTGTATCCTCTCCGCTATGGTCACCGGAAAACTTATTGGACGTTATATTTAAGTTAACTTTCAGGTGCCTGGCACCTTTTTGTTAACTTATCGTTCCTTCAAAACTGCACAGCGCTTTTTTAAGCAAGGTAGTTTACCTGTCGCCTTCATCTGGTCAAGCCCTCGACCTATTAGTACCGGTCCGCTAAACACATTGCTGTGCTTACACGCCCGGCCTATCTACCTGGTAGTCTGCCAGGGGTC
>NZ_AUMW01000021.1 GCF_000430885.1 Desulfotruncus alcoholivorax DSM 16058 | reverse complement strand
AAACAAAAAAATAATGGAGTTTATCATGCGCCTGCGAAAAACAACTAAAACAAAAGCATGTTTTACGGATAACATGGATCGCATTGGCAAGCTGTACATGCCCCTTGCTCTGCTGGATAAAATGAACATTGGCGACGAAATTATCTTACAGCTGGCACCGGGTAAAAAAGATTTCCCGCCCGGCGGATATGTTACCAGCTTCTTTTACGAAAAGGAAACGGTTAAAAAAGTCAGGTTTAAAGAAAATATAGCCGAAATGGGTGAGCTGGACCTGATTTATGTCAGTAAAAACATACTGGAGGAAATGGGACTGCAAGATGAAATAGCGGTGCGGGTCGTACCGTCAGGCAATATTGGAGGTGCTTCAGTTGCCAGGTAACAAATTTCGAGAGCCGGCCGTTATTAAACTGCCGCTAAATTACACAGCTATAGTGGACTCACTTAAAAAATGGGCCAACAATCATAAAAAAGCCGCGCTGCTTCTGGGAAGTTTACCAGTAACCGTGCCGCTTTTTTATTTTGCTGATGTTTGGGCGCTGGGAACCGTATCAGCCGCTATTTTTGACCTTCAAACATGGTGGTCCGGGATAAGCCTGTTTTCCGCTCCTGAACAGAAGGCCGCAGCTGCAGCACATGTCAAGCAATGGTCTTGGTATCTATCCAATCCTGTCCAGGCTGGCTGGGCCTGGCTGATAAAACCAACCGAAGCACTTACCTATCCGGAAATAAAACACATATGGCTATGGCTGAACACAATATTAGCCTCCGGGTCTAGTATCGGTTACCTGGTGTGGCGTTTAAAAAGATGGCAAAAGAACAGCTCAACCCGTATCCACGGTCTGAAGATAGTAGATAACCCGGCCTACGGCACATCCCGCTGGGCCGGGCTACGGGATATCAAACAGTTTTGCGAGTTTGGCCCACCCGTACCCCGGGAACAAAAACTATCTGACCGGGTTAAATTCCCCGGGGGCAACCTTATAGGCGAACTGGAAGGCAAGATTATCCGGGTAAACTTTGAAAAAACGCCCGACAATACCCCCAAAACAGCGCCGCACATGATTGTGTTCGGCGGTACCGGCTCCGGTAAATCTTTTAGTGTCGTAATCGGCAATATAATATCTGCCGTAGCCGAAGGGCAAAGTATTGTAGTTATTGACCCCAAAGGTGAATTATTTGAAGCCACCGGCAATTGGTTAAAACAACAGGGTTACGAGAATGTGTGGGTATTAAACTTCATGCAACCGGAGCACAGCCACAGATGGAACCCGGTAATTGAGTGTCTTGATGATGCTGAAATCTCGGAAATGATCGACACTCTATCTAAGAATGCGGCCGGCGGCAGCGATTCCTATTTTATGCTGAAAGCTATGGAGCTTATGGAAGCCATGATCGGGCTGTTAAAAGGCGACTTTCCGGTTGAACAACAACACATGCGGTCTATAATGACCCTGGCCGCTTGGCCGGAGGAAAAATTGGACGAGCGATTCCGGGAAGCGTACAGGTCCGGTAAAATAAGCCCGACAATTTACGAACGCTGGCGGGGCGTAGTCAAGAAAAACTACGAATATGCCGTATCAAACTTGACCGCGGTACTGAAAAATTTAACCACAGCGGCGCTGGCAGCGTTGATGAGCCGGCAGGAAATTGATCTAAACGCCATCGGGCGCAAAAAAACAGCTTTATTTCTAATAATCCCGACCGGGGGGGAGGGGGTGTACCTCAAGCCGATACTATCTATCTTTTACAAGTTCTTGTTCAAACGTCTCGACAAACTTGCTTTTACCAACCCCGGCCAGAAACTCCCGGTACCGGTCAGAAACATCTGGGATGAAATGGCCAATGTCGGCATTATACCGGGCCTGCCGGAAATTATTTCAACAGCAAGAAGCAAGGGTATTCATATCCAGATGATTTTACAGACCATAAAGCAATTAGAATCTGTATACGGAGTGAACGACGCAAGCACAATTTTAGGTAACTGCCCGACGGTACTGCTCATCGGGGTAGCGCCGGCCGACGAGGACCTGGCCAAAATGTTCAGCGCCAAACTGGGTGCGGCCGCGGTGGAAATGGAACGGGTAAGCGAAGACTTAACCGTACCGGTTAAACATATGTTTGAATTCAAGAAAAAAGTGCGTGTAGTTGTCGAGCGCCCGCTTATGACCACGGACGAAATATTAAGGCTGGACCCCAAAGATGCAATTGCGCTTTTGCAGTGGTCCTATCCGCTATACTTACGTAAAGTGGGCTGGACACAATTACCGCAGGCGAGGCAAATACAACAATGCGGTAAACTGCCGGTGGAACATGCCATACCGGCACGGGGATTTGAGATAAGCCTGCCGGAAATTGATGAAAGAGAGAGGACGCAAGAATCTGAGGAATCAAGCCGTAAACTGACAACAGGCCAAGAATCTGTCCCTGTATTTTTGGCGGCAAAAAAATATGAAGAAGCGCCAGCAACATCAGGCAGCATTGAGCTATTTAAGAAAATAGCGGAGGTGGAAAAAGATACTGATCACGGGCCGTCCAGAGAACAACCGGAAGTAGAGTACATTGAAAATATTCGGAATGGCTTTGCGCAAATATTATGGAGCCCTGAAGAACAACCTGCAACGGAAAATAAAGATGAAAACGTGGATAAAGAAAAACAGCCGGAAAGCACCAAGACTAAAGATGCCGAAAACCCCGGGGCGGAATCTGAAGACATTGACGCCCAGGGGTTTAGTGTTTCATCACCATTATTTTAAAAGAAAGGATGGTAGAAATGGAATTTAAAATCGCACCGGAAGGATTAAAGCTGAGGGACATTGATCTGTGGGGAGATTTTTATGAATCCTATGAAACTGGAAAACTCATCGAGGCGGAAGTAGTCCACACAATAAGGGAAGACGGCGAGGACGAAGGCTGGGAGTTGGCATTCGATGATAAACCAGGCATAACCGGCATTTGCACATTTAGCGAAAGTGGATTGCCGGAAAGATCACTAATTGATTGTTTTACCGGACAAGTAATAACCTGTAAGGTAACCAAAGTAGACAAAAAGAACTTAGCTGTTTATGTCAGCCGTAAAGATATCGTGGAGAGCAACCTTAAAAAGCTATTAAACCAGCTGGCTCAGGGCGAGGTAATCCCCGCTATAGTGCGGGCAGTTAAACGGAATGTGTATGTGGACATTGGCGGCGGAGTCATCGTGAAAATCCCGCAAGAAAAAGCAATGCTTTCCAATGGCGTGTACCTGGAAGACCAATACAAAGAAGGCAGTCAGATTGGGGTCATCGTTACCCAACTGGATAAATCAAAGAAAACAATAGTGGTGGACCCCGTAAATCCCTGGGAAAAACAAAAATACAACAGGGGAGAGTCCGTATCAGGCCGGGTGGTAGCAATAAAAGACAATCAGGCATTTATAGAAGTTAAGCCCGGCATGATAGGCCTCGCGTATTATAAAAGCAACAATACCTACAAAGTAGGCGAATCCGTAAAATTTCAGGTATTAAGCTTCGACCCTGAAAACCGCCGCCTACACCTGATTTACTATAATTCCCGCAGGATAAGCGACAGAAGGCGTGAGCGCGCCAAAAAGAGGAGTAAAAGACGTAATGAAATAACCCCTGGCGGCAATGAAATAAGAACCCTGGGCGGATTTGATAAAGCGAAAAAAATAGCTGCCGGCAACATTATCATTAACGAATTAGCGGATATTAACGAGGATGAGAAAAAAGCTGAGTAATATACGGTGGTGGTGACTGAAGTTGAGTAGAGACAGTGCCTTTGCATTGGGAACAACTGTAAAGTATTTAAAATACCCGGTGGATATAAGAAATATTAAATACAATAACAAAGTTGAGGAAACGCTTAAATATCTAAAAGAAGCAGAATACCTTCCGGTATCAACAATCGCTATTCTTTTAGGCTGTTCAAGGGGCATAGCGCAAAAGCTAATGGTTAAAATGTGGGAAGCCCATCTGGTTAAGTGTATTGAAATTACAACATACTCAACTCCCAGCATGTTGTTCAAGCTATGGGTAAATTCATTATCAACACTGCCCAGAAACGCAAATGAAGCTTGTAGGCTGGCGATGCTAGGTGCTTTTTACGCCAGGACAAAAAAAGAATTGCCCGGTTTTGAATGGAATCTTGTAAAGACCAAACGTAGTAAAGTTAAAAAAAATGTTTATGCTGAAATGGTATATCTATCTGGGACAAAAAACGAAAAAACTATGCTTCTTATTGATGCGCCGAGGCGTGGAGAAAACATAAATCCGGAGGGTGATATTTATATATTTCCCACCATTGAGGAAGCCAAAGTGCTAACACCAAACGGAAAAAGGTTCACAACAGATATAATGCTGATGAATAAAAATATAAATTTTGCAAATCTAATTTCAGACCCGGTGAAAAAGTAATAATATGAAAGGGGTGACGGGCAGCAGAATTAAACCTGCTGCCCATTCACATGGAACTTATTAAAAACTATGAGTCTATATATTATTGCAATCAGTTAATTAGAGTTGTGGGGAGAAGATATAATATAAGGCCGGACCTTAGTGAGGAAGTGGAACCGGAAATTAAAGGATACGTCTACGAAGAAACCATGGCCGGTTTCTTTCGCACCTGGACGTTAAATGAGATGCATCTTGAACTAATAAAAATAGTTAATGAAATGCTCGTGGCTGAAGAAAGCCAGATACAAAGAAAAATGGGAGGGCTTAGCGAAGTAGAATTCAAGAAAATATTGGATGAATGCGTCACTATGGGACTTCTCTGTGAAAATAACATCTCCTTTAAGGACGAAAAAAATATTAATTTATACCTGGTAGACACCGGCGGTATTTTTGCCTTTAAAGAGGCCGGGATTCATTACAACAAAGTAAAATATACGCTAAGTTTTGACCAGAGGCTGAAAATATACAGAAAAAACATTTTCCTACTGGAAAACTACAAAAATAAAGAATCAATTAAACTCTATCTTTTTGAGGAACAAATAGGAATGCCTCAAGATAAAAAATATCAAGAAGCTACATTCCTAATTGACATGAAAATCGCGGAAAAATTAGGTCTAACCGGCCAGGTTATAGAGGCAATCAATGACATAGTCATCAGATATAACGCCAAAGTATATGATACTGGGGACAAAAAATATATTGACATAAAATAATTATCGGTTTAACATATCAACCAAAGAAGCAACTTAACAAGTAAGCTTAAATTTCACAATTTTAATATTTCAAGTTTTTCCATAAAACAAAAATATGTTTATCTATCAGGCCTTTCAATCAAGTGACTCCAGCTTGGTTCGGATGGAAGCTCCGGGATGGTGTAAATGCGAAAAGCTTGCACTTTATCGAAAGACCAGGGTTTGCGGAAAGTCCCAGCGAAGAGCAGGTGTACCGTAAACAACAGGGCGCTTATGTGAAAAGCGGCGTCATCATTCTTAAATAGGCGAAGAGCTTTTAAGGGCGTACACGACCCGCACGCAAAAAGCGGGCAAAACGGTATATCTGAATGCGAAAAGCGAGGGTGTACCTTGTCTGGTCCCACTAGAACGGGACCCTCCGGTCCAAGAAAAGCGTGTGCAGGCTGGACCCCCTGCGGGAGACACGTGACCGGTGAACATGAACTGTCCCAAGCTGCGTTAAAGGCTAGCCGGGCGGCCTGGCGTTTGCCCACTCGTAAAGATTCCGGTGACCTCGAAAGAGGCAGTATAAAGCCGTACCAATACTGAGACGGCAAAATGTTGAATGTGATTTTAATGGCTAATGGCAAGTGAACATCATTATTAATTGATTTGTGCGCATAAAAAATAATATTAGCGGCACATTCATGGTGTGCGATAAGAAAGACACTTTGGCATAGATGCAAGCGTAAAAAACGACTTGTTATGTTGATGTGTCTTTTTACGTTTATGGCCCCTGCGGGCGTTGGGAACCAGCGCCTGTGGGATTACCCGGGCGCTTTATTTTATAAGAAAGGAGCGTGCCGGAATGAAAGGGGTAAGCGAGTATGAAGAAGGAAGAAGTTGCAAAAATTGTAGAGGGACTGTCAAAAGAAGACCAAATCTGGCTTTTAAACGAAATTATTTGCCGGTTCTGGCCGGAGTTCAAAGGGAAGCCGGTGGGATTCTATGACCTGTCAAAAGTTATTGACGACTGGGACGACAAGGAACTTGACGAATACTACCAAAAGAAATGGGATGAACTACAAGCCGGGAGACATTGTAATAGCCAGGATTAGCTTTTCAGAAGCGAATACTGGTAAAGTAAAATCAAGGCCGGCCATGGTGATAAGCACTAAGTCTCATAATATGAGAAGAGATGACCTGGTATTGTTAAAAATATCATCCACTCCGGTTCATGACAACCAGTGGGAAATTCCCATAGAATCATCCGATCGAACCGGTCTGGCCAAGCCGTCAAAAATCATATGTGATGAAGTAAGGGCGGTTTATAAAGGTGATGTAAGATTTATAGGCAGGGCAGGTCAAATAACCTTAACCAAGGTAAAGAAAAAACTGCACCTGCTGTTTGGCATATAAAAGAATCGAATTTGTGTATTAGATATTGGGCTATGCGCCCGAAAAAGCAAAGAAATGTAAACACCAGAGTGTTTTGTTATGCTAGCGAAATACTTAGGTGTTTTTTGCATTTTAAGAAAAAATAAGGGGGAATAAAGATGATGAATGAAGTTTGGTTGATCGGTCGGCTTACTAAAGATCCGGAAGAAAAGCAGACACCTGGCGGAAAAACAGTGGCAAGAATGACCCTGGCGGTGGACCGGGATTATACAAATGCTGACGGGGAACGTGAAGCTGATTTCATTGAAATTATAGCATGGGAGAAGCTTGCCGAGAATTGCATTAAGCACCTCGGTAAAGGACGCCTGGTCTCAATCAAGGGACGTCTTCAAATACGCTCCTATGATGATAACCAGGGTATCCGTCGTAAAGCCGCTGAAGTGGTGGCCGAAAAGGTTAAATTCCTGGATCGGCCAAAGGAGAGTGAATAAAATTGCTCAAGGAAACGCCAGATGGTAATATGTTGGTAAGAAATATTACAGGAGGGATAGTCGTGCCTGTACTTACCAACTATGTTGCCAGCGCCATGGAAAGTGCATCTTATAAAATGCTTGATGACAATAGTTATTATGGTGAAATAAAAGAATGTCCGGGAGTCTGGGCAAATGAAAGCACCCTTGAAGAATGCCGTAGTGTGCTTCAGGAAGTGCTCGAAGAATGGCTTTTGTTTAAGTTAAGAGACCATGACCCACTACCACTTATTAAAGGAATTAACCTTAATAAAGTAGTGACAGAGGCGTGAGACCCATAAATAGACGCGAATTGATAAGACGTCTAAGGTTATTGGGTTTCAGCGGTCCCTATAGTGGTGGAAGACAACAATTTATGAAGAAAGACGAACTAAAGCTGCGTATTCCCAATCCCCATGCTGGAGATATCAGTATACAGCTATTAAAACTGATTTTGAAGCAGGCGGGAATAACGGAAAAGCTATGGAATGATACTGAATAATGCCGGTTTTACCAGGCTATGAAAGCAAGGGCGAAAAAGGTTATGTTTAATAACTTTTTTGCCCTTTTTTATTTTAAGCAAGGGGGTATTTTAATGAGTATGACCAGCATACCTAATAAGACAATCCGTTTCATTGACAGCGAATATCGGGAGCTTTTCTGCATCCCGGACGGCGCAAATATCAATATTATCTATCCACCCGAGGACGGGCGCGGCACGGTGACGAGTCCTTGCAAATACCTCGATGAGATGCATGTGAGGGTCGGCGGTAATGACTTCCATTGTTGTGAATTCGCCAGCCGCATGAAAGCTATCGGGGCTCGGTACGAACCAGAGACACAGCTTCGTGGTGTAAAGATTATACCCTATGCCGTCGATGATGAGAAATACTTCGATTTGCGCAGCGATGAGGGCAAAATCCGCATCGGACATCTTGCGGGCGATTTTGGAAATCAGGGTGACCGCTTTCACGCCAATTTTTACACCAACGAAAAGCGATCTGACAAAATCACTACTGATTTTCAGGCCGAGCTTCATAGCGCGGTATACACGTTTCGGAAATCCATACTTAAAGATCGTGCTGCGATGATCGCGTTTTGCCACGCTCACCCGGAAGCCAAGTTGCTTGAAGACAGCCATTTTGCACAGTACGGTTTCAAAATTACGACGGACGAGCATCAGTATTTTGTTTACTGCCACGTGCCGGAATGTGCGCGGGATGCACGGTTCACGATATACGTCTATAGTAGCACTTAAAAAAGTCCTTGGTTGACTAAGCAACGAAAATGTTGATTAGTTACGCTTAAGAATTAAAATTATAAAGAGTGATGATAAGGGTTTTGCCCGCAATCCAAACCATGTGGAGGTGACTGGATACGGGCGCGGCCCGTATCTGAAAGAATGAAAAAAATGTGTCCTTTTAAAGGATTTACCGAATGTTTACAAGATGCATGCATGGCTTGGGCAGGTTCTGATTGCCGTATGTTTGCAGCGTCTAGTGTGTTCACTAACTTGGCTGGTGTTCAAGCACCTGCGCCACAACCGGCAGCGGCTGCCGAGCAAAAAAATGATCCCTCTGCAATAAACGAAAGCGAAGAGAAAAACGAAAAGGAGAACCTGGTAGCCAAGGTAATTGTCACTAAAGTGGAATTGACTAAAAACGGCAATACCAGAGCTGCTTGCCGGGTTGAAAACGGAAGCGAAGATCAAATTGTAATTGCTAAAAATGGTGTCGGTAAGGCATTACAGGGTGGTCTAAATAAGAAGTTTGAGATCAATTATAATGTCATGAAAGATGGCATTGCCTGGTTTGCGATCAAGGCTAAAGAGCTTTAATCGCGGAAAAAGGGCATATTGTAAGACAGGAGACTTTTGGGAGAACGAATTTCGGGGAATTACCCCGTGCGTTCTCCTTTTGTGTTTTTTAAAAGGGGGTTGAAAGAAAATGGGAGCTGTGGCGTTAAAAGATCCTTACGTCAAAGAAGTTTATATACATGGCAAATTAACTGGAACATCCTACGGCTGGATGAGTTACCTGGAGTACCGGCGCCGGCTTTTAAACGGCGCGTTTGATGCTGAGAAAAATGAGGTTGAAATAGCTCAGGTTTGCGTACATGGGATAGACGGCTCCGGACTGCCGAGGGAAATTGACATGACTCTTTCATACGCCTGGGACCGTTATCCCGGAGCGATCCTGGCTTTTGTTGATAAACCAGTTGAGATACTCGAAGAATTAGGACTTTGGTAACAAAAAGGGGAGTTCGGTAATTTTGGGGTAGGTGAAGCCTCCTTGTGAGGAAAAGGGGGTGATGCCTATGCGGGATTGGCTGATGATAGTGGCGGACTACTTTAAGCTTATTTCTCAAATCATTACGGCACTGGCTGCAATAGCTACCGTGATGAAAAAGAGAAAAGCGACAGGGAAACGACCCAATCGCCATACCAAATAGGGTTACTCTTTGTGGGGGAGCTGGCTCCTCCCTCACTTACCCATAATTATAATTCAAAATTAAACGCAAATCAAAGTGAAATTGCAAAAAACAGGGAAAACAACTGAAAACCGGTGAGGTGATATTATGGGCGCTGTAAACGCAACACAGCGAATTAGTATATTCCAACTGGTTAAACCGATAAATATTGTGGAAGTTATTAATCGCTACAACATCGTCGAGTTAAAGAAACGCGGTAGGCGCTGGATGGCCCGGTGCCCGCTACATGATGATCACTCACCGTCATTCGTTGTTTTCCCAAACGGGAAATGGAAATGCTTCGGCTGCGGTGAGTATGGCGATGCTGTGGATTTAGTAGCAAAAGTATTCAAATTAAAACTAATTGAGGCTGCACGGATGGTAGCCCGGGATTTTGGCATTGAAGCAAATAAGCCGCTATCACCGGCAGACCGTAAAAAAGTTATACGTCAGGCCAGGAAGCGTGAAATGGAACGGGCTTTTTGCGAGAAGCTGGAACAAGCACATGAAACACTAGCGCTGCTTGTCCGGACCATAAATAGAAGACTTGCAACAGGCGGTTATCAAGCACATTACGATCTGGCAGAGCTGCTGCATAAAGTTGACTACTATAAATACCTGATTGACTGTTTACTAAGCAATAACGCCGAAATTCAGCTGATGGCTTTAAACAGCTTCAATAGGGAGTTTTATGTTTAGTGGAAATCCATAAAAGGGAGGTGCCGGCCGGGTATAAATTGCCCGGTTGGGCAATCCCGGCAAAATTATATGGCAACAGTTTACCAAATAGTAACGAACGAAATAATTAAAAAATTAGAGGCTGGAACAATCCCCTGGCGGAAGCCATGGCGGGATCCCGGGGCAGTGAACTGGAAAACCCAGAAACCCTACCGGGGGATAAACGCCATACTCCTTGACCCGGGCGAGTATCTGACCTTTAAACAAGTGCAAGAAGCCGGTGGCAAAGTAAAGAAAGGCGCAAAATCTCACATAGTAGTATTTTGGAAGTGGCTGGAAACAGAGAATAAAGAAACCGGCGAGCTCGAGAAAATCCCATTTCTTCGGTACTATCGGGTATTTGAACTAAGCCAGACTGAAGGCCTGAAGAGCCGTAGAAAAGATACTGAAGTCTTTAACCATAACCCAATAGAAGCGGCTGAAAAAATAATCGAAGGCTATCAATCCCGACCCCTAATAACCTTTGCGCCAGGGAAAGCCTTTTACAGTCCAATAACGGACAGTATAAGCGTCCCGGCGCTAAGTGATTACCAAAAACCGGAGGAATATTACAGCACTTTATTTCATGAGGCCATTCACAGTACCGGCCACAAAACAAGGCTAAACCGGGCCACACTCACAGAAATGGCAGCCTTCGGTTCAGAAACATATAGCAAAGAAGAACTGGTAGCCGAGATCGGTGCAGCCATGCTCTGCGGGACGGCAGGAATTGAAAACAAAACCCTGGAGAATTCAGCAGCCTATATTCAATCATGGCTCCGAGTCTTGAAGAAAGACAGCAGAATGGTGGTCTTAGCGGCTGGGCAAGCACAAAAAGCTGCTGACTATATTCTGGGGTACCGGGAATTAGAACAAGAACCGCACTAAAAATACTAAAAATAGAGAGGTAGCAATGGGTAAAGTGTTGTTTATTTGTGAAAGGTGCGCAAATTTAATTAACGAAAGGTTACAGATTGTGCAAGGAGAGTATTTCGTAAAAGGCTTTTTATTGGACGGTAAGCCGGTAACCGCTTGTTATGCAGCACCGGGCCATAAACGGAAATGTGTTGAATGTGGAGAGAAAACAAGAGTTTGTTATAAAACTATAGCGTGAATTTAAGCTAAGTTAACCGGGCGTACGCCCGTAGATCAATCATCCGAAAGGAGGGATTGGATACGGGCCGTAAGCCCGTATCCGTGATAATGAATTTATGGAGCGATGAGCAATTAAAACAATATACCGGAGAAGTACCCAGCTCACGGGACATGAAAGTGAGAACACTGTCCTTGCAAGTTAGGGAAGAAGCTATTCGGTATGGGGTGGAGTCGATTGAATTACCTGGCGTACTAGCTTCCATTCTAGGACCTGTACCCGATGAAACAATGGAATTTTTAATGAAACAGGGACTACGGACACTTGCTCAGATGTCATCTGAAGAACTTAGGAATTTACCCGGGATAGGTAAAGAAAAAGCTGTACGTCTTACTGCTGCATTTGAACTTGCCAGGCGCATGGTCAAGCTCATGCCGGAGGATAGACCGGTTATTAATTCCCCGGAAAACGCAGCCGCTCTGGTGATGGAAGAAATGCGCCACCTTGACCGGGAGCAGTTTTGGGTTTTGTTGTTAAATACGAAGAACCATGTATTGGCCCGGGAGACCATTTCTATCGGTAGTTTGAATTCTTCATCGATTCATCCCAGGGAACTGTATAAAGCTGCCATCAGGCGCAGCGCGGCCGGGGTAATATTGGTTCACAACCATCCCAGCGGTGATCCCACACCAAGCCAGCAAGACATAGAGGTAACCAAACGTTTAATAGAGTCGGGTAATATTATTGGCATCAATGTCTTAGACCACTTGGTGATCGGAGATAAAAAGTTTGTGAGCTTTAAAGCCAGAGGTTTGATGTAAAGATGCAGTAACCGGGAGGTGTAAAAATGTTTGAAAGGATTTATTGTGAATTACTTGAAATGGCTTGTGATGAATTTGAAGACTATCATTATATGAAAAATAATGGTTTAAATAATGCCAGAGGGCTAGACAACGGTATGGGCATTCTAAGAGCATTAGTTAGGGTAGCTGGAATTATGAGCAATGAACATAAAATCGATCAAGAAATTTATAAAGAGCTAGTAATAATGGCATGGGGTAAAGATTGTGAACCTCCTCCGGGATAAGCCCAGAGGCTTCTCCACGAAGGTTTCTCATTTTATTGATAAGTTTAATGTGGGCCTGTCAGGCTAAACCCAACGGCAAAAAGGAGGTGTTGGGGGTGGGCCTGACGGCTCATCCCAAAGCTAATGGAAACAAAGCCAATTGAGTTAAGTAACAAAACCATCGGTGAAGTACTAAAGGAGCTCCAAAATCGCCTTAGAAGCGAAGATTGTTATCCAGAGGAGTATTTCGATACTCCACCTTCGACAGACCTGGAACGGAAGTTTCCGGAATATCGCTGGATTGCATGTTACCCGTCAACCGGGGTGATTGAGGGACATTATATTTTGATTGAAGTTGTAAATCTGAAAGGCACGCGTGAAATAGCACTATTTGGTGTGACTTACAAAGGTTTTGATTATGCCGCTAAAGCTGCGATGGCATGTGCAAAGCACCTTGGAGCGTAATTTTTTAAGATCGGACAGCACTTTTTTAACCTAATAATCAGTTATTTAAGAATGGAGTGATAGCAATGACGATTAAAGAAGCTGAAAGCTTTGTTAAAGCAGTTTTATTGCAACAGCAAATTAACCGTGAAGTTCACGGGGATACGGAGTTGGATGATCAGCGTAAACCTATGGAATGGGGGGTAATAGCCGCTGAACATATGGGGCACCTACTTGGCGCATTGCGCAATGGAAATGAACGAGTTATTGAAAAAGAAATATTGCATGTCGCCGGGCCTCTATTAGAATGTTGGAATGCGGTAAAAACCGGTGTTAATAAAGTTTGGGAATACAGGTGTACAGGCTGTGGTGAAGTTTTTAGCCTGTCTGAGGCTAATAATAAATGCCCTGTATGTGAGAGTAAGCTTGAAAAAATTAAGGCACCGCATATATCTGAATTTATTCAGAAGTAAGGGGATGATCGTATGGTCAAGAAGCTGACTTTTGAAGATTTAATGAATGAGACATCGGAGCAAGAATCCTTCCGGATGAAAGAGGCGGAAAAAGTCATTAAAGCTGCCGGTTGGTACGAAGCCGGCGGAATTAGTTTCTATTTTCACCCTAATAGCTGCTACTGGATTGATCTAAATACAGGCGTCATTGCGATCTACCATCAGGACCGCAAGGACGTTGGTGGTATTGACAATGTTGCTGACGGTTATGCCTATACCGGCGAAGAGGCGTTGAGTTGGATTCAGGAACATGATAATAACATGAAGACAGATCCGCTTTATCCTTGTCTTACATGCGCAAATAGTGGAAGCGTTGCTTGTAAGGAATGCTTTGACGGCAATGGTTATATGTATTTTGCTGAAAGGCTAAAGTAAGCTTTGAATTGTAAGTTAACTGGCCTGGCGTAAGCCGGGCCACCCCGAAAGGGGAAAGTGATCCTGGTGATCGCTGGGCGACAGAGTTGCCGTTTAATTAGAAGTGATGGGATAACAGCACATTTATTTATCTGGTGGACACCAGATCTATCAAAATGGTTCGGTAGAACCCCATGCAGTGGTAACTGCAAACAGCCTCATCTTCATTTCCCAATGAAGAGCTTTTTCCCCACTTTAAATGTGGCGGAGCTTTAACGATGATGACCAGGATTAGAGGCGGCCTGCGAGTGCGGCTACGGAGCCCGGTCGAGAGCGCATAGGCGCATGGGCATGCAGGGACTGTTATACATTCGGAGCTGCGGGGCGACGAATGTATGGACAAAGCTGGTGGCTCATCGGTAGATGTGGCAGCAGCATCGATACGAATTACCTGACCGGCAGGGAAGGTGATGAGTAGGGGCGGCAGTACGACCGCACGGGCGTTTATTTATGATTATGACGGTAGTGATAATCATAAATAAACGACCGAAGGTCGTTCGGTTTTGACCTTAGCTTTGCTATTGCCTTGATGCGGTAGCGCAAGGCGATTAGCAAAGCATCTGGACGGCAGTCCAGGCTGATGCGGCACCGGGAGGGGCTTTTGGCATTGCGGCAGCAATGCAGATTGGCCTTAAAGATGGGTGCCGGTAGGTTAATTCCCGGGCGGCAGTCCGGGAATATCAGATACGGAAGTAGCTGGGGCAAAAATAATGAGTAACCGATGTTTAAACCGACCGGAAGGGAGGGAGCGTTTTTGTCAAAAAATAAGACTATCTACCGGCAGGTAGACCAGCTTTTTGCAATGAGCCGCAGGTTCGGCGAATCAAAAGCAACGATTAAAAATCAGGGAAAGATGGCGAAAGCCATGACGGGAGCTAAGACTTATGATGATTACCGGGCTGCCTGTATGAGGTGGGCGGAGGATTTAGCTGAGAGGCGTGGTAGTAGTAAATTTCAGATTTGCAGCGTAAAACCGGAGGAAATTAAGAATTTTTTAGAACGGATTGCTATGACTCATCGGCCGGAAACGGTACATCAATACTGCGCGGCGCTGCAGAAGCTTGAAAATATGACCAATGAACGGTTTGGTAAGGTAAAGTGGAAAATAGATGAGTTTGAAAAGCCCAGAAGAAAACGGGAGGATGTTACTGTTCAGCGTGGACCTGCCTATACTACCCGGGAAGCAGACCAGTTAATTAAAAAAATAGGCCAGGTGGATAAACGTGCCGCAGATGCAATGAATTTTATTCGCGCCACCGGCTGCAGGGCGGAAACAATATTCGGGCGGTTGGTTAAAACCGGAGGTAAAATTGTTGTTGATGGGAAGGTAGTTAAGGGTACAAAAGTATCCAGAGATTTTAAAAAGGCTATTACCGCTGAAAGGATTGATCTGGTAAAAGGTACCGTTACCCTTTGTGAAAAAGGTGGGAAGTGGCGGACGGTAAAGTATGACAGGCGTTACCAGGGCTTTATGGAGAGATTGGTGAAAAGGAATCCAAGTGGGACAATTTTTGCTGGATTAAACCAGCCAACTATGTATAGCCGGATTAAAGCTGCATCTTACAAATTAGGGATTGAGGGACGTGGTTTGCATGGGATGCGTAAAACTTTTGCTGTGCAGCGCCATGGTGAGTATGTTCAAAGAATTAATGAATTGATTAATAAGAAGGATTGGCGTGCCCTAACAAAGGAGTTTATGGTTACTAAACAAAAAGCCCAGGCCATATGTAAAAACCCTCATGAAAAAACAGTTGATAAGCTAGCCCGGTTAAAGTTGTCAAAGGATTTAGGGCATAACAGGATTGAGGTTACTTATAGGTATGTGCCGAAACCTAAAGGGAGCAAGTGAAATGGCTGCTCATTAGAAATGGCAAATGAGAAAAACAGAGGGCGGTTACTGTGAACTAGGCGCAGCCTGAAATCAGCAAGTCCTAATTAAGGTCGTAAATCATTGTATTTCAAGGTTATGTAAGGAAAGTCTTTAACTGTGCATACGTCGACAAGCGGCCCGCCTCCACCACTGGTAACCAAAAATATTTTCAATACAACTTTTATCTCATCTTCAAAAACGGTCACATTATCAACAAATTGTTGGACGAGGGGTTTTATTTGCTCCTCGTTTTCTTTGTCTTTAAACCTTTCATATAAATCATCAAGATACTGTTCAACATCTTTTCTGGTTAACGAAATGGCCGCCCTGGCGGCCAGCCTGTCCAGTTCCTGCTGCAACAGGGCCGCTTCCTGCTCCCGCCTGGCTAACTGTTCCACCAGAGCTTCCGATGCCTGTCCCCGCTCTATTACCCGCAGTAGGTTGTTTATTGCCGTTTGAACTCTTTTTAATTCTTTTTCCAGGTATCTTGTCTCATCATCAGACTGGCTAAATAATTGATTATAAAAATCAAGGATTTTATCCACCAGCACGGTCCGTACATCCGGTGCAAAAATGGATTGGTCGATTTCGTCCAGAACCATGCCTTCTAGTACTTTTTTTCTGATGCGCCGGTTGGTGCAGGTCCGGGTCCGGTCACGGGCCCCGCATTCATAATAGCCGTACCGGATACCGTTATTGGTGGCGGAATTGCCTATATATGGGGTGCCGCATACCCCGCACGTAACCAGGCCGGAAAGCAGGAATACCGTTTTTGCTTTCTGCCTGGCCTTTTCAGGGTTGTGCTTGCGCTTAAGCATTTTTTCCTGCACCCGGTTGAATAAGTCCTCGTCGATAATAGCCGGAATGGCCCCGGGGATGCGAATTACCTCATCCTTGGGCTTTTGTCGGCGGTTGTTTTTACACCCATCTGCAGTCCTGCCCTGGCGCTTGTTGAATGTGTAAACCCCAATGTATTTTTCATTTTTTAGAATCTCATGTAGTGAATTTTTTCCATACGGACCGCCTCGTTTTGTGTGGTAACCAAAAGAATTTAATTCGTCGATAATCCTGTCGTAACCAAAACCATTATCATACATTTCAAAGATAAGGCGCACGGCGTTCGCCTCGTATTCATTGATAATGTAATGCCGATCCTGGTCAACGTCCAGGCCCAGGGGTGGAATGCCGCCGCAGTGTTTTGCCTGCAGGGCTGTTTCTTTCATACCTTTCATAGCTTCCCGGCCCAGGTTTCTGCTGTAGTATTCGGCCAGTCCTTCCAATAGGCTTTCTAGTAGAATGCTTTCCGGAGAATCATCCAGGTGTTCCAGCACAGATTCTATTTTCACCCCGGCCCGGCGCAGCTCCCGCTTATAAAAGGCGCTGTCGTAGCGGTTGCGGGCAAACCGGTCCAGTTTGTGAATAATTAAGACATTAAACAGACCGTCCCGGGCATCCTGGATCATTTGCTGGAATTGGGGCCGGTCGTCGGTCAGGGCGGAGCGGGCTTCGTCAGTGTATGTTTTAACTATTACGTACCCCTTGCGCCTGCCGTATTCAGTGCAGGCCCGCGCCTGGGCGGTGATGCTTTCCTCGCGCTGGTTGTCGCTGGAAAACCGGGCGTAGATAACAGCTTTCACGGTATCTCGTCCTCCTTTGCGGAAAGTCCCCAAACCAACTGGACCAGCTGATCCAGCTTGCCGGCTGCGGCAGCTTCTAAAATTATGTACTTGTATTCTTCTGCCTTTTCCCCCAGAATCAGCTCGCAGGAAAAACGGTTGGCCTGGTATTCCTGTTTGGAGTAAGAAAATGTATTATGTAAGATAAATACAAAATTTGTCGAAGGGTGCAATAAAAAATGGCCCAGTTCGTGACCGCAGACAAATTGCTGTTCTGCATCAGATAGGCCGCTATCAATGATGATTAATTTATTATCGCCCAGTGAAATTGCAAGGCCCTTGATTCTTTGAAAAGGAACGAAAAATACTTTAAATCCCAAGCTGCGGGCTATGTCCAATGGCTTTTCCCCGCTCTTGGCAAGTTCTCTTGCTTTTTTGTATAATGACATAAGCTAATCACTTTCCTTTGGGCTGCTTTGTAGCGGTCCTTTCTTTTTTTAATACCTCCCATGCTGTCCTAAGTGCCAGCATTACATCGTCTTTCACTTCTTCATCAAGCGGGTCCCCGAAGATGCGCAGGTTGGGCTGCTCCCGGATGAATTTTTCCAGCTCTATGTCCGTAGGCGGCAAGTCCTTTTCCCACCAGGGTGTCGTATCCTTTTCATCCAACCCCAGCAGATAGTCCACTGAAATCCCCAGTAATTCCGCAATTCTTTTGGTCATTTCCAAATCAGGAGTCCGGTAATTACGCTCGTAACCGGACAATGTTCCAATTTTAATTTGCAGTAAATTGGCCATATATTCCTGAGTCCAGCCTCTTTTTTCCCGCTCATCCTTCAGCCGCCTGGCAAAAGTTTCATTGCGCATTCTGCTTATCACCTCCTTTAGGTTAGTATAACACAGCGCTTACATTTGATAACATAGGTTTAAGCGAAATGCTAAATATTTTCTTGACATAAGCATAACGCTTAGATTACAATGAATTTGACAGGTAAGCGTAACGCTTAGAAAGGAGGTATAGCAGGTGCAAATGCATGTTGGCAAGCGTATTAAGGAAATTCGCGAAGCCTCGGGCCTTATGGCTAAGTATGTGGCCAAAAAAGCCGGTATATCGCTTTGGTATCTTTCGATGATAGAAAACGGCAAACGGGTTCCGTCTGTGGAAAAACTACAGACCATAGCCGATGTGTTAGGTGTGGAGGTAGCCCGGTTTTTTTTGGCTGATGATGTAAGCGAAACGCTTAATGAACGGCAGGTGAGGTAGTTATATGCAGGTGGTGTTATATAAAGTTACCGCCAGGCGAACAAGGATGGGCCTGGTAACCACCAAGAGGGAGGTTATTGGGGTAACTGGGGATGATCCCGATGTATACCTGGACCGGTTGGCCAGGATACTGGCGCGTGGTTTATTTAACGAGCGCAACAAGAAAGGGGTGAAAAAATTTAACGAGCAAATCCAAGCGGGTTTTAAACAAAAGACAGTAGGGTTGTAAATACCATGAAGGCCAGTGCTTACGGTGCAGCACCGTGCGGCGGTCACTGTAAGTAGAGTCGGCGCTCTGAGCTATCTGCCGCTGGTTGTGAAGCTGTTAGCGTGGGCTGCGCAAAATTACTTTAAAAGGAGGAAAAACCTATGCCAGTTAAATTTCAACGTGCTCAGCGTAAAAAGGCCAGGCTGCGCCTGGCCATCGCCGGCCCGGCCGGCAGCGGAAAAACTTACAGTGCCCTGTTGATCGCATTCGGATTAGGCGACCGGATTGCTCTGATCGATACGGAACGCGGATCTGGTGAGCTGTATGCTCACTTAGGTGAATACGATGTCTGCACTCTGGAGGCCCCGTTCACCCCGGAAAAATATGTAGAGGCGATACGGGCGGCGGAAAGCGCAGGCTACCAAATTATTATCATCGACAGCCTTTCCCATGCCTGGGCCGGCCCTGGCGGTGTGCTGGACATCCACGGGCACACGGCGGACAAAAGCGGAAACTCCTGGACCGCCTGGCGACAGGTGACCCCGCGCCACAACGAACTGGTGGATGCCATGTTGCTTAGCAGGTGCCACATCATTGCCACCCTGCGCTCGAAGATGGAACATGTGCAAACCAGTGAAAACGGCAAAACTGTAATCAAGAAGGTGGGCATGAATCCCATCCAGCGGGATGGGCTGGAATATGAGTTTACAGTTTTTTGGGACTTGGACAACAGTCATACGGCCAGCGCCAGCAAAGACCGGACCGGACTGTTCGACGGGCAGGTGTTTAAGCCTGCACTAGAAGTTGGCGGGAAACTGTTGGAGTGGCTGGAGTCCGGTACGGAGACGCAGCCCCGATCCGGGCGGCAGCCCAACCTGGTGGTGGTGGGCGGCGGGCAGGCCGAGGCAGGCAGAGCGGCAGCTAGCACCCCGGAAAATAACGCGGGATTTGATGCGGCTAACGGCGGCGGCAATCCGGCAGGCTGCGAGCCAGGGGCGCCGGGTAACCTGCCGGGCCAGGGGCAGCCTGCCACTAAGCAGCAAAAAGTGATGGCAGAAAAATGGTATCCGCCAGAAAACAACTGGGAAGCTAGTTTGGATAACACTGTACCTCCACCGTCCGCATCCAACCGGCCTGCCCACCCGCCCGCAAACGGCAGCCAGGCACCCGCCACCCAGGCCCAGCTTAGAAAGATATTTATAACAGCAGGCGAGGCCGGGCTGGCTGAAACGATGCTAAGCCAGCTGATTGAACAAGAAACAGGCAAAGCATCAGTCAAAGACCTGACCAAACCGGAGGCCAGCCGGGTGATTGATGTGCTTCTTGGTATGGCAGGCGGTATACAAAACCCCAAACCGGAGACGGCAGTACCCCCACCCCGGGCGGCGGGTGGCAGCAGAATGAGACTGTTTTAGCGTTAAGGGCGGCTTGTGCCGCCTCATGCGCTAACGCGCACCCTTTTGCATGGGGCAAAAGCCAAATGAACCTAATCAATTAAGGAGGTAAATAAATGCGCATTAACAAACTGGCCATCCAAGGTTTTCGCAACCATATAAATAACGCCATCGGGCTGGACAAGCTGAACATCTTTGTCGGGCGCAATAACAGCGGTAAATCCAGTATCCTGGCTGCTGTGGAATGGGCACTGACGGGCCGGAACCTGTGGACCGACCGGGCCGGCCGAGGGGCCGGCGACCTAATCACCAAGGGGGCCAAAACCTGCCAGGTAGGGCTGGAAATTGCGGGCCTGGGCGGAGTGGTGCGGGCCTTGCCGCCCCATACCCTTACCGTGGGCAAAAGCCGAAACATCCAGGAAGCACAGGTCGCCATTTACCATCATTTGGGGGCAGATGAACAGCTGGTTCAATTAGCGCTAAATGCAGGCGCTTTTACCAGCATGACTCCCGCGGAACAAAAAACTTTCCTATTTGCCCTGTGTGGCATCTCTTGCACGGCGGAGGAAATCGCCTCAGCCACGGTGCAGTACTTGCAGCGGACCGGGATTCCAGTGGACCAGGCCGGGGAGGTAGCCACCAGGGTAAAAGCTCTGCTGCCACGAGGCTTTGGTGGTGACCCCGCTATCCTGGAAGGTATGGAAAAACGGGCGCGGGAACAGCGCCGGGAGACCAAAAAGGATTTGGAGCGGACCCGGTCGGCACTGGCCGAGATGGAACTGCCCAATTTACCGGATGGCATAGGTTTGGAGGATAAAGATGCCGTGGAAAAACAGCTGGCCGAGCTGGAAATAGAGAAAAATAAACTGCTTAAAGCACACGGCGCGGGCCAGGCTGCGGAAAAAAACATGGCCAAGTGCCGGGACAGAGTAAATAAGCTGGCAACTGAATTAGAGCGACTAAACAGCGAGAAAGCCACACTGGAAGGGGAAATGCCGGGTCAGGATCAGCCCGGGCGGTTGGCCGGAGAATTAAACCGTCTCAAAGTGAGACTGGAACAGCTGGCTGGCACGGCGGCTGAACTGGACCGGGAACTGGCCGCGCTGGAGGCCGCGAATCGGGCCAGGCGCGCAGTAGTTGAAAAACTCCAGGCCTTTGACGGCCGATGCCCCCTGGCGGCAGAGTTGATAGCCTGTCGCATGTCGGGAAGTGAAGTGGCGGAATTGGTTAATCAGTTGGAATCAGAAATCAAAGCCAGCATGCAAAATAATAAAAGCCTTCTGACCAGTATGCAAAACCTGCAGGCGGAAAAGCGGGATTTACAGCACCGGATCAACCACATAGAGAAAACAATAGCTGACCTGGACACCACCCGGCAAAAGCTCCTCAGCCTTGATACAGCCATTGAGCGCACTCAAAAGGAACTGGATAGCGCCTGGGGCGAGGTGTATACCTGGGAAGAAACACTACAAAAGGGCGGCGCAAACCCGGAAGAAATTGATCGCATACAGGAACGCATCGTCCAAGGGCGGGAAATTCTTCGCCGGTTGGAAGTGGCCGGGTACGGTCGCCGTCAAGCCCGACAGTTGCAGCAAGACTTGGAAATGCTGGAAAAGGA
The DNA here is from genome assembly GCF_000430885.1 of Desulfotruncus alcoholivorax DSM 16058. Taxonomy (GTDB): domain Bacteria; phylum Bacillota; class Desulfotomaculia; order Desulfotomaculales; family Desulfallaceae; genus Desulfotruncus; species Desulfotruncus alcoholivorax. The sequence goes on along the minus strand of NZ_AUMW01000021.1, from coordinate 41,888 downwards.
ACTGGCCATCACCGAGCGCATGGTAAAAGCCCTGGGGCCGGATGGAATCAGGCAAAGCCTGCTGGGTGACCGGCTGTCCGGGCTTACCAGTGAAATAAATAAGCTGCTGGCCGCTTGCACCGAAGGGCGCTACCAGCTGACCTGGCAGGTGGATTTCACTCCGCTGATCACTCAAAACGGACACGCCCTGCCGTTTAAATTGCTCTCCAAAAGCGAACAGCTCCGGGTGGGCATAGCGTTTCAAGCCGCTATCGCTAAAATGACCGGGCTGAGCTTTCTGGCCGTAGACGAAGTGGATATGCTGGACCAGGATAACCGGGACCTGCTGACAGGCTCCCTTTTGGAGATACTGGACCAGCTCGACCAGATACTGCTGTTCTGTACTGTGGGTGACGTAATTCCACAGAACCCCGGGCTGCCCGGTTTAAAAATGTTTTGGGTGGAAAACGGGGTGGTTAGCGAAATAAGCAGCGGGGGAAAAAGAAACTCCCTGGAGAGGAGTGAATCACTTGCTGCGGTTTAAAGAAGTCAGCAAACTGAGCGAACTGCTGGCCGCCGCCCTGGACCAAATGTCCCGGGTGGCCGGCCTCTACCCCCACCTAGAACGGCTGGAGGGTATAGAGCAAGTGGAACTGCAAAAGCTGATCAGCCTGTGTGAAAACGCCGCAGAAACCGCGGACCTGGCACATTGGATCAGGTACCTACAAAAGCCCCGCACAGAGGGGCGGGTATTTTTGCAGGATAACGGGCGGTACGTCATGGACACCACCGGCATCGAATTTACCTGCGGCCGACCCCTCGAAGTTTATATCCCCTGCGGCCCGGGCGGCGGGTGGCAGATCGGCAGAGTGGAGCACGCCCACCGGCACGGTGGCTATTACTTTTACAGCCTAACCGGCGATGAGGAGCACTATCCCTTGCAAAGCGGGCTGCTGGTGGCTGTTCGGGACACATAATCATACCTGGCCGGGTCTTTTTAATGCCCCGTCTTTAACAGGCGGGGCTAATCCCCCCGAAAGGAGTGAATGTAGTATGCAGCAATTAACCGAAAAGGAGTGTCTGGTGCTGGGGCTTATACCAAGCGGCTGCAGGCAGGCCATCCACAAGCACCGGCTGGCCAAACTGGCCGGCATGGACGAGCGCGGCGTAAGAGAAATTATTTATAACCTGGTAGTGCAACATGGCCTTCCTATTGGCAGTAGCACCGAGCCCGGGGCCGGCGGCTACTTTATCATAGAAAGCCTGGAAGATATGGAGATAGCAACCCGGCACTTAAAGCCCCGGGCCAAGAAAATATTTCTGCGCGCCAGGGCACTGGAGAAAATTGCACAGACGATGTTTGACCGGCAAGTAAAGCTGGTGCTGGAGGAATGAAAGCAAAGTTACAAGTTATAAAGCCAGTGGCATCCACCAGACCCGGACCAGCCAAATGTTTTGTTGAAACAATGGACAAGCTGGTCACACGAGTACAAGAATGGCTGGAATCGCCGCCGGATCATTGGGAAGAAAAAACCGCTTACGTTATTCTGGCACTGGCGGCAGGCTACATTTTGGTGAGGCTATGCGCTTTTTTGATTTGATATTTTAGGGGGATAAAATGGCCAACCCACAACCCGACGAATTCACCAGAATTTCCAACGAATTATTTGAGGCAATAATATTGTCCAACTTTAAAAAGCGGCAGCTGAATATTATCCTGCTGGTAATCCGTTTAAGTTACGGGTGTGGACACAAGTATGCCATTTTGCGACAGGCCGACTTCCAACTAATCGGCATAGATAAAAGCGACATTAAAAAAGAACTTAACCTGCTGGTTGAATCAGGCGTGTTATCTATATCCTTAACCGGCGAGCGTATAACGCTGAATAAAGACTATGAACGGTGGAGCATTCCCCGGGCGCAGCCCGGCGGGCAGGATAAATTTAAACAACTCCTGGCCAGAAACCTAATGGTGAAAACAACAACAGAAACAGTTGGTGAAACACCAGCTAACGCCAACCCGGAAGTTGGTAAAATACCAACCCCCACCGGCATACCGGTTGGTAAAATACCAACTAACCAGTTGGTAAAACACCAACCGGATGGTTGGCAAAATACCAACTCCGTAGTTGGTAAAACACCAACTCCTAAAACCCTGCAGGCCAACGGCGATAATTGCTCAGACTATACCGAAAGAAACATTAAAGAAACATTAAAGAAAAGTAAAGAAAAACAAACCTGTATGTATGACACCTACTTTGAAAAATTTTGGACTGTCTATCCCCGAAAAGTTGAAAAGCAGCGTGCTTATAGATGCTGGAAAATACGGATCAGGGAAGGTCTAGCGGAAGGCCTGACTATGGAAGGCCTGGTTAGGGACCTGGTGGACGCAGCAAAACATTATGCCTACGAATGCCAAAAAAATGGCACCCAGCAGCGTTACATCAAACTGGCCGCTACCTTTTTGGGGCCGGATAAACCATACATGGACTGGATTAATGCACCTGCAGCTAATGCCGCATCCAATAACCAATCAAATACCCAGCTGAATAAGAAAAAAGAATTAATTAGATCACTGTATAAGAGTTAGAGGACTGAGGAGTGGCAACATGCAGATCATTATCAAAGTAGATATAGTCACCGGCCAGGTGCTGGAAAACAATTTGCGCGAGTTTTGGGTTTGCCAGGGGATGTGCAGTTACCTGCCCGACCCGGTTTGGTGCCATAACCCGGCTTTTCATAGCCAGACCCTGGACAAAAAACCTGTCCCGCAGCTGGACGATGGGCTGGAACAAGCACTCCGGTATCGGGTGAAAAAATTCAACGGCAGCTGGCGGCAGCGCAAAAATAAACATGCCTGGAGCGATGCAGATATATTTCAGCTGGCCGTGCTCATGGGCCTTGAAAACAAAAAGCCCCAACATGCGGCGGTCCGGCTGGCCAGGTCTCCCCGGGCTTGCCAGTCTATGTTTATGAAATTAAAACAAGCGGGGGTGATCTGATTGGTATCTTTTGTTATTCCTGGCCGACCCGTGCCCAAGCAGCGTCCCCGGATGGGTAAAAACGGTGGCACCTTTGGGGACATTCCTCCGACCCATTTAAGGGAGGTGTGTCCCCTTACCTATAAACCCCGAAAAAAAGCCGGGAATACGAGCAGTCCATTGGCTGGGGGGGACGGCAGGCGTTTAAAAACCCCTACGACGGCCCGGTAAGCCTGCAGGTAAAGTTTACCTGGCCGAACCCGGGGGTGACCTCGACAAATACATTAAAAGCATCCAGGACGGGTTAAACGGTATCGCCTGGCGGGATGACCGGCAGGTTACCCGGCTGAAAGCGGGTTTATTTGTACGGCCCGGGGTGAAGGAACGGGCGGAAGTAATAATCCACAAAATATAATAAAGTTTTTTCCAAATAACCAAAGGTAATCTTTAAAAGGAGTGAGAATAAATGCATTATGCAGATTTTCAGGCTCGAATCAAAAAAATTGAAATTGTCAACAAAGTACTGGCTGACGGTTGGGCTCAATCTATCCGAGTGAGCCTGGAAGATATTGAACTGACCAATGAAAACTTATTAGAACTGCGCCAGTTCCGGCCCAATGAACAGGTAAAAGTTGTTATTGAACCAGTCCAACCCACCCTGTTTGACGTGACGGCACTGCAGACTCGAAATATTAACCGGCCCGGCACCGCTCCAAACCAGGAACTGGCCCTGGACGATGCAGGAGAAGATGAAAAGTTTCTAAATTTTACAGAAGAAGACCATGACGAACCATTACCCGGGAAAGTAGTACGGGAATTCAAAGTTTAGGAGGTGACGACGTGAAGATTGTACTGGAGATAGAAGAAAGATACTGCCTAATGAACGCTCTAAACATGGCCCGGTATTTTTACGAAAGAACCAACCAAATCGACCGGGCCGCAGAAGCCCAGCAGGTGCACGACTTACTGACCAGCGCCCGCGAAATACATGCCCATATATCTATGGAGGGCTGGACCCAAACCTATATCAAAGAATATAAAGAATTGCTGCAAAAGCGGGAAGCCAGGTTAAGGGGCAATGGAAAGGTGATTGAGATGTACCAGTTTGCGCCCGTTGATGAGGACGACCCCAACGAAGTTAGCGCGGACCAAGAGATCAGCAGAATAGCTCGGGAATGGGCCAGGGAAATAAAGAACAAAGACTAAAAAGCCCCTTATGGGGTTATTTTTTTTGCCCTGCCGTTCGAATCCGGCGTTCGATGATGCCAGGGGCCTTGTCCAGGTATCGAATATCCTCCGGCCGGCGCGGAACCAGATATTCCGGTGTGTTTATCCGTTAATGCCAGGGATCTGGCCGAGTATCGAACATCTTCCAATTAATCGGTTTCGGGCCGGTAAATATGCGTTATTGACCCACATTGTTGCTTTTTACTTATTGTACGCGTGAACATGTTCAATAACCTTCCGCAGCCTGGCGGAAGGGCGCGCGTGGTAGCGCGCGTGGGGCCGCAGCTGCGGCCCTTGCCCTCGGGGCGGCAACTGCCGCCTTTTTTTTGGCACGAGCCTTTGCGCGTTTAGGAACCATTAAAGCAGCGCGTATATGCGTTGCTACGATTGCGCGTTAGAAGGCCGCGGGCGAAAGCCGGCGGCCTGTTGGATGAGGTTGGGATGTGTGCCCGACCCGATATGCAGGCATTCATCCTGGGTGCACTTCCCAGCCGTTCCTTTTGAGGACCCCGAAGCATGACCCGAAAGCTACTGACCTCATGGCTGGCCGCACTCCGGGCCGGACCCCAAAGGTATACAGGATAAAACGGCCCGGTGTGTGGCCGACATGCACAGATCACCTACCACCCACGTTTCTCCCGGGCAAGCTGTTGCCGGCGCTGACCTGTGAGGATGACCACAAAGGCCGATAACACTTTGCCCGGCGGCAGTTTGTTTGCCAGATCCGTCTGCCACCCTTCCGCCGGTTAACACCACCCGGGTAAGGCGCACTTCGAAGTAGGGCGGTTAATTTTCCACTGTTTATAGCCCTGCTTCGATGTGCGCCGCGCCATAAGGAGGATCAGGTGAGCGTTACCACACAAGTGAGGCACACGACGGTCAAGGCCATGACCCCTATAGCATGACCCGTAAGTGGCCTGGGCCGTGGTGTGCCCGGGGCAAGCAGATCGGTGCAATCGGCAGCTGGTGCAATAGCCCAGCCCTTTGCAGCCGCGCCCCCGGTAGCCAACGTTGGCCACTAGCTTTTCGTGTAAAGTCTCAAGTTACCGGCGTAAAGTGCAAATCGTTCTGCTAAAAGTTTGGGTTGTGATGCGGGAGCGGCATAATGCAGCTGCATTAAGGCCACAGCCGCACCCCTCTGACCCAGCGCCATCCCTCCGTGGGCGGCGGGCAGCACGACCAAAAAAGGGGCGCCTTAGCGCCCTATAGCTCCGGCAACTGCCTGTGCGCGCTGCGCGCCGCGGCTGCCAGCCCCAACTCCGACATAGCTGCAAACGCCACATGCTTGCATAGCACCCCGCGCTTGATCGCATCTTCACAACCGCACCGTGCTATACCACAGCGGCCCCGCTGCTCAATAACCACCATGTACTCCTTACTGCCATGCCGCACGAAACCCTCTACCAGCCCTGCCTGCCGCATCCTGCACTTCCACTTCCAACCAGCCTGCATGCCAGCCAGCGCCCTACCAAACCGCCCATCATCAACTCTACCCAACAGCTTTCTTAACATTCTTCTAAACCTCCCGTTTTTCTACACACACCGCTGCCGGTGCCGGTGTCAAGGGACGGAGCAAAAAGAATTTTCGACCCAAAAGGTTGGCCAAAAAGCTGAAAATTGTTTTTGAGAAGGGCGCAGCACACCCTTGATGCCGGCATGCACCGGGGCTGGGCACACTTGCAACCAACCCTTTGTGAAAGCACAATCAGCTTGTTTGGCGGCGCAGCACACAACAGTAACTTTTTAGGCCAGGAAAACAAGACACTAACCTCACCTGGAAAGCATAGAACATTCGTGACACGTTACTAGTACAGTGGCAAGAGGGTTAGATAAAACCTTTCTACTGCGACGCCAAACTACGATATCACTAGCGTAGAAAGTATAGAACCTGCCCAGCCCCGGTGCAAGGCAGTGGTAGAATTGAAAGAGCGGGAGGGGGAGGCTACCACCCAGGTTTCGCCGGGCAGAGGCGAAGCCCATAAGGGGGTCCAGGGGGGCATGGCCCACCTGGCGGGGGGGAGCCCGAGGGGGGCGGTGCCCCCCTGCGGAAGATAACCTGACGGGCGGGCGGTAAAACCTGCGGCATCGCAATCAGGTATGGGCGTTGCCGACCCCAGAGCTGGCCAGTGTGACGGATAAGCTGGACCGATGAGCTAAGCCCCAAAGCAGCTTTTCCGGCACTCTGGCCGACATGCACGCAGGCCCGGGAGGAAACGATACGCAGGGTTCAATAAAAGCCACACATGACCAGGACCGACCAGAAAGGTTGACCCCATAGCTGGGCCTGGTGATGTGTGGCTTCCTCTTTCCTCAATCCGTTTTAGCAGGGGAAAAACGAGCGAGTTTATTACTGCATCATCAGGTGGCAAATGTCAAGCTCGCTCTGATCCGTAGAAACTTTAATATCACAAAAATTTTAAGTTCCTGCCACTTGGGTGTTATATCAATAGTTTATATTTATACTACGAAAGATAAAACTTGTTTTTCAGCCGTACATAGTTAAAGAAGAACGCTTAAATAGAGCGGCTAATTATCGTTGTCGCTACCACCGGTGTTTTAGCTATACCGAAACAAGTTGTTATTATCTTCAATGTATTACCAGTAAGGAGTGGTTAACAAATGCCTATGGATAAGGAAACAGCCAAGATGTCATTGAAAGAACGTGCCAACAATGTTAGAGAAACGCTAACAAATTACTGTGCGGTATTGCAATCTCAAAACCAGTGCCCCGGTGGGGTTAAATTCATCAAAGCCAACGGTGATTGCCCGTTTATTAAAGCAAAGATTAATTGCGACATCAGGGCGTTAAAAAAAGAAGTGGCAGAAATCGGTTCCCAATTGGCGGTTAAACAGGGTTCGCGAGAAACTGGCATTTATTCCGAAGAAAGACTACAAAAATATGTGGATACGCTGAACGGAATTAGCGGCGCACATACCTGGAATGAATGGAAACAAGTCCGGGCCGGGAAAAAATACGTAGATGTATTTGGCGTCCCGATAAAACCGGGCGAATACTATTATAAAAGAAAAACCGGCCCCAATAAGCCGGATGCGGTGATACTGTCCAGGTTATCTATGGACAGGCTGGTGTTTAGCTTATTTGATCATAATGATAATCTGGCAAACAATTTATCCAAATTAAGAAGAGAAAGGGATAGGGAGTTTATCGAAGCACATCTAAAAAATAGTTATTTAATGAGAAAATAGAATGCAATTAAAAACATAATAATAATTCACTTACCGGAGGATAAGCTATATGGGCTTAAAGGAAAAACAACTGGTCTTTCAACTTTATGAAAAGTCCTTAATTATCAGTAGAAATAGGTTAAATAATCAAAACATCGCCAGAGTTTATGATTATCGCGGAGTGGAACTGTGGCAGCCGTTACATTTTGAGAACACCGCAAAAGGCTTTCAAAGTTTGCTCCGCTGGATTAAAACAATTGTATCCGGTCAAAATCTCCCCATTAACAAGAATATTAACCTGGCTGAAAGTTTCGCCAATCAAAGAGAGTGCCGACCGCCTCGCCAGATCAAGACTAAAGTTGCATTGGAAGCATGAACATATAAAAAAACCCACGTAAAGAAAACATTTGATACGAACAATATAATGCGGGTGCAAAATACTCAAATAAAAAGAAAGGATGTGCGGAAAATGAAAAACAGGAAATGGCTCTTGACCTTAGTGGTCATAGCGCTGGGGATTGCCATTGTGGGGGTGGCCAACGCAGCTACCGTCAAGGCCAGCCAGACCGCGCCGGCCCAGGCTCCGGCGGCGGTGCAGACCAGTGTAACACCAGAGCAAGTGCAACAAATGATCCAGAATTGCTGGCAGCTTGACCAGACTATGGTTGACCAGTGGGTTAAAGCTACCGGGTTGAGTAAAGAAGATCTCCTTAAGATGGAGCAGGCCTGGATGCAGGGCGTAATGCAGCAAAACCCCAACCTGAACACCCAAAATGCGTTAAAAATGCAGCAGACCTGGATGCAAAATTACTTGGCCAATTACCAGCCGGCCAAGCAAGTTCAGCAGACCCAGCAGACCCAGCAACCCAAGCAAGTCCAGCAAAACGCAACTGCGCCCAGTAACCCGCCTGCCCAAGCCCCGCAATATAATAACAGCAACAGGCAGTATTATGGCTGGAATTGTTGGAACAACGGATACGGATACGGACGCGGATATTGTTGGTAAAAACCTCCTCCCCTTCCTCTATTGCAAAGCCGGGTAATCTCCCGGCTTTGTTTTTATAGTACTCTGTCCGTTTTTTCTGTTATGGAAAGCCTGTGTCGGCCTTTGGACATATTGGGGGGATTAATAACTACCGGTATTATTTGGCTTGACAAATTAATCTTATAAACTAGAATTTAAATATATGTCGAAATATGGTAAGCAATTATTTAGGGGGAAAATTAATGAGTATTCGCATTAAGCTGTTCGCAGGTTTTGCGATGATATTAACCATTTTCCTGGTTTTAAACATAGTGTCTTATACTCGTTTGGAGAACGTTGAACATATATTTACAGATTTCATCAAGCAGGACCTGGCGCTACTGAATGAAGCCAGAGATGTTGAGGTTTCTTTTATTGTATCGGAATCGGCTTTGCAAAGCTACTTATCGTTTGGCGATCAACAGCATTTAGATGAATATAAAAGCCTGGATGGCCAAACTGATAAGCATATTAACGAGCTTGATAAATTAGCCTATAAAGAACAAACTAAGCAATTAGCAAGTCAGATAAAAGATCGTATGGGGAAGTATGATGAGTATGTAAAGCAGGCTTTACTGCTAAAGCAATCAGGGAAAACGGTCGAGCTGCATAGATATCTAATGGACAACGAGTACATAGTAAAGGATTTCAACCAGGCGGTTAATAATTTAGTACAGTTTCAGGAAAAAGACAGTGTAGCCATGCAGCAAATGGTACAGGAAAAGGCCGATAAAACCAACCGGTTTATAATAATTCTTTCAGTGATTACCCTTTTGTTGGGTGTTACCATTGCGCTGCTGATTGGTAGAGCAATTGCCGTACCACTAAAAAATGTGGCCCGGGAAGCCAAGCGGATCTCCGGCGGGGATTTCTCCGGTGCCGATTTGGCGGTTAATTCCAGGGATGAACTGGGTGTCCTGGCCGCCACGTTTAATCAAATGCGTTCAAATATTAAAACAATGGTTCAGGGACTGGTTGATATCTCCGCTAAAATGACCGCGGCCATTGAAAACTTGTCCCATCAGGCCAGGCAGACGGCTGCAGCCGCCAATGAAAATGCCTCCACCACCAGCGAGATTTCCGCTTTGGTGGATCAGGTTACCAAGCATACGCAGCATGTGGCGGCAGTTTCTGATAACACGGCCCAACGAGCAGAAGCCGGGGCGCAAGAGATCGAGCGGGTAAACCAACAAATGCAAGTTATTATCAGGTCCAGCAACCAGGCCAACCAGGTGTTAAATGAGCTGGCGGAGACTTTGGGGCAGGTAAATCAAATTGTTGAACTGATTACCCAAATCGCCGATCAGACCAACCTGCTGGCTTTAAATGCGGCTATCGAGGCGGCCCGGGCCGGTGAGCAGGGCAGGGGTTTTGCTGTGGTGGCCGAAGAGGTGCGCAAGCTGGCGGAACAATCGGGCAATGCCGCCGGGGAAATAAACAAGCTGATTAATAATGTACAGCAAGGTTCGGCGCGGGCGGTGGCGGCCATGTGTGAAGGTAACGCCAGGGTGCGGGATGGCGCGGTGGTGATTGATGAGGTTGGTGACGGTTTCAAGTCCATCATAGATGCCATCAGTGGTCTATTCGGGCAGGTGCAAGACCTGGCCGCGGCAACACAGCAAATCTCCGCCGGGGTGCAAAATGTGGCGGCCACCACTGAAGAACAAACCGCCGCAGTTGAGGAAGTATCGGCGGCCACCGGTGAGCTGACCAAAATGGCCCATGAGCTTAAAACTATGGCCGGACGGTTTAACATCTAACTTTAAAATTGACTGGTTTTTATTTATGGCCGATAAAAACATATATTAAATGAATGGCAAGCACCGGGAATAAATTTAATTCTTCCCCGGTGTTATTTTTTATAAGCAGTTTAAAGGTTGGTTGTAGGAACCGGTCGGAATAAAGAATACTATCCAATTTACCGGGCAGAATAAAGAAAACTGCTTTCGAGGTGATCCTTGTTATGATGGAAGACAGGCTGACGAGAGGATTTTTTGCCGGGCTGTCCGGGGGAATTGTCATGAGTTTACTGGACTACATTTCTTTTTATCTGCATTTTGGCAAGGAACGGCTGTTGGACTATGCGGCGGAGATAATTTTGGGTCACCGGGCGGCGTCCCTGATTGAAGCCTTAATCGGCCAGGGGGCGCAGCTTTTATTTGCTGGTGTATTGGGGGTAGTATTCAGCTATTTTATCATTAACGTAAAGAGTAAGAATTACTTGTTTAAAGGCTGGCTTTACGGAGTTACGATATGGTTTGCCATTTATACCGTGGGACGTCTTTTTGGTACGCTGGAGCACCTACCCTGGCAAACGGCAACATCAAATGTTATCACTGCTTCGGTTTTCGGCCTGGTGCTGGCGGCCACGCTGCATTGGATGGATCAGACCGTGGAAACTTAAACACCCTTTTTAAGATAATACACCACCTGGATTAGTATAAACGCCGTGGAGCTGATTTTAAAAAAATTGCTTGAAGCGAGGTGGACTTTTGCAGCTCAAAGACAGGTTAAGCAGAGGGTTCATTGCCGGGCTGATTGCCGGATTAATAATGTACATATTAGATTATATATCATATTACCTGTTGCATTTTCAAAGGAACGTATTTTGGAATTTGCCGCAGAGCTAATTTATAAGCATCATGCCCTAATTTTTACCCAGGTTGTGATTGCTAAAAGCGCGCAACTATTATTCGCAGGTATATTGGGTATGGTGTTTGTTTATTTAATCTTTAATCAAAAGGGCAGGCGCTATTTATTCGAAGGTTTGATATACGGAATTTTGGTGTGGTTCGCTATTTATGCTTTAGGCCGCCGGTTAAATGTTCTGGGAGATGTAACTATCCAGATAGCGATATCATACATTATCACTTCTTCGATCTTTGGTTTGGTGCTGGCTGAAACGCTGCGCTAGCTGGGCCGACGGGTGGAAACTTGAATAAAATATGGCATAAAATTACATATAAATTACCCACGTAAACTCCTCCTGTCATACGAAAACTTATCCCAAGGAACAAGATTAAGTTCCAAAAAAGTTTAGGAGGTAGTAGTACATGAAAAAAAGAATTCGGATGTTCATTATCACCGGGGCATTAATTGGTTCTATGGCCTTTGGCGGAGCCGCGATGGCTTATTCAGGCGGTAACAACGGGAGTAATTATTCCAACTGGAACCAATCTAGCAAAAAGTACACCTACAATTACAATCATAACAATAATGGTTACTGGTACAATTGTGGTTGGGGTTGGGGTAATGGTAATGGTAATGGTTGGGGTTGGGGCTGCTGGTAGGCTGCCAATTAAAAGGAGCTGCTTTAAAAAGCAGTTCTTTTTTTTGCCCGCCAGCCAGCTTCAAAGTGACATTACATGCCAATTATCAAAAAAATTTAAGTCCATAGCAATGCCTTTTTGATTAAAAATAATAAGATGCTTATATATATAATTAGTTTATTAATCAAATAATAATATTTCATGTAACTCTGAGGAGCTATTGAACATTTCTATGCTTATAAAGAAATAAACAAAAAAGGCAGGCTGGGTAACCTGCCTTCACGCTTACATGACCACCGGCTTTAAACATCATTGGCAATGGGCAGGGCTATGGTGAAAACCGCCCCTTCGCCCAATACACTATCCACCGTAATTGTCCCGCCGTGCAGCTCGGCAATCCGCCTGGCAATGGCAAGGCCCAGCCCCGTGCCCCCCGCACCCCTGGCCCTGGACTTATCAACTTTGTAGAACCTCTCCCAGATATTTTCCATTTCGTCCGGCGGGATGCCCGGACCGTTGTCGGCCACACTGAGCAATACCAGGTCATCTTTTTGCTCTTCCCTGATTGCCACCCGGCCCCCCGGCCGGGTGTGCGCAATGGCGTTGCCGATCAGGTTAGTCATCACCTGCTTGAGCCGGTCGATATTGCCGTAAACAGTAACCCCTTTGTCTTTAATGGTCACGGTTAAATCTATATTCTTCTCCCGGGCCAGGCTCATAAAATTCCCCGCCGTGACCATAACCAGCTTGGAAATCAATACATACTCCATATCGGCCAGGGTTGGCCCGGCCTCCAGGGCTTTCAAGTCCAGCAGGTCGTTTACCAGGCGCTTCAGCCGCTTGGATTCCTCCAAAACATTTTTAAGGTAAAAATCCTTTTCCTTTTCCCCTTTAACCAGCCCGTCCAAAATTGCCTCCGAAAAACTCTGGATGACGGTCAGCGGTGTGCGCAGTTCATGGGAAACATTGGAGACAAACTCCTGCCTGGTTTTATCCAGCCGCTCGATGGCCTCAATTTTTTCCTTTAACTGTAAAGACATATTGTTGAGCGAAGAAGCCAGTTTCCCCACTTCGTCATTGGTAACCACGGGCACCTGTTTGCCGAATTCGCCGGCGGCAATGGCATGGGCCACTGCTTCCATGTTTAACAGCGGCCTGGTCATGGTCTTTAAGATAAACACGCTGAGGATCGTGGCCAGCCCCATGCCCAGCAGGGCACCCCAAAAGGAAATTTGCCTGATGTTTTTTATTTGCTGCTCCAGGGGTGCCAGGGGGCTGTAGATCACCACGGCCCCGGTAATTTTATTGCGATCTTTGACCGGCACGGCAACCAGGAAAACGTCAACCGGGTAGTTATTCACCTTGCCGGAATGGATGATATTTTCCCCCTGCAATACCCTCGCTAAAAACTCTTTATCCAAAATAACGTGGTCATGTTCCTCATGCTGCGTCTTCTGGGCCGTGGTTAAATCACCGTCCCGGTTATAAATTAAAATGGTGGCGTTTAAAAACTGGGCCAGAATGCGCAACCGTTCATTAACCACTTCCGGTGATGATTTGTCTTTAATGATGGTGGATACCTCTTTGGCCTCATAAATAAAAAACTGGGCCTGCTGGTTATAGATTAATGACTTGATTTGATTGGACTGGATGATAATCGAAACAGACAGAACAATTAAAATCAGGGTAACAATAAGCACCCAGAACTTAACTACAATACTGTTTTTTATTGACCATCTTCCGGTTGAAATTTGTAACCCACCCCCCGGACGGTTTGGATAAAACCGCTGCTGCCGCCCTGCTCCTCGATTTTATATCTTAATCTGTTGATGTGCGTGTCCACAGTACGGGTATCCCCGCAATAATCAAAACCCCAAACCTGCTCCAGCAGCTCGTCCCGGGTATAAACCCTGCCGGGGGCCTGAACGAGCAAGTGAATCAAATCGAATTCTTTTAAAGTGAGTTTGATTTCCCGGTTATTGACCTCCACCTGTCGCGTCACTGCATTTATAGCCAGCCCCGGAAACTTGTAGGTATAAGTTTCGGATTGCTTGCTTTCCGACCGGCGCAGCACCGCCTTGACCCTGGCCACCAGTTCGCGCGGGCTGAAAGGTTTGACGATGTAGTCATCAGCCCCCAGCTCCAGCCCCAGGATACGGTCGTTTTCTTCGCCTTTTGCGGTAAGCATGATCACCGGCACCGCGGTATTTTTGCGAATGTATTTGCAGGCCGTCCAGCCGTCTATCGCCGGCATCATCAGATCCAGAATAATTAAATCTATTTGGGCTTCGCTTAGCTGTTTAATCGCCGCCTCGCCGTTTTCCACTTCAATAACCTGGAAATCCTCGGCTTCTAAGTACAACCGCACTACGCTTCTAATGCGCGGGTCATCATCGGCTATCATCACCATATTGGACAAAGTATCCCCACCACCTAAAAAATAGTACCTGCAGATAGATAGATTATTATAAACCAATTTTGTTACAGAAGTTATTAAGTAGTTTAACATTTTTATTACAATCGAACCTCAAATGTCACAAAAATGTTAAGTTTAGATAACGTGCCGGACAAGTTGAGCAATTATACTAAAAAAACAAGTAAAGCGCGCCCAATCGGTTCCCTTTATGCGCGCTTTACAGTACTTTCTTCCCTACTCCTGGCCATATATATGGCCAGGTTAGTTTTAAAAAAGTACAAGTAAAGGAGGCATCCTGTATGAATAAAGCTGCCGGGTGCATTTTATTGATTGGCATTTTAATCGTGGGGATTGCCCTCTACGGCATGAAAACGGTTTCGGCGAATCAAATCAACACCAATCCCGATGTATACCTCAATACTGATATAATGCCGGCCCGGCCTGCAGCAACCGCAGCCGGACAGGGTGATTTAAATAAACAGAATCAAAAACAGAACAACTTAAAAAACAGCCAGGTGCAGGAAACAAGCAATATAAACCCAAAATCGGGCAGTTCAGCCAATGTTTCAGATTCACCGCCCAGGCAGCAAACAAATAATGTAAATCCCGTCCCCCCTGTGCCCGCATATCCATCTTACGTGGCCGGTCCCGGAACAACGGGCGGAAAGCCGGGCAATACCAGCGCCGGTAGCCCCAAGCAGCAACCAGACGTGAATAATGCTCCCCAAACCTATTACGGTTATTGGGACCGGGACGGGTGCTGGTAATTTTTTAATGTTTCGAACATATTTGCAAAGCGGAGTGATGGCCTTGAACGACAGCACCGCCTTAAACCTGATTAATTCAGCTCAAAAGGGCGACCGCCTGGCCCGGGAAGAATTAATCAAGCAATACAAACCTTTTATCCAAAAGGCTAGCTTTAATGTTTGCAAAAGACCTTTAAGCTGGGAAAATGATGACGAGTTAAGTATTGCGTTAATTGCCTTTAATGATGCCATAAACTCGTACAACCCGGACAAGGGAGCCAGTTTTTTCAACTTTGCCCGCGGGCTGATCAGTCAAAGGCTAATTGATTATTTTAGAAAAGAGGCAAGACATCAGCACCAGCCTTTATCCGGTTTTAACGCAGAAGAGGAGATGGAGATCAGCCTCGTGGAATGTGCCCGTGACAGGGAAAATCACCAGTTGCAAACTGAACAGGAGGAGTTGGCGGAAACGATGCTGGAATTGGACCGGCGGCTGGGGGAATTCGGCACATCATTGGACGAGCTGGCCGATATTTGCCCTAGGCACCGGGATGCCCGGGAAAAATTAGTGCGGGTGGCCAGGGTCTTATGCAGCGATCTAAATTTGGTGGATACATTGCGCAAAAATAAACGGCTGTCGGCCAAAGAACTGGCCCGGGCGGCCAAAGTCAGCAAACGTATACTGGAGAACGGGCGCAAATACATAATTGCCCTGGCGGTGATCATGACCGAGGAAAGATTCTCGGCGCTGAAACATTTTGCCGGGCTGGATGAGTAGCGGAAAAGGAATAGTTTACCCGTGCAGGTAAAAGTCATCGTGGCCAAAGTTAATCAACAAGCCTCCTCCAAAGGAAAGCCGGTAAAAATGGCTTTCCTGTTTTTTTTAGTATTTACCCATCTAATAAAGACATGTTTTTCGAATATTGTTGAACAGGAGGTGGCTCTTTTGTTATATGATCAAAATAGGAAGATGGTATCATTGGCTCAAAGTGACCCCTACGCCCGCAATTTTTTGCTTATACGCAATGAAGGTTTTGTGAAAAAAATTTCCGCCAATATTTGCAGCCGCTTTAGACAAACAAGTAGCGATGAAGTAATGGAAATTGCCTTTAGTGCTTTTGATGAAGCCATTGATATATTTCCCAAAACGAAGGAAAGACATTTTTTAAGCTTTGCCCGCAGGGTTATTGAATTACGCCTATATGAACATTTTGAAAGAGCAGGTAAATTGAGCGGCCTGGACATAATAAACGCTGCATCTACAAATGTTATCCCGTTGATTCAAAAACCTGAAGCTGAAGACAGAAGCCAAAAAATACTCGACCTTTGGGAAAAACATAAGCATGTATTGCAAGAGCATGGTGTTTGTTATGAAGACCTGTTGAGAACTAACGAAAAGCAGGATGAGCGCTGGCCGTGGAAAGTTCGCAATTGGCTTAAAAATTTAGTCTATAAAAATGATGTGGGTTAAATGGCGCTAAATCTATACAGCCACATCCCTTTTCTCCACTTCGGAAGCGGAAATAAAGCAGAAAAATGCTTCGGCTTTATTTCCGTTTCCGAATATATTGCCGCCTGTAAGTGATGCCTATTACCAGAGGCAGCTTATCCGTTCTTGTAGATTCCTATGGTGCCAATCTTTGCACTTCAATGTATTGAGCAATGGTATGATCGATAGCCATTGTTGTGTTGCCTATCTTGAATACCAATGATGGTGATTTCCGGATAACTTTAACGGGCATACCCGGTAATAATCCCATTGCCATTATTTTTTTTAAAACGCCGGTATTTTGCGTGTTAATTCCCGTGATCATGCCTGCAATTCCCGTATCAAGACTTAATAATAGATTTGATTTGATCTGATCTGAAAATTGACCGAGACTTTTAGGTAAGTTTGCCGCCTGGCCCACACTCATTTTTATTCCCATTCCTTTCGCTTCGCTCAAGGCACAAAACATGATGAAATGTATTGGCCCCGGGCTATTCTTTTATTATTCTAAGACATAGGGATAACAGTTAACTACAAATCACGGGGAGGTGAGTGGGCCGCTTCAATATCGGAGTGACCGCATTTTTATATGTGAAGATTGCCTTTCCAAGCACAAATAAGTGTGACTTCGAGCACGCAGACTTATCTTTGTATAAACAATACTCGTTTATTGCCAGGCAATCAGTCAATGCTGTCTATCCCCGTAATTTTTTGAAAGGAATTTTATCTATGGCGTTAAAAATCGTTTACCAAATTTGTTGTGGCATTGATGTTCACAAAACTTTCGTTGTTGCTTGTATTGCTTCTACTAATAAAGGGGTTACAACTTACAAAAGCCATCGCTTTTCTACCTTTACAAAAGGATTGAAAGAGCTGTTACAGTGGCTTTGTGATAACAACTGTAAGGATGTTTGTATGGAATCTACCGGGAAGTACTGGATTCCCGTGTTTAATGTACTTGAAGATTCCTGCAATATCACGCTGGCACATCCCAAATATGTCAAAGCAATACGTGGTAAAAAAACTGACAAAAAGGATGCTAAATGGATTGCCGATCTTTTTAAACATGACCTTATAGCTGGAAGCTTTATGCCACCTCTTGCTATCAGGCAGCTTCGTGACCTTATGCGTTACCGCTTTAAACTTACCAACTTTATGTCAAGCGAGAAAAACCGGCTTCAAAACTGTTTAACTGTATCCAATATTCAGCTTGGAAATGTTGTTTCGGATACTTTTGGCAAAAGTTCTATGAACATTATTAACAGGCTTCTTGCAAACCCTTTGGATAATAGTTTTGACATTGCACCTCTTATTCACAGTTCTATGAAGAATAAGCTCCCCGAATTGGAGCTTGCTATTGACGGTTTAATCACGCCTGAACAAGCTGAAAAACTTAAAGTTATTAAACAGCATTATGAAGATCTTAAGTTACGAAAGGCTGATCTTGAAAAAATTATCCTTTCCCTTTCCGCACCCTACGCAGAAGAAATTAATCTGATCTTAACTGTTCCGTCCTTTAAGAACATCTTTTCAGCCATAACAGTGGTCTCTGAAATAGGTGCCAATATGGACGTGTTCCCGACAGCTAAGCATATATGCTCCTGGGCAGGGCTTACACCTACGAATAACGAAAGTGCCGGAAAGAAAAAGTCAGTAAGGATTTCAAGAGCTGGCTGTTACTTAAAGCCACTCCTGGTACAGTGTGCTACCGCTGTAGTTAAAAGCGCAAAGCATCCTGAAATCCGTAACCGCTATTTAAGACTTAAAAAGCGTCGTGGCCATAAACGGGCAATCATTGCAATTGCAAGAATGCTCCTTACTGCTATTTACAATATCCTCAAAAAGAAAGAACTGTATAATTCTGATTTATATAGAAAAGCTGATGTTCTTCCAGTAACCCGTGAAATAACAGTAGAACAAGCAATTTTATTGGCTAAAACCCAAGGTTACCGCATTATGACGGCGTCCTGATCTCTTCTAATCCATACTTTTCTTTTTAAGTCATCATTGGGTGGCTTATTTGCTATGTCCGTTACTTTACAGGTAACCCCAGACAACTCTTTTCAGACTTTCTCCCTCCATTTCTTAATCAGCTTGATTAAACCGGCTTCGGGAACCATCTCATAATTACACCTGGGGCATTTTATTTTTTTACAGCAGCTGCTCATGGCACACCCGCAGCAGCCTTGCCTGGACTCATCCGCATCAAATTCCATACTGCAAAAACTGCATTTCATCAAATCCCTCCGATCAATTTTAATAACTGGTTAAATGTATACCCCGCCAGGAAAGCGAAGGGAAAAATAAATCCGGCGATGGCCAGGGCGGTTTTGAGGCCCCGCTCTTTAAGCATCATGCTGAACTGAGCGATACAGGGGACAAAAAGAGTTAACGTTGCCGCCGCCACCACCAGCTGAGTTGTAGTCAAGGCCCCGCTTTGCTGCAGGTCGAATAGCCCTGCGGCGCCGTAATCCCGCCGGAAGAAACCGAATAAAAAGGCTACTGCGGCGTCGGGGGGCAGGCCGATAAGTTCCATGACCGGTTCCAGGGCCTTGATTACAAGATCGAATAAACCCGTAAGTTTCCCGGCCCAAATGAGTACACTGGCCAGAATAAAAATCGGTAAAATTTCAAGGAAGTACCACTGCATCCGGGTGTAAGTTTTGCTGAAAACATTGGCTAACGTGGGCATTCTGAGCGGCGGTACTTCCATGTAAAACAACGGTTTCTCGCCGGGCATTAATTTCGCCGTCAGGTAGCCGATAAACAGGAAGACCAGGGAAATAAAGATCACCCATGCGGCCAGGGCCTGGGGCTTACCCGACAAAAGGGCCAAAATGACTCCCAGCTGAGCGGAACAAGGGATGGCCAGGGCCAGTAAAAGGGTAGATATCACCCGTTCCCTTTTAGTTTCCAGGGTTCTGGTAACCATTGTGGCCATAGTGTCACAACCGAATCCAAGGGCCATCGGGATAACGGCCCGGCCGTTTAAGCCGATCTTTTTAAAGATCCGGTCCACCAGCAAGGCCAGGCGGGGTAAATAACCCGAATCCTCGATAATGGAAAAAGCGATAAAAAAGGTTCCCACAATAGGCAGGATAATGGCGATGGCGTACCTGACGCCCAAAGTTATAATCCCGTAATCATTGGCGATCAAATCCTGGATAGCCGGCCAGGGTATGTACCGGTCGGTCAAAGCGTTCACCAAAGGGTTGATATACCTTTCAAAAATATCAGCCTCCAGGAAGTCCACCAGGGTTCCCGCGCCAAAAACTCCCACAAACTGATACAGGCCGAAATACAACACCAACAGCAAAATCGGAATTCCGGTCACGGGGGTAATGGTTAACTTGTTAAGTAACTCGGAGAAACTATTGGTTTCTGTATTATTTCTTTCTTTTACATGAGCTGTTACCAAGTCATTTACCAGTTCTTGTTTTTTGATCGTAATAACATAGTTCAGTGGCTGGTCAAAGGACGCTGCGGTTGCTGTAATAATCTCTTGAATATGGGAGAAAGAATTCTCCCTCGCCTTGACCATCTCGTAGATTTCCTCATCGTTTTGTAACAGAAGCAAGGCTATAGTCCTTCGGGAAAGCCGATAAGAATGTTTTAAACTGCCCTCGATTTTCTCCAGTGCGGCCCGTATTGCATCGCCATAATTTATATCACTAGCTAATAAGTCTGGCATTTTCTTTGATCACCCTTTTCAGTTCTTCTATACCCGTGCCTTTAATAAAAACTGCACTGATTACCGGAATACCCAGGCTTTTTTCCAGACCGGGTAAGTCAATTTCCAGGCCCAGCTTTTTCGCTTCGTCCATCATGTTTAATACCAAAATTACGGGCAGTCCGGACTCAATTAGCTGCAGCGTCAGCGGCAGCATTCTTTGGATGTTCTTGGCGTCTACCACGTGGACCACTGCTTCGGGGTGCTCATTGAGCAATAACCTGCGGGAAACTGCTTCCTCTTCAGTGATCGGCAGCAGGGAATACATGCCGGGAGTATCCACCACTTCGAAATATTCGTCTCCGATTTTACCCCTGCCCCGGGACACTTCAACGGTCGTACCCGGGTAGTTTGATACGGTTACATAAGCCCCGGTTAAACGGTTAAACAAAACACTTTTACCCACGTTGGGGTTACCCACCAAAACAATCTTTTTCAGGCCGTGAAATTCCAATGGATTTTGTTCTCCTCCGCAGCATTTACTGCGCTTTTTAAACTTTTTAAGCATTGAGACAGCCTCCCTTGACTAATAATGATAATCGTTATCATTTATATACTAAACCTTACCGCATAAATGTTACAACTATGTGACAGTTGTTTAACATTTTTGTGACATTGGAAAAGTCCCGGATTTTTAATGGTTGCACATTAGCAGTGACGATTTGTCACAAATAATTTAAATTGTTGTAACACTGCTAATACATTAATAAGTTATATTTATAACCAGCACCTTTCCTCTTAATTCCCTGTGGGGGCGGGAAAACTCGCCCCTATTCCCCCTTTTTTAATAGCGTCAGCCGAATACTTATTTTTGTTTGGTTCCGTACATAACTTAATTAATTCTGGAGGTGCAACATGAGAAAAAACATGCGCGTATTGGCTACCACCGGAACGATAGTCAAGATAGACGTGGAAAACGGTTTAATCGGGGTAAGTGATGCTTTGGGTCATGTGACAAATTACAATATTACGCCATCAAACTTGTTTGATACCGACGGTAGTCACATACTTATTGATGATCTGCGGCCGGGAGATCGATTACTAATAAACGGGACGGGATACAGGATGATGATGAAGGTAATGAGAGCAGCTATTTGTATGTGAGGAGTATTAGTATGAGAATATTGAGCTATTTATGTAAATGGATGGAAATAAACCTGGAGCAGCCTTTCTACCAGGCGGAAATGATGGCTGTCGAGATAGCTCTTCAGGATGAACACAAAAAGGCTAAATCATAATCAAAATTAATTAAATAAGACAACCTCTTTCTTGAAATTTACCCACATAAAATCACATCTGGTTTCGAAAATTTATACAAGCGGAATCATAGTCTTGAATGATGATGTATTTGTCGGACCGGATGTTGGTGGAAAAGGGGTAGTGGGACATGCGGGTAAAAGCCATCGTGGCCAAAGTTGATCAAGAAAACGGAGTAATGGTGGTTTTTACAGCTGACAAGCAAATCAGGCGCCTGCCTTTGCCTGGCGTTGTCCCGCCCTTAGGGGCAACTATAGAAGTTGATTTGCCTGCTGAAAAAAGGGCTATCGGCGGCCTGCTGCATACCAAATGGCTGGCGGCCGCCGCCGTGCTGCTGGTGGTGCTGGCCATCGGCATGTTCGGCACATTTGGTGTAACGCCCGTATCCGCCTATGTTACCCTGGACATGAAACCCAGTTTGCAATTAGCCGTAGATGACCGGGGAAAAATAACGGAGGTTACCGCGCTTAATGAAGCGGGTAAAGCCCTGTTGGATCAACTGGATTTAAAAAATAAAGATGTTTACCTGGCTGTTAGGGAAATCGTTCAAAATGCCGGTAAAGCGGGCTACTTAGACGGCCAAAAAGATAATATTGTGATGGCCGGCATCACTAAGGCCAGTGGTTCATCCAGTTATCGGATTAACGAAGCTAAACTCCGCACCATTATCCATGATGAACTGAGCGCCAGACATTACCCCGGCTATGTGGTGGTAAACGTGGCCGACAGTGACCAGTGGCAAAGCGCCAAGCAATCAGGCTACTCGGTAAACCAGGTCATTATGTCGGAGCGGGCCAGGGAAAATGGTGTCAATATAGACCAGCAGGAGTTACAAAACCAGGGTCTCGCGCAGGTAATGGAAGACCATCAGGCGGATATACCCCGGTGGTTTGGGGAGAACAGCTGTGAGGTAACCTGGCCGGGCCGTAATTCAGCCGGCCAACCCACAGCAACAAACAACTCCCGGCCTGCCGGGGAAGATGAAGGTAATGAGGAACATGGAGAGCAAACATGGCGGCCCACAAGCCCACCAGCCGGCCAAACCAATGCCAATACACAAAATGGGGCACTAAATTTTTCTGATGATGACGGCTGCGCTTCACCGGATCAACATGCAGCAGTTACAGGGCAGATGGACGGGCAAAATGCCGCCTGGCAGTCTTCGGCACCAAATAACACCATGCCTGCCGGGGAACATGACAGCAATGACAGAGTTGATCAAAATAACTATCAGGATAATTATCAGGATAGTTATCAGGATAATGAAAGATCAGAATCCCATAGCTGGGATTGATCATCAGCTGTTTAACATATAGTTAGTGTAATGCCAGCAACATAAACCTCCTTTGTGGGGCGGTTAAATCCGCCCCGCCCCCTTTTTGATGCGCAGAGGTTAAAATTAACTTGTTGACGCATAATAAAACCAGCATCCCCGGCCTGTTAAGTGCTGGTAATGTATTTTACGACATTGCAATGGTTTTAGAATATCCGGCTATATCTGATGGGAGTGTTCGCTATGGTCACCGCAAAAAGAGAATTAACCCTGGAGGGGCTTTCCTGCGCCGCCTGTGCGGCAAAAATGGAGGCACAATTGAGTAAGATTGCAGGGGTCACCGGGGTATCGGTGAACTTTGCCACCAAGAAGCTGACTCTGGAAACAGACCGGGCGCTGGATATGGACCGGGTGTTTGACGAGGTAAGAAGCATCGTTAATAAGCTGGAGCCGGATGTAATTGTTCAGGAGAAAAAGATCGATTTTACCACCAATAAAGCTTTTTTGCTGATGGGGTTGGACTGTGCCCGGTGCGCCTCCAGGATTGAAGACCGGGTGCGCCAAATCGGTGGCGTTAAAAGCGCCACTCTCAACTTCCCGGCCAAAAAATTGCTGGTGGAAGTGGGAAAAGGAGCTAATTTTGAAGATTTTTTGGATAGCATCAAACAATCGGTGCAGAGCATTGAGCCCGATATCGAGCTGAAAGAATTGGCTGAGCAGGATAAAGTGATCTCTCCTTCGAAAGAAAAAGCGGGCGAAAAGAAAGAAATGGCGCGCCTGACCGTCGGGGCGGCCTTTTTTGCCGTGGCCCTGATTTTTAAGTTTCCTTTTGCCGTGGAAGCATTGTTATACATAATCAGCTACCTGCTGGTGGGCGGGGAAATACTGCTTAAAAGTGCCCGGAACATTTCCCGGGGGCGGGTTTTTGACGAAAACTTCCTGATGAGCGTTGCCACGCTGGGTGCTCTGGCCATCCGGCAGTTCCCCGAAGCGGTTGTGGTGATGTTGTTTTACCAGGTGGGGGAACTTTTCCAGGACGTGGCGATAAATCGCTCGCGCAAGTCCATCGCCGCGCTGATGGATATCCGCCCGGATTATGCCAACCTGAAATCCGGTAATGAAATAAAGCAGGTCAGCCCGGAGAGCGTAGGCATCGGGGACGTAATCGTGATTAAGCCCGGCGAAAAGGTGCCTCTGGACGGCAAAGTATTAGAAGGCAAATCAATGGTGGATACTTCCGCCCTGACCGGTGAGTCGGTCCCCAGGGAAGTAGTTTCAGGGGCCAAAGTGCTGGCCGGCTTTATTAATAAAAGCGGTCTTTTAACCGTGGAAGTGACCAAAGGGTTCGGGGAGTCCACGGTGGCAAAAATTCTGGACCTGGTGGAAAACGCTGCCGGTAAAAAGGCGCCCACGGAAAATTTTATCACCAGGTTTGCCAGGTATTATACCCCGGTGGTGGTGTTCGGGGCGCTGGCTATAGCCTTGCTGCCGCCCCTTTTCATCCCGGGGGCCACCTTTAGCCAGTGGATATACCGGGCCCTGGTGGTGCTGGTTATTTCCTGCCCCTGTGCGCTGGTGGTCTCCATTCCGCTGGGCTTTTTCGGCGGCATCGGCGGGGCCTCCAGGAACGGGGTGCTGGTCAAAGGCGGGAATTACCTGGAAGCGCTGAACAACGTGAAAATAGCCGTTTTTGACAAAACAGGCACTTTAACCAAAGGGGTTTTTAAGGTTACTGACGTGGTTCCCGGGGCAGGCTTTGATCAAGCTGAGCTGCTGGAATACGCCGCTTACGCCGAGGTCCACTCCAACCATCCCATTGCCCGGTCGGTGCAGGAAGCCTATAACAAAAATATTGATACCAAAAAGATCGCTGAGTATGAAGAAATCACCGGTCACGGGATTAAAGTTAAAGTAGATGGGAAAACAATCCTGGCCGGCAATGCCAAGTTAATGGTCAGGGAGGGAATCAGTCATGCCGAAGCCAATATCGCCGGCACGGTGGTGCACCTGGCGGTTGACGGCAAATATGCCGGCTACCTGGCCATTTCCGATGAAGTCAAGGAGGATGCCGCCCGGGCCATGCGCGGCTTAAAGGAAGCCGGGGTGAAGAAACTGGTGATGCTGACAGGGGATAACCGGGCGGTGGGAGAGGAAGTGGGCCGGCGCCTGGGTTTGGATGAAGTGCATGCCCAGCTGCTGCCCGACCAAAAGGTGGAGCAAGTGGAGCGGCTGAACCATGTCAAAGGTCCCGGGGAAAAACTGGTTTTTGTAGGGGACGGCATCAACGACGCCCCGGTGCTGGCCCGGGCCGACGTGGGTGTGGCTATGGGCGGTTTGGGCTCCGACGCCGCCATTGAGGCGGCGGACGTGGTGCTGATGACCGATGAGCCCTCCAAGCTGGTGACGGCTATCAGGATTGCCAGGCGTACCAAAGGGATTGTGTGGCAGAACATTATCCTTGCTCTGGGGGTGAAGGCCATAGTTCTGGCACTCGGCGCAGGCGGCATCGCCACCATGTGGGAGGCGGTTTTTGCCGATGTTGGAGTGGCCCTGCTGGCGATTATCAACGCGATGCGGGTAATGAATGTCCATCTAATGTCACAAAAAGTTTAAAAAAATGTAACAAAGCTGAAACAATGGTTTGTTATCCTTATAAAAAATATATTTTAGCCTCATGGCCGAGATTCATGCCGGTGCAAAAGACCTATTGCGTTTTAACATTCAAACATGCATTTAAATATGAGAATGAGAATGGGGTGAGGAAATATGTCTGTCTGCGAGATATTTTGCTTTGATGAAGAAAAGGTTAACCGCATTAAGCAAGAAGTGGCGGCAACCGAAGGCCTGGGGCATATATTTAAGGCCCTGGGCGATGAAACCAGGATAAAGATAATCTATGCCCTTTCCCGGGAGGAGCTGTGCGTGTGTGATGTGGCTCAGATTATTGACGCCACCGTGGCGGCGGCCTCTCACCACCTGCGGCTGCTGAAAAACATGGGCCTGGCCAGGAGCAGGAAACAGGGCAAGATGGTTTTTTATTCTTTAAGCGATAATTGTGCCAAAACCATTGTCGAAGCCGCCCTGCGGCATTATCAAGGGGAACATGGCGCAACAAAATAAAAGCACAGTATGGGAGGTTAAATCATGGCAGAATGCAACGACCCTAAATGCAGCTGCAGTTGTTCCAATAATCGTGGATCTACAGCCCAATTAGAGGGCATAAAAACCGTGCGGCGGGCCGGCCAGGTATTATCGGGTGAGGATGCCCGGAGCAGGCTGGATACCTTTCGGCTTACCGGCCTGGATTGCGCGGACTGCGCGGCCAAACTGGAAAAAAGGTTGGCCCAAATGGCCGGGGTGGAGAGTGTTGAAGTAAACTTCGGCGCGTCCAAGCTGACTGCCCGGCACAGCGCCTGTGTGAAGGAAATCATCCGGGCGGTGGAAGAAGCAGGTTACGGTGCTGAACCGGCCGGGGTAACCGTAGAAAACAAACCGGCGCTGTTTTGGGAAGATGTCAAGCTGCTGCTGACCGCGTTTTCCGGGCTGTTATTGCTGACAGGATTTGCGGCATCATTGTTTAATGCGCCAAACCAGGCGATCGTGGCCTTATTTATTGCAGCCATGCTTTCCGGCGGGCTCATTACAGCCAAAAACGCTTATTACTCAATTAAATCGTTAAGCATAGATATGAACGTGCTCATGTCTGTTGCTGTAATTGGGGCAGCCGCCATCGGCGAGTGGGCCGAGGGAGCCACGGTGGTTTTCCTTTTTGCCCTCGGTAACACTTTGCAGGCCTACAGTATGGATAAAACCAGAAATTCCATCCGGGCGCTGATGGAGCTTTCACCCAGGCAGGCCCTGGTGCGCCGTGGTGACCGGGAAATGGTGCTGCCGGTGGAAGAAATTAAAATCGGTGACATCGTTATTGTTAAGCCGGGTGAGAGTATCGCAATGGATGGCCGGGTGCTGATAGGAACTTCAATGGTTAACCAGGCACCCATTACCGGTGAGTCCATGCCGGTGGAGAAAAGTCCGGGCGCCGAAGTATTTGCCGGTACCATCAATGAAGCGGGCGCGCTGGAAATCGAGGTTACCAGGCTGGTGCAGGATACTACACTGGCCAAAATTGTCAACATGGTGGAAGAGGCCCAGGCGCAAAAAGCACCCTCCCAGCAGTTTGTGGACGTCTTTGCCCGGTATTATACACCGGTTGTAATAGCCGCGGCATTGGCCATCGCTGTCATCCCTCCCCTTGCGCTGGGGCTGCCGTTTGAGCCCTGGCTGGAAAAGGCGCTGATTCTGCTGGTGATTGCCTGCCCTTGCGCGCTGGTTATTTCCACGCCTGTATCAATCGTTTCGGCCATCGGCAGCGCCGCCCGGCGGGGCGTTTTAATCAAAGGGGGCGCTTACCTGGAGGAAGCCGGCGCGCTAAAAGTAGTGGCCTTTGACAAAACGGGCACTCTGACCGAGGGGAGCCCCGCGGTAACCGATGTTATCCCCGTGGGTGGACATGCTGAAAAAGACGTGGTGGCCATTGCTGCCGCAGTGGAAAACCGGTCCCAGCACCCCCTGGCCCGCGCCATTCTGCGCCATGCCGGGCAATTGGCGGTAACGCCTCCTGCAAGCACGGAATTTCAGTCCATTACCGGTAAGGGGGCTAGCGTTATAATTAACGGTAATCCTTATTATATCGGCAACGCCAGGCTGTTTGACGACTTGCGGGTGGATACAACCGGCCTGCGCCAAACTCTAACCAGGCTGCAAAAGGAAGGTAAAACGGCCATGCTGATCGGCTCGCGCGCTACCATCATGGGCATCATTGCCGTGGCGGACCAGATGCGGACGAACAGCGCTGATACTGTGCAGGGTTTACGGGCTGCCGGCATCCAAAAGATGATCATGTTAACCGGTGATAATTCTGATACCGCCCGGGCTATTGCTTCCGAGCTAAAGCTTGATGATTTTAGAGCAGAGCTTTTACCGGAGGACAAACTGAAAGTAATTAAGCATTTACAGCAGCAGTACGGCAAGGTGGGTATGGTCGGTGACGGGGTCAATGACGCGCCGGCACTGGCCACCGCCAATATAGGTATTGCAATGGGCGGCGCGGGCACGGATACGGCCCTGGAAACTGCCGATATCGCGCTGATGGCGGACGACCTGTCCAACTTACCCTACGCAGTCGACCTCAGTCGCCGGGCTTTAAAGATTATCAAGCAAAATATTATTTTTGCCCTGCTGGTTAAAGCCGCCTTTATCGCTGGCACACTTTGGGGGGTGACCAATCTCTGGATGGCCGTGTTTGCAGATACCGGGGCGGCGTTAATGGTCATAGCTAATGGTATGCGCCTGATGAGGGTAAGTGGTAATACTTCATTAGCGGGGCCTCAGCAAGACATCGTTGGCGATGTGGTATATCAGAATTCTTAGTTCTTTGGCCGGAAAAAACACTAATTTATAAAAATCAAAACCAAGATGGAAATTAAAACTAATCCGGCCCAAGACACCTCTTGTGCTGCTCGTGCCATGTTTTGGCAAAATAACAGGGAAAAAGGCAATAAGCCCGAATTAATGGCAGCGGCCGTTTTCGAACTGAGTAGTTGCCAACTAAAATTATTCAATAAAGCCGCTGCTATTATTTAAGAAATATGCCCATACCCGGTAAATTAGTTTAAAACTATATGTTATTAATTTACATGTTTTTTTTTTTTTGGAAAATATAATTTTTAGCCAGCATGGAAGATCCCTGATACCTGATAATCAAAGGACAGTTTGATGAAAGAGGTGAAAATGGTCAAATAAAATTTGACCAGGGTGGATGGATATAGTTTTACGTGGTGGTATTGCCGGTTCTATTGGGGTGGCGGCATATGGGGGAACCAACTGGCTGCTTTATCACTTTGGCCTTTTACCTTATACCGGAATCCATTATAATGCCGTATTTTTAAATCCTCCCGGAACCCCGATAAATACATTAACAATGACTATAGGAGTGCTAGCCTCATTTGTCACCGGTTCATTTGTAGGTGTAATAATCTCATTTCTTCTCCAAAGAACGGGAAATGACTATGCCTGGCTGAAAGGCATGGGAGTTGGGGTCGTTTTATGGCCTGTACACGTGGCCATAATTCCTAATTCAATGGTGCCAAGAGTTTATTCAGTCCTGCCTCCCGTAATGGTTTTGGCCTGCTTTTTTTTCGAAGCTTTATTTGGTCTGGTAACAGGTCTTGTTTTGCAGTTTCTTTCTAAGCAGGAACCAGATAAAATAGGTGATTAAAATTTTAAGCAATGTTATCTGGGGATTGTTACGGCCGGTATTATCGCAATCATTGTCGAGACAGCTATAGACTACCTGCTGTACGGAAGATATCTAAAGATAATTTAATAATATTAAGGGAGGAACAATCACGTGCAACGCATCAAAGATAGAATAACTTTAGGATTAATCGCTGGCTTGGGAGCGAACCTTGTCAAGGAAGCAATTGCAGAAACGGGAGTCCGCTCAGGGCTGACCAAATACACGTGCAGAAGGATGGTTCCGTTAGTATTATTAAACAAAAAAGACGCCAAAACTTGGAAGGGTTGGTTTCTTGGTACGACTACAGACATGACCATTGCATGTCTGACAGGTGTTCTAATAAGTTATACCCTATCGCTCACCGGTAAGGATTACGGTTGGTTGAAAGGTACTATAGTCGGCAATGGGGTATTAGATCAAGTTTTTAATGCCTTTACAAGAGTATTGCCACAGGTTAAGCAAAATCCAAACAGCAATATACTTTGCAGAGGCATACATACAGTTTTTGGAATAACCGCTGCCTCAATCATCACCGCCTTAGGAGATCCTACTCTTTTTAAAGAGAGTCCTTATCCGCCAGATAATGGTATCCAGCAAAAAATGCTGTCACCTGAGAGTCGTCATAATAGTTGTATCGGCTGGAAACCCAGTGAAGTTAATGATACCGGGGCTCAAAATGGAGACTCTGCTAAAAATCAAAAGGGTATAAATGACGATGCAAAAACCAAGTTAAGACGACTCTATCCGCGGTTTAAGAGTCGACAGTCTACAAGTAGAGGTAATAGTTATCACTAACTGAATTTCAAATCATTTTACTGCCAAATTAATGTCAAATTATTGATAGTTATGGAAATTTGGCCGGTTCGGATAATTTAAGCGGCAGCTTTTTCGAGGGAGAGGTACGGGCCCAGTGGCATTCCAGCGGGCGAGAAAAATGAAAAACGTTTTAAAAAAAACGTGTCTCCGGGAATAAGGGTCAGGAACTGCCCGAGCCCTACCGGACGGTAACCCAGCCTGGCCAACCGGTGGAGCATATCCCACTGTTTACCGGCCTTAAGGATAACGAGGCCATTCTAAAGTCCACCTTTGGTCAGAACATCGACATGGTTTACCGGAATTTTCGGCTGGGTGTTGCGGAGCAGGTGGAAGCAGCAGTCATTTACCTGGACGGCATTACCTGGCACTAACAGTATCTATAATTAAACAATAAGGTGAAAGATATTTTTTAAATTATTGCAAAATTTTACTTGATCAGTGTAACTTACCTGTGCTAACTTTAAATCGGCCGGAATTTTCCGGCTTTTCTTTTTTGGCGGCGGGGGTCCGGCCACTCCCGCCGCCAAACACTAATTAAACAGGTATTAAGAAAGATATCATTGACGAAAGGAGATGAAACGATATGGCAGTTAACAAAGTTATTGTAGGGACTACGCTGCGCATCCAGTTCCAGACCGGGGTGGACGGCAACGGCAATCCGGTTTACAGTACCAAGAGTCTGAATAATGTCAAAGACACGGCGGCGGACCAGGATATTTACGATGTGGCCCTGGCGTTGGCCCAGCTGCAGGAATACACTGCTGAATCAGTGATGCGCGTTGATTACGGCAGGCTGGAAGAAGCGATTTAAACTTTCCGGCATAGATAAAGGCATCTCGAACGTATTAATACCGGACCGCAAAATAGGAAAGGGGACACACCTCCGCTTTCAGGACGAGTCTTATAGGTAGGAGGTATGTCCCCAATAAAGCGGTGATTAATGGACCGGGTGTATCGGTCCAAGAAAGGAGGTTATAGCCTATGGCTACTACGCAAACCCTACAAATGCGTTTTGTAACCCAGGCGGGCAACCGGGTAACTATTTCGTTGGATAATCCAAAGGATACTCTTACCGAGGCCGAGGTTACTGCGGCAATGGACCAAATCATTGCTAAAAATATTTTCGTCACCAGCGGCGGCGACCTGGTGAGTAAGGATAGCGCGCAAATCGTTGACCGGACCGTCAACATCATTTATGAGGCATAAAGTTAACACGGGGTTTCTGGTAGGTTCAAGGTGGGGAATACAGCCCCACCTTTATTGTTATTCGAGGGGGTTAAATTATAATGGAAGAAATAATGAAACTGGCAGCGAACTACGGTTTTCCAATGGTAGTCGCAGGGTACCTTTTAGTGAGGCTGGAGCCGCTGATCAAGGAGCTGCAAAAATCAATTACACTGCTAACGCTGGTGGTGGCCAAGCAGTCGGATGTGGATGTGGAACAAATGCGCCAGATAGTAGAGGGCGGCAGCTGATGCCGGCCCCGGGCGATAAAGGGGTGCCGGTTCCCGGGTTGCAGTTGGTATCGTTCCCGGGCGATAGAGGGGCGCCGGTATACGAGCTGCAGCGGCAGCTGGCCACGGCTGGCTTTGACCCGGGCCCGGCGGACGGAGTGTATGGGCCGCGCACCCGCCAGGCGGTTGTACAACTGCAGCAAATTTGCAGATTGGCAGCGGATGGCATCGCCGGGCCAAATACATTAAAGGCGCTGGCATTCCACTTACCGCACCGGCCGGAGCCCGGCCGCCGCCTCAGCCCGCACTTTAAGGAGCAAGAGTTCGCCTGCCGCTGCTGCGGCCTGGTTCGGGTTAACCTTTACCTGGTGGATATGCTGGAGCAGCTGCGCGAGCGCCTGGGCGGCAGGCCGGTGGTTATTACCTCCGGCTACCGCTGTCCGGAGCATAACCGTATAGTGGGCGGCGCAAAGCAAAGTCAGCACCTGCTGGGTAATGCAGTGGATATTGAAGTGGATGGACTTGTCCCGGGAGAAGTGGCGACTGCTGCCGGGCAGGTCGGGTTCCTGGGCGTGGGACTTTACCCAACATTCGCCCATGTTGATGTCAGGCAGAGTGGGCCGGCTAGATGGACGGAAACAAGGTAAATCGGATTCTTTGATGGGGTAATCAATTAAAGTTGATGTAATTTAAAAACCAGGTAGTAGGATTGATTTTTTATACTTTACAATGCATATTCTACGCTTCAACTTTTTCTTACCCCCACAAAAACCCATGCACACGGCGTGGGTTTTTTACCATATTAAATACAATGACGGACACCGACCGAGTGATGTGTGAGATGATGGGTGTTTGGGGTTTAGCACCAACCAACTCGTGATATTGGCATATTTTTTGGCATATTTTACTTGATTTTTGACAAACCATATGTTACCATAATTCTGTAAAATCAAGATCAGGAGGTTTGCAATTTGGCAATACCCGAAAATGAAGCAAAACAGATACTTGCCCCATACATTCCAAGCATAACAAAATGTATCGAAGCGGCTGTACAAGAATATCTACTTAACGTTCGTAGAATTCAATTTTCCAAAAGAACAAGGGCTAGCATTATTAATGATTTAATAATTGATTACGCTTTTAAATATTTACAAAATGAACCAGGTATAAGATGGAGCTTTAAAAGGAATTGTTTTTACTTTTTTATACAAGATAAGTTCAAGCTTAAATTTAAAATGTTTGATAAAAATTTAAAAACTAGAAATATCCCTACTCAACAAGTACTTAAATTTATAAATCAGCAAGAAAATTTTCTTAACTTTCCTGATTTACCTCCGGCTGTAACCAATATATTTGCTGGATATAGGTGGAATTATTTACAAACCGAACACGAAGGTTTTTTTATTACCTGCCCGGATGGAAGCAGTAATCTTTGGGTCATTGAACTAATCTCGGAAAAATCTGCAATATCAGAACTTATACCTATTAATGCTCAAACTAAGCGTAAACGCGTAACGCCTAGGAAGGTGGAACAAGATGTTAAAGAAGGTGACGAATGAACAAGACAAGAAGTTTAACCCCGAAATGCTAGTAATCGGGAGAGAATCACGTGCGCTAACCCAGAAAGATTTAGCAAATAGACTTGGTGTAAATCAGGGTTGGCTTTCAAGAATTGAAAGCAATTTAAGGCCAATCTCCGATGAGATTGTAGAGCAATTCTCAAATATTCTGGGGTATCCTGTTGAATTCTTTTATCAAACAGATATGATTTATGGATTTGGACCCAGCGAGCTATTTAACAGAAAGCGCCAGGATATTCCAGTCAAAAAGCTTCAAACGATACATGCCCAACTCAATTTGAGAAGAATGCAGTTAACCCGCTTGTTACGTGATGTTGATATTTGCGAAGTTAATATACCTATTTTTGATCTTATGGATTTTGATAATAACATCGAAAATATCGCTAAAACGGTAAGAGCCTTGTGGCATATCCCACCAGGCCCAATTGCTAACCTTTCAAGAATAATAGAAGATAACGGTGGAATTATAATTCCTTTTGATTTTGGAACGCCTAGAATTGACGCAATAAGTCTTGCCTTACCTAAATTACCACCGCTATTTTTCATAAATATTAATTACCCTGGTGATAGGATGCGTTTTACTTTATCCCACGAATTAGCACACATTATAATGCACCAAAAAGATCCCAATCCTAACATGGAGAAGGAAGCTGACCGATTTTCCGCAGAGTTTTTAATGCCTGCAAAGGAAATCCGTCCATATTTAAGAAATTTATCTATTCAACGATTAGCTGAATTAAAAATTCATTGGAAAGTTTCTATGGCTGCTTTGTTAAAGCGTGCAGCTGATTTAGGAGAGATAACTGAAAGACAATATCGATTCTTATGGATGAAAATGAGTAAACTTGGTTACAAGACAAAGGAACCACTTGAAATACCCAAGGAAGTACCAACCCTTTTTCAAGAAATTATTGACGTTTATAGAAACGAGCTAGGCTATACAGCGAAGGAATTAAGTAAAAAACTTAATTTGATGGAACAGGAAACACGCCAAATTTATTTTAATAACAATAAATTATTAAAAATAATTAAATAAACTCTTAAAATGGTGTGTATGGGCCTTGCAAAATCCCATATACATTCACCACCTTCAGCAAATCGCAAATTAGCCCTGCCGCGTCTTACCGATACTGCATCTTTTCAATTGCCTTCCGCCACCGAAAAGCTATTGACAGGCTATCCAAAGGTAGCCACACATCACCAGGCCCAGCTCTGGGGTTAACCTTTTGGGTCGGTCCTGGTCATGTGTGGCTTTTATTGTACCCTGCATGCCATGACACCCGGGTCTCGTGCATGTCAGCCAGAGTGCCGGAAAAGCCCTTTAGGGCTTGGCTCACCGGTCCTGGCTTTTCCGGCACACTGGCCAGCTCTGGGGTCGGCCACGCCCATACCTGACTGCGGTGCCACAAGTTTTACCGCCCGCTCGACAGGTTACTTTCCGCAGGGGGGCACCGTCCCCCCTCGAACTTCCCCCCGCCAGAAGCTAGCGCCAGGGGTGCATCCGGTCCGGGGCATTTCTCTAGTGCCACCGGTCGCCCAATGGGGGCCGCAACTGCGGCCCCTTTCCCGCAGAGCCCGGCATGCAAGAGGACCTCGAAGGCTGGCCAGGGTGGTTGGCCGCTTTTCCCCGGCCACTCTGGCCGACATACAAGCCGGGGTGGGGTCCCGGCTAGGTTTAATAATAGCCAGGCATGTGCCGGGCCGACCAGTGAGCCAAGCCCGGAAGCTGGTCCGGGACTTGCCCGGCCTCCATTGCGTGTAAAGACTTCCGGATTGACAACCTGGTGCGACTTCCTGGAAGTAAGGCGTGGCCAGGCCTAGCCCGCCAGGTGTGACAAAACACACGTTTCCCTGTACAAAACCAGCCTTTTTTTGTGATCGAGCGGGTATTTCCCGGAACGGTCGCAGCGCGTTTTTTCTATTATACATGCCAGGGGGCCGCGGCTGCAGCCCGGGTTCCCGGACGTAACCAGGTGTTGGCAGCGGGTGAGCGTAATCGAGTGGGAAAAACGCAGGCATTGGCGGGGCGGATCAGCGCCGGCACCGGAGCTGTCAGCAGCAGTATCACTAACACTGGCAAAAGGTAGCGCCAGGTGCGGCCCTGGTCTGGGGGCATCCTCTTAGGCCGCCAGGCCCGCCCCTGGCGCTTTTATTCATCAGCGCTGCGGTCGGGCAGAGTGCCGGGCCGGCCGGAAAAGATGGACCGGCCCGGCCCGCCGGCCTCGCCTTCGCGGGTCCTTGCATGTCTTTCTTTCGGTCCGCAGGGCTCTGCCCCGCACCCCGGCAGGGGCCGCCGGCCCCCACACCCCCAGCGGTGTTCCAGGCCCAAACGTTAGTGGTTGCCTCCCCTCCCGCTCTTTCTATTGTACCTCTGCCTGCCAGTGGCCGGCCCCTGGCTGCCGCGTGTCAAGGGTACGCCGATAAATAAAATTTTTCTACCTTGGGCTAATTCTGCATGTCGGAAAAAATTTTTTTATCAGCCCGGGTAAAAAGCGCCCGGCCCTTGACACGCGGCACCGGCAGCGGTGTGCGAAGAAAAACGGGAGGTTGGTAAGATGTTAAGAAGGCTGTTGGGTAGAATTGAAGATGGCAGGTTTGGCCGCGCGCTGGCTGGCATGCAGGCCGGCTGGCAGTGGGAGTGCAAGAATCGAGAAGCAGGGTTGGTTGAGGGTTTCGTGCGCGATGGCATTAAAGAGCGCATGGTGGTAATTGAGCGCCGGGGCCGCGGTGGCGCTGCCCGGTGCAGCTGCGAGGATGCAGTCAAGCGCGGTGTGCTGTGCAAGCATGTGGCGTTTGCGGCTATGTCGGAGCTGGGGCTGGCTGCCGCGGCCCGCAGCAAGCACCGGCAGTTGGAGGAGCTGGGGCGCTAAGGCGCCCCTTTTTTGGTCGCACGGTATCCCGCACCCCTGCCACCGGGGGCGCGGCTGCGCCCCTATGCAGCTGTAAGCAGCTGGGTTGCTGAATCGACTGCCTCCCCACCGAGCTGCCTTTCACCGGGCACACCACAGCCCGGGCCGCTTATAGGCCGGGCTATGTGAGTCCCGGCCCGGGCCGTCGTGTGCCTCACTTTGTTGGTAACGCTCACATGGTCAACCTACGGCGCGGCGCACATCGAAGCAGGGCTATAAACAGAGGAAATTTACCGCCCTGCTCCGAAGTGCCGCCTTACTTGGATGGTGATAACCGGCGGGCTAGTGGCAGGCTGATTCGGCAAACATACTGCCGCCGGGCAAAGTGTGGCCGGCCTTTTGTGGGCATCCTCACGGGTCATTGCCGTCCACACCTTGCCCGGAAGAAACGTGGGTGGTAGGCGGTCTGTGCATGTCGGTCGCACACCGGGCCGAGCTTTAGGGTTTAGCTTTCAGGTCCGGCCCGGAGTGCGGCCAGCTATGGGGTCATGTGCCTAACGGCAATTCTTTGGGGTCCTCGTATGGGCTTTTCTTTCGGGTCCGGGACTTCCGCTCGTGCATTCTGCTCCACTGCGCCTCCGGTCTCTCCGCTTGACCAGCGGCTATCACTTTGGGGTATACCTTTTGGGTCAGCCGCAAGTCCCGCTCCGCTCCCTGCGGCTCCGTTTCACTGCGTGCACCAGCTCCGGTCCTATCGGGGTCATCCTTTGGGGGCGGGGGCCGCACCCTGCCGGTAATTCCTCTGTTGCAATCTCTGGGGTCGTGAATTCCCGGCAGCGTGCTCGCCGGCCTTTGAGGGTCCATGATATAAACTCCCCACTGCGTTAGTTATTATTTGGCTTTATCATGTATACCAATACCGGTATGTATTTAACCAGAGACCGCTGCTGCGGTCTGGCATGTGGGGCGCGGCTGCGCCCTCAATGGAACTGAGACAATTATGTCTTGGTTAAACGGATACGGGTGCTGGGAGCAGCGAACTGGTCATGTCACACCACAGCTGATGCAGAAGCGTTGATCGCCAGGCATTTAATTAAACTTATCCTCCCTATCAGCAGACGGGCATAATGTACGGTTCTGACTTACAATTTATTGCTAATTAACATGGTATAAGTTAGAATACAGAAAATAATACTGATATAAAAGTAATTGTCTTTAAGGATTGAATATAAACCTAACGTAAGTTTTTAGGCATTGATAAACTTTTCTTTTTGGGAAATATTATAAGGTGGTTTGTTATGCTAACTGACGAATTGCTGGAATTAATTGAAGAGTTAAAGCTGGGTAGAGTAGAAACCCAAAAAATAGAGTGTAAAGAAGCCCGTAGAAATATCCCGCGTAGCCTTTCGGAAACATTATCAGCATTTAGTAATACCCACGGCGGTGGAATTATTTTATTGGGAGTGGGGGATGCACCTACCTTTCCTATTTTAGGGGTTGAAAATATTGAGAGTTTACAAACTGCTGTAGCAAATATGTGTGCCCAGGAACTCGATCCTCCAATACGTCCCCAATTTTCTCTGCACAATATATCAGGGAGATCCTTACTGATAATAGAGGTACCTGAAGCAGGTACCTCGGAAAAACCTGTTCATATCAGAGCTCGCGGTATATATCATGGTTCTTTTATACGTCAAGCTGATGGTGACCACCAACTTACTGAATATGAAGTGTTAAAATTGCTGGAAAACAGAGGGCAGCCAAGACATGACATGGAAGTGGTTGATGTAGATTATGATGCGGTTTTAGACAGCAAAGTTTTAGAATCTTTTGTTAATAGGGTAAGAGAACGTTCGCATGGCCCTATTGCTGATGCAGATAATTTTACCATCTTACGATCTACTCATGTTTTAGCTGAAAGAGAAGGTAAATTGGTACCTACTGTATCCGGACTATTAATGTTTGGTAAAGTGCCCCAATTTTTTTTCCCAAACTTACGTGTCGTGTTCCTGGTTTATCCTAATAGTGATCCTAACCAGCCTGGTCCCAACGGAGAACGTTATTTGGTTAATGAACCGGTGGAAGGTAATATTCCGGCTATGTTACACAGAATAATTATATTATTAGGAAGACACTTGCAGAAGAGAACTGTGATTACTGGTTCTATCGAACGCGAAGAATCCTGGGAATACCCTCGGGAAGCATTGCGGGAAGCATTGGCAAATGCGCTTTTGCACAGGGATTATTCACCACAAGCCAGGGGAAGTCAGATTCAGGTTGCCTTATATCCCGACCGGTTAACTATTTCAAATCCGGGTGGTCTTTTTGGAACAGTAACTCTGGATAATATTGACCAACCTGATGTTCAACAAGCAAGGAATTCGGCTTTAATGCGTATTGCAGAGGATTTAGGAATCGTTGAAAACCGTGGCGGAGGTGTCGGTGCAATAATTTCAGCTATGCGTAAGCATAATTTATCCCTGCCATTATTTAAGAATACTTTGAGCCGGTTTGGCTTAACATTTAAGAATCACCATTTACTTGGGCATGACGCCCTTATGTGGCTTGAAACTACTAATATAGGTCACTTAAATAGTAACCAGAGGCTGGCTCTTGTGTATGCAAGAAATGAGGGACGTATAACCAACAGAGAGTATCAACGGCTATGCGGTGTAGATACAATAATTGCCACACGCGAGCTCGGAGAAATGGTCCACGCTGGGGCGCTGAGTATGACGGGAACGCGCCGGTGGGCTTTTTATGAGCTTTCTCCAAAGCTATCAGGGCTTGAGGAAGATATGAAGTTTAAGAATCTTCCTGCTGATTCCAAGTTGATTTGGAAATATATAAAAGATAACCAGCCGGTAGCACGGAAAGATATTATAAAAGGTCTCAAAAATACATTCTCTCCTAACCAAATTGATTACAGGCTAGAAAAAATGGTAGAGGCGAAGCTTATAGTTCCGACAAACACTCGGGAAAAGGCTAGTAACAGAAAATATATAATAATATAATAAATTATTTCAGCTTAATGAACTTCGGAAAGACTTCGGAATTTATTTTCCGAAGTTTATATGAAAAAATATTTTTCATAATAAGCCCATGAAGGTGGGGTGGCGCTGCCACCCCCGAGGGCAGGGGCCGCGGCTGCGGCCATTCGCGCGCTACCGCTTGCGCCCTTCCACCAGGCTGCGGAAGGTTAATCAGATTATTGGTAAAACTAATAGTAAATATGAAATGATGTAAGTAACTTATATTTTGTTTAAAGAGTTAGGGGTTCAAGCATAAAGCATTAATTATTGTAAGGGTATAGTATTTACTTGGTCTTTAAGTTAATATATCATTTGTGTGGGAGGTAGGGGATATATTTGGTTACCATAAGGTACGGTCCGCCTCCACCAGATTATCTACCATCTATTGATAAAATATATTTTACCGGCAGGTGGTTTATGTTTTGACTAAAAGTCCAGTAATAAAGCCGTTCCTGCATTTTAGCGGAGCGGTTTTTCGATTTCTGGTGGGTTATTTTGGCGATGACGAAATATAATCCGGCCATTTTCCGTTGAGGTTGACTGGAGTAATCGTTGAAATTTAGCAGGGGGTGTGCATCGCCATCAGGTAATCGTTGAAAGTTTGGGGAAACGTTAAAATTGTGTCCTTAATTGCAACTAATCGGCTTTCACCAACTTTACGCCATCTACCGAGGCTAAACAGCAGATTTTTCCGTTTGTGAACTGTTGACCTCGTGCATTAAACCGTTCACCGCTTGCTGAAAGATATGCTTGTTTTCTAGCTCTTGTCAAGCCAACATAAAACACGCAAAGATCGTCCAATATCAGGTTCTTCATTTGTTCAGGTAGCGTTTTCGGCAGTTTGCATACTGTACTGCTTGATGTATTTCTTAGGCTTGGACAATCTCTGCACAAGAAAGTAAAAACCCACTGTTCAACATCAGATAGAATAACATAATCCCATTCAAGCCCTTTCGCTCCATGGACAGTCGAGAGTATCACCCGAGAATCTACATACTCCATTGCCTGTTTCAGCTGTCTGTTCTCAAAGATATCCAATAACAACGTGTATTTGTCCTCAGACAACAAATCGGAATAATCAACCGATACTTTCTCTACAAGAGCGTCAAGCAAGTAAAGCAAGGAATCAATAGTCTTTACGTTTGATTGTGAATAAGCAGTCTTTACGCTTTCAGCAAACGCGATTAGGGCTTTCTTATTTATGTTCTTAGATTTGTCAAACTTCTTGATGAACATTTCTTGGCATCTGTTGTGGAACTCTACATATTCCAAATCTTCGTCAGTAAACATACCGTAGAAATACGGGATACTGTTATTTGAAAGTTCCTCTTCGACAATTTCGGCGTTTTTTCCACGTCCGCGAAAGAGTATAGCTATTTTACCCGTATCGTCTTGTAGAAGGCTCTGAACTTTCGCAACAACCTTGCACGCCTCCTCCTTCTGAGTGCTTCCCCAAAATGCTGGTAGTTTTGCAGTATCAGAATCAGTAATCTCTGGGTCGAAGCAAGTCGCTGCGTTCGCCCTAATATTTGTGTCCAGCTTAAGCATCTCTGGATTGTTGCGGAAGCGGTAGTTCCTGGCAAGTGCTACTTGAACCATACCATATTTCGTTGCTGCCGTGGACATAATATCAGGCAACGCCCCTATGAAACCGTAAATGCGCTGCAAAGGATCTCCAAGAAAAACCAATTGGGTATGGTCGGAGATGATTGATTCCAGTAAAGACCAAGCAATGCAGTTTGTGTCTTGAAACTCATCGACAACGAGTAGCGGGTAGTAGCTCTGATAGAACTTCCGTACCTCAGGGAAGCGGGCGAAAATCTCCAGCACAAACAGAATGACAGCGTTGTGTGTAATGTATTCCAAAGGCAGGAGCTTCCTAATAACGATGTCATTGTATTCGTGTATAGTCTGTGCATCAGGAGCACTGGAAGCCTTGATGGAGTTTTCTATACCTTCAAGCCGCTGGGTTTCTGATGCAGATAAAGTAGTATTTAGACCTTGGCGTCTGCTAATTTCACTGTCGCTGATCGCCTTGAATAGATTGATATCTTTTCGCAATACGTCAGAGATGAGATAGCCGTACTTTTTCAGAATCCCCTTACAAAACCCGTGGTAGTTCGTGACAGTTACTTTCTCGCCTATGGCAACCGGGCTGTTTTTTTCACCAAGGAGTACAGGCAATTTCTCTGCGACTTCCCGTTTGACTTTCAGTGCGGCATTCACGCTAAAGGTTAGTCCAAGTATACGCTTTGGGTTTGGTATGCCACCGGAAGCAAACAGATACGCAATACGGCTAATCATAGTGGTCGTTTTACCATACCCGGCGGGTGCTTCCACTATCAAGCGTGGACTGTCTGAAAAGATAACTTCAAGTTGCTTTTCATCGCCCTCGTGCTGCTTTGAAATTTTCTCCTTTAGTTCAGCAAGAATGGCATTAGGCATTGCTCGCCACCTTCCGCGCTTTTTTAATTGCATCGGCATAACAAGCAGGTATGAGGTCAGCGGGTAGCGCTTCGCCGATAATCCGTCCCAGGAGAACATCCTTCTTTGCCATAAACCAAGCGGAGTACATTTGGCAGAACTCACTCTCATCATCATCACTGACATCTGATAGCTTCTTAGGTACATAGCCTGTCATATCAATGCCCATCTTTTTGAAGTGCTTCCGCACAAAATCGGCATCCATCTCGACAGATTCTGCATTGCTGGATAAATCCTTAGCAATTTTCCTTACCAGGGCAGTTTGACCATTTGAAAATAGTTTCTTAACAATTTCAATTTCAAAGCAGAGTTCTTGTGTGAAAAACTCGTTATTAGCTGGGGTATGTCCAGTCCTAACATCACCGTCATAGATAGCAATGCTTGGGATTTTGAATTTATCTAGCAATTGGCGAAGCGGCTTGATTGACTCTTCGCCTCTTGCATTTATAACGCAGATGCCGTAATCATCTAGCGATACGCCAAGTTTTTCGGCAAAACTATGAATGCAACCATATTCGGTGGAGATTTAAAGAAAAATATATCTGTATCTGTACCGAGGTTGCCTAAAAAAGCAAATAACAACGGTAAATCGTCACTGGAGAAAGTTGTTGCCGTTAGCTCACCGGTACAGTCAGGTAAAACTTTTGTTGCTGTTAATCTGGCAGTTACAGTAGTGCAGGAAGGCTATAAGATAGCATTGGTGGATATAGACTATAAGAAGTTCAGTGTGCATACCTGGTTGAATTGTCCACCCGGTGAGGATGGGTTACAACAGGCATTAAATGACAATTCTGACCC
>NZ_AUMW01000020.1 GCF_000430885.1 Desulfotruncus alcoholivorax DSM 16058 | reverse complement strand
CCGGGTGGTTAGTTGGTGCGGGGATGTACCGTTACGGTACCCTTTCCTTTCGCCGGTACGCTCGTATGGCTCAGCTTGAAGTTGTTCGGTGGCTTGCGCCTGTAAGATTTGGTTCAATACGGATTCCAACAGGGCTGCTACTCCAGAATCTTTGTTATTGCTTAAAAATAGACGGTGCAAAAGTTCCTGATTTACGGTAATCTGGTATTGAGCCATGCAAATTCCTCCTTTGTTAGGTTTGTTTTGGCAATTCAATTCTAACTGAGGAATTTGTCTGGCTCCAGTATTTTTTTGGAAACCTATTTTACACAATTATACGGACTTAACTTAAAACGGTTAACAAGTATAGAGTAAAAATTTTTATTTCCCTATAGTGGCTAACCCACCGTAGTTTCGTCCAATAGAATTATCCAAAGTCAGTCAGCTCTCGTGTCTCAGAGAGTTTTTTTTATGTGACTGACTTCGGATAATTCTCTATTCATTATGTTAAGTTTTAAAGTCACCGCCTCCAATTGCTCCGATCCAGGCTTTGACTGGCGATGCCGTCGTTGGTATAGTAATAATGTGGAATCAACAAAAAGAATTAATACGGAGGACGCATTGTATGCTGAAAGAAGGTAGGCAAACAGTCAAAACCGGGGTTTTTGGCGAAACAACGGAACGTCCCGACAATACGCGGGAACGGCTGCTGCTGGTTGCGGAGGAATTGTTCGCCAAAAAGGGCTACTCCGGGACGTCAGTGCGGGAAATTGGAGCCACTCTCGGTATCGCCAACTCTTCTATTTTGTATTATTTTCCATCTAAGGAAAAGCTCTATGCCGCAGTGTTAAAACGAATTGCGGAAAGCATGAAGATGGTAATCGATAACTTACCCACAGATTCCGGTGACGATTCGAAACAGGTGCAGGTAATGGTGGAGCGGCTCATGGAATGGGCTCAGTTGAATACCAACTATCTCCAGATTATTATGCGCGAATTAATGGAGAACTCTGACCGCCTCGCCAAGGCGCGGCACATGCATCTGGCCGGCGTGGTGGAAGCAATGCGTCTTCCGCTAGACAGGATGAAAAGCGAGGGCAAACTTCGTCATTTGGACCCGGCGCTGTTTCTGATTCATCTCCTGGGGTCGGTAACGTACTTTTTTATTTCCCTACCAACGGTTAGACAGATTACAGGAAAC
Organism: Desulfotruncus alcoholivorax DSM 16058; assembly: GCF_000430885.1. GTDB lineage: Bacteria > Bacillota > Desulfotomaculia > Desulfotomaculales > Desulfallaceae > Desulfotruncus > Desulfotruncus alcoholivorax. Next base: position 63,263 of record NZ_AUMW01000020.1, on the reverse strand, counting down.
AAGGATGCGGGTGACCTATACCGGAAATATAAGGTTACTGTTATCAACGTCATTCAGTCTTGTATAAACGGAGGTCAACTATGATGTTTCACTTTAGAATGTTTCTTGGGGCTTGTAAGCCCATTGGAAACAAGTATTCTGTAGACCGAAGGCTTGCTAATACTGATCGATTCATGCTCCTCCAGGAGCTCTTGAAAATAGGAGAAATTAGCTTTTGTATATTTCTCTGATTTTTTTAGCTCGACAACGGTATTTTTAACCTCATCAGATAAAGCATGCGTAGGTTTCCGGCCTCTGTTTTTATGGATTACAATCGCCTCGCAATGTTCCTTGACCCCCTTCTTAATGCGTTTTACTTGGCGTTCGTTTAGGCTTAAAATCTCTGCATCTTCGCTGATGGTCATTTTCCGTCGATTAGACAACGGGCAATATAAAGCTTATTTCGTTCATTCTGTGTCATTGATAATATCATCCTTTCATTTTATCTTAACTGGGGTGACATTTTCTCAGAAAGATTTCAAGGTGACATTATCACAGAATGAACACAAGGTGTATACAAACATACTTGACAGAATAGTAATTATATTGTTACAATTTATCTACTGAACGTTCGGTAGATTTACTGTAACAATGGACGCAATTGTAATAATTTGTTAATAAGGGAGTGGTAATTAATTATACAAATAAAAGAGCACTTAACTTGTGAAAACGCTGGTATAAGGGGATAGCGGAATATGGAAAGGTTTAGCAGATCCGGAATACCTGTAAAAGATTTTTACGATTGTAAAGATATTGGGCAAACCCGGGCCAGGGATGTTTCAAAGCCGGGGGAATTCCCTTTCACCCGGGGACGGCGTGCCCAAGCACAGTCGATGGGCGGTTGGATCCAACGGGAATTGTCCGGGGAGGGGGAACCCTCCAGGTCCAACGAGCAAATCAAGTACCTACTCGGAAAGGGGCAAATGGGAATTGATATTATCGGCGACAGCCCCACGATGGCCATGCTGGACCCCGATCACCCGCTGGCGGCCAATGCGGTTGGGACTCAAGGGGTATCACTTTGTTGCAAGGATGATTACCTTAAGCTATTCAAAGATATACCACTGGATTCGATTTCCATCTCAAGTTCTCTGCCCTCCATCTTCGGGTTGACGGGACTGTTTCTGGCTGCAAGGGAAGCCGGTATCCCGCCCGCAAAATTGAGAGGTTCGGTAATCCAGGCGCCGTTTTATTCGGAGGATTGCGGTTACGCCATGCACATGCCCTTCGACCTCAGGGTAAAGCTGGCCGCCGACGTGATGGAATTTTGCGCGGTTGAGATGCCAAAGTTCCATTCCTTCGTGGAGGATACCTATTTTATCAGCGAGAGCGGGCTCACTGCAGTCGAGGAGATGGCGCTTGGTTTTGTGGAAATCCGTTACCTTGTTCGGGAGATGATTAGACGGGGGGTACCCGTTGATTTCTTTGCCCCGCGCATTGCTATCCTGCTCAACTGCAGCATGGACTTTTTCGAAGAAATTGCCAAAATTAGGGCCACCCGTCGGCTCTTTGCCAGGATGATGAAGGAGGAATTCAGCGCCCGGGATCCGCGCTCCTGGTCTGTTGTGATTACCAGCCACACTTCCGGATTAACCCTCACCGCTCAGCAGCCTTTCAACAATATTATCCGGGGGACCGTTCAGGCATTGGCACTGGTTTTGGCGGGTGTGCAAGCCCTGGAGATATCAGCCTTTGACGAGGCATATAGGACGCCGAGCGGTGAATCACACTTGGTGGGGTTGCGCACTCAGCAGGTGATCGAGTTGGAAACAGGCGTCACCAGGGTGGTTGACCCACTGGGCGGCTCATATTACGTTGAGTATTTGACGGATGAAATGGAAAAGCAAATCTGGCAAATGATTCAGGATATCGAATCAAAAGGTGACCCGGCTGCTCTGTCCGATAAAGGTTATTTCCGTAGTATTTTTAACAAAGCGATTGAACGGTATGCCAGGCAGGTTGATGAAGGTGCGGTAAAGGTGGTAGGCGTAAACATTCACCAACTGCCGCCGGAAGAAGATATGCTGCTGAAGGATGTGGCGGAACAAAAAATTAGCCCCTGTCGCGAACGGATTAAGAAAATCATGGCGTATAAGGAAAGCAGAGACGTGGGCAAGGTGGAGCGGGCGCTGCGCGAGTTGTACAATCTGTCCTTATCCCGGAACCAGAATCTGGTACCAGCCGTGCTGGAGGCAACGGAAGCAGGCGCAACGACGGGGGAAATGGCCGGTATACTTCGCCTGGCTTTCGGTTATCCCTATGATCCGCATGGATTAATAAAACCTGTTGTGGAAGGTATCGGTCAATGAGAAAGATAAGGGTATTAATAGGAATTTTCGGTCTCGACCAGCACGAAGTGGGCGCATTGTCAGTGGCCAGAATGCTGATTGACGGCGGCATGGAAGTGATTTACGCCGGCCGGTTCAATACACCTTCCAAGCTGATGAGAATCGCTGTTCAAGAAGATGTGGACGTTATTGGCGTAAGCTGCCACTCGTGGGAATATATCGATTACACTCCCGAACTCATGGAACTGATGAAAAAGGAAGGGGTGGACATCCCGGTGGTTTTGGGGGGCTCAGTCATCACGCCCGCAGATGAACTGGTTCTTAAAAATCTTGGAATAGCGGCGGTGTTCGGTCCGGGCGCGGCCAGGGAGGATATCATCGCCACCATTTCGGAACTGGGTGCACGGAATAAAAACACCGCCGGCTGACGCAAATAAAAACGAGCGGGTTGGCGTGGTATTAGTTTAATTGGGAGGAATGATTGATGGCTTATGAAACAATTCTCTACGATAAGGACGGTCGCATTGCGACGATAACTTTAAACCGGCCGGAAAAGTTTAACTCTATCCGGCCGCCGATGCCGGAAGAGATAGAGAAAGCCATAGCGGAGGCCAACGCCGACGATGAAGTGCGGGTGATTATCCTACAGGGGGCTGGTGGGTCATTCTGCGCAGGCTTTGATTTCTCGGACAACTTGGAACATTTCGAGGGCTGGGGTCTACCGGGCGCAATGGAAAATTGGAACCCGGGCAGGGACTTTACGATCGTGACCAATCCCTTCGTTGGGCCAGTACCAAAATTCATGAGCATCTGGCGCAGCATCAAGCCGGTGATTGCCAAGATCCATGGCTGGTGCGTGGGTGGCGGTTCGGAGATGGCGCTATTGGCCGACATCGTCATCGCCTCCGATGACGCTAGGTTCGGAACGCCTTATTCCCGGGTCTGGGGCTGTCACCTCACCGGCATGTGGATTTACCGACTCGGGCTGACCAGGGCTAAAATGTTTGCCCTGACCGGGGATTCAGTCAGCGGCAGGGAAGCGGCGGAAATCGGCCTGATTAACAAATCGTATCCCTTGGAGGAACTGGACGAGAAAGTGCGCTACTGGGCCGAGCGGATCGCAAATATCCCTACTAGTCAGTTGGCGGCAATGAAACTGATCGTAAACCAGGTCTACGACAACATGGGACTGGCCACAACCCAATATCTTGGGCCCATTCTGGATGGGTATATGCGCAATACGCCCGAAGGGAAACAATTTGTCAACACGGCCAAGGAAAAAGGTGTTGCAGCTGCCATCGCCGAGCGTGACCGGCCCTTCGGAGATTACAGTCAGGGCGATGTGTCAATGAAACCCAGGAAACTGTAGTGGGAAAGGAGGAAGGGAAAGATGGATCCTTTGCACGAGAATCTATTGCATCGGGCCACTTTGGGAGACTTGATAACCTGTTCCGCTCTTCGTTTCGGTGATCGCATTGCGCTGGTGTCCGGTAAAGAACGAGTAAGCTACAAAACTTTAAACGAAAGGAGCTGCCAGGCGGCCAAAACCTTTATGGAAATGGGCATCGGCCGGGGAGACCGGGTAGCTTTTATGACACATAATTGCCTGGATTATATTTATTGTCGCTTTGGACTGGCCAAGATTGGCGCAGCTCCTGTACCGCTCAACTTTATGCTCAAGGGTGAGGAGATCGTCTATATTATCAATGATTCGGAACCAACGGCCTTCTTTGTCGAAGACGCTCTAGTTGAAACTGTTCTGGCTGTGCGGGACAAAATTTCAAGCGTGAAGTATTTCGGTTGGTTTGGTCTTTCCAGGACTGACGCCAAACCTCAAGACTGGATAGATGCGAAAACCTTTTTCAATGGGCGTTATTCTACCGAGGACCCCGAGGTATACATTGAGTCGGACGACATGGCTACCCTGATGTATACCACCGGAACCGAGGGTTTTCCCAAAGGTGTGATCACCACTCACCTGAATTATTACATGGGCGTGTTGCACCTGGTGTGTGACTGCGATTTCAATCGCAATGACGTTGTGATTATCGACCTGCCCCTGTTCCATGTTGCGGGAACCACGATGCTGTTGGGGTCCATCGCAACGGGAGCAAAGGCGTTGATAGAATATACGCCAGACCCGCGAAACATTCTACGGAAAACGCAGGATGAAGGAGTTACCATGTGGACTTATCCCCCAACCTTGTATCATGCCTTGCCAATGTTGCCCGACTTTGACCAGTATAATATTTCGTCGTTGAAGAAATGCATAACTTTCGGAGCGGTTATGCCCAAGGTGATCTATGAAAAATGGAAAACTATTAAGCCCGACTTGGAATGGCGCAACTACTGGGGACAGACTGAAAGTTCGCCGGTGGGTACGACATCGATACCGGAGGAATTCGATGCGAGAGCAAACTCCATTGGCATTCCGGACACCGGTGTTACGGTTAAGGTGTTTGATGAAGAAGACCGGGAGGTTCCCTTGGGCCAACTGGGCGAGTTGGTAATCCGCGGCCCGGCCGTGATGAAGGGTTACTGGCGCAATATGGAGCTTACGGAAAAGACGCTAAGAAACGGATGGCTGCACACCGGTGACCTGGGTTACCAGGACGAAAGCGGTTACATCTATTTTGTTGACCGGAAAAAGGACATGATTAAAACCGGCGGTGAAAATGTATCTTCCCAGGAGGTGGAGGGTGTCCTGCTCCGAAATCCCAAGGTGGCCATGGCAGCGGTAATCGGTATGCCGCATCCCTACTGGTCAGAGGCTGTTACGGCACATATCGTCTTGAAACCCGGCCAGGAATCGACGGCAGAGGAAATCATTGAATTCTGCAAGGAACACTTGGCGGGGTACAAGGTACCCAAGCAAGTTACGTTCTGGTCGCAACTGCCCATGTCTCCCAGCGGTAAGATCATTAAGCGCAAAATCAAGGAAGAAATGCTGAAAAGCCAGGGTGAGAAGTAAACAGCCAATCCTTTCGTACGACAACAGGAAAATTAAAAATAACGATAGATCAATGCGCCTGTTGTATGACGGGAAGGGGGATAATAATGCAGCTAAAGGGGAAAGTTGTGCTAATAACCGGCGCCGCGCAGGGTATCGGGCGGGCCTGCGCGCAGGTCTTTGCCCGGCAGGGCGCGGACGTCGGGATGTTCGATCTCAGCGGACAGGTTCGGGATACGGCCCGTATCGTAGAGGAAACCGGGCAAAGGTTCGCTTGGGCGATTGTGGATGTGAGTGACCCGGAGCAGGTAAAGCGTGGAGTGGAAACTGTCCGCAGCGAATTGGGACACATCTGTTGCCTGGTGAACAACGCCGGCATCGTCAACAACATCGCGCCCCTGGCCTGGATGGAACAATCTTCCTGGGAGCGGGAGTTGGCGGTAAATTTGACCGGGGCCTTCAACATGATCCGGGCGGTGATCGGGCCGATGGCCGAAAAGGGTTGGGGTCGCATTGTCAACATGGCTTCTGGGGCGGCTCGCGGCGGGTTGTATCACCAAGTGGGTTACGCCGCGACGAAGTCCGGCCTCCTTGGGTTGACCCGGAACGTCACTTTGGAATATGCCCGCAAAGGGATCACCTGCAATGCTGTTTTACCCGGCTTGATCGGTACGAAAAACGTTCTGGCGATGCCGCAGGCTATCACCGAGCACGCTGTTTCTATGACGCCGGCACGGCGCATTGGAACGCCGGAAGAGGTGGCACACCTGGTGGCCTTCCTGTGCTCTGAGGAGGCAGGCTTCATTAATGGAGCTGAGATTGATATCGATGGCGGCGCGAGGCTAAACACAGTTGTGCTGGGTAGCCAAAAGGAAATTTCAGGTGGAAAGCAATTTTAAAACATGTTTATAGAAACCCGCCTCTGAAATCCACCCCACAAGGGGGTTTTCAGAGGCGGGTTTCTATTAAGATTCGCCCAGAGGACTCCCGCCTCTATAGGCGGGAGAGGCTTCACCTTATTGCTACCATAACGTACTGCAGGAGATAAAATAACATTGACAGATAAAAATTAATATGATAATTTTATATTGAACAATCATTATAAAAAGGAGACTCAAATGCCCAAGGTAGGGATGGAAGAAATACGCAAGCAACAAGTAATCGAAGCCACGGAAAGATGTATTATTGAAAAAGGTTTTTCAAATATGTCGGTAAAAGATATTGCGATGGAAGCGAACGTAAGCACAGGCATCATTTATCATTATTTTAAAAACAAAGAAGATGTTCTTCTTCAGGTAATCAAAAGGTCATTCGCCAAGTCGCATGAAAGAGTTATGGAGACAGTCGAACCTCTTGAAACCTTTGAAGAAAAACTACATAAACACATTGAAAATATTAACTCTGTACCTAAAGACAACCCGGATTTTTATGCGGTTCTTTTGAACTATTTAGGACAGGCAAAAAATAACCCTGAAATAAATATGGTTATAGCGAAATTTTTTAAAAATTTAAGAAAATACATTGAGACATACTCTCAAAACGGTGTAACCAGTGGAAAGGTCAATCCTGATAAAATAAAACATTTACCCGCATTGGTAATTGGCTTGGGTATGGGAATAGGAATACAGTGGATTATTGATCAGGATGCGTTTGATATTGATGATATTGAAAAAGCCTTTATAAATATAATTAATGTTTATATAAACAAATAAAATCTTTCTTTTTGCAGTTATTTATAATGAATGTTCGATATAAAAGGGAGGCTAGAAATGATAACCTTTCATTATTGATATGTCACCAATTGCGGTTTAAAAGGTTGGTTTTCCCGATCATTTGTTAAGCAACGGGTTTTCCTGGTTTGCCGAAGTGTTTGACAATAACTAAAAGGAGAAAATCATGGAAGTATTGGTAGAAAAAAAAGGTAAAGTATATACCGTTATCATAAATCGGCCAGAAGTTAAAAATGCGGTCGATAAAAAAACGGCAGATCAGCTTGCGGACGCTTTTCACGCTTTTGAAAAAGACGACGGTGCACATGTTGCCGTATTGTGGGGAAGCGGTGGTAATTTCTGCTCAGGTGCGGACTTAAAAGCCCTTTCCAGGTTTCACGAAGGGTTGGCCAATCGCCTTGAAACCGACATGTCCAGGAACGGACCAATGGGTCCCACCAGGATGCATTTATCTAAGCCCGTCGTGGCGGCTGTTTCCGGCTATGCCGTAGCCGGCGGGCTTGAGCTTGCCTGCTGGTGCGATTTAAGGGTCGTCGAACGCGATGCGGTGTTCGGAGTTTTCTGTCGCAGGTTTGGCGTTCCACTGGTGGATGGAGGCACCCAACGCCTGCCGCGCCTAATTGGCTTGAGCCGCGCTCTAGACATGATACTTACAGGCAGACCGGTTGCAGCGGAGGAAGCTTACCTCATAGGGCTTGCCAACAGGCTCGTCGAACCCGGAACTGCCAGGGAAGAAGCAGAAAAACTGGCTGATCAAATAGCCAGTTTTCCTCAAAACTGCTTGCGTAGCGATAGGGAGTCAGTTTACCAGGGTTTCGATATGGACTTTGCAAAAGCAATGAAACTGGAATTTATGAACGGTCTACAAGTAATCAATAGCGGTGAGAGCATACAAGGTGCACAGCGTTTTGCTGATGGATCAGGACGGCATGGGAATTTTGAGTGAAAATAGAGGTGCTTTATGGCTTTCGACTTTTCTCCAACTAACGAACAGTTAGGAATTATCAGTATGGTTCGCAGGTTTGTTGCAAAAGAAGTAGTACCGGTAAGATCCTACTATGATGAGGCGGAAGAATTTCCTTGGCCCGTTATTAAAAAAATGGCTGAAATTGGTATCTTGTGCATGTCCGGACCGGAGGAGATTGGCGGTTATGCATGGGACAATCTTACCAGGTGCATGGTTATGGAAGAATTGGCCAAAGGTTGCGGCGGCATCGCCGCAACTCCCATGGCAAACATTCTGGCATCAGAGCCTCTAGAGATAGCAGGCAATGATGAACAGAAAAAATGGTGGTTTTCCGGGCTATGTCAAAACGGAGAACTGGGGGCTTTTTGCGTAACTGAACCTAATGCAGGTTCAGATGTGTCGGGTGTATCAACTTCGGCCCGTAAGGACGGTCAATATTATATCTTAAATGGTACCAAATGCTTTATCAGTAACGGGAGCGTTGCTTCCAAATACGTGGTGTTGGCAACTTTGGACAAAAACAAAGGCGCCAGGGGGTTAACCTTTTTTCTAGTTGATCGTGAATGGGACGGAGTAAGCATCGGCAAAAAAGAAAAAAAGATGGGCAACCGGGCGGCTGATACCAGTGAAGTTATTTTCACCGGCGTAAAGGTTCCCCAAAATTTTCGCCTTGGGGAAGAAGGTGGCGGGTTCAAAATTGCTATGCAGTCATTCAACGTATCGCGCCCGGTGATAGGCGCAATGGCGGTGGGCATCAGTCTTTTCGCCCTGGAGACGGCCAGGGCTTATGCCAAGCAACGTCATCAATTCGGTACTTCCATAGCAAACATGCAGGCCATTCAGTTTATGCTGGCGGAAATGGATATGCAAATAGAAGCGGCCAGGCTACTGTATCAAAAAGCCGCTTGGCTGCTGGACAGTGGCAAGGACGTTATTCGCAACAGCGCAATGGCCAAATGTTTCGGGGCGGACATGGCTCAGCAGGTTACTAGCAACGCCGTACAGATTTTGGGCGGTTACGGTTACATGCGTGAATACCCGCTGGAAAAGGCTATGCGTGACGCTAAATTGCTGCAAATTGTTGAAGGAACATCTCAAATTCAAAAAATGATTATAGCCAGGGAGCTTCTCAAATAATTGATTAAATAAAACAATTATAGGAGAATGACTGACGTTCCACCTCTTGGATAAGCAGGACGAAGGAAATTAGGACGAAGACCCAGGAAGACATGGCAGGTTTGCTGCCGGGAGACGATGTGGAATCCCACTTGGCCATGATATAAAAACATGCGGCCTTTGGTAAGGTCGCCATTGTTGTCCAAAATTACACATTGATGTAAATAACAAAAGATTTAGCTATCCGAACATATTGTGAAAGACTAAAAAAATGAAGATATTTAAAGATAACCGAAGTCTATTAAGGGAGGTTCTAAGGTTTAATGACATTGTTTACTATTAACAAGGTTGGTGTTCTGGGGGCGGGATTAATGGGACATGGTATTGCCCAGCTTGCGGCCCAGGCGGGTTGTGAGGTAATACTGGCTGATACGGCGAAACAAGCCCTTGATAATGGTTACGCGAAAATTAAAAAACTACTTGACAAAGCTGTTCAGGCTGGCAAGCTGCCCCAGGAAAAATGCGCGGAAATAATTGCAAGAATCAAAACCACTACGGACATAAAAGCATTGTGTGACTGTGACGCTGTTATTGAAGCCGTTCCGGAAATCATAGACACCAAAAAGCAGGTGTTTTGCAAACTGGATGAAGTTGTCAAGAGGGAAGCAATACTGGCTACAAACACGTCCCAATTAAGCATTACAGAAATTGCAGCCGCTACTACAAGGCCCGATCAGGTTATCGGTATGCATTTTTTTTACCCTGCACAGGTAATGAAACTTGTTGAGATTCCTGTGGGTGAACATACCTCAGAATGGTGTGTGCAGGCTATAGTTGATCTGGCCCAAAGGATGGGTAAAGAAACCTGCGTTTGCAAAGATACACCGGGATTCATTGTCAACAGACTACTGGCAGGTTTCATGGTCGAAGCCACAAAGGTCTATGATGAAAAACTTGCAAGCGTGGAAGAGATCGATAAAGCAATAAAATACGCCCTTGGTCACCCCATGGGTCCCTTTGAATTATTTGATTTCAGCGGTATAGATACCATGGTGAGAGTTGCAGATGGGCTTGTCGAAGCATTTGGAGACAGGTTCAAGGTTGGTATCGGAGTAAGAAACAAAGTCAGGGCCGGTGACTTCGGACAAAAAACCGGCAGGGGCTTTTATGATTACAGGAAGGACTAAATATAGCTTTTTCGCGTTACATTCGGGTTATATATAACCATAAAGGAAGTGTTATAAATCATGGTGGGCATAGTGGCATATGGTGCATATATTCCCTTTAACAGGCTGGATCGCAAACATATAAAAGAATTTTACGGTATAACGGTGCCACATGGATATAAAGCCGTGGCAAATTATGATGAGGACAGCCTGACCATGGCGATTGCCGCTGCCCTGGATTGCGCCTCGGGGTTTGATTCAAGCACTTTTGATGGAGTTTATTTTGCGACAACCACCCCACCACACGGAGAAAAACAGAGCGCGACAATGATCGCAGGCACCTTGGACATGAAAAGAAATGCCAGGACACTGGATGTCACCGGTTCCCTCAGGTCCGGTTCAAGTGCGATGATCGCCGCTTTCGACGCTGCAGCAAGGGGAGAAAGGATTATGGTTACGGTCAGCGATACCCGGCTGGGCGCAGCGGGCGGGCTCCACGAGAGTTTGTCAGGTGATGGCGCGGCGGCATTCCTTTTGGGTAATGACGACGTTATAGCCAGTGTACTTGGGTGGCACAGCGTTGCTGTGGATTTTTACGATAACTGGCGATTTCAAGGGGATCGTTTTATTAACAGTTGGGAAGACAGGTTCTGTCATACGCAGGGTTATACAAGGTTCACCATGGAAGCAGCACATGCAATTATGAAGAAAACAGGGCTAAATCCGAGTGACTTTGCAAAAGTAGCATTATACGGCCTTAAACCTAAAGATGCAGTGGCTGTTGCCGTTAGAATGGGCTTCAGCCCCGGGCAGGTCCAAAGCAATCTAATTGAAGAGATTGGAAATGCTGGTGCTGCTTGCGCTCCCATTGCCTTGGTCGCCGCGCTGGAAGAATCGCGACCGGGCGATAAAATTTTATTTATTACTTATGGCGAAGGCAGTGACGCTATAGCTTTTGAAGTAACGGAAAGCATTTATAAGTTACCACCCCGCCGGGGAGTTGGGAGTTACCTCACAAGTTGCAAAACGGATATGAGTTACGGCAAGTATTTACGTTGGCGGCAACTACTTTATTTTGAACCCCAGCGCAGACCACCCCTTGTTCGGCCTTCTTTACCCGATCGCCATAGAAATCTGAAAAAAATTTTGGGTTTTTATGGTACTAAATGTAAAGTATGTAGCACTCCTCAATTTCCACCTCACAGGGTTTGCATTCAATGTCAATCCATTGACCAGTTTGAGGATTATAAATTCCTAAATAAAAAGGCTACTTTGACTACATATACCTATGATTATTTGGCCCCTTCCCCCGACCCTCCAACGGTTATGGCCGTGGTAGATTTTGAAGGGGGAGGTAGATTTGTATGTTTAATGACCGATTACGATATTAAAAAAATTCGGGTAGGAATGGAACTTGAGTTGTCTTTCCGGCGATTATTTGAAGCCGGAGGGATAGTGACTTACTTTTGGAAGGCTATGCCGAAAAGGTAGAAAGGGGGGATAAAATGGCCGGAGGCATTAAAGACAAAGTAGCGATAATCGGTATGGGTTGCAGCAAATTTGGCGAGAGGTGGGATTGCAGTTTGGACGATCTGATCATAGAAGCAGTGAGCGAATGCTGCAGCTCTTCCGGAGTCGACCTTAAAGATATTGAAGCTTACTGGTTTGGGACGTTTTCATCCAGTACCACCGGGGCTTTACCATTTTCCATGTGCATGAAAATACCATACAAGCCGGTTACCAGGGTGGAAAACATGTGCGCCACCGGTTCCGACGCCTTTAGAAATGCCTGCTATGCCGTGGCTTCCGGAGCTTATGATCTGGTAATGGCCATTGGTGCCGAAAAATTAAAAGATAGTGGGTATAGCGGTCTTGAAACTCCCATGGTGCATTCGGACCGCACCGCTCCGGAACCGACTGCGCCGGCGCGATTTGCTTTACTGGCGCCTGCTTATGCTGAAAAATACAAAATCGACATGAAAAAATTAAAGGAAATAATGGCCAAAATTGCCTGGAAAAATCACCACAATGGCGCGCTAAATCCAAAGGCACAGTACCAGGAGGAAATTCCCCTTGAAAAAATCATTAATTCACCTATGGTGGCTTACCCGCTGGGTGTTATGGACTGTTCCGGGGTGGCGGATGGAGCATCATGCGCCATAATCTGCAGGGCTGAGGACGTCCATAAATATACAAAGCAGCCCATTTATGTCAAGGCTCTGTCGATAGTTGCAGGCTCTGGTTATGGTGAGCGTCACCGGGACTATGACTATACGGTTGTTTGGGAAACTTACCATGCGGCTCAATATGCGTACCAGGAAGCGGGTATTAAAAATCCTCGCCAGGAAATAAGTTTTGCTGAAGTTCATGACTGTTTCACCATTACTGAACTGGTGCTGTATGAAGACTTGAGGCTAAGCCCCCGGGGTAGTGGTTGGAAAGACGTCGAAAATGGTTTTTTTGAACTGACAGGCATGTTACCCGTTAACCCGGATGGCGGCCTAAAATCATTCGGACATCCAATAGGTGCAACAGGATTACGCATGCTATATGAATGTTTCTTGCAATTCAGGGGTGAGGCAGGAGACAGGCAAATTGCAAACCCGAAACTGGCCCTGACTCACAATTTAGGAGGACAGCCGGCCTACTGTGTGTCTTCAGTGTGTATCGTAGGCAACGAACCGGGTTGAGTTGGAAAATTACCCCGGAACAGCTGGTGCTGATTCAACCCTATTAATATTTATTATGACTAGGAGGGAGAAAATATGAGCAAAGTTCCTCTTGAATTTGGTCAACCAAAAACAAGGTATTCAAATAATCTTGTGGATAGCATGAAAATGAACCTGGCCAAAAACCCGAATATGAAAGCAATTATTTGTGAGGATAGGATGGAAACATGGGCTGAAATGTGGGAACGGACCAATCGCCTGGGTAACGGTCTGTATAACCTGGGACTGGAAAAAGGCGACCGGGTGGCAATGTTGCTTAATAACTGTTTTGAATTTCCAGAAACCTTTGTTACGACCACAAAAAGCGGGTTTATAATGACTCCCTTAAACCGCCATTTGAAGGCTGGCGAGCTATTATATCAACTTAATGATTGCGGCGCAACTGCGGTGGTTATAAATCCGGAATACCTGGAACTCATAAAATCAATTCAAAGCGAAGCATGTAACTTGAAACATGTTATAGTAACAGGGGATAACAAATTTGAAGACACCATATCATATGAACAATTAATCACCCAATCAAGCCCGGAGGAATTGGATGTTCAGATATCGCCTCTTGATATACACATGATATTATACACTTCCGGTACAACCGGCAGACCTAAAGGAGCGGTCAGGGGGTATATGGAAAACTACCATATTGGTGTCACAGTGTGTATCGAATGGAGGGTACGTTCCGGTGATGTGCAACTGGCGGTGGCTCCTTTGTACCATGCAGGCCCTTGCGCCTGGTACTGTGCAACACTTGTATCCGGGGGAACTTTAGTGGTAATGCCGGCTTTTGTGCCCGAAAAAGTATTGCAAAATATCGAAAGGCACCGGGTAAATTGGATGATGATGGTTCCAGTAATGTATAATGCATTATTAAACCTGCCTGAAGACGTTCTAAATAAATATGATATTACATCGTTAAAAATGGTTATTTCCGGTGGAGCGCCTTTGCACACCCCCACCAAGCTAAAGATCAAGCAATACTTTAAAAATTCAGAATTGAACGAGTTTTACGGAAGCACGGAATTGGGGGTTTCAACAACACTTCGTGATGAAGACCAATTAAGAAAAGAACGCTGTGTAGGAAAGCCATTACAAGATGTGGAATTGAGGCTGTTGGATCAAGACGGAAAAGAAGTCAAGAAGGGGGAAGTTGGCTTACTTTACTCCAGAGGATTGGGAGGATTTAGAGGATACTGGAATAACTCAACAGCGACAGAGGAAGCTTTTATCGACGGTGAATGGGCAACAGTCGGTGACATGGCGCGCCAGGATGAAGATGGTTACTATTATATAGTTGATAGGGCAAAGGATATGATCATAACCGGCGGTGTTAATGTCTATCCCTTAGAAATTGAGGAAGTATTACTGAAAATGGATGAAATCCAAGATGCTGCGGTTATTGGAGTACCCGATGAAAAATGGGGTGAAGCGGTTAAAGCCATTGTGGTCCCTAAACCGGGTGTAAAAATTACCCAAGAAGATATTATTGAATTTTGTAAGGATAATCTTGCAGGATTTAAAATTCCCAAGTCTATTGACTTTGCTGAAACAATCCCAAGAACACAAACGGGGAAAATACTGAAAAAAGAGTTAAGAAAAGCTTATTGGGGCGATAATTATATTCAAGTATCGTAAAAATGGTATAGAACGGAGGTTATACATGTGCACAGTAACAAATTCCCTCCCAACCCCACGCTAAAGGAAGGATTTTTCTCCAGGTCTGTTTATGAAGAAGCGATAAATCGCTACCCGACAGTTGTCGAACTGGTTAAAAAGAAAGCCAAAGAAAACAAAGATAAGACCTGGCTTATCTTTGAAGATGGCAGAAGCTTCACTTATGAGGATATAGACATTTTAAGTGACTCGCTGGCTGGAGGTTTTTATGAACTTGGGGTGCGTGAAAATGATAAGGTGGCCATTTATGCATACAATTCACCGGAATGGATATTCTCATATTTCGGCATCTTAAAAACCGGAGCCATACCGGTTACTGTCAACACCGGCTTTATTAAAGATCCGTTGATTTATAATTTATCCGCTTCAAATTCGAAATTTTTAATTATAGATTACAGGCTTCTGAAAGCGTATAAAGATGTGGAGATAGAATTGAATAATATTGATACTGTTATAATCATCGGAAATGGGAATATTTCCTACGGTCATTTGCCCATAAAACCATATGTATATTTTGATGATGTAATGGCCAAACAATCCAGTACAAAATTAGAAATAATGAAGTACGCTAAGGACCCTTGCGCCATGATTTTAACCTCCGGTACTACAGGACCTTCAAAAGTTGTGGTAGATGCCAACGCTCAATTTATATCCACGGCCCTGTTTATGGCAGATGCCGGTGGGGTTACAGAAGATAGCACCGTTTATGTTTACTTGCCACTCTTTCACATTATGGCTTTAGACTTGGCAACTATATCGTCCATGCTGGCTAATGCTAGAATGATACTGGTAGAAAAATTTACGGCGTCTTCTTTTTGGCATGATATTAAAAAATATGACGTTACTCATTTTCACGCAGTAGGCCCAATATTGGAAATGTTATTTAAAAATCCGCCTTCCCCGCTGGAAAAAGACCATGGTCAGCTTGTTGCCATCGCTTATTGTTCAAAAGAAGTATGGAGCTTGGCTAAAGAAAGGTTTAATATTTCAATAACCGGCGGTTACGGAAGTACAGAAGTCGGAATTCCTGTCTCCTCACCATATAACTTGGTAATCAGTGGGCATAACCCGCCGGGAAGTTGTGGCCGTGTAGGTCCTCATGTAGAAGTTAAAGTTATGGATGATAATGGGCGCATTTTGCCAAGCGGCCAGATTGGTGAAATCGTTGTAAGGCCGGGAATGCCCTGGACAATATTTTTGGAATATTATGAAATGCCTAAACAAACAGTGGAAGCTTTTAAAGGACTGTGGTTCCACACGGGTGATGCGGGTTATTTTGACGAGCAAGGTTATCTTTATTTTGTGGATAGGGTCAAGGATGCTATTAGAAGAAAAGGTGAAAATATATCATCTTACGAAGTTGAACAGGTGCTCCTTAAAAATCCTGATGTAGTTGAAGCGGCTGTAGTACCTGCTCCTTCCGAAGTAGGCGAAGATGAAGTGATGGCTGTTATCGCGACAAAACCCGGTGAAGAGGTTAGCCTGGAGAATATATTTAACTTTTGTTTGGAAAACATGCCTTCCTTCTGGGTACCAAGATATATAAGAATAGTTAAGGGTTTACCCAGAACACCTACAGGGAGAATTGAAAAATTTAAATTAAGAAATGAAGGCGTTACTGAAGATACTTATGACATGAAGAACTATATAAGAAAATAAATTGTTAATTGCATAGTTCAAAGAAGTTGCGCCAAAAACACTATACAAGAAGTGCTATTCTCTTTATCTTCGCATTCTTATATGGTATATTTAAAATAAGGTACTTGTCCAAGCTGGAGGACCTTAAAAAAACAGCGACATTAACTGCGGTTTCAACCGCGACATATTTAAATCCTTACAAAAGAGCCGTATTCAACATCTTTGTTGAGTGCGGCTTTTTTTATTTTTTTGCCGAAAGGAGGTCTATTAAATGCCCTGTGACGGTATTGCCGTGGCAAACATGAACGTCAGGCTGGCAAAAGAACTGCTTGCTTCCCCGGAAGCAATAACGGCGGTCGCCAATCTGTTGAAAAGTACCGGCTTGGTTTAGCAAGTTCAGCAAACACTACGGGTAAACGGGTACCCGGTATCAATCAACAACAAAGGTCAGATTACCGGCTACAATGTTCCGCAAGACATTTTAGACGCTGTTAGAGAAGCCTGTGAATCCGTTGCCGGCGTCCTTACTCAGCAAAAAGTGGCCGAGCGAATTGCGCAAAGCTGCCAGGTAAACGAACAGCAGTACACAAGCAACGGCTATCTGGTAATTAAGGTTAATTTGTAAGAGGTGTGCTATGAAAGCGGAAATTGCAATTTCCCCGGACGGCAAGGTGACCGTCGTCACTCGCGAAGGCACCTTCGCAGGGGGAACGGAAAGGTTATCGCAGCTGATTGCGAATTTAAGGAAGGGCGGAATAGAAGTCGAAGACGTTCGTTTTGAGCAGCACCGCCACGATTGTTTTTAACAACGAAAAAAAACCATAAAGAGCGGCAAATTTTTCACAAAGAATTGCCGGGAGCATTTCCAGCGGATAAAATAAAAAAGTGCTTCCCCGATTCCTGGCAGAATCAAATCGAAGGGGAAACACTTTTCACATAAAAGCAATTTGAGAGTATACAATTTTGGCTGTGATGTCAAGACCTACATGCAAATCATATATACGGTGCCAATCGGAATCCACTGCAACACCTGCGGTACGGAGATGGTCTATCATGCCTGTTATACGGTGCAATACAAATCTAATACCCTACAAACTGAAATCGTCATACTTCGATACAAATGCAGGCACTGTAACGTGACGCACGCAATAAAGCCGGAATTTCTGGCATCCCGTCACCAATATGACACCTTCGAACGGCAAGCCTTCGTACTTCAATACACCTACTCCCATGAAACAGAGTGCAGCTTACGGAAGCTCCAAAACAAGCTTTTCCCCCAGGTTCCGGTTTCCCATACCGTTATGTATTATTGGGTACGTATAGTGGAGGTCAAGAAGCAAAAAGTGGAACCCCTTCTCCTGGCTGACCTGCAACAGATACTTCCCCCAAATGACATTGTAGAAGAACTGGCTCAAGAGTCCCAAACGGTGCCACCTACCGTCCGGAACAAAGAATACTCGCGAAAAACAGTGGTACTATTGCAATGGACAAGCCTTTATACCCGTGCCGTTGGTGCCTGGTTACGATTTCCGGCATCCGATATTGCCAGTTGGCCTTACCGCTACCTTAACCGGATTTTAGACTTGCTAAAATCCCACACCTTTTTATAATTTCTCACTGCCAAAGCCGCTGATATTTCCCATAGTTTTCAACCTCAGCCTTCTTATCGCCGGAGTAGAATGTTTCTATTCCAAAATACATGCGACAAGGAGGTAAAATCATGAATAATGACCATGATATGGAACGTGCCTTGTTCCGATACGGTCTGATCCACCCTTTACCGGATGACAGCCTAAAACAAAACGTTTGCAAACCATCTGTGCAGAACTGGGCAGCCAGCTAAAATATTGTTTACCCTACTCTCCCCAAAGCAAGGGTTACGTTAAGACTTTGATTATGTAAAGAAATATGCTTCTAAACCAAAGGGATTCCTGTATTGGGTGTATATTTCTTTACATAATCAACCATCCGTGTTACAAAATAACCAAACATTTTAGGGGATTTGGTTATGGTAATAGATTTTAAAAAGCTGGTTGCTTTGTGTGAAGATGAATTAATCAGTCGTGAGTATGCCAGCATGCATTATCAGAAAATCAGGACAGAATGGAGCAGGTTAAATCAATGGATGGAAGACATCAATACACGGATTTTTCTGAGCCTATTGGCTTTGCATACTGTGATGAGGTTTTTGGGGATCATATCCTGACGGAAAAAATAAGCAAAAAAAATCAGATAAGACTCAGAGCAGTACGAATGCTGATCTCATATCAGAAAGATGGGGATTTTGAATTCCGTACTCCAAGCGTTAAACGGATTTTTTCTGGTGATATTGGTGAAACCATAGAATTGTATCTGTCATATACCAGAAATATCCTGTCTCTATCCAATGAAACGATAAAAAATAAGGAACAGTATTTATACAAATTTCATTCATTTCTCAATGAGCGTGGCTTGTATCTGGATGATTTGAATGTGGACATAGTAGAAGGCTTTTTTGCATCTATGGGATATTCGCTTGCCTCAAGGCATAACGGTGGATAGACTCTACGGATTTCTCCGTTATGCCTATGATAACGCACTGACTAAAAAAGACTGCTGAACCTACCCCGAATCAATAGACACTAAAAACGCATAATATCTAATTATCCCGCAAAATTGCTTAATATTTTATGTTCTGGGGAGATCTGTGATTGCAACCGTTATTTTAGACCGGCTTGTCCGTAACAGTGACTTTTTAATATGACCGGTGAAAGCTACCGCTTAAAATACAGAAATACGTTGATTAGCGCATAAACCCCAAAATCACAGCTTGAGGGAGGAAGGGAGGGAGGGTTGTTCCCCTTCCCAGCCTTACGTAATTTAGGTAACTTAGTCCGGAAGGCCAACCGCGGCAGCGGCGCAGAACGAAGTGAAGCGGCCTTGACTTGGTATGCTATACTTCCATAACCCGACCGGCCTGAATTTAGCTTCAGCCATCGGTCGTCGGTCGGTCGGGTGCCCACCGCATAGCATACAAAGTCAAGGCTTGGCCTGGAGGACGTCGCTTGAGCGGTAGATGTATTGCGATAATGTATCACGCTGCCTTTATAACTTCCATCGGTATTTTGTAACAGTTGCTAGAATGTATGCGCCGTCGGTTGTAGAAGACTTCGATATATTCAAATATTGCTGCTTTGGCTTCGGCCCGTGTCTTAAACCGCTTACCGTACAACCACTCTTGTTTGAGCTTGCCCCAGAACGATTCCATGGGAGCGTTGTCATAGCAGTTGCCTTTGCGGCTCATGCTACATATAAATTTGTTTTTATTCAGTATGGCCTGGTATTCTCTGCTGGCATATTGAACACCACGATCAGAATGCACCAATAGCCCTTCTTTCGCGCCAGTTCTGCCAATGGCCTGGTTGAGGGCTTCTATGACAAGGGACTTTCTCATGTGTTCGGCCATGGCAAAGCCAACGATTGGTCTGCCGCACAAATCCATAACACCGGCGAGGTACAGCCATCCTTTATCGGTTGCAACATAGGTGATGTCACTTACCCACTTTTGATTTGGTTTATGTGCTGTAAATTCGCGGTTAAGCAGATTTTCAGCAACCGGAAGGTTATGATTTGAGTTTGTTGTTGCCTTATATTTTTTTACGGTCTTTGATTTGATGCCGTTTTTTCTCATCAGCCTGTATACGCGATTTTTACTAGGTGCTCCATCGTTCTTTAGTTCGTTGGTTATTCGAGGATATCCGTATATACCGTGGTTCTTCTTGTAGACAGCCTTTATCTTTTCGAGCAGCAATTCATTTTCCATTTCTCGATTGCTTTTGGGTCGCTTTAAATATGTGTAAAAACCGCTCCTTGATACCTGGAGCACCTCAGCCATCTTCGCAACCCGAAATTCGGAGCGGTGCGCCTTCATGAAAAGATAGCGTTCTATTTCTGGTTTTTGGCAAAGTAGGCTGCCGCCTTTTTTAAAATGGCGTTTTCCTCCTTCAGATCCATATTTTCTTTACGAAGCCTACGTAACTCATCGTCAGCCTTGTGCAGGTGACCGCTTCCAGGAAAGGCATTTTCGCCGTGTTTACCGAACTTCCTGATCCACCCATATAGCGTGGTTGGACTTAAATCTAGTTCCCGGGCTACCTCAGCGGCGGATTTTTCGCCCGCCTGCACACGATTGACAGCCATAATCTTGTATTCTTTATCAAACGTTCTCATTTAGGACACCTCCGTGATTTTATTGTATCACACGTTCTGTGTGTCCATAAAATCGCGGTAAGGTCAGTTGGCCTCGCTCCTTTTTGATTGTACTTGTAAGCTTATAATTCTTCGCCCAGGGCCATGCGGCACAGGTCACTGATCAGCAGTGGTTTAAGACCCCTGCCGGAGATCATGTCTTTCATGGTCATATAGCAAAACGGGCAGTTGAATATGCACACTTCGGCGCCGGCGCGCACCATATCGTCCAGGTTCCGCTTGTTTACATCTTCAGCCAACTCTTTACGGCCTTGCATCTTGAACACCGCTCCGCAGCAGAGTGCGTTTTCCCGGTCATACTCCCGGAGGACTCTGGTAACGCCGACAACGTCAAAAAGTTGGTCGAGCAGCGGTTCTTTTTCCGGCGTCAACCGGGAGGAGCATGGACGCTGGTAGGCCGCCTGCAGCCCCAGTTTGCGGATCCGGGGAGCGTTTTCCGCCAGCCGGTCCAGCAGGTAACGGAACAGGTGCACCGGCCGGAAGGGCACGTCGTAACCGTATGCCGGTGCCCAGGAGGCGTAAAGGGCGTAGCACTCGTCGTGAAAACAGACCAGTTCTTCAATACCGCACCCGGCCAGTTTTTCCAGTACACCGGGCACCCGTTCGTTGATCAGGGAGCTCACACCAAAGTGCAGGTAGATGAGGTTGCAGAACAGGTCTTTACTCATCAGCACTGTGCTATCCTCGAAAAGGATGCCTTTCAGGTGTGGTTTCAGGTCGGGAAAAAGGCACAGGTTAACCGCTGTGTTTGTAATCGTCGCGGGTGTAAAATCACCCTTGGGCGCAAATACCCGAACCATTTTTTCATAAAAAGGTACGGGGACCGGGTGAATACCTTTTTGTTCCTGCAGATCAACCAGTTGGTAGAAGGGGTGGTTGCCCCGGGGGCAGTACTCCTCGCAGGCATAACAGGTAACGCAGTCCCGCAGCACAGGGGAGTCCTCTCCCCGGTTCAGTTTTGCCCGTTCCCTGCGGGCGGTTTCTCCGTCGTAGCCCAAGTACCTGCACCTGGTTAAGCAATCTGTGGTCTCACACCCGGTACAGATTTCCGGATCGAATTTTAGATTTCCCATGTTTCGGACCTCCGGCATTTTGGTTTCGTTTTATTTGGACTCACCGTAATAATCGTTAAACTGTTTTCTTAATTCGTGCTTTTTGATTTTGCCTGTGCTGGTGCGGGGTAGATTATCCGTGAATATTATGGACTTGGGCACCTGGAACCCGCCCAGTTCCTGCTTGCACCACTGGATCAATTCTTCCTCGGTTAGTCCGCTGTCTTTTTTCGGCACCACCACGGCGGTTACCGCTTCGATCCAGCGCTGGTGGGGCAGTCCGATCACGGCGGCGGATTCCACTTTCGGGTGAGCCATGATTACAGTTTCCACCCTGATGGACGGTACGTTTTCACCACCGGTTTTGATAATATCTTTCTTGCGGTCTATAAACACCAGCATGCCGTCCTCGTCCATATAGCCCTGGTCCCCTGAATGGTGCCAACCGAACTTCCCGGCTTGTTCCGTAGCTTCTTTGTCCTTAAAATAACCTTCCATGACCCCGGGTCCGCGCCACACTATTTCGCCCACTTTTCCGACCGGCAGCAGGTTTCCTGCATCGTCCATAACCGCGGTGTCGTATGCAGATAGGGACCTTCCCCAAACGTTTCCTTCCTTGCCGGAGAACCAGTCGGGGTTGAAATAGTTGGTGCCGGGGTAGGCCTCGGTCTGGCCGGTGGCCAGGTAAAACGTGGCGTTGATTCTCTTCCGGGCGTCGCTCAGGGTTCTCCTGTCCATGGGTGTCATGGCGTACAGGCAGGTTTCCAGACTGGACAGGTCGTAATTATCAATAACCGGGTGGTCCAGCATTCCCCTGTACATCATGGGCAAGGCGAACATCCAGGTGACCTTTTCATTTTGAATTGTTTTCATCAGCCTTTCGGGATCGAACCCACGTATGACGACAATCCTTGCGCAGGCCACCAGAGCGGTGGTGAGCAGGGCGTGCTGGGCGCAGTGGAATATGGGCATCATTGCAGTGATTACGGCCTTCGAGTTAATCTGCAGGTCTATTGTATTTTGCAGCGCGGTAAAATAAACGTTCAGGTTGGAAATGGTGACGCCCTTGGGCATGGCAGTGGTGCCGCTGGTGTACATGATCTGCACGATGTCTCTGTCTTCGATAATCACGTCTTCCACCTCGGAATCGTCCAGCCCTTTGATGAACTCGTGAAAGTCGATAAAAGGTTCAGACGCCTGGCCGCCGGAGACCGGTATGGAAATATAGTGTTTAATGTTCGGCATTTTATTCAGGTGGTTAGCCAGGAAAGGAACAAACACATCGTCGATAATCAACACCTTGGACTCGGAGTGGTTCAGTACGTAGGCCAGTTCCCTGGGATCCAGGCCGGGATTTACTGGCACCGACACAAAACCGCCCTTGGCAAGGCCGAACATGGAAATGACAAACTCGGTTGAATTCAGACAGATAACTGCCACCCGGTCCCCCTTGGATAACCCCAGCCCGCGGATGCCCCGGGCAAAACTGCAGCAGGCCCGGTTGAACCGGTCAAAGGTCAAACTGTTCCTGGAGCCCCCCCGGTATTCCACCAGGGCTTCCTTGTCCGGCCAACGGCCTGCCGAACGGCGCGGGATGTCTCCCACCGCAACCCTATGGATTAAATTTTTGTCCAACACGGTATCCATTTTACTTATCCCCCTTTTTTAATACTATCCTTTGGTTCAGCCCTCGAGTTTTCCAAGTCCCGCAGTTTCCTCTTCAATACCTTACCAACAGCGCTTTTGGGTAGTTCATTCATGAATTCGAATAACCTGGGGCGTTTGTAAGTAGCCATATTTTCCCTGCAATACCGGTCGATGTCCTCCACGGTGATTTGGTTGCGGCTATCTGATTTCAGTGTTATAAACGCTTTAACCGTTTCTCCGCGGTAAGGGTCGGGTATGCCTATAACCGCCGATTCTGCTACGGCCGGGTGCTTCATAAGCACGGATTCAACTTCGAAGGGGGAAATGTTATAACCGGACGAAATAATCAGGTCCTTAATCCGATCCACGAAGTAGATAAAACCGTCCTGGTCCATGTAGCCCGCGTCGCCGGTATACAGCCAACCGTCCGGGTCAAAGGCGCGGGCCGTTTCATCGGGCTTCTTCCAGTAGCCCGCGGCCACCTGGGGCCCCCGGAAGCATATTTCCCCGACCTCGCCCCGTGGGAGCGTTTTACCGTTCGGGTCGATAATTTTAACTTCACCTGCCACCGGCACCCCGATGGAGTCCAGGTTCTTTTTATTGGGCAGGGACATGATGCCGCCGCAGTTAGTTTCGGTCATGCCCCAGCCATTGGTCAAGTCAACACCGGTCAGTTCCTTCCATTTTTTCTGCAGCGCAGTGGGTACCGGGGCCCCGCAGCCCGTGGCCAGTTTGAAATGGCCCAGGTCGTATTTAGGCAAGTCAGGGTGGTTGATAAGGGCCACGAACAGGGTGGGGGGTGCAAATAAGGTGTTTATCTTGTAGCGGTCGATGATTTTAAGCAGTTCACCCGGGTCGAACATGGGCACAAGGACGACCGTGCCGCCCTGGTAAAGCACCGGGTGCAATCCAAGGAAATAGCCCGAGGTGTGGAACATGGGCATGATCTGTAAATTAACATTCCCGCTGTTCAGGTTCATCAGGTGTGAATGGCTCAGGCAGTTGTAAACCATGTTGTAATGGGTTTCCATTACACCCTTCGGAAAACCGGTGGTCCCCGCCGTGTACAGGATCAAAGCCAGGTCTAGGAATGGTGTTATTTCCGGTCTGGGTACTTCGGATACCGGTGTGTTTAAAATTTCCATGAAGTCCCGGGCGCCGGGGATGGACATCTTGTCGTGTTTAAGCGTTGGCGGCACCCACGCATCTGGGGTGCTGAAATCCTTGAGGTGTACGGTGATAATATTTTTAACCGGTATCTTGGGCAGCAGCGCCTGAAAGAGGGGGAAAAACAGGTCCAGGCAGATAACTGTTTGGGCTTCGCAGTCGTTTAACAGGTAGGCCAGTTCATCGGCTTTGAGCATCACGTTGCAGGGCACTGATACAGCGCCTGTCTTGATTATACCGTGGAAGGCTATGACGTGCTGGGCGCAGTTGGGCAGCATGGTAGCCACCCGATCCCCCTTTTTCACTCCCATGGCGATGAGGGCGACGGCCAAACGGTCCGAATACTCGTCCATCTGGCCGAAGGTTATTTTATGATTCAGGGATATCAAGGCGGTTTTATCCCTATATACCTCCACAAACCGCCGGATTAAATCCTGGAGCGGTATTTCTGGCACGGGGGGCATTGCTTCGTAACCCCAGGCGGGGTTAAAAGCAATATACGAGAGGTCCACAGCCTGATTCATTATTACACCTCCCGAATATTTTTACAATATTCAGATTTTTTCATGGAATATATATTTAGCTTTAACAACCACCGGGAGCCAGGTATTTTTCCTTAAGCAAGGACTTGTGTATTTTACCTGCGGGAGTTAGAGGCAAATCATCCGCAAATTCAAACTGTTTCGGTATTTTGTAATCTGCTAAATTCTGCTTACAATAATTAAACAGTTCTTCCTCAGTCAATACTTCGCCGGGCTTGGTCACAATGTAAAACCGCCCTACTTCTCCAAATACCGGGTCAGGCACTCCGAATCCTGCCGCCATGGCAACCTTTGGATGACGTGTGAGTACGTTCTCTATCTCAACCGGGTATACATTAAACCCCCCTTGTATATACATCTCCTTTTTACGCCCCTTCAGGTAGATGTGCCCATCGTTATCTATATAACCCATGTCTCCTGTATAAACCCATCCGTTCCGGAAATTGTCAGCAGTTTCCTTTTCCATGCCAAGGTAACCGCTGATAACACAATCTCCTTTAAAGACAAGCTCTCCAATTTGCTCGGCAGGGAGTTCATTTCCATTCCCGTCCACAACTTTAACCTTAAAATTATCTATTACCACGCCTATACTTTCGCTTACTTTTTCGACCCCGTCATCCAGGCTGGATAAAACGCAGGCCCCGGAAGTTTCACTAAGACCATAGAGGTTTAGTAATTTGGCACCGGGGAAAGTTTTGGATATGGCTGTACAAAGTTGTGGCTCTACGTTCGACCCACCTGCAATGCAGTATCTTACGGAAGAAAGATCGTATTTATCAATACCTGATACATTCAACATCATTACATACATGGTCGGAACTCCTGCCATTATAGTAATTCCATATTCGGCAGAAGCCTGTAATACCAGGTCGGGCCTGAAACTGGGAATCAGAACCACACTTCCTCCGCAGATTAGGCACGAAGTAACGGCACACGTAATTCCGCCCACATGGTTTAAAGGTAGGCTGCCTATGAACACATCGGTGGCTTGTATATTGAAATGCTCTACCTGTGCGCTGGCAGAAGCCAGAATGTTTTTGTTGCTAATCATGGCTCCCTTGGGTTTTCCCGTGGTTCCCGAGGTGTAGATGATTATTGCCGTATCCGTTTCGTCGACCTCTTGCTTAGCCTGTTCCAATAATGATTGATTTTCTACAACTGTCTTGCAAAGATCCCCCAGAGAAATATCATCTTGAAGTTTATTACTGGTAATATAAATGTATTTCTCAACCGAGGGAAAACGGGACCTGTTCTCTTTAAAAAACTGTCTAAAATCAAACTCACCAAATGAATCAATGCACACAAGGGCTTTGGCCTGGGAATTGTTAAGCATGTAATCAAACTCGGCCAAACGATACCGAACATTTAAAGCCACTACGGGCGCTCCAATTTTGACCGCCGCAAAAAAGGTATAGAGCCATTCAGGCTGGTTTGGAGCAACTACAGCAATCATATCCCCTTTGGATATGCCCAATTGCAGTAAAGAATAAGCAAGGCGATCAGAGATTTCGTCCATTTTTTCATAGGAAACATGGCTATCCTGGTAATAAATAAAAGGTTTGTCAGGCAACGTATTGGCCCTTTTTTTCAGTAAGGCGTGAACCTTAGACTTGTTCCGGTCATTCATAACCAGAACCTCCTTATTCAATATCCACATACATCCGGAGCAAGTTGGCGCCGAAGCACTTGCCCAGGCTGTCGCTGCGTAATGAGCGGGATGCCCCGCCGTTTAAGGCGCCCCGCAAAACAAAGTTGAAGGCTTGTATGTTGGACACTTCGTAGCGGGTTACTTCACCATCCACTAGGCCGGCGAAGTGTTCTTTCACTTTTTCCGCGGTCACTTCCCGTTTAATCAACTCGTAATCCGCTTCCCGGTAAGGAAACAGCCCTATGTTCACCGTGTTGCCCTTGTCTCCCGATCGGGCGTGGGCCAGTTCCACCAGCATAACCCTGGGCACTTTATCCCACCTCCCTGATGCTTATTTGCACCTGTTTCTCAACTTCGTCCCTGGGCACCAGGGCCGACCACATGCCGATCAGTTCCCTGGGTCTGGCCATGCCCCCGCTTCCGGTTGCCGTCGGCGGCCCGTTCAGCGCCAGGGGAGGCAGGAGCCGTGGCATCCTGGCGGCAGTCATTTTATCAGAAGTGCGCATTGCAATTCTTAGACCAACTTCGTTCAGGTCCGCACCGTCTCCCGTGGCCAGTGGGCCTGACAGTGAATTATAACCGACGTACTCAAACAAGATTTCATCGAATGAGATCCCCAGGGCGGCGAACTGTTTCCTGGTAATCTCTTCAGCCTTACGGGCTTTCTTTAGGGCGTTCGGCCAGGAGTATTTAAGTGTACCCTCTCCCATCCAGCCATCGCTGTAGCCGATGGAAACTTTCAGATTTTCCGGCCGTGGTTTGCCTTTCATGCCGGTTATGCGCACCCGGTCAGGTCCTTCCACCACCAAGCGGGGCGAGGTGAAGTCCGCCACCACGTCCGGTGTGATATAAGCCGTAGGGTCATGCACTTCGTAAAGCATTTGCTCTTTCACGGTGCGCAAGTCTACCCGGCCGCCAGTGCCTTCGGGTTTGGTCAGCACGGCATCGCCGTTTTCGTACACTTCAGCTACCGGGTAACCGATCCTCTCCATGTCCGGGATGTTCCACCAGTCGCCGCTGAAATTGCCCCCGGTGCTCTGGGCAGAGCATTCCATCAGGTGGCCCATCAGGATCCCGGCGGCCAGGCGGTCCCAGTCGTCCCAGCTCCAGCCAAGTTCATAAACCATGGGGGCCAGGAATTGAGCCGGGTCCGAGGTGCGCCCGGTGATAATAACGTCCGCGCCCATTTCCAGGGCCTCAACCATGGGTTTTGCCCCCAGGTAGGCGTTGGCGAATACAATCCTGTCCTTAATCGTTGATATGTCCCCGCCGCTTTCCATGTCCGACAGGTCGACGCCCTTTTCCCTCAGTTCCGCCAGCTTGGGCAGCACGTCGTCCCCGGTGATGACGGCGATCTTGAGCCCTTTTATGCCCAGGGAACGGGCCAGTTCAAAGACCATCCGCCCGGCACCGTGCGGGTTGATGCCGCCTGCGTTGGTGAGGATTTTGACGCCTTTCTGCCGACATGGCTGCAGCAATAGTTTAAAAAACAGGTCTTCCACGTACCCTTTGTCCGGGTCTTTTTGCCGGGCTTTTTGCAAAATGGCCAGGGTAAGCTCGGCCAGAGCATCGCAGGCCAGGTATTTTACATTGCCGGATCTTACCACGTCCAGGGCTGGGAACGGGGAGTCGCCCCAGAATCCCTGCCCGGCGCCGATACGTACACTTTTCAAGTTCAACCCTCCATATTTGGGGACATTCCTGTCCCATTCCAATCGGGGACATTCCTCGACCCAGAAGCATTGACCCAAAGGCAGAGGTGTGTCCCCTTACCGATTTCGTTTCAGCAGGTGTATCCCTTTCCCGCTTAAAACGTGCCTTTCTTGTTGACGGCCACTTTTAAAATAGCCGTGCAGCACACCTGGTCGCGCTGGTTTTTGATTTCCTGCTTGACGGTAATCACGCCGAAGGAGTCTTTATCTTTTTTTTCCAATACTTCGGTTTCCACCCTGATGGTGTCCCCAATAAAAGTGGGATTGGTAAAGCGCAGCTTATCCATGCCGTAAAAAGCCAGCACAACGCCGGGCTCCATGGTTACCAGACCGGTGCCCACGCTGAGCACCAGCATTCCGTGGGCTATCCGCTGGCCGAACATGGTATTGGCGGCGTATTCCTTGTCGGTGTGCAGCGGGTACCAGTCCCCGCTGAAGGCGGAAAACATGACGATGTCGGCTTCAGTAATGGTCCTGCCCCTGGAAACGGCTATAGAACCCACTTCCACGTCTTCAAAGTATTTGTCCAGCATGCTCAACCTCCTTAAATATTTACTTGATCAACCGGCCGGCTATGACTTGTTTCATGATGTCCGACGTGCCGCCGCCGATGGTACCGATACGGGCATCTCTCCAGAAACGCTGCACCGGGTACTCCATCATGTAACCGTACCCGCCGTGGATCTGCACTGCCTCATCGGTCACCCGGTTGGCTATTTCACAAGCATATAGCTTTGCCATCGCCACCTCGGTTACCGCGTCCCGGCCCGATACATACAGGGAGAGGGCATGATAGGTGAGGCAGCGGGCGGTTTCCACCAAGCTGGCCATGTCGGCCAGCTTGTGCCGGGTGACCTGGAACTTGGACAACGGCCTGCCGAACTGAACCCTCTGTCTGGCGTATTCGGCCGCCACATCAATAGCCAACTGGGCGGATGCCACCGCTTCCAGGGCCATTACCAGCCTCTCCCAGGCGAAGTTCTGCATGATGTAGTAGAAGCCCATGTTTTCCCGGCCCACCAGGTTTTCCCCGGGCACCCGGCAGTCCTCGAAGACCAGTTCGCCGGTGTCGGAGGTGTTCCAGCCCAGCTTATCCAGTTTTTTGGCTACCGTGAAACCAGGTGTGCCTTTTTCAATTACCAGCAAGCTAATGCCTTTGTGACCGGCCGCTGGGTCGGTTTTGACAGCAGTGACCACATAGTCGGCCCGCACCCCGTTGGTGATGAAAATTTTGCTGCCGTTGACGAGGTAATGGTCGCCCATGTTCCGTGCCGTGGTCTGTATGGAGGCCACGTCGGAACCTGCGTTGGGCTCGGTAATGGCCAGTGCGCCGATTTTTTTACCGCTGATGGTGGGCGGCAGGAACCTGTTTTTTAATTCTTCGCTCCCGAACTTGTAAATCTGAGGCCCGGCTATGGCCATGCTTGCACCAAGCCCGGCCGCCACACCCGCCGAACCGCAGCGGGCCATTTCCTCAAAAAACACGGCCCCGGCCAGGTAATCCTCGCCGCTGCCGCCGTATTCCTCCGGGTACGTCAGCCCAAGGAAACCCAGTTCACCCGCCCGGGCAAACAGTTCCCGGGGAAACTCGCCCGCGTTTTCCCATTCCTCAACGTAAGGTTTGATCTCTTTTTCCACCCAGTTGCGCACTGTTTTGCGTACCAGCTCGTGTTCTTCAGTGAAAAGCCAGTGAGCCATGCTCAACACTCCCCTCGATTATTTACCAGGAGCCATGCCGTGGTACCGTTAAAGCCCCATGGTCTTGGCTATTACTTCTTTCATAATTTCATCTGTGCCGCCCCCGATGCGGTACAGGCGCGAATCCCGCCAGGCGCGCTGCACGTCGTATTCCATCATGTAGCCATAACCGCCGTAAATCTGAAGGGCCATGTCGGCAACCCGGAAACTTACCTGTCCCCCTACCAGTTTGGCCATGGAGATTTCTCTCACCGGGTATTCGCCGGCGGCAAATTTGCGGGCCGTTGAATATACCAGCTGCCTGGCAGCTTCTATTTCGGTAGCCATTTCCGCCAGCCTGTGGGCTATGACCTGCAGTTTTACCAGCGGTTTGCCAAACTGTACCCGCTGGCGGGCATAGGCCAGTGCTTTTTCAAAGGTGTACTGGGCTCCGGCCACTGCCCCGGCGGCCCCGATCAGGCGCTCTCCCTGCAGTTCCCACATGATCTGGTGAAAACCTCTGTTTTCAACCCCCAGCAGATTTTCCGCTCGCACCCGGCAGTCTTCAAACAGCAGTTCCGCGGTATCCGAGGAGCGCATGCCCACCTTGTCCAGTTTTCTGGTCACCGTAAATCCCGGAGTGCCCTTGTCGACCAGGAACAGGGAGACGCCATTGTAGCCCAGGTCGGGGTTGGTCTTGGCCACCAGGGTGATGAAATCGGCCCGTACCCCGTTGGTAATGAAGGTTTTACGGCCGTTAATCACCCAGTAATCACCGTCTCGCACGGCCCTGGTTTGGATAGAGGCCACATCGGAGCCGGCGTTTGGCTCGGTGATGCCCAAGCAGGCCACTTTTTGTCCCTTTAGGGCCGGTACCAGGTACTTTTGTTTTTGCTCCTCGGTACCGAATTGCATGATGGGCGGGGTAGCCATGTCGGTTTGCACGGCCACCGCCATAGGCAGACCGCCTATGCAGCAGCGGGCCATTTCCTCAGCCAGGACCAGGCCCATGAAATAGTCACCGCCGGCGCCGCCGTATTTTTCCGGGTAGCGCAGGGAGAGGAAACCAAGCTCGCCCATGCGGGGGAAAACCCAGTCGGCAAAATAGGCGTCTTTTTCCCACTGTTCAGTGTGAGGCATTAATTCAGTGTCCACAAATTTCCTGATGGTCTTGCGCACCGCCTCGTGTTCGGCGGTAAATATTGAGTAATCCATGTTATCCTCCTTTTCCCCGGCCATGATTATCTGCCACTCCACTGCGGGGACCTTTTTTGCGTAAAGGCCATCGCACCTTCCTTCAGGTCGTCACTCATGAAGTCGATTACCCGCAGTGTGTTTAGGTAATCAAAGGCCTTGTTTATTTCCATGTCCATGACAGTGTTAAAAGCGTTAAGCCCCAATCGCAGGACCAGCGGGCTCCAGCCGGCCACCTCGGAGGCCAGCGCCAAGGATTCGCGGAGCAAGTCTTCCGGAGGGCAAACTTTGTTTACCAGCCCGATTTCCTTGGCCTCGGCGGCGCTGATGGAGCGGCCGGTAAGGGCCATTTCCAGGGCTCGCCTTGGTCCCACAGCCCTGATCAGCAGGGGAAAGATGACAAACGGGAATATGCCCACTTTGATTTCAGGCGTGCCGAACTTGGCTTTTTCGTTGGCCAGCGCAAGGTGGCACATAGCGGCAAGGCCGTAGCCGCCCCCGATGGCGTGCCCGTTTACGGCGGCCACCAGGGGCTTGGTCATTTTCAGCCCCATCTTGAACATCTCGGTGGAGGCCATTCCTTCCTGGTGCAGTACCGGCGCAGTCTTGGTTGACGCCTGGGCAAAATCACTCAGGTCGCCCCCGGCGCAGAAGGAATCGCCCTTTCCGGTAAGCACCACCGCCCCCACGCCTGAATCGGCATCCGCCTCGTAGAGGGCTGCGATCAATTCCGCCGCCATCTTTTCGTTGAGGGCGTTTCTTTTTTCAGGGCGGTTCATAAACACAACCCTAACCCGGTTTTCCTGCTCAACGATTAAATGTTCATATTTCATCTAAGCTCCCCTTTCTTCGGTCTGGATTTCTAACAGTGATAAAAATCTTAATCGTCAAATCTAAAATTTGACCCATGGGTTGAAGTTTGAATAATTGTATTGTAAAATAACTTGTGCCAAAATAAAATACCTAAAAATTTAACCGGTCAAAAAACAAGGGTCGGTGGTATGAAAATAACGGCCAGCAGTTCTTTGCCAAAACCGGTTTATTTGGTTAAAATAATTTATTAATGAATATTTGCCGGAAAAATTTTGGCAGGTTACGCGAACCAAACGTTTAAGGAGGAGCACGGTATGAATTTTCGGGAGCAGAGAGCCGCGGAGAGAAAGCTTAACATAGTTAAGACCGCCGCCCGTTTATTTAGCGAAAAGGGGTACCACGACGCCACTGTGGAGGAAATCGCCAGGGAACTGAAGTACACCAAGGGGAGTATTTATTATTATATAAGCAGCAAGCAGGACCTTCTTTTTCAATGCCATGACCAGGCCATGAACATGCTTCTGGATAACATAAAAAAGATCAAGGATTCGGGTTTGCCCCCGGAACAGATGCTCAAAGAAATCATCAAGGGTCACATCGAAACCCTGGTCAGCGAATTCAACCTGATTACCGTGACCCTGGTCAGTGATTATGAACTGGAAGAAAATTATGCACGGATTATTATTGAAAAAAGGGATCAGTATGAAGATATAATCGCCGGCATTATCAAGGATGGAATAGAAAAGGGTGTTTTTCGAAAGGTTCCGGTAAAGGTTTTGATCAACCTGATCATGGGCGCAGCCAACTGGGTTGGCCGCTGGTACTCGCCGGAAGGCCCCATGACCATGGAGGAGATCGCCTGTTTTTACTCCGACTACCTGGTGCAGCCGCTGCTGGTCAAAGACCCGCAGCCCAAAAAGAAATTATCATAGCTGTAGCCCTCTAGAAAAGGGGACAGGCTGTTTTTTCGCTTTTTGAAAAAGTACCTGTCCCCTTTTTTTGCTGCCAGAGTGTTAAAAGTTAAATGTCAATTTAAAAATACCAAAACTTTTAACAAACCAACTTTTAACACCTGGCACCATTGTGTTTTACTATTGGCTCCAGGGATGCGGACGCTTTTAAACACTCCTTTCAAACCACTTAGTTGTCATATTCGACTGCCCGAAAGTTTATTTGTTTACATGGGTCAAACCTTATGTTATTATTATAAAAACTGACCTCAGGGTCAAATTTATGCGAGGAGGTTAAATTAGATGGATGCAAAGCTGGTTGAGGTAAGGGCTCCGATCGCGGGTGTGTTTTACCGCAAGCCTTCTCCGGAATCGCCGCCCTATGTTGAAGCCGGCGACAGTGTCAAAAAGAAGCAAGTGCTCTGTTTGCTGGAAACCATGAAAGTATTCCAAAAAATTAAATCCCCGGTGAACGGAAAAGTAGTTGAAATAGTGGCCCAGAATGAGCAGCCGGTTTCTGATAACGACGTGCTGCTAATTATGGAAGAGGAATAAGGCATGTTCGGAAAACTGCTGGTGGCCAACCGGGGTGAAATAGCGGTCCGGATAATCCGGGCCTGTCGGGAACTAGGCATTAAAACCGTGGCAGTGTATTCCGAAGCTGATGCAGACGGTCTGCACGCCGCACTGGCTGATGAAAAGGTCTGCCTGCCCGGATTCAAGCCGGTCGATACATACCTGAACATGGAAAAGGTGATCCAGGCGGCGCGGGAAACCGGCGCGGGTGCGGTGCACCCGGGTTACGGTTACCTGGCGGAAAACGAAGCTTTTGCGCTCCGCTGCGGTGAGGCCGGCATTTTCTTTATCGGGCCGCGCCCGGAAAATATCCGGCTGGCCGGCAATAAGCTGCGGGCCAAGAAGCAGGCGGCGGCTGCGGGTTTACCTGTAATTCCCGGCTGCGAGCGGGGAATATGTACTGTGGAAGAGGCGGTGGCGGCCGCCCGGGATACTGGTTTCCCGGTGATACTGAAAGCCACCGCGGGTGGCGGCGGTCGCGGCATGCGCATTTGCAGCGATGAGGAAGAACTGCGGGAGGAGTTCCCCATAGCCAGGGCCGAGGCGGGCGCCTCCTTCGGCGACGTCACCCTGTACGTGGAAAAGCTGCTGCGGAACCCGCGGCACATCGAGGTACAGGTGCTGGGGGACAGTGGCGGCAGAGTGATTCACCTGGGCGAACGGGAGTGTTCTGTCCAGAGAAGGTACCAGAAACTGATCGAAGAGTCGCCCTCTCCTGCGCTGGACGACGACCTGCGGGACAAAATAGGTGCCGCCGCCGTCAGGCTGGCTGAATCAATCAATTATTTCAACGCCGGCACGGTGGAATTTATGCTGGACGCGAACAACAACTTTTATTTCATGGAGATCAACGCCCGGCTGCAGGTGGAACACCCGGTTACGGAGATGGTTACGGGTATCGATATCGTTAAGGAACAGGTCAGGCTTGCGCTGGGTGAACGGGTGAAAACGGGAGTGCAACGCCACCGGGGGCATGGTTGGGCCTTGGAATGCCGTATCAATGCCGAAGATCCAGAAAAGTTCTTTCTGCCGTCGCCGGGTTTAATTGAGTGCTACCGTGCGCCAGGCGGGTTCGGGGTCAGGCTGGATACCCACGTTTACCAGGGTTACCGAGTGCCGCCCTATTACGACTCGCTGCTGGCCAAACTGGTGGCCTGGGGCCGGGACAGGGCAGCAGCCATATGTACCATGCGGCGGGCCCTGGATGAGTTTACCTTGGAACCGGTGAAAACAACCATACCGCTGCACAAAAGGATACTGGCGGACCAGTCGTTTCAGAAGGGCACTTTCAATACAAGTTTGGTAAACAGGTTT
This sequence comes from Desulfotruncus alcoholivorax DSM 16058, assembly GCF_000430885.1. Lineage (GTDB taxonomy): Bacteria > Bacillota > Desulfotomaculia > Desulfotomaculales > Desulfallaceae > Desulfotruncus > Desulfotruncus alcoholivorax. The sequence continues at coordinate 28,432 of NZ_AUMW01000020.1, read as the reverse complement.
GTGCCGGCGGATGACGATGATTAAGCATATTACATGGGGGGTCATTTAATTGGGTAAATGGATGGATGACCATTTAAAAAAGCTTGCGCAACTGCGGGCGGAAAATACTGCCGGGGGAGGGCAGGACAGGGCCGCGATGCAGCATGCCCTGGGGAAAATGACGGCCAGGGAGAGGATCGCCCTGCTGGCTGACCCCTGCAGTTTTGACGAAATCGGCTCCACGGTGCGGGATACCCGACCGCCCTTTGACGGCAAGAACAGGAACAGCCCCTCCGACGGGGTAATCATGGGGCTGGCCAGGGTGAAGGGCCGCCAGGTGCTGGTATACTCCATGGATTACACGGTCATGTCCGGGTCGCTGGGCGACCAGGCGGCCTGGAAACTGGGTGACCTGGTGAAGATGGCCGGCCGGCTGCGGGTGCCCCTTATCGGCATTATTGATTCCGCCGGGGAACGGCTGAGCATGAAAAACGGGGACGTGGGATTAAACGGTCTGGGCTACCTGCTGCGCAACTACTGCCTTTATTCCGGGGTAATCCCCCGCATCACCCTTTTGCTGGGTCCTTGCACCGGTCTTTTGGCCTACCTGCCCGTTCTGGCGGACTTTTTAATCATGAACGAAAAGACTTCTTTCTTATGGTTGGGCGGTTCCATTGAGTCACCCGACGCTGGTTCGGCGGCTTTTCACATGACCAGGAGCGGCCAGTGTGATTTACTCGCCGGTAGCGACGCAGAAGCTATCGAACAGGCTAAAATCCTGCTTGATTACCTGCCGCAGAACTGCTGGGAGGAGGTTTCCCCGGCCGTCGAACCTACCGAATCCGAGGGCGAGGCCGACGAGTTACTGGAAATTATGCCGGACAACCCCAAGTTCACCTACAATATCTACGAAGTTATTGAAAAAATTGTGGACGCCGGGTCGTTTTTTGAATTAAAAGATGAATACGCACCCCACCTGGTTACAGGATTTGCCAGGTTTGGTGGCCGGGTGGCCGGTATCGTGGCCAACAACCCCGAGGAACTTAGCGGGATATTCGAGCCCGATTCATCGGATAAAATGGACCGTTTTATCAATTTCCTGGACGCCTTCGATATTCCCCTGGTGACCATGGTTGACACCACCGCTTTCGTACCCGGGGACAAGTGGGAACGCATGGGGGTAATTCGGCACGGCGCCAAGCTCCTGCATTCTTACGCCCACCTGACGTGCCCTAAGGTAACCATGGTACTGCGCAGGTCTTACGGAGGCGGTAATATTGTGATGGGTTGTTCCGGGATGAACCCGGATTTCATTTACGGCTGGCCCACCATGGAATTCGCCCCCACCGGCCCAGAAACGGTGGTACACGCAGTTTTCAACAAGGAACTGGCCAAGGCTAAGGAAAAGGGAAATTACCAGCAGGTCTTTGATTTCTACTTGGGCATTCTGAAGGAAATGTTCAGCGTATTCCAGATGGGTAAGCACTGGACCACTTACTACACGGTGCACGAGATAATCGACCCCAGGGAAACCCGATCCAGGATCATCAGGGCGTTGGAAGCCACCGCGAACAAGCACGAGGAATGGCCGGAAAAAAAGCGCTCCATTAAACCGGCCTGATGAATTTGAAACGCATGGCTTGACCGAAAAGTTATTTACCAGTTGAGGAGGTATGTTTCGTGGGGAAGGTTATGGAAGAAGCCCTTCGGAAACTGCATGAAATAAGGAAGAAAAACCTGGTGGGCGGTGGAATCGAGGCCGTCAACAGACAGCGTTCCCGGGGAAAAATGACGGCCCGGGAAAGGGTGGACTGCCTGATTGATCCAGGTACTTTTGCCGAACTGGGTTCCTGTGTGAACACCAACACCAGGCGGATTGACGGCAAAGAAGTAGACGCCCCCTGTGACGGCGCCGTAATCGGCACCGGGGAAGTGGAGGGGCGCACGGTGGCAGTTTACGCAAGCGATTTTACCGTGCTGGGCGGTTCCATCGGCAGCCAGCACCTGGAGAAGTGTGCCCGGCTGATAGAAATGGCGGCGGGGTGGGGTATTCCCATGGTCTGGCTTTTAGACTCCTCCGGCGGCAGGCTGGGCAGCAGTACCCTGTTAACGGCGGGAATAGACTGGTACTTTGCCCTGGAGTCGCGCTACTCGGGAGTAATCCCGCAGCTCAACGTGCTGATGGGACCGTGTATTGCCGGGCAAGCCTATGCGCCCACCCTGTGTGACTTCCTTCTTATGAGCAGGCAGACCGGGTACCTGTGGTTGGGCGGGCCGCGCATGGTCCAGGCGGCCACCTCGGAAAAGATAGACGAAAACGTTGGGGGCGCCGATTACCACATGGAATTCAGCGGTACCTGCGACGTAGTGGGCGACAACGACCGGGAGACAATCCTAAAAGCCCGGGCGCTGCTGAGCTACCTGCCCTCCAACTGGCGCGAAAAGCCGCCGGTGGTAAAGGCTGGTGACAGCCCGGATCGTCCGGTGCACGAACTGATGGACGTGGTGCCCGATGAATTTGACAAAACCTACGACATGCGCCGGGTAATTGAATTACTGGTGGACGATGGCCGGTATTACGAAATAAAAAGCGGCTATGCCAGAAATCTGGTTACCTGCTTCTGCCGCTTCAACGGCGAAGTGGTGGGACTGGTGGCCAACAATCCCGCCGAGCCGGGCAGCGTGCTGGAAATAAACTCCTGCGATAAGTATTACCGTTTTCTGCAGGTGCTGGATGCTTACAATATTCCGCTGGTCAATCTGGTGGATACATCTCCGACGGTGCCGGGGCAGGGGCAGGAAATGGCTGGTCTGCTGCGTCACGGCGGGAAAATACTGGACGTATACGCCACCTCCACTATACCCAAGATTAGCGTGGTACTAAGGGAGGCTTACGGCGACGCCGGAAGCATCGTCATGGGCGGGGTGCACGGCATGGGCGTCGACCTGTGTTATGCCTGGCCCACTGCCAGGTTTGCCGTGGAGGCGTCCACGGTGGATTATGGAAAAGTACGGGACGGCCTGGGCATGGAAGAGGACGCTTATACAGGCTACTTGAACCGGGCCAGGGAAAAACTGGACGTTTTCGATGTAGCCAAGTGCTGGACCGCCCAGGTGGTTGATGAGATCATCGAGCCAGCGGAAACCAGGAAAAAGATCATTGAGGCACTGCGGCTAACAAGGAACAAGCGGGAAAAGCTGCCACCCAGGAAAAAATACCACGGCACGCCCCCAACCTGATAGTGTCGGGCTGGTATAAGTCAACGGGCTATAATAGGCCCGTTTTTTGCCAGTAGGAAATTCCATAGATGTACGTGCTTACCCTTTAAATACTACTTAATGAATCTTGCAAAACACAGTGACCAAAAGATACGGTCTGTTACCTTCATCCCGGCTGGAGATGACATTATGGATTCATAGTAGTTTAGTTACACCGTCTGGTTTGCTCTATCCAAGAGCAGTTCCAATATCTTCTTGCGGCGCAGGTTTTTGTTCCAGCTGTACTTATTGGCTAATTCACTAATCTCTGGTAGGTTTAGGGCTCCAAAAACTGTTGCTCCAAAGCTCCTTTTTGAGTTCGGGGAATTCTTTGCGTAATAGCCTGGATGACGCAATCATATGTTTGTTGTGCTGGTCATAACTTACCCGCCTTTCATCCCCTCCGTGAAGGGAGGAGATGAAAGGCGGGTAAGTTAAATTTTTAATTGTAAACTACTGTCTATGTATGTCGTTTTATTGATGACATTAATCACAGGAATTTTACAAATATGTAGAAAATGCTAAGTAAGGAAATTAAGTTATCTAATCCTTCATAAAAGGGATGCAATCCTGTGAAAGAAAAATAAGACCTTTCCATCATCGGCTTTCGGTCATCCTGGCATAGGTACATACTAAATATTTTTCCAGGGTAACAATTATGACGATATATTATTTTTAAAAAAGGTGGTGATAAAAAATGGATAATGATCAACAAGAGTATACTTCAATTAATGGACCTAAAACGTTAGAAAATATAAAGGAATCTACGAAGTAAAACAAGAAGAAAAACATCAAGGTCGTAATAAAAAGCTGACCCTGGTATTTATAATCATATCTTTATTTGCCCTAGTCTGGCAAGGAATTAGTAGTTTCATGTTTAATCAGGAAGTCAAAACTCTTAAGGCCAAATCAAAAGAATTACAGGAAAATCTGGCAAGATTACTGACATTCGTAGTTTGACTTTGGTTCAGGTAGTTGGCGAATTAAAAAATCTGAAAAAGACTAATGAAAATATAATTGAAGAATACCGGAACCTTACTCACCAATACAGGTTTACTCTACCCATTTTAAGAACCAGTTCATTACAGGAAACTCCCAGACAAAAGTTATGTTGGTGGCGCTATTTACATATCAAGGGTACCCAAGCAGCTTCTGATATGCTAAAATAATTTGCTAGGAGTCATGAATGAGTACCTGCATTGTGTATAAAACCTTGTCGCGAAGGCCTGGATTTGGGGAAATCCGGTTGTTACAATGCGCAGTACTTCTTTGGCTCCTTATCTTTTGTCCTGGTTATCTGGTGGTAGCCTGGTACCGGGGATAAGTTGGCGTAGACCTACTTTAATTCGGTTTAGATTGTTTAAAAATCGCCTTACATAAAATTGCAAATGGGATGGAGCCCACCCCAGGTATTTCAAAAGCTTTAAGCAAGACCGTAGAGAATAGTTAGAGTTTAATATATGGCATAAGGCTGTAAAGATTGCCTCTACGGTATATTGAAAATATGGTAGGCAAAAGGTAGGCAGGTAGGAGATGGTTTTGCCGCAATGCTTGCAGTAGTATCGCCGGATTAAGATTCTGCCACTAAAGTTAGCGTCTATGGCATTACGCTTATAAAAACTATGCTTTTGGGGCGGTACTTTAACAAGACATTCCGGATTGGGACAAGAATCGGGTACGGGGAAGGGAAAGTTTTTCCCCATACGCTGATATTCTTCCGGTGTTGCTGTTGTATAGAATATCTGCAGCATTTATTATCACTTCCAGCAAATATTCTACCTTTTTCTAAGGGGGATTTTGGAAGGTAATATCTGTCAGGGACTCACGGACTGACTATTTATTCATACCAATTTAATTTAAGAAGTTTAAGCAGTTTATTTTGGGATTGATAACGATTGCAGATTATTTAATCTGATGATATGGATGGGTTTTGGCTAAATGAAAATGAGATTCTACAGTATGAGCATTGTTATTCCTATACCTTGAATGCAATGGAAGGATTCCATTATTTAATGAAAATAGGTAGACTATTGAATATACTGGCGCTTAACAGCGAGCTTTTGCATAAAAAGTAAAAAGAACTTGAGATACGTTGCTTTATTAGCTATCTAAAGCTTGTATATAGTTGAAGTCCTCTGAATAAAGTGAAGATACAAGAAGCGCGTGAAGCTAAGCAGCTATGGAAACTGAACCTTGTAGCATGAAATGAATACGTTAAAAGAGAACCTGACATTGGAACCATTGGAGATGGTTTATTTGACATGCCATGATTCGTATATATTATTCGTCATTTAGCTCCCGCCTGTATAGGACATAAGAAATATTCGCACAAATGCTTTCATGGCTAAAATTTAAGAGGGTAAATTGCAATGGTTAATACTCAGGTTATTTTTATGCTTCAGCTCTGGATTGATGATATTTCACTTGCAATATTTATTATTTGTGATACAATATTCTATGTAGCATTTTTGGCATGCGCCTGTAGCTCAGGGGATAGAGCGCCGGCCTCCGGAGCCGGGTGCACAGGTTCGATTCCTGTCAGGCGCACCAAACCCAAATTTTATAGGGTCTATACATATTCTGATAAAATACCCCCTAAATACCCCAAAAAATCCGTGGGAGATTCACAAGAGATTCACAAAGGTTTCACTGATTTTCATTTTAAGGGGATATGTAAGAGTTCGGTGTACCTACATAGCTTCGTTATTTTAAGCCGAAATCAATTTCGGCTTTTTTCATGGAAGCTGTCGCTGCAGGGTGGGCGACAGTGGCATAACTAACACCCCTGGCACACACCTGTGACCCGCATTTGCGCGGGTCTTTTTCTTGTTCGCCCGGCATATCTGCCGTGCCAATTGGTTGAAAGAAACCCTGTCACCCAACCAGCGGGAATACAACCCGTAGGCAAGGGCGTCACTAGCAATGGTGGGGTCTGAAGGAAGCCGAAGGGGGACTTGGAACATAGCGCAAGCGAACCGGAGTTGGCCTTCCAGGTGGGTAACCTTGCACAAAATGGGAAAGCCCAATAGCTTGATAACCTGGGAGGTTAGGACGGATGGGTTCAAGTTCAGGCAAGCAGACTTAACCGGGGAAGCCCGGCACCATCATGCTGTCAAAGTAGGTAAACTCAAACAAGAGGAACGCAAGGAAGAGGATACGTGGTGTCGGGTGGCAGATGATGATCCCATAGTAGTGCTAAACCCTTAGCCCGTGAAAGCTGATAACAGACTGGAGGACAAAACTAAGGGGACACGCACCAAGTTGCAGTGGGACATAAAGAGCCAAAAGCCTTTATGCTTGCGAAGGTGTTGTTTCTCACGATAAACTGCCGGGAATTTGCCAAAATAAAATGCCGCCTGAATCCGTGTTACATTTTACACAAAGGACCCCTATATAGTAAATATAGGCAATTTGTAACCTCTAACACCATTCAGTTCACCTTAGTTTCTGGATTAACGGGGATACATCAATATCCAACGGCAAATACTGGCGTTGGTTATCTGAAGTCCTACTGCCGAAGGAAAAATGGTTAATTCGGGGGCTTTTAACGGGTTGCCCAATGAACAAGGAATTAAAGCTGTAATTAAGCCATCATAGAGCTGGTCAACGGGCTTTTCCAGTATAAGGAGGTGCCGGATCCGACCGGGACCCGGCGGTGCTGCGGGAGGCGGTGGAGAATTTGTTGATCCTCTTGGCTCCTTTTGCACCCCACATTACCAAAGAATTGTGGCATGGCATTGGCCACGTGGAAAGCATCCACAAACAGCCTTGGCCGGAATCAGCCCAGAAAAAATGAAAGAACTGGTGCTGGCCCAGCCTAGGGTGCAGCAGATGATTGAAGGCAAACAGGTTCTCAAGATAATTCCGGTGCCGGGTAAACTGGTGAATATTGTGGTGAAGTAAAAACCAATGAGATCCCGTCAATTAAAGGACGGGATCTTTTTATGTTTAGAAAGGAATTGAATTATTCCGGTCAAATTGAATTTAGCATATTGGAATCCTGCCACACGTGTCTGGGGCACCCGAAGCGCCTTATTGAAACAATAAATTAGGAAACAGGTTCCGCAGGCTGCTTCCGTGCGTTAAATTTGGCGAATATTGTGGTGAAGCATGATTGAAAAGAGGGTGTTGTTATGAAAAATAAGAGCTCAACTTTTATTACTTATTTGGTGCAGTTTTTTGCAATTGCACTTGTTATGTTATTGGTTTTACAATGATTTATTGGTTTTTTGGGACAGGAAGGCGGCCAGCCGGCCCTGGTTACCGGTTCATCGGGTGAAAACCTGCCGCCGCCGGTTCCTTGCAGCACGTTTTTGCGGGCCAATGAAGTAACCGGATTGTATGCCTATGCCCAGTGGTCCACGCCCACACCAGCAAAGTGCCACTCTTTTCCCAAAAACAGCCACATGAATTCCCGGGCGCTGAGGTTATAGATGGCCGCAATTTTATGGGTAAAACTATCTTTCAGACCGGCAGCCTGCAATTCTTTTCCGGTATATCTTAACCGGGACTCCATGTTCTGGCTGAGTATGTCTTTGATGGCCGCCCCGTTGCCGGTAAAGGCGCTGAAATCATAGCCAATTCTTTTTGCCACCAGGGCCGGCTATGTCCGGCAAATCCGCAAGCCCAGCGTCCAAATACCTTTGTCCGCCGGCAGTTCAAAATGTCCCTGTTCATCCACTTTGCAGACAGGCCCCGGATTGCCTTTTTCATTAATTGAATACACTTCAAGATTACCGTAATGATGCCCATGGTACAAATTCCTGTAATTTGTAACCGAGCCTTTGTTGGTTGAGGATGCCGTACCCCAGGCAACGAATTCGGCTTTTGGGCTTATGCCGGCAATCGATGCCTGGACAACATTAATACCAAAGCCGGGCAGGCAATATACCGCGACGGCGCCATCAGGTCCGGTTACTGCGGAGATGCTTTTGGCCTGTTTACACTCCCATTTATAAGCACCACTTATAAATCACATCATTACTTGATATTTCCATTCGGCCCTCAATGATGATATGTTTAAACTATAGCTATAGTTTGCTTCCTGGAAGCTTCGGAGGTATTTATAGTTTGATGGGCATCCGGCTGGACATTAGTCAGTTATTGGCCTCCGGCTCCAAAATCATCTTGCTTGATACATTAGTTATCACTTTTACCATCACCTTTTGGGGTGGATGGGGAAGCGATTATCCCTAACCAGTCGCCTGGCCTCTCTCATTGGGGTTGGTATCGCTGTATGCGGGACATTAGCCATTGCTGCCGTAGCGTTCTTAGTACAAGCAGATGATGACGAAACAACCCTGTCAGTTGCTATTATTGCCATACTGGGTACCTTGGAAACACAACCTATACCATGATCCATCCACTCTTACAGTTTAATCCTTATGCTTACGGAGTGCTTACCGGATCTACGTTGTATGGGGTGGGCCACGTGGTGTCCGCAGCTATGGCCGGCGGGAAATTGGCGCTGACATTGCAATTTTAGTAAAATTGGGGCGAGTGGTGCTATTAATCCCTGTAGCCCTGGTAATAGGTTACCTTTTTAAAAAAGGAGGCATTTCTGATGGGCAAACTGAAAGTTCTTTTTCATGTAAACGAACTTGAAAGGTGGCAAAGGACACTTTTAAACGTCATTAATTTTGTTAAAGATGTAGGACAGGAGAATGCGGATATTGAGGTTGTGGCTAACGGTGCTGCGGTTTCTGCTTATAGTGATAAATGCCAAATCGCAGGAGGTTCAGGGGAAACTTCAACGAGTTGTGGAAAAGCAAATGGAGAGCTATATGAAGAAATGAATAAGTTAGCCCAAATGGGAATAAGATTTGTTGCCTGCCGAAACGCTCTTAGGATGCATTCCTTAGATGAAAACATGCTACCCCCTTTTATTACGGTAGTTCCGGCGGGTATAACAGAGATTGCCAAAAAGCAAGCTGAAGGATACGCGTATATCAAAGCCTGAGCGGAAAGAAACAGTTGAAAATTACTCAAACGGCTTCCGCTACTGTAACATTCACCTCTTGGATGAATGTTACAGCTAATCTACGCAAAGTCAACTCCTAAACTTAAAGCTTCCGCCTAAAGACGGAGGTTTTAGACCTGGCGCTTGGGAAATAAAGACGCCATATGATATGAAATCCCGGATATCAATTACTAATAAAGAGGTGTAAAAGTCATTGTCGGTACAAAATAGCAATAATGAAATTATTTTGCAGAACCGGGTTCTTGTCGATGTTACCATAAACCCGATGAGCCGGAAGCATTATATTGAACTGGATCCACCCAGTTTATTAAACAATCAGGCTGATGTTGACAGATTAATGGCGGCATTGAATGACCGGTATCATAACCTGACAGTACCTTTGGACTTGATGAACAAAGTGAGTGAAGTATTACGCCAGGCAGCTTGGCGGGTAACAGTGACGGTGGCCGATTTCGGGGGGAATTGGCAAATGATTGATATCGAGCCTGGTGACAAGACGGAACGCCATTTCGGGCTGGCGGTAGACCTGGGAACGACCACTGTGGTAGGTTACCTTGTAGATTTGACCTCTGGGAAAATGTTGGGTTCCGCTGCTGATTATAATGAACAGGTCCGGTATGGAGAAGATATATTAACCAGAATTTACCTGGCCGGCACGCCGGAGGGCAGAAAACAGCTGCAGGATGCAGTAGTGAACACATTAAATAATATTATTCACCGCCTGGTGCGGAAATTAAAAATAAAAAACATAGAAATTAGTGCCGTCACCGTGGGTGCCAATACTACGATGGCACACTTGCTTTTAGGGCTTGATCCCTCCCGGATCTGCATGGAACCATATGTACCTGTTGTTAATCTGCCAGGCTGCGTTAACGCATCTGAACCCGGTCTGGCAGTTAACCCCAAAGCGCCTCTTTATTGTTTACCAGGGGTTGGTAGTTATGTGGGCGGAGATATAACCGGCGGTATTCTTGCCAGCGGAATGTACAAAAAACCGGAACTGGCTCTCTTTATCGATATCGGTACCAATGGGGAAATGGTATTGGGGAACAGTGAATGGCTTGCGGCGTGTGCCGGAGCAGCCGGCCCTGCACTGGAAGGCGGTGTTGCCCACGACGGCATGCGGGCCGAGCCGGGGGCCGTTTATCAGGTGCGAATTGATGCGGAAACCGGGAAGGTGGTTTATCGAACTATAGGTGGGCAAAAGGCCGTGGGCATTTGCGGTTCCGGATTGGTAGATTGCCTGGCTGAATTGTTGCTGGCCGGAATCATTGATCGGGCGGGGAAGTTCAGGGACAATAAAAAGGAATTTGTCGTAGTGCCGGCATCTGAATCTGCCACCGGAAAAGATATTACTTTTACCCAGACCGATATTGATAATATCATGCGCACCAAGAGCGCTGTTAATACAGCTTTGGAAGTGTTGCTTGAAGGTGTGGGATGCCAATTGGCTGACATAGAAACTTTTTATGCCGCAGGAGCTTTTGGGCAGTATCTGGATCTGGAATCAGCCATAACCATAGGATTGTATCCGGACTTGCCCCGGGAACGAATGATCCGGCTAGGCAACAGTTCCGGGGAAGGAGCCAGACTGGTGCTGATATCCGATGACAGTAGACGGGAGGCCGAGAAGATAGCGCGCAGCATAACGTATTTTGAGCTTAACGCCAGCGAGGTATTTATGAATAAGTTTGTGGGCAGTAAATTTCTGCCCCATACCAATCTTGATTACTATCCCACCGTAAAAGAAAAGATGCTCCGGCGGGGACTATTGCGCGATTAGACCATACTAATAATGGTGACAAAGGAGCAGTTAGAATTGAATAGGAAGGATAATGAAGATAGATATCGCCAAACAGGCGAACGGCAGCATATACAAGAACATCTAGCGAACGAGCGAACTTTCCTGTCCTGGATCCGTACTTCTGTAGCCATTTTGGCCTTTGGTTTTGTAATTGAAAAATTTTCGGCATATTTACGGTTCTTGGAATATCAGGACAGCATGTTTTCCACTCCGGCTAGAGGGGTGGCAGATTATCTGGGAGTGGCTTTTAGCATAATGTCAGGGTTGGTTGTAATCCTGGCTGCCGCCCGTTACCGGCAAACTCGTTCCCAGATTGATCAGGGTACATACCGTCCTTCAATTACGGCTGACTTGTTGCTGGCTGCCACGTTATTATTAGTCACGGTATTGGTAGTGATTTATCTGTTACGCACACCTCTTCCCTTTTGATTCTTTGAGTGCGTAGCCCGGGAAGAGGAGCATGAAAAGCGCTTCCGGGTGCCCGGGGGACACCCTCCGCTCCCTCCGCAGGATCGTAAACATGTTTTGCTTCCCATAGACCATCCCCTGGCTGGCAAGGAGTTTATCTTAATTGATGAACGTGCGGCGTTGCCTTTTATCTTGAGAGAACAAGGGTCGGGTACAAGGAAGATAACCGAAGATAGATTAAAGGAAGCAGGTATAAATCTATCTGAATTAAACGTGGTTATGGAATTAGGAAGTACCGAAGCAGTAAAGGAGGCTGTGGAAGCCGGGTTTGGCGCAACAATTATTTCTAAATGGGCAGTACAAAAAGAATTGAAGTTGGGTACTCTCGTTTCGGTTAAAGTCAAGGAGGTTTCTCTAGTAAGGAAGTTTTCTGTAATTTATAATAAAAACAAGTTCCAAACACCGGTAGTGAAGGAATTCATATCTTTTCTGAGTTCGGTTTGCTCGGTCGGATTTGGGACTCCTCACCGGAACTGACGTTATGTGAAAAAGCCGGGGTTGGCACGTTTCCTGATCGTCTCACCCCCGAAAGTTTTTATGAAAGCATGGCAAAACACCCCCAGGGTCTTTTTGCTTTGAACGAGCTGGGCGGCTGGCTGGGATCGCTTAACCGCAGCTATTCTATATGATTCAAACAGGATATTACTGAGCTCTACGACTGCCCGGTAGAGTTTAGACGAACCGCAAAGATTCCAAGGGTAGAAACCAGTTCTCATCTCTGAGGTATTCCACATTATCACCTGTTGATATTTTTACTTACAAAATAGCATATATTTACCACAAAACAAGTGTTCGTAAAACCTTTGACTAAAGCCATCTAAAAACCAGCCTATTTACTCGGGCTAAAGCCCGGTAACTTGCGGCGGGTTAAAATTTCTGTCAAAATAAGCGCCCGGGTCAATTTTCGGCAACGGCTCCACATCCGGCACGCCGTCCATGACGTTGGGAACATCCAGGCCATGCCAGTGAATACTAGTTGTTATGTAATTTGTTGGCGGGTGATGGTCGATTAAGTTTTACTAGTTTGACCGAATGGCTTTTAATTTTTATTTTAATTCGCTGCCGTGCGCGCAGATTTAACAAATTTGCTTGGCCTAAAAGCTATGAAAGTATTAAGCCAACCTGATCAGGGAATCATGCGGGTTGGCTTAATACTTTAGGTCATCTGTTTTTACTACTATTTGGTTTCCAGGCCCATCATGGATCTTATCCGCTGGTCCTTCATCATAGCTACCAGCGTGTCCTTCATGGCCGGGTCGGCCATAATGTCAATCATTGGCTGGCGCATGGCCGGGTCCGACATGATCTTCACCATGTCAGCTCGAGTCTCTTTGTTGCTCATAATGCCGACCATGTTCTTTTGCATTTCAGGCGAGTGCATCATGTTCATTAGCGCCGGCTGCATCTGCTGGGAGCTCATAATATTGCTCATGGAACTTCTGGTTTCCTGGGAACTCATGGCGCTGGCCATCTCATTGGGGTTCCCGTTAATTGCTTTAATCATGTCACCCGAATTCATCATTTGGGAAGAGGATTTGGAGCTGGAACACCCGGAGGAAACCAGCACAATTAACGCGAGAACAGTTAAGAATAATACCAACTTGCTATTACTTCTCACAACAATCTCTCCTTAATATAAAATTTTAAGTTTAATCGGGGACTAAATTTTATTATCACTCCTTTCATGAAATGATCTAAAAAATTATAGGCCCGCATTAACAATGAGAAATTTTTAACCTAAGCCAGCTTAAACCGCCCGGCAAGTGAGTCCAATTCTTCAGCCATCCTGGACAGATTCTGTGTGGTGGAAGATAATTCATCCATTGTAGCTGTCTGTTCCTCGGACGCTGCCGCCACGTTTTGCACAGCTGAGGCAGTATTCTCAATTGTCGTGTTCACCGACTGGATATCTCCCGCCAGCCCCTGGACGGCTGCAATGATCTTTTCAAATGTTTTACCGACATTTTTGACTACCTCCGTGCCGGCATCTACTTTAGCTGTTCCATCCTCCATAACCTGGACCGCCCTTTGGACATCTTGCTGAATGTTCATAATGAGGGTGTAAATTTCTTTCGCCGCGCCGGCAGACTGTTCGGCTAATTGCCTCACTTCTTCGGCTACCACCGCAAACCCCCGGCCGTGTTCTCCTGCCCTGGCAGCCTCGATGGCGGCATTTAAAGCTAGTAAATTTGTCTGGTCGGCAATCTGGGTAATTAGTTCCACGATCTGTGATATTTGGGCGGCGGAATCGTGCAAATCATTAATTGCCTGGCTGGTGACATGGGTAGCTTTTTGAATCCCCGCTATCTGGAAAGTTACATTTTCTAGGCCATTACTGCCTTCCCTGGCAAAGCCGTCAGCCTGGGTGGAAACGTCAGAAATACGCTGGACATTCGCTGTGATCTGCTCCATATTGCCTGCTACCTGGCTGATGGCTGAGGCGGTTTCCTCAGACCCTGCGGTAACGGCCTCAGTGCCGGCGGTTAATTCGGCGGCGGATGAAGCCACCATTTGAGATTTGGCTTGAAGTTCCCCGGCGATTTCCTTTAGATTTGCCAGCATGATGTTAAAGGACTGCGCCAGATCTCCGGTCTCGTCTTTGGTTCGAAGATTAATCTTTTTGCCGGTAAGGTCGCCGGCGGCAATTTTGGCCGCTTCAGCATTAATCAGACGGATCGGGCCGGTTATCATGCGGGCAAATATGTAGGCGAAGATCAATCCCAGGATAATCATTATAGCCACCAGGGCTATCGAGATCCGAATTGTTTGTTTGACTTTGCTCAAGTTTTGACTGTTTACGTCTGATAGCTGCGACTCGAAATACTTTCCAAGCTCCTCTCCTGCAGCGGTAAGATTTTCAACCGTTTTTCCTTTTGTATGGGATAACTCCATCAATTGCTCTTCAATAGCTATACGATCGCTTCCCCTAGAGTCTTCCCGGGCCTTGACCAAACGAAATGCTTCTTCGCCGTACTGTTTAAAGGCGAAAATTCTCGTTTGCAAATCAGCCATGATCTGCTTCTCTTTTTTCGTCTTTAACAGAGAAACAACCTTATCCACGTAATTATCCCCATCTTTGATTGCTTGTTGATATTGGCTGATATGTTCCGGTTTACCGGAGATGATATAACCTCTTACGTTGGCAGCGGCTTCATTATATTGCGCCAGGGCGGCTTCCATCCAGGCGTAAGCGTAAGCTTTTTGATTTATCAGCTGGTCGTAATCATTTGCTGTGTTTTTGATTTGATAAACAAGATACAGGCAGGCGGCCAGCGCCAGCAGTAAAACAACTGTGCAAGCAAACATTAGTTTACTCATGATGCTAAACTTCACATATATCCCCCCCAATTTCAATTATGGTTTAAAACGTATATGCTCATATGTAAAATGCTTTAATTCACTGTGTTATTTTTGCATGATGGGCTCAATTAAACCTTGCTTATCAGCTAATATAAACGCATTCACCACCCGGCTATCCAATTGGGTTCCCGCTGCTTTAACCATTATACTGATGGCTTCATCCTTACTTTTTGGGGGCCTGTAGACACGATTGCTGGTGATAGCGTCAAAAGTATCTGCAACCGCCAGGATCCTGGCCTCGAGAGATATTTCCTCCCCGTCTTTTCCCAGTGGATAGCCTTTACCGTCCATCCTTTCATGGTGCTCTGATATTCCCCTCAAAACTTGCAGCCTTTCGATGGGTTCAAGGATTTCCGCCCCTTTTACCGGGTGCAGTTTGATCATTTCCCTTTCTGCTGATGTGAGAGGCCCGTCTTTATTTAAAATGCTGTCCGGCACAGCTATTTTTCCTATATCATGCAGCAATCCGGAGATTCGCACATTATCTTTTAATTCTTTATCCACTACCATTACCTGGCAGATTGCACAGGCATATTCGGCCACCCGTTCGGAATGGTTAAAGGTATATTTGTCCCTTCCATCCAGTGCACGTGCAATTGCGGTAATCGTTTGGTTTAGTAACTTTTCAATATCCTGATAAGGCTGGCGTACTGTATTTCCAAAAAGCACATGAAACATAAAGGTATAAGATACAAGTTTATAAAGATGTCCCAGTAAATTAAAGTTTTCGCCGGCGCTGGAATGAAAGGCCAGAGCGACCTCGCCAAAGATGCTGGTAATCATTCCACAAAGCAAAAAAACAAAGAATTTCTCTCCTGTTTTTTTGGCATACTGCCAGAAAAAAAATATAGCCAGTAGAAGTAAAAACACAATAAAACCGCTGAGTAAAGTCTCATTTGTTATAAATGGTATCCTTTGCATCAAAGGTGAGTAATAACTAACAAACAGCAAGATAATACCAGAGGTCAATATTGCTACACCAAAGCTAAAACGTCTGGTAAACTTTATTTTATAATTGGTATTTGCAACCAGGCTACTAAGCAATAAGGCTCCCGCCCCCAGCAGTCTGGTGAAGACCATAAACCAAACCGCTTTTTGATTAGAGCTATCAGTTAAAAATTGCGGCATGCCGGGAAAAGATAACACGTGAAAAAGTTTCAATAAACCGATAGCTAAAAATGAACTGCCCAAAATTTGGAGATAGCCTTGGCTGTATTCATAGGTATACCACAATGTCAGTGCGATTGTGAACGACATAACTATGCTTAAAAATTCAATAATTATATAAAATATTACATATGTTGTCGAAAAATTCAATAAGTGAGCCGTCAAAAACAAAATAATTGAACATACTACAACTAAGGTCAGCAAGTTTGCTTCCAAGACATTCTGGAAATTACGTCCTTTCCTTTTATCTAAAAACAACCGTGAAAAGTTAAGGTTACCCATGCCATATCCCCCAAAAGAACAGCTAATCAGTAAAAGAACACCAAAAGAACAAACTGGTTCATTTGATTAGTTTTAATCACGAAGTTTTTATGAACTGATAAATCTTTGTCAAGACAGCATCCGGTTGTTCCTCAGTGAGAAAATGTCCTGCTTCAGGCAAACGCAGAGTTGGCTGATGATTCGGCAATAACCTTTCGATATCATCAATTAGAGCCGGGGGACTGGAAGGATCTTTGAGTCCCCAAATAATCTGCGTCGGTACCTGCCAACCGTTAAGAGCCTGTCCTGTTTTAAGCAGCAGTTGGTAAACCGGATCAGTTTTCAATATTGGAATTTGTCTTACTGTAATAAGCTGCGCCTTGCGCTCCCGCCAGAACCTGTAGGGATATTTTATCCCTCTACGGGCTTGTGCGCCAAAAGCCTTGCCATTCACAAAAGCCAAAGGCATTACTACATTTTGCATCAAATTAAATCCCTGTACCATTAACTCTCCCAGCCAGGGCAGCCGTAAAGGCCACAAAACAAGGTAGGACCAGGGCGGTATGTATTTGTTTAAGCCCCAAACAGCCGGCACAGAGGCTCTGGTATTTAAAACCACAAGGCGTTTTACCAGTTGTTTATGCCCGGCTGCCCAGCTAAGGCCTATGATTCCTCCGATATCATGGCTTATCAGAGTTATATCTGTAAGGCTCATCTTTTCAACAAAAAGAGAAAACCTCTTTAATTGGGCCTGCAAACTATAGTCTGCAGTAACGGGTTTGTCTGACAGACCAAACCCGAGAAAATCGGGTACAATGCAGCGATAGTCCCGGCTTAGCTGCCGGACAAAGTTCCGGTACAGATAACACCAGGTCGGGTTGCCGTGCAGCATTAGCAAAATCTCGCCCCGGCCCTCGTCGAGATAGTGTATTTTATGGCCCTCTATTTCAATAAAAAGTGATTTAAAGTCAAAATCATCAAGTTTCACTTGCTTTCTCCCAAAGCTTGTGTTTCATCCCGGAATATTTTTATATATTTAGGCAGGCCAACCATATGAAAAACTTTTTCATAATGCGGTTTTAAATTGAATACTACAATGTTCTGCCCTTCTTTGCGGGCTTCCGATATGATGCCAATTAGAATTGCCAGGCCTGAGCTGTTGATATTACCGACCTCGCTAAAATTATACAGCACCCTGTTAAAGCCCTGTTTTGAAGCTTGCTGGTAAGCTTTTAACATCTCTTCTTCAGCCTGCTTGTTCAAATCGCCTGCCAGATCAAGAATAACGGTTCCGTTAGCTACCACACGCTGCCTGATAGTCAGTAAATTAATCAAAAGCAATAACTCCTTTCTCTATGAACGTTTGATAACCAGCCTGATGACATTGTATCGGCCCGCCTTCCTAAATTCCAAGCCATCTACCAACTGGCGCATCAGGTAAAGACCCCAGCCGCGTTTTTTACCGGTCCCCGCAATGCGTTCCTCCAGATTTGGCTGTTTTAATCCCAAACCGGTTGGGAGGTGCTCCCGGCCGTAATCCTGAACTTCTATTTGAAGCCCCGTGGAAGTTTCGGTGATGGTAACCAGCACTGCTGCATTCTTTATACCGCGATTGCCGTGTTCAATGGCGTTGATGCACGCTTCCTGCACTGCCGTGCACAGATCCTCCACGCGCTCGGCAGTAAACCCGGTATTCCTTGCCATTTCACCCGCTGCGCTGAGCACGATTTTTTCATAGCCCAAGATGCTGGGGATTGTTATTTGCACAGTTTCTTGCGGCCATTTTTTCATTGATTTTCCTCCCCGTGCTCAGCTTTACTCTGGATGGCTACCATTGTAATATCATCGTATTGTGCCGAACCGCCGGTATAAGCTGCAACCTCATTGAGCAGCAGATCAATCAGGAGGTCGAGTTCCCGTGGGGCAGATCTGGCCAGTTCCTCCAGACGGGGAAAACCAAAAAAATCTCCCTTTTGATCCGTTGCCTCCACTAAACCGTCACTGTAAAAAAGCAACATTTCGGATGGTTTTAAATAGACATCAATCTCATCATATTCGATATCAGAGAAAACACCCAGTGGGAATCCGGTAATATCCAGGTAATTTGCCGTTCCAGTCAGCGGGTTGATCAATAAGGGAGCCGGTCCTCCGGCATTGGCTATCCGGCAGCGATGCTCCCGGATGTCCAGAATAGCATAAGTCATGGTTAGAAACATCCGGGGCGGCATCATCCGCTTTAACAGCTGATTAAGCCGCATCAGCGCCTGCCCCGGAGAGGGATGCCCCTTCGCCGCGGTATGCAAAATACTGATGGATACCGCCATCATTAATGCAGCCGGTACACTTTTCCCGGCAACATCTCCAACGGCGACACCAATCTTTCCATCACCGAGAGGTATAAAATCGTACAGATCTCCTCCTACTTCTTTAGCCGGAGAAGCCCAAGCACGCATCGTCCAGCCTGCCACAAGCGGTGGTTTTTCCGGGAGAAAACTTTGCTGTACCAGCCGGGCCAGTTCCAATTCATCTGCGATTATCTGCTGGGCCAGTTTTAATTCATTGTAGGCTTGCTCCAGCTCGGCGGTGCGCCTGCGGACTTTGTCCTCCAATCCGGCGGTTAATTCCTGGATAGCCGCCTCACGGCCGGCCAATCCCTGCACCATTTCGTTAAAGCCTGTTCCCAAAACGGCGAATTCATCCGTGCTGGTGTAATATAACTTTGTTGTGAAATCACCCTCCCGGACGTTTTTCATGCCCTCAACAAGTAAGCGAATGGATTCAGACAGGTATTTCGATGTTAAAAAGCCAACAGTCGCAGCATTTAAAATACCAATACCCGCTAATAAAAAGATGACCCATTGGATGTATTTTATACTACTGACAACCTCGCTGGTGTGTATCGCCTGCACCACCAATGCTTCACCGGACGGTGTCCAGGCATAACCCACCAGCGCCGATATGTCTTCCCAATAAAACCAGCCATACTCTTTTTTTTGAACCTCTTTTGCCAGGCGCTGCAAATCAATTATCTTTACTTTTCGATTGGAATAAAGAAGATTATTGTTTTTGTCGATCAACAAAAGATGCCGGTTCATTGTTGTGGGCAAAGTGCGCAAATAACGATAATTTTCTTGCCGGAGAATAGATTCGCCGGCCATTGCCAGGTCCAGAGCGCTTGCAGCCAGGTAATTGCCGGTCTTTTCACGGTCTGCCAGGTCCAGCTTGTACCAGCTGATGCTTGTAATAACGAGCAGGGGAGGAATACCAAGCAACAAAAATGCCAGCATTATTTTTTGTCTTATGTTGATGCGCAGCCGGTTTGCTTCAGCATTTGCCGGCAACCGCCCGGCCAGTTGAAAAAATGGCAAAAATATGCGCCTGACCAATGTTTGGGCCAGAAAAATTTTAACCAGCGCATGGCCAATGCATAAATATGCATTGACGAGAACAAATATGGTAGCTTCGCCTAATGAAAAAACATGGGTAACTTTAGTTTGGTATAGCAGATAGATACCCGGTATCACTGCTACAAAAATGGTATGCCCGAATAATATTCTCAAAAAAAACAATATGGGTAATTTTTTTAGAAGCGATATTGTATTTATATCGTCAAACTGATTGCATTGGCCGTCGAGCACGGGCTCAAATCCAATGCCAATCGGCTTAAGCAGACGCCCTACTAAATAGAAATCAGACAATGCTGCTAACAAGAGCCCTGTAACGAAACCTGAGAATAAATGCCAATACCCTTCCGGGCTGGAAGGAAAAATAACTATGTAAGTTGGTATTCCAATGATCAATAGGGTAATAAGTCCTAAGATTGTTTGTTTGATTTCTATAGCAAAAAATCTCTTAACAACGGACATAAACGATATACTCCTTACCTGCCAGAATTACTATCGTTCCACCAGCAGCAGAAACATAACACCGGTGTAGAATACGGATAAGGTAGTAATAGTAACAAATAAATTTTTTTCTTTCCCCTTTAAATCTTTGCGCACAAACAGCAGGCAAACCAAAGTCAGCATAAAACTGCCGGTCAGAATTAGGATGCGCAGCAGGCCAAGCAGTGAAATCAGGATCAATTGTTTTTCAGACACATCAGGCATTAAATGGTGCAGATAAAGTTGAAGATTTGGCAGCATGGGTACGAACTGTAGTTGATAGGCAAAATGAGCTCCCCAAACCAATGGAACCAAACAAAAAAAGGAGCGGATGAATGGAAGAGAATCTTCTGAGTTTAAACGTTTCCGAATCAAAAACCAAACGGCGAAAGCTGCCAGGCATACCGTTCCCCAATAAAAAGCGGAAAAGCCTGCAATATTCTGTGGTATATTTATACCCCGCTTTTCATAATACCCGATCGGTATCAGTAATGACGCAAAAACCAGTACAAAGACCGCCAGCCCGCGATTAATGTGACTGGTTTGCCAAATTTCCCTGGCGGGCGGGCGGATATTCAATCGAATAGCGTCGTTGGGGCAGTTTAGAACGCATTTAAGGCATAACTTACAGGCTACATTATTATCTACGAATGAAAGATGTTGGAACAATGGACAACCCTGGTGCTGTCCGGTTCCTTTATAACAGTTATAGGTGGTACATTTATGACGGCAGATATCAACGTTGGAACGCAATTCAACCGGTGCGCCCATAGAACAGATACTGACCATCCCCCCCAGGGGGCATAAATGACGGCACCATGTATGGCGGGGGTAAAGTATGGCTGCGGTAACAGCACCCAGTGTAATCGTCAGCAGCAATAATCCCGTTGCCACCGGGGAATGGCGCATATCTGAAATCTCTTCGACCCAGAAAATTGAAGCAAACAGGAAAGAGATTATGATATAGTCGTATTTTTTGACAAACTGAGGTATCGGGCGGTTCAAACTTTTTAAGCTTTGCCCGATGCTCGCTGTACCCGCAAAAGGGCAAATCGAACAGGTTAACCGGCCTGCCAGAGCGGCAGACAAAAGCAACAACGGCCAGCCCAGGGACCAGGCTGATAATAAAACAACAGAACCCAGCAAATTTTGACTGTCTAAAAAGGCAGCAGCAATAAATATCAAGAGTCCCACAGACAAAGCCAGCTGCGGCAAGCGCGGGTAAAATTCTTTTTTGATCAATTGTTTAACGGAATTGTATTGCAGTAGATTCAGCGCCACACCCGAAGTGTCGGCAACTATACCGGTAAAAACATGTTCGGCCGCTATTACTTCGCCATCAGCCAAAACCATGGCCCGCTCCAGAATTTCTTCCAGTTCGGCAACATTGGCCTGGGTATATTTATACGTTAATAACTTCTCCTGAGCTTCCCGGTTTAGAATTGGAACCGGGCAATCATGTTTTTTTGCTAACTTGGCCAGAATAGACTTGGTTAAAAGCGGCAAATCCCGCATTCGGTCACGTAAAGGGGGCAGAACTACCGGATTTGAGAATAGCCGGGTAAGAACTTCCGCTTCCAATTCATTATCAAGGAATTGCGGGCTGAGGGGCTCCTGAGAAGTAGCCATTATTCGGACGTCCATAAAATTGTTTTCTAAAAAGGCGGCCAGTCTGATCATCACCAATGGGCCTAACCGGTCTACATCTTTTAGTAATAAACTGCCGCCCAATGCCAATTCCAGGTAACCAAACCTGAAAAGGCCACCCGCCTGTGGAAAACTGTTCATACTGCCAAATAAACGCTCACCTAAATCATCTTCTATCATTTCAGAACATTCTACTACGATAAATGGCTGCCGGCTTCTCGGGCCTGCCTGGTGGATCAGCCAGGCCAGCAATTCTTTGCCTGTCCCCTTTTCACCTACCAGATAGACCGGCTCGTTATTGATAGCCATATCAGCAATGTGTTGCCGGGCTTGTTTCATTGCCTGGTGGTTACCGGCCAATTCTACATGTTTGTTTCTTTTCTCTTCAGTTAACAGGCGAGCATAAACACTTTCCCGTTTGCGGGCATCCCAAACCTTTTGATAAGATTCCTGCAATCTTTGGGAAAGAGAATTTATCAGATCGTGAGAAAAATCCATAGAAAGCTTAAACAGTTCAAGAAAGTCTTCCTGAGACAACGCGACTGCCTTAACCTGCTCCAGGGCGATTAACTGAAAGCCCGCAGTTTCGCTGAACCCAAACGCTGTTTCTATAATAGGCTCGCCAGGCTCGATAACGGTCAGGACAATACCGGGGTTATCCCTGTCGCTATAGGATAGCTGTAACCGCCCGCTAAGCAGAAAGAAGAATTTTTTATCCGTTTCGGTACTTTCTACGGTCAGGGTTTCCCCGGCATTTATTTCATACAACTGTCCACGTGCCAAAACAGGATTAAGTAGGCTTTGCGATTCAACCAGGCTTTTTATAAACACATCTTCACAACTCCTTGGGAATACCCTTAAAACTATCAGCCGTAAAGCAACCATCGTACATAATTTACGTTATTCTTAATTTACGTTATTCTTAGCGGATAACTTATTTTAGGACATATTTTCAAAATATATAATTTTAAAGTCGAATTAGCAAAGAATTCCACGGAATTGACCGAAAATCCTTTCTCGTTGTTCTAGTTTTTATTTACAAAAATGTAACCAAATTGCGCCGTCAGGTCTATGGTAGTACACGCTAAATAGTGCGTAAAAGGAACCAAAAAAGTAAAAAGCCGGGTGGATTATTAACCGGCAAATAGGAAAATTTGTTAAGGTGGAAGAGCAATTGCATGAAAGCACATAGCTTTTAAGTTGCTAATACGTTAGATATTAAATATAAAGTTCACAAAACGAACTCAAAATGTTATTATTTTACAAGATTAATCATTATAATTTTGTTATACTTTTGTGACAGTTTTGATATATTTATCCACCATAATATATAGTGGGAACTGGGAATTGCCCCGGCTTACCGGGGTATCTTATTTAATAATGCTTTGTTAAAGACTTTTTTAAAAAATCTTTATTAGTTCGGAGGGGTTTTTATATGGCAGACATTCAAGCAGTTACAACCCGGCCTGAACCGGCAGGATTAAAGAAACTAACAGTTAAAATAGCCGGAATGAGCTGCGCAGCCTGTGCCGCCCGCATTGAAAAAACGCTTGCAAAAATACCCGGCGTCGAGAGTGCCGGGGTAAACTTCGCGGCTGAAACCGCCACAGTGGATTATCTCTCTGAGTTGGTAAGTCCTGAGAATATTTTAGACAAGATCAAGGAAGCCGGTTACCGGCCGGTGACAGGACGCACAGAATTGAAACTTTCCGGAATGAGCTGCGCAGCCTGCGCCGCCAGGATTGAAAAAGGCCTTAACAAACTGCCCGGTGTCACCCGGGCGGCGGTGAACTTCGCCACGGAAAAGGCCGTGGTGGAATTCAACCCGGCGGAAATCGATGTGCCGCAGATTAAAAAAGCTGTGGCCGATATAGGATATAAGGCTTCCGAGGTGGACGACAAAACCACGGCTGACCTGGAGCGGGAAGAGAGGGAAAGGGAAATCCGGCGGCAAAAGTTCCTGGTGATTTTTTCCGCTTTTTTTTCCGCTCCACTGGTGGTCTACATGCTGGCAATGGTTTTGAACTTGCGCGGCGTGGTCCCGGCACTTTTCTTCAACCCGTACTTCCAGTTTACCCTGGCTACTCCGGTTCAGTTTATAGCTGGGGCCAACTTTTACAAGGAAGCTTACGTGGCCCTGCGGGGGCGGAGCGCCAACATGTCGGTGCTGGTGGCCCTGGGAACCACCGCTGCCTACCTGTACAGCGTCGCTGCAACTTTTTTTGCCGAGCGGATAGGAAATGTGGAAGTTTATTACGAAACCGGGGCCATTATCATCACCCTGGTCCTGCTGGGCAAAACCCTGGAGACCATCGCCAAGGGGAGGACCTCGGAAGCCATTAAAAAACTGATCGGCCTTCAGGCCAAAAACGCCCGTGTCATCAGGAGCGGCCGGGAGATGGAGATACCCGTGGAGGAAGTGGAAGTGGGGGATCTGGTGGTGGTCCGGCCCGGCGAAAAAATACCGGTGGATGGAGTAGTGAAAGAAGGCTATTCCACGGTGGACGAATCCATGCTCACCGGTGAAAGCGTACCGGTGGATAAAAAGGCCGGGGATGAGATAATCGGAGCTACTATTAACAAGCTGGGCACGTTCAAGTTTGAGGCCACCAAGGTGGGTAAGGACACCGCCCTGGCCCAGATCATCAAAATCGTGGAGGAGGCCCAGGGTTCCAAAGCGCCGATCCAGCGCATGGCTGACGTGATATCCGCCTATTTCGTGCCGGCTGTGGTTGCTTTAGCCCTGGTTACATTTCTCTCCTGGTTCTACTATGGCGCGCCCGGCGATTTCACCAGGTCTTTGTTGAACTTCACCGCCGTTCTGGTGATTGCCTGCCCCTGCGCTCTGGGCTTGGCCACGCCAACATCGATCATGGTGGGCACCGGCAAAGGAGCCGAAAACGGCATCCTGATTAAAAGTGGCGAATACCTGGAAAAGGCCCATAAACTGACAGCCATCATTCTGGATAAAACCGGAACCATCACCAGGGGGGAGCCCGCATTAACGGACCTGATCCCGGCGCCGGAGTATCGCGGGTATGATAAAGTCTTGCTACAGCTGGCCGGCAGGGCGGAGAAGAATTCCGAGCATCCCTTGGCCCAGGCCATTGTGAACTACGCAAAAGAAAAAGGCGCCGTTTTAAATGACCCGCAGCAGTTCAAAGCGATCCCCGGCCACGGGGTGGTGGCGGAAATCGAAGGCGGCACAGTTCTGCTGGGCACCAGAAAATTAATGCAGGAGCACAATATTGACATATCCGGTCTGATTACAGAGGTCGAAAACCTTGAAGAACAGGGCAAGACCGCTATGCTGATGGCGTTTGGTGGCAAGCCGGCGGCTGTTATCGGTGTCGCGGACACCATTAAAGAAAATTCGAAAGAAGCTATCAGACGTTTAAAGGAAATGGGTCTGGAGGTTTGGATGCTTACAGGGGACAACCGGCGCACCGCCGAAGCCATTGCCCGGCAGGTTGGAATTGAGAATGTGCTGTCGGAGGTACTTCCGGAGGACAAAGCGCAGCAGGTTGAAAAGCTGCGCGGGCGGGGCAAGGTAGTGGGCATGGTGGGGGACGGTATCAACGACGCCCCGGCCCTGGTCACCGCCGATGTCGGATTCGCCATCGGCACCGGCACGGACGTGGCCATTGAAGCGGCAGATATTACCCTGATGAGGGGGGATTTAAGGGGCATTGTGGCCGCCATCAGGCTCAGCCGGGCCACCATCAAGAATATCAAGCAGAACCTTTTCTGGGCGCTGGTATATAACACTGTAGGCATCCCTGTGGCGGCCCTGGGCTTTCTCAACCCGGTGATCGCCGGAGCGGCAATGGCCTTCAGTTCTGTGTCGGTGGTGACCAATGCCCTCAGGCTGCGGCGCTTCAAGCCGGGGTTGTCATAAAAGTTGTCATAGAAATTGATATTTAGTTTCTTCAATAATTTCAAAGGAGATGATTTATATGGAGGAGATTCTCAGGACATACAGTCCCTGGCTGCTCTTCGGTGTCTTAATGTTTTTCATGATGCGCCGCGGCGGCTGCTGCGGCAGTCATACCGGGCATAACAACAAAAGTGACCATGACCACGCGGATGACTATCAAAAGGATTCTTCCACTACTAAGAAAAGAGGTTGCCACTAAATTGGATAGGGAGATACAAACGTTATTAGCAAAACCACAGTAGCCAGCACCAAGTTTCAGCCAGGTGCTGGCTACTGTTATGCTTAAATGCAAAACCTTTAAAAAAAGTGGAAAATGGTGGGCGATATTGCTGATGTACGGCCCGGCAGGGTGGAAGTGAAGGGTTCCTAATTGTATGTGGACGATGTTTATGTGACCAATACACTGGGCACGGAAAACGCCCGGAAACTGTTTGCCAAAGAGGGGATCGCCGCCGTTATTTATCCCAGAGAAGAAAACTTTCGTATCGCCCTGGATAACTTCGGCCAGCGGCAGGCCATTATTTTTGAGGCCACCAGGGCACTGGGATTGAAGCGTTACCATTTCACCCGCAAAGATTATAAGCAAGGACGGATAATTATCACCCTGGTTCAATCACCGGCAATGTGGAGAATTTAATCCAATCCATTAAAAATACGCCGCTTTGGGAAAGCGTTAAAAAAAGCCATGCCGTATTAAAAACAAACCTGGTGGGGAGGGAATAGCATGGGACAGGAGTCATCCGGGCGGCCGGACCCGCAAATTCTGGCCGTGGTCACTTTAAATAAAGAGCGGGTACTGGGCGGCAACCAGCTAACCCTTCTGGCGCAAAACAATGAGGAACAAAAGACCATGACCCTGGACCTGGCCAAAGCCATGAAGTCGGAAGTGATGCAGATGAAATCAGGGGATTACTTAGTGATGCGGGTATAAAATCTTTGATAAAAATAACCCCCGCTGTCCGTGAGGGTTATTTGTCAGTATACTTACCCGCAACAACCACCTTTATGCCGCTTGGGCCTGAAGGTATTGCAGCAGGTTCCATCTGACGTTTCCACCTTGTTATCGCCGCTGGACCGAACCTCGATACCATCCGCATGGCATTCATGGGCATCATTATAATGGCATTCCTCACACATACATTTCATTACTCTGGACATACCTGCACCCCCATTACACTTTTGATAATAATAACTCTTAATATATTATCCCTTGTCAAGTTGCAAGATATGAAGTTAATTTTTTACAACCCTGGCTCCCAATTTAAAATTCCCCTTTTTTTAATTAGACTCCAGTAAGTGTAAAAAATAAAACTTTTTTTGCGGTAGAAAAAGTTACTGTCGACTATGGTCCTGACCGGGTAGGAGTGGACAAACTGGTCAAAACCGTGGTTGAACTGGGCTATCAAGTCCAATGTGGCAGGTGGATTTAAAAATCAACGGTATGACTTGCGCCGTCTGCGCCGCTCTGGGCATTAATTTACAATACTCTGGGCATGCCCGTGGCTGCCCTGGGGTTTCTGTCACCAGTATTGGCCGGTGCCGCAATGGCCTTCAGTTCGGTTTCCGTTGTGTCCAACGCCCTTAGACTAAAGCATTTTGACCCGTATCAGGACTTTCGAAGAAAAGAACGGATGGCTTATCGTCTAATGCCGGCACCGGCCCGGCGGCTCAAGTAAATGGCTATGGCATGGATTAATAAACCCGGGTGCCAGCCACCCGGGTTTATTAACAACAAAAACTATCTTTTACTTGGCCTGGGATCCATCGGCATACCCTGAACCCATCATGCCGCCATAGCCGCCGTTAGAGCCGCCCATCATACCCATGCCATACTTGTTATGAAAGTCCCGCATGTAGTTAAAATGCTCCTGCCAGGCTTTGGCCTGGTCTGGTGTCACTTGGCCGTTCTTTTGGGCATTATCCAGCCACTTTTGGTGCCAGTCAAACATTTGATTAAACCACTGCTGATTCTGTGTGTCCTGTCCCTGCGGTGTTTGCACTGTTACTGCCGCAAAAGCGGGAATTGCCAGAGCTAAAACCAAAATACCTGCAACGGCTAAAAGCCAAAACTTTTTGTTCACAAAAAATTCCTCCTTTAAAATATTTGCATTATTGCAGGCAGTTTAACGTCGTACCCGGGACTGTCTATGGCACCCGCCTTTACAGTTAGCCACTTGCCTTAACATCCATTGTTTTCTAAGCATTTGCTTCCCTCCTAACTAAATGTTCTATTTGTTTGTTGTTTTCTTGCTTAACTTCACTATAAACTAAACATTTTACGAAAGTATGGCATAAGTATCACGATTTTGTAACAATGATATTTATTATGTATAATATAGGGTTTGCTGAACCAATCCTAATTTCAATTAAAACACTATAATGACGGTCGAACTAAAGCTAGATTATACCGAAATAGGTGCCGCAGAAAATAGAACAAAAGAACACGGAGTCTATGCTCCAAGTTCATCACCAGGAACTGTAGACAAATCACGCTTTCGGAGGTCTCTTTCAGGCGTGCCATAATACGAGCCAAACTGTAGCGCCGCTTCCCTTCGCCGAATTTACCTTCTACAGCATTACGTTCGCTGGCATCTTGCCGTTCCAGGCGTTTTTGTTCCTTCTCTATCTCTTTGTTAGCCGGTGGTCTCCCTAGCTTTGGTCCACTGAGCCGTATGCCATGTTGTTCG
>NZ_AUMW01000019.1 GCF_000430885.1 Desulfotruncus alcoholivorax DSM 16058 | reverse complement strand
TGTTCAACTGTTTCGCGGTCGCTATATCCACACTTTTCTTGGATGAGGAGGGCACCGAGGGCCATACGTACAGGTTTGGCCACCTGGCCACGTCTGCCGGGAAAATGTTCTGCGTAGCGGTCTTCGATGGTATCCCAAGGGATAATTTTTGAAAGTTTCACCCAGCGATTGTCGGCCTTAAGTTTACCTTCAAATGGGAGTATGAATTCTTCGAGATAGTATTGCTTTTCCAATTTACGGAACATATTTTACCTCCAGGTGCAAGGTTTTTGCATTATTTGACGCATTTTCCATGCATATTAATTCGACAAATATGCTCCCAAATCCTTGAGATTATAGGATTTTTTTTCGTTCAGCAAGCCCTAACTAGGTAATTATGGTGAGTTCTTAACTTTTTCATACCTTAAGAAGTTAGATGGTCATCATAAACTCATGACAAATTTATACATACCAAAGGAAGATGGAGCGACAACAGAGATTGATTTGATTATGCTTTCCCAAACCGGCATCTATGTTTTTGAATCAAAGAACTATAGCGGATGGATTTTTGGTGATGAGAAAAGTAAGAACTGGATGCAGACACTTCAAAATGAACAGAAGAATCGGTTTTTTAACCCTATATGGCAGAATAAAGGTCATATTAATGCTTTAAAATCGGCGACAGAATTGGACAATGATAACCTCTATAAGTCCTACATTATTTTTAGTGGGCGCTGTACACTTAAGAAAATCAACATAACTTCTCCGAATGTTAAAGTGATTAAAAGAAATGCGCTAATCAAAACGGTAAAAGAGGATATTGAAAGTTCCTTTAATTTGATGACAATAGAAGAAGTAGAACGATTATATTTAAAATTACAGAAATATGCATATGCTGATGAAACGGTTAAAAAGGCTCATGTTGATAATGTTCAAATAAGAAAGTTATAGCAAGCGTTTGTTAGTAGGGTATAACTTAATAAAACCGGTAAATAACTATAACTTCAAAATCCCAGTAGCTGAGAACGGATTGTAAAGAACTGGATAAAACAAAGACATATCTAATCACCGGGGCAGCGGGGTTTATTGGAAAAGGCACCAAGCAAAGCCACCGGGGAGAATATTGTGATAGAGAAAAAATTTTTGACCATGCAGCCCGGGATGTACCCAGGACCAACGCTTCACTATCGAACTAGAGCGTGTTTTTAATTTTAAGCACGGCACCGGTATTGAGGGTGGGTTGATGAGGTTTGCGGAATATTTTAAAGATAGGGGTCAGGCTTAAACTTGTTTAAACTTACTGCATTATTGGGTTACTTGGATGCAGTACCAGACACCTAATAGAAGTTGTGTATAAGACCTCACCTCATTTTATGGGGATGCCGGATGCCTGCAGAGATTATTATTGATAACTGTAATCAGGGAAACGTAAATACCGGCTTGAGACGTTCTGTTATAGCCCTTTATCTTGTAAGCTATATGCCGTAAGGCCAGTGAGAAAAGTTCCAGGCAGAAATGGCATGGTATATGAAGGGGAAGATTGAGTAGATGAAGAGGAGACGCGGCATAGAGAGATTTATGAGTAGGGGATATTCCCGAAAAGAGGTGATTTTGCTTGGAACACTTGATAGATCAAATCGCCGAAAAAGCTTCAAAACATAAAATTATTCCATTCATAGGGGCGGGCTGTTCTACTCCTATGTTGCATGTAGATTGGGATAGCCTAGTAAAAAAAATGAAGGCAGAAATATCCAGTCAGTGCGAAGGACACCTTGAAATTGCTCAAGATTTTGTAGATAAACGTGGGAAAAAATCTCTGTGCAATTTTCTGCAGGACTATCTTACAATAGAAGAGTTTGAAGATGAAAAGGGATATAGTTACCTGGCATTGTTAGCTATGGGGATCAAACTCATCTATACTACGAATCAGGATAATGTGATGGAACAGTGTATGAAAAAATACGGTCGTCCATACCGTAAAATTGTTTCGCTGGAGGATTTAGGAGTAGCTGAACCGGGAGATAGCCTATATATCAAGTTCCACGGTGACTTGTCTATCCCGGAATCTGTGGTGTTTGCCAAAAACGATTATAACCATCGAATGTCGTTGAATGATTATTTTTTGGATATTAAGATTAGGGCAGATCTTCTTGGGAAGAGCCTTCTTTTCATAGGTTATAGTTTTCGTGATGATAATGTTAAGCAGATTTTTCAAGAACTTCATCATGCTTTCCGGTGCAAACTGCCCAAATCATACTTAATTGCCTATATTCCCAGTGAAGAACTAGAGACGGTATGTCTGGAATATGGCATAGAGTATATTGCCCCATTAAGAATATTCCCAAACTTAAGTTATAATGAGGCCTTTGAAAAATATCTGTATCAGTTGGTAGAGAAGACATTTTCCCTAAAAACTACATCCGAGATAGGCAGTATCTTTCGACCTAATACTCCCTCCGCGAAACGAGTACTCAGTGGAATGGAAATTGGCCTTTTGAGCCAAATGCTGGATAAAGAAGAATTAACAACTGCCATCGGGAAGTTCAGGGCAAAGCTTGATCATACTATTATACCGAAGGACTACGAAGAAGAGATAATCAAACTGTTCTGTGAGATGTGTAGAAGGTGTGAAAATAATGATCAGATTATGGAACTCAATGGTGCAGCCTTTAATCTTTTTCTAAATAAAAAGGAATCAAGACTAGATGTCTATGTCCACCTCATGGCAATTGGGAATCGCCATACCAAGCAGGGGAGTATGGATTGGTATCATGTAACGATGCCTAGCATGCCAAGGGAATACGACATTGTCTTCGTAGCAATGGCGATTGATATTCTAAGGAACTGGGGAGATGCGATTACAGATGACTACCGGGAATTCATTTCGCAAAGAGTGGATCATAGTAAGGATCTTAATGAGCTTTCCAAGGAGGAGCAAAGATATGTTAAGGAGCAACTCGATTATGCGTGGGAAGGAAAAACTACCTATGAGCATCCACTAAAGCGGCAAAATCGAATTCGAAAAGCCGGATATCAGTTCCCTGGATTTGCAAAAGATTATGACAGTATTATGAAAAGCATGATGAGCTCCCTTCCCAAGGAATTTACAACGCCATATGAGGAATAATAGAATGCCAAAGAAAAAAGAGATCGAAAAGATTTTTGTATTCCGGTTAAGCATATTATGTTTTTGCTTTAGCTGACAAGCTAAATATTAAAAACCCTTGGTGTATTAAATTTTTACCAGCTAAAGTAAAGCTCGGTCTCACCCTAACACTTTGTGCCTGCCAACAGAACAGGAATTATGATATAATTGTGTAGGATATTCCAGTACAGGAGATATTTAAAAATAATCAATACATTTAAAATCTACAAAGCTACAAACCTGTTACAATATCCATATAATTGGAAATGGGGGTATTGTTTTGGGAGAAATATTTCAGACAAGGAGACCTGCAATAACAGGTAACCCACATTTAAGGACACCTCAGATAGAAGCTTATGAAAGTATTTGCGAATTTTTGGATGGAGATAACTTTGAAAGAGAGATAGGAGTTGTCCTACCTGTCGGATGTGGTAAATCTGGAGTAATTACAATTACTCCTTTTGCTTTTCGGGCAAATAGGGTACTTGTCGTAGCTCCAGGTATAAATATTGCGGAACAGCTAGGTAATGATTTCGATCCAAGCAACCCGGATATGTTTTACAAAAAATGCTGGATTCTTGATAGTGCTCCGTATCCAGAACCTGTACCTATTAGAGGAACATCCACAAACCGTGCAGACCTAGAAGACGCAGAAGTGGTTATCACTAACATACAGCAGTTACAGCGGGAAAACAATCGTTGGCGTGGTACTTTACCACAAGATTTTTTTGATTTGATATTATTTGATGAGGCTCATCATAACGTAGCTGCTAGCTGGGAGGCTCTTCGGCAAGCTTTTCCCGAGGCTAGGGTAGTAAATTATAGTGCAACCCCTGTACGCGCAGACGGACAGTTGATGGCTGGTAGAATTATTTATTCTTACCCCGTCGCTCGGGCAATACAGGAAGGTTATGTGAAGCGACTTAAAGCATTAGTATTAAATCCAACCACTTTGCGTTATGTGCGTAGAGAGGACGAGCGTGAGGTGGAAGTTGACTTAGAAGAAGTTAAGCGTTTAGGAGAAGTAGACGCAAGCTTTCGAAGAAGCATTGTCACTTCACAAGAAACACTAAATACTATTGTTGATGCTTCTATTCGTGCTTTACTTAATCTTCGACGGGAAACAACAGACCAGCGGCACAAGATAATAGCGTCTGCACTTAACTATGAACACTGTATCCAAGTAGTTCAGGCTTATAGGGCGCGAGGATTAAGGGCGGAGTACGTTCATAGCAGAGAAGATAGTATTACAAACCAACGTATTCTCCAACAACTACACAACCACGAAATCGATGTTATCGTCCAGGTTCGGAAGTTGGGGGAAGGATTTGACCATCCGTATTTGTCCGTAGCAGCCGTATTTAGTATTTTCCGCGAGTTAGCACCATTTGTACAGTTTGTCGGGCGCATTATGCGAGTTATAGAGCGAGATAATCCTAATAGTACATTAAATCAAGGAATTGTTGTATTTCATTCGGGGGCTAATATCGCACGTGTTTGGAGTGACTTTCAGGCTTTTAGTCAAGCCGACCAAGATTATTTTGACCAGTTATTGCCTCTTGAGGGGCTTGATTTTAATGATGCAAATGAGATATTGCTTGAGCCTGATATAAATGCTCCAGGGCGTCGAGCAAGGGCTGTGGAAATACGCCAGCAGAATCAAGTTTTAGTTGAAGAAATTCCCTTGTTGGATAACGATGAAGAAGCACGTCGGGCATTTGAAATTTTACGTTCAAGAGGGTTTACCCCTGATGAATACCGCAGGGCATATGAACATGAGCCAATAGCAGCACCTAGGTTTAGAGAACGCCAAGCTGCGAGAAGAGCGTTATCTGATAGAGTGCAAAACGTTACGGGGCAAATCTTAGCACGTAGGAATATCAATCCGCAAGGCAGATCATTAGATACCCGAAGGATAGGGCATAACAATTTTCAAGTTGTGAAAGCTGCAATAGATCGTAAGATAAATGGGCTTGTTGGTCACGGAACTGGTGAAAGGAGCGAGTTTTCACGGGCAGAACTGGATTCGATTGACCGAGAATTTGAAAGGTTAGTTTTGGAGGTTGAGGAGGAGATTTTCAATGCCTAGACCGAAGTCATTTATAAAGAGACTAACTGTTGAACGAGTAGCACATGCCCATAATTGCCAGCACAATCAAAAACACCGACTGGAGGCAGGAGAGGTTCGCCTAAAGGTTACAATTAATCGAACAAATGAAAACTATTGTGCTAATTGCGCCATTCAAATATTAAACCGAGATATTGATAAATTACGCAGGTTAGTTCAAGAAATTGAAAGTATGCGATAGTAAAAAGCCCCTATTGGTTACTAGGGCGCTTCCTGGAATAAAGCCTAACGCCACAAAAATAATCCGAAAACACCTCTAAAAGCCAGAAAAGCGGTGCTCTAGAAGTTGTTTATGGCGAGATCAATGGGCTTAAGAAAACTCCAAGTTAACTTGTATGGGAATTCTTAGTTCACTTTTGCGCAGAGAGTCACCATTAATAACTAGCCCTTATCTTAAAATTTAAATAAATTTATTATTTTATCCTTTTTGTGCTAAAATTATTACAACTTATGTTTATATTACAAAAAGGATTTGATGTAGAAGTGCTCGTTTTTATGGATGAATCCGGTTGTACTGGATTAAAATTTAAAAGGGGTTCATCTCCTTTTTTCATAATAACCTTGGTTGTTATTGATAGCGCCGAAATAGCTGAAAAAATATCAGCTGCAATTGAAAGGTTAAGGATAAAAAAAGATTTTTGGGGAGAGTTTCACTTTCAGAAATTACATAAAAACCTCAGGAGAGATTTTTATGTAATGCTGCAGAACTACCCAGTAAAATTCTATACTATCATTTTGGACAAGTCCCACTCGTACGTTCGGGGTATGGAAAAAAATGAGTTATATTCTGAGGTTGCAAATATAGTTTTGGACGTGCCAGACTTAAATGGTGCTTCTCTGTTTGTAGATAAGAGGGCAGATAAAGAATTTCGTAAAGAATTTGATAAATCTATAAGAAGCAAACAAAATAACGGGAAAGATAAACGGATAAACAAAATAAAACATAAAGATTGGAAAGAAAACTCACTTGTACAAGTGGCCGACATGATATGCGGTGCCATGAATTGGTATATACAAAAAAAGAATGATTACTATGTTATGATTTGTAAATTTGAACATGAAATAATACGTATATAAAAAGCGGCCAGCACAGCTAGGCCTAGGATTTTTTTACGGTAGCCCGATCCACTACCAACTGGTCACGCCCCACAGGACAATTCGCTGTGCTGGTCTCGGTGATATAAGCTTATGTAATTCCTTTACATTTTATACCACTTTACTAAAAATAAAATAGAGGCTTTAAAAGTGCCTCTATCTGTAGTATCAATATAGCTAGACTTAGGATGTTTTTACGGTAGCTCGGTCCACTACCAACTGGTCACGCCTCCACTGGAGACTATTTACTATATTGATTATTGGTGATTCCATTTTAACATATGGTTTTTAGTCTTGTCCAATTTATATAAAACTATATGAATTCGTTTAGTTAGGTAGAAAAAATACAGTAAGTATTCGACAAAGATATTACATATTTTGGGTGATAAAAGTGAGAAAGATACCTAAAACTAGTAACAAAGCGAAAGCAGAATTACATAAGAATCAGTATAAGCAATGGAGAGAAAAAAGGCTAAAACAAGGTGGATATTTTATTATATTTAATGATTTTAAAAATAACAATATTTTAAAGGAATTAAGTGGAAATGCATTAAAGTTGTATATATATTTGGGTTTGTATTCTAAGAATAATACAGGTGAATCTTGGCATTCTTTGCAAACAATGGCAGAATACTTTGAAAAAACAGAAAGAACTATTACTAATTGGTTAAGGGAACTTGAAAGTTTAGGCTTAATAACTAGGTTTCAGTTAGAAGTTGATGGTGTTGCTTATACTTTTTTAAAACCATATACATCAGATAAATAAAATGCTCGATGATGCCCGGAGAATTTGGAAAATCTGATTAGTCTTCCAAATTCTCCTAGAAGGGGTCTTGCCGCGTTAATAAGCTGAGATAATAAATGGATTTACCAACATAAAAACATTTAATTTTATAAATCTCACATTCATTGCTTAAAGTTTTATTTTTTTTATTTAGAAAGTTTTTGCTCGAGGGAATTTTAAAAGGCCTAATCAGCCTTCCAAAATTCCCCAAAAGGGGTCAGTCCCCCGCTGCATTAAAAACTTAACGAACTAAAGCGAACTTAAACCCTCCACGGCCATTGCGCTGGAGGAGGGTCTTTCATTTCCCCGTTGACTTTATCCATCGGTTTTTCGATATTAGTTTGCATAACACCCTTAATCAGAAAAGTATATTAGAAGAATAGTGTAACACAAAAATGTGGGCTTACTTTTTTTGTTAATACAATTTTTTTTAAATTAATTGTTGTACCCGTATAATTAACTCTATGGTAGAATGAGTTTGAGAATCGTGAAAGTGGGTGATACTGCATGAAATGGGAGGAAGTACGGAGGCTTTACCCAGATCAGTTCGTTAAGCTAAGGATATTGGGTTTGCGCAGGGAGGGTAACCGTGAGTACGTGGACGATGTGGCGATCGTACGCAGCATAACCGACCCGGCGGAAGCCACTAGCGAGCTGATGAAATGCAGGGGCGATACGCTGGTTTACCATACCGGTAACGAGAATGTCATACTCGAAGTGCGTACAAGGCCTGGACTTAGGGGGGCTATTTAGTGCGGCTTGAGTTTCGAGATGGGCTTATATTTACTTCACTTTCAATCACATACAAAGGTAAGACAAAGAAAATCGAAAGTATTGTTCTTGACACCGGGGCGGCGCAATCCATTGTATCTCCCGATGCTGTTGAAGAACTTGGAATTACGGTTGAGCCAGATGATATTATCGTAACCTGCTATGGAATTGGTGGCAAGCAGTACGCCGTTGCCAAGCGGGTTAACGGGATATCCTTTGGTTCTTTCAAACTTGGTGATCGAACTATTGACCTGGGGCCCGTGGACTTAGACGGTAAGATAAACGGCCTTCTGGGAATGGACATGCTAATGGAGGTCGGCGCAGTCATCGATCTGAAAAACTTACTTTTATATGAGGGGTTGTAATCGGGGAAAATCCGGAAGGTTTAACCGCCCTTCCCAAATTTCCTACTAGAACCAGGGGGACAAGGAGAAATAGAATGATTACAATTACAGCTGAAAAATTTGCAAAGATGTATGTTGAGAAAAATCCTGGAGAAAAGTTTAATGAGGTAAAATCAAATCTAAAGGCAGCACTAAGTAGAAAAAAGGCTGGAGCTGTTTGTGGAAATTGTGGTGAACCGATATGGGCAGCGGGAAGTGCTATTGTTGGATTTGATGGTTGTTTTACTTGTATTACAGGGGAAAGCGATCATTCCGAGGATTATGAAGTTTATGAGTGAGATAGGTAAGCTATCTGAAAACCGAGGTACTCTATAATGACCAATTCAAAGATACCATTCAAAGGAATAATCATATCCGTCCAACCGAGAATCAGGCTGATACGTTCATTTGATGAGCGGTCGCATAATTATCTCGGTTATTCGCTTTTCATAAGAGGTTGGATTGACGGTACTGAACGAGAATTCTCTGTAGGCATCGGTAAAGCCGCCCAGCAGAAGCACCAGTTTTGTGTTGGGGATGAAATCACCGGAGAGTGCCTTCCTGTTGCAGATGAAAGGCTGGAGCCGGTTGAGTTTTATAAAGTATCCAAGTTGAAAAAGACCGGCCATATTGACAATCCGAACACTTCTCCACCATGGGAAACAATACCACCTGATCTCGAAGTCTATAGAGAAAGGGGACATAGGCGATTAGCTGCCAGGACTTATGACAGTAAATGCACCACATGTATATGGGGATGCCGGATGCCTGTAGAAATTATTATTGATCACTGGAATTCCGGAAAGCGTAAATACCGGTTTGAGACGTTCTGTTATGGCCCGTTGTCCTGTAAGGTTTATAAGGCAGGACTGGTGAGAAAAGTTCCAGGTAGAAACGGTATGGTGTATGAAGAGGAAGATTGGATGGATGAAGAGGCGACGGGGCATAGGGAGATGGATGAGTAGGAGATATTTCTAACAGTCTTAAGGAATTTGCAGAATTCTTAGATAATACTGGAACTGTAAAAAACGATATTTGTTTAGGGGAAATTCATCAGAGTTTAAAGGTACCCTGTCGGTGTCAGGAATCATAGATGCAAATTATTAAATTTGAAATTGTTTTTAGTTTGGATTTGCGTCAACTTCCTAAATAAAAGAATCTGGTAAACACTCATGAGACAACTGGTAGTATTAGGGAAGTTAGACACAATAAGTGGATTAATTTTTTAGAGCTTAGAGGGAAAGGCGAATAATGATAAACAAAATAACAATTAAGGAAATTAAGGGGATTGAGTTTAAAGAGTTTAGTTTCAACATAGTCCCTAACAAACCCAATTTATTTGTCGCCCCTAATGGTTTTGGTAAGAGTTCACTTGCAACTGCATTTAGTTCAATGAAGAGAACTGGGATAGAATTGGACGAAGGTGATTTATTCAAACACAAGACAGATACAAGTCCAGAAGTGATTATTCAAATGAATACTGGTGAAACTTTTACTGCAAATAAAGATACTAATGAAATTTATCGTGAATTTAGTATTGAGGTCATTAATAGCCAATTATATCCAAGGGCAGCTACTAAGAATTTTGGCAGTTTCTCTTCAACATCTGCTGATATATGTGTTAGACCAATAACGATCTATAAAACGATTCCAGAAAAGAAGCTTATCGTATATTCATTTACGGAAATGAAAGAAAATTTTGGTTCAATGGGGAAAGTATTAACAAACATAGGTAGTTTTTTAAAAAAACCAATTTTTGTACATAGATTATCCCTACTGAACGAGGATTTGAAAAAGTTGGTGCAAGTTCGTAAGAAAGCAATTATTGATAAGTTTTTACTAGGGTTGGGTGCGTGTTTAGGAACTAAAAAGCAGTTAATTGAAGGTTCTTATGATTTTAGTAAATTAAATGCTATTAGCGAATTTAGTGCATTGCTAACTCTAATTTCAAACTTTAAACAAGTTAAGACACTTACTATAGAGGACTACTTAGATGCAATACAGTTAATTAGGACCTTTGAAAACAATAAAGCTGACATGAATAAAATTTACAAATATCATAATTACTTACTCATCAGGGCAGAATTGGATGAGTTATTATCAAACATGAATACTACTTGGAGAACTATCAAAACAAAAAAAACAAGAAATAGTTTGGTGTTAGAATTGCCACCTGCTACAGAAA
Source organism: Desulfotruncus alcoholivorax DSM 16058 (assembly GCF_000430885.1). Lineage (GTDB taxonomy): Bacteria > Bacillota > Desulfotomaculia > Desulfotomaculales > Desulfallaceae > Desulfotruncus > Desulfotruncus alcoholivorax. The sequence continues at coordinate 69,450 of NZ_AUMW01000019.1, read as the reverse complement.
TTTCAAATGGTGAAAGAGATATTCTATGTTTTATTGCAAAGCTATATGAAGTAAAGTCAAAGCTCATTAAGCCAAAATCGATTCTTATTATTGATGAAATATTTGATTATCTAGATGATGGAAATCTAATAACAGCTCAATATTATATTAATCAAATGATTGATGAATCGAAAAGAGAAGGTAAAAAAGTCTACCCAATAATATTAACCCATTTGGATCCACAATACTTTAAGACATATGCATTTAATTTAAAGAATGTCAATTATCTTGATAGCTCGGTTGATATTATTAATAAGTATAATTTCAATAACGCATTAAAGAATAGAAATGAGATTAGTGTTTTGTCTACGCACTTCTTGCATTATCACCCAGAAGAAGTGACAGAACCACTGATGAGAAGATATCAAGTTGATGAAAAAATTATTAACTCTAGAGATTTTTATTTAGTTGTCGAAGATGAATTAAACCGGTATTTATCAGATGAAAGATACGATGTTGCAATGGTTTGTTCTGGACTAAGATTATATATTGAAAAAAAAGTATACTATATGCTTCAAGAGGAGAAGCGAGCGGCTTTTATAAAGGAACATGGTACAAGTAATAAGCTCGATTATGCCTCGACAATGGGGATTGTTGTACCAGAAATTTACTACATGCTAGGAATTATTTATAATGAGGCAGTTCATCTTGATCCTCAAGGAAAGAAGTTAATTTCGGTTGGGCAAAAACTTAAAAATAGAGTTATTAAAAAAATGATAAAAGACGTCTTCAGTGATCAAGTAATTCCAGTCACCTGCAACGTCTAACTGTCTAACACTCCAAAAAGTAGACACCTAAAAGAGGTCTTAAGCCGAAACAACCACTGAAGCTTATATTAGTTTCAAATTAGTTGTGAAAGGATCTATTCATGTTAATTCAATGCACAAAGAAACTGCTAGATGAACTAAATATAAAGCCAGCCTCCCATCCAGACGAAGAGCCTCTATTTTCCTGGCACGCCAACTTGGTAAGAGTAAACCGCAGGAAAACTGTAGTGCTTGTGAATGATAGAAACAGGTATGTTATAGTTCTCTATGGGCTGAAAGCAAAGGACTTTAAAAAATTAGATGAACATATAATACAAGCCATCCGGGAGACTTTTCAAAATGAGTGTATCAAGGATGAAATTATAGAGCAGTTCATTAATCACTCCAAGGAAGTCACCTACACAAAAACTAAGGATAGAACATCGGTAGCAAGAATGAACAAGTCCTGTGAATTAGTATATGGTTATGAAGATTTAATGTTAGAGGGATACATTAACCAAAGTGCTGTAAATATCAGGGTAAGTAGGCTCATAGTCGGTGACGGGTCTAAAAAATATGTAAGGCCCAGCGAGGAGTTGTATAAAGACCTTGAAGCTTTTGCAGATAAACCTATTTTTGCCTGTAAAGCCGTAGAACTTAAAGTTACACTGGATCTTGAAAAGTATAATGTATGGCGCAGAATAGTGGTTCCAGTGAATATAACATTTAATAAGCTGCATAAGGTTTTACAAGCAGCATTTGGCTGGAAGGATTATCATCTGCATGAATTCTATATTTATGATAATGAAAAATTTGATAACGAATTATCCATCAACCACTCCGGATATCATAAAGAAGGTTATAAACCTATTATTAATCTAGTTTATGATGAAGAAGCCTTAGGCTATGAGAATGATGTTCCGATGAAACTTGAAACCGGTATAAAGCTGTCAGAGTACATCCCTGCCAGAATAAAATATAATTATGATTTCGGGGACAACTGGCAGCATTATATTGAAGTTGAAAGAGTTATTGATGATTATGATAAAAATTATCCTGTCTGCCTTGAAGGTGAAGGGAACACACCACCAGAAGATGTGGGCGGAGAGCATGGGTATGAAGAGTTCCTTGAAATTATAGCTGATGAAAAGCATCCGGAACATGAGGAGATGGTAGCATGGGGAGAAAGCCAAGGATATAATGATTTTGATATTGAGATGGTGAATAGGGCGATGAAGTTTGAATATAGGATGTAAGAGGAATAAAAGGAACTATATAAATGTATAAAATTGTTTCCTGGGCAGCTGTGCTTCTTTGGATGGCACTCATTTTTAATCTGTCATCCCAGGTGGCGGAGCAGTCCAATCAGTTAAGTACAGGAATAACAGAGGTTATTGTAAAAACGGTAGAAAAAGTTGCTCCCAAGGCGGAGTTTGATATAAAAAGTTTCAATAATATATTAAGGAAGAATGCCCATTTCTTTGCTTATTTAGTGCTCGGAATACTGGTGTTAAAGGCTTTAAGGAGACGTGGGGCACATGGTTGCCGGACCGTTATTTTAGCTTTAGGGATTTGTGTTTTTTATGCTATATCGGATGAAGTCCACCAGTTATTCGTCCCCGGCAGAGGTGGACAGGTCAGGGATGTAATTATTGATAGTGCCGGGGCCGGTGTTGGGATTGGGCTGTATTGGGTAATTGGTCGGTTGGTTAAAAGGAATAAAAATAGATATAGAAAATAGATAACCTCGTTGAGCTACAGTTCTACTTAGGGGGTATTTTTTAGGGCTCGGCGCTTTAGTGTGTTAATACGTTAATCTAATGCATCGTTTTATTGTCAATACACATTGGGGAACCTCTGCGATGCAATCACTTGGTCATTGCCTTAATAATGACGGATAATCTCCCCTTTTTTTGGTAACCAACTCCATTGTTAAAAACACAAGAGTTAGCACAAAATAAAAGTCTCCCAGATTAGAAACGTAACCACCAATAGGAATAAAATCTCTTCCTCCGGAAAAAAGCATTAGGTCGATTGCAGTACTGATCGCAGAAGCCAATTAACAATATAAAAAAGCATTCAAATAGAGGGCGAGACCCATAAAGCTTTTTGTATACAATATCTAATTTAATTATTGCGAGGACTAATAAAATTGCGTAAATAATAAAAAACTCTTTGAAATTCGCTCTCATCATATTTATCGTGTACCATATTGAATCTCTATACATAAATCTCGTCAATTGGTCAATAAATAAGAGCGTGGCAATAAAAAACAGTCGGTACATATTTATTATCCCTGTAAAATGGTTTTCTATATTATTCTCATTCCTTCGGCGTATCTTTATCTGAACTGTCCTTAGCAGCCGCACCTCCGGAACGGATCCATTCATCTACCTCAGAAATTTTAAATTTCCATGCTCGGGTCGGAACTGGACGGGGCCGAGGGCGACCCCATCCAGTTCCTCCCAAAAGGGGTCAGTCCCTCGTTACGTTAACAGTTTAATTGGTTAAAGCGTTTAGTTAAACCTTTCCCGATTAAAACATTGCTCGGGTCGGTTCTTCCAAAAACTCCCTTAGAGGGTCTGTCCCCCACTGCGTTTAAGGGGTCAGTCCCCACTTGCGTTAATACGCTAAAGTAATGAATTATAAAAATTAGCTTTTCCTTGCCAACGGAGAAAACCCGAAGAAAAGGTTTTTCGTTTCCATAATACTCATTATCGGAACTCATTACAGTGCTCTGCAGCATCTATAATAGTAGTATTATGTATAACCTCTTACCCGAATTTTGTTTTCTTCCACAATCCACAAGTGTCCATAAATCGTTTCTTTAGATATGATAGGTAATAACTTTTTAATTAAATTAATCACGTTTTCTTTATTTTGTTGTTCAACCCTTAAAACAATGATTCCTTCATACTTTTCAGGAGGATAGATTAAAATATTTGAAAAGTCATAATCTAGAGTAATTAGGACACGCTGTTACCTTTTACATATAGTAATTAGTTGTCTATCTGGAACCCCCTCAAGACCTTCCGAGTAAACAGATTCAATATCGTGACCTGCTGCTGCTAATACATCGGCTACATCAATGGGTAAATTCTCATCAATTTTAAATTTCATTTTAACTCTACCTATAGGGCGATATGACGTTCTTTTGCAAGAAGGGCTGCATAAGCAAGAGCCGCATCGATATCAGCTGGGTTTAAAGAAGGATAACTCTTTAATATTTCTTCACGATTATGCCCAGCAGCCAGATTATCTAAAATAACAGATACGGGAATTCTGGATCCGGAAATACATGCCTTACCGTGACATACTTCCGGATCAACTGTTATTCTTTTTAAAATATTCATTTTACTTCCCCTTTCTATACGTCCCCGTCAGGTATGGGTTGGCAGGGTGGCCTGCAGGCCTTCGATAGTTACTGATATTGCTCTTCGAATTTGTTTTGGTACGCCTTCCATTCGATGTAGTCGTTTGTGGTTCACTTCTAATTATTTCATTATGTAAAAACTGGCCAGGACTAACTTTTTTATATTCTTCGGTAGAATAGGTTTGGGCGAAAATCGTTTACTTTAAAATATTGTACCATATAAAAGGGCGATCACGAAGGACGCGCTAAAACAAACAGGGGAGATTTTTGAAAGCGTTTTATTAAACCTCCCCCGACTAAAATCGTCTGAGGGGGTTTTTATTACATAATGCCTGTTACTGTAATGGGAACCAATATAATAATGTCAAATTGTGATAGAATATGGTAAAATAAAAATCGGGAATACATAATTATCAGACGGGCCTCACCTGCCGGGGATGGAAACATCTTTGAAAGGGGGTGAGGCAGGATGCAAACTATCGCACTATCAGATACAATTCAGATCGTGATAGCAGTTATCCTCCTGGTCACCCTTGTTGTGCTAATTACCGACCGCAGGCGTTAAATGCGTAACCCCTTAAACTGCTGGAACAGTTTAAGGGGCCGTAGCTAAAACCTCGGTAAAGTGAGGACCACACACCGCTTTTTAATTATCAGTATTCCCATCTATATTTTTATTATACCAAAAATCCAAAACCTTTATCAATAGGGAATCAGGGGTCACAGAGCTGAAGTCTGAAATAGTTATGACACGGTACCCGGAGGGACACGGTACCTGTCCCCCTGTCCCCCCCAAAAAGTTTTGGCAAATTTAAAATAACATGGTTGATCACTGTAATAGGGTGTGTTAATTTTTAACTGGCCGAAGAAATTCGGCCTTTTTTTGTTAAAGCGGTGAGGAATTCGGCCTTCCCGCCGCTGAAACAAAAGGGCGGGTTTCTTCGGACTACCGGAAAGGAGGAGGTGAAGCGAAATGGCGGTCAACAAAGTTATTGTGGGGACCACGCTGCGCATGCAGTTCCAGACCGGGGTGGACGAAAACGGCGACCCGGTTTACACCACCAGGAGTTTGAACAACGTGAAAGACACGGCCCCGGACCAGGACATTTATGATGTGGCCCTGGCCCTGTCCCAGCTGCAGGAGTATACCCTTACTTCGGTGATGCGTGTGGACACCGGCCGGCTGGAAGAAGCGGTTTAACCCGGCCGGGCGCGGCGGGGTGAGCTTATGACAGGCGCTTTACCCGACTATCCAACGAAAGGAGGTTTTACGTATGGCAACCACGCAGAGCTTGCAGATGCGTTTTGTTACCCAGGCGGGCACCCGGGTGACCATTTCCCTGGACAACCCCAGGGATAATCTGACTGAGGCGGAAGTGGCCGCGGCCATGGACCAGATCATCGCCAAGAACATTTTTGTTACCGGCGGCGGCGACCTGGTGGCCAAGGACAACGCCCAGATTGTGGACAGGACCACCAGCGTTATCTACTCTGCACAGTCCTAACGGTTCCGAGGGTGGGGGAAACCCCACCCTCGGGGTCAGGCTTGAAATATTTCATTATTCACTTAAAAGGCTAGAATTTCTATTTTATACAAATCAACGCAAAGAACATTGCTTTTGGTATAATAGTTTTGGGGTGGTAAAAATATACCGCCACTAAAACAACTGGACGGATAACGGGCAGGTTGGCTGGAACATAAAAAGAAAAAAGGTTGTTTTTAATGATGGCGGAGGGGAGTTGATCAAAGTGAATGTTCTGGTGACCGGCGGGGCCGGTTATATAGGCAGTCATGTAGTGAAGGAACTGCTAAAAAGGGATTACCGTGTAGTTACGCTGGACAACCTGAGCAAAGGCCACCGGGAGGCTGTTACCGGCGGCGTTTTTGTGCGGGGCGACTGCGGCGACGCCCGCCTGGTGCGGGAGCTGGTGCGGGAACACGGGATCAGCGCGGTGGTGCACCTGGCTGCGGACAGCCTGGTGGGGGAGTCCATGATCAAGCCGGACAAATATTGTAAGAATAATTTGGGCAACGGGATCAGCTTTTTAACCGCCCTGATCGAGGCGGGGGTGCGGCGGTTTATCCTGTCCTCCACGGCGGCGGTGTACGGCGAGCCGGAATACACGCCCATTGACGAGGCGCACCCCGCCCGGCCGGTGAATGTTTACGGCGGCACCAAGCTGATGCTGGAGCAGATTCTCGGCTGGTACGAGCGGGCATACGGCCTGCGCTATGTTTCCCTGCGCTATTTCAACGCCGCCGGCGCCGACCCGGACGGCCGTATTGGCGAGGACCACGATCCGGAAACGCACTTGATACCCCTGGTGATGCAGGCTGCCTTGGGGCAGCGGGACAAAATAGTCATCTACGGTACGGATTACCCCACCCCCGACGGTACTTGCGTGCGGGATTACATTCACGTGTCGGACCTGGCCGTGGCGCACATACTGGCGCTGGAGGCGCTGCGGCACGGCGGTCCTTCCGCCGTGTACAACCTTGGTAACGAGCGGGGGCATTCCGTGCGCGAGGTGGTGGAAACGGCCCGCCGGGTGACAGGGGTGGAATTTGCCGTGGAGGAAGGCCCGCGCCGGGAGGGCGACCCGGCGGTGCTGGTGGCCGGTTCGGGGCGGATTCAACGGGAGCTGGGCTGGCGGCCGCGTTACGCCGGGCTGGAGGACATCGTGCGCACCGCCTGGGAATGGCACCGGAGCCGGGGCCGGGCGGGAAGCGGCTGCGCCGGGGGCCAGGCTTTTAACCCGGGCGGAAAGCGGTATTGAAAGCGGTATTGAAACCGGTATTGAATCTGGTATTGAAAAGGGAGGGAATAAAGTGGCTGTTATTAATCCGGATATTTTTCGCCAGTATGATATTCGCGGGGTGGCTGACCGGGATTTAACTCCCGAAGTGGCGGAGCTTTTGGGACGGGCCTTTGGCTCCTACGTGCGCGAGCGCGGCAGCGCTGAAGTGGTTGTGGGACGGGATAACCGGGCCAGCTCGGACCGGCTGCGGGAGAACCTGGTGCAGGGGTTGACTGCTGCGGGCTGCCGGGTGATCGATGTGGGGCGGGTGGTAACGCCCATGGTCTATTTTGCCCGGGTACACTTTGGCGTTGACGGCGCGGTGATGATCACCGGCAGCCACAACCCGCCGGATGAAAACGGGTTTAAAATATGTTTGGGCGCCGGCACCATTTACGGAGAGGAAATCCAGCGCTTGCGGGAAATGATGGAGCGGGAAGATTTTACGGCCGGGAGCGGCGACGTGGAACAAAGGGACATAGCCGGGCCTTATATGGCCATGCTGCGGGATAAAATCAAACTGGGGCCCCGCCGCCTGAAGGCAGTTGTGGACTGCGGCAACGGCACGGCCGGGTATTTTGCGGAGCAGGTGCTGCAGGGCTGGGGAGTGGAAGTTTTTCCATTATACTGTGAGCCTGACCCCACGTTTCCCAATCACCAGCCCGACCCGGTGAAGATCAAGAACGTGGTTGATTTGCGCCGGGAGGTCCTGCAGCGCGGGGCCGATCTGGGGGTTGCCTACGACGGGGATGCCGACCGGATCGGCGTGGTGGATGACCGGGGAGAAGTGATCTGGGGCGATAAATTAATGTGCCTGTACTGGCGGGAGATACTGCCGAAATATCCCGGAACCCCGGCAATTATTGAGGTTAAGTGCTCCCAGTGCCTGGAGGACGAGGTTAAGCGCCTGGGCGGCCGGCCGTTTTTCTATAAGACCGGCCACTCGTTGATCAAGGCCAAGATGAAGGAAGTGGGGGCTGTCTTTACCGGCGAAATGTCCGGCCACATGTTTTTTGCCGACGAATATTACGGGTATGACGATGCCTTTTACGCCACGGGGCGCCTGCTGCGCATTTTGTCCGATGCGGCGGAGAACCTTTCGGGGCTGCTGGCAAACGTGCCGGTTTATTATTCCACGGCTGAGACCAGGGTGCCCTGCGCCGACCGGGATAAATTCCGGGTCGTGAGCGAGCTGGTTGAACAATTCCGCGCCCGGTACGACGTAATCGACGTGGACGGGGCCCGGGTGCTGTTTGGAGACGGCTGGGGGCTGGTCCGGGCGTCCAACACCCAGCCGGTGCTGGTGGCCCGCTGTGAGGCTTCGACAAAGGAAGGCCTGGAACGCATCTGCGCCATTATGAAAGAAGCCCTGACCGCCTTCCCCGAAGTAAGCTCCTTCGACTGGGAGGGGCGGGCTTAAACCGCCGGAAACGCGACAGAAACGCGACAGGGGACGGTGCTCACCTGTCGCACTTTTCTTTTGCGACACCTGGGAAGAACGAAATCGCGAGAACCTTCCCCTGTCGCATTAGTAGCACTGCGGTCATCGCCGGCATAGTATATTGGCGGGAGGTGTCCCGGGTGTTCAAGATAACTGACCTGGCCAGGAAAGATATCATCAATGTGAAGGACGGCGCCAAATTGGGGCCGGTTAAAGAAGTTCATATTAATTCGGCCGACGGGAAGGTTGTGGCTATTGTCCTTGACGGCCCCAGGAAATTTTTGGGATTGATGAGCGCGGGCAAGGACAACGTGGTGCCTTGGGAAAAAATTAAACTTATCGGCGTGCATGCCGTGCTGGTCGAGGTTGACTGATTGTTGCCGGTCATTGCCTGCGATTGGCTGTTCACGGGGCCGGTTATACCGGTTACAGAGAAAACTTGCCTTGTGTAAGTTGCTTTGTTGACAGGAAATACCGGCCTTGTTAGAATGAATATGGTTTTGAGTCGACATCAACCGGTTTTATGGGTCAGGAGTTACCAAACCGGTTTATTAAATTTGCAAGGAGGACGAGCTTTTGGCCAAGCGCTTATTTACATCTGAGTCGGTTACGGAGGGGCACCCCGATAAAATTGCCGACCAGATTTCAGATGCCATATTGGATGAAATTATCGGACAGGACCCCAACGCCCGGGTGGCCTGCGAAACTTTTGTGACCACCGGGCTGGTGCTGGTGGGGGGGGAAATAACCACCAAGTGTTATGTGGATATCCCCCGGGTGGTCCGGGAAACCATCCGGGAGATCGGCTATACCAGGGCCAAGTTTGGTTTTGACTGCGATACCTGCGCCGTGCTGACTTCCATTGATGAGCAGTCGCCCGACATCGCCCTGGGCGTGGATAAAGCCTTGGAGGCGAAAACAGGTGAGGAAACCGATTCCCGGATTGAAGCCACCGGCGCCGGCGACCAGGGGATGATGTTCGGGTACGCCACCAACGAAACGCCGGAATTGATGCCCATGCCCATTTCCCTGGCCCACCGCCTGGCCAGGCGTTTGGCCACGGTGCGCAAAACCCAGGAACTGCCCTTCCTGCGCCCGGACGGCAAGGTGCAGGTTACGGTGGAATACGAAGACGGGCGGCCGGTCCGCCTGGATACCATCGTCGTATCCTCCCAGCACCATCCCCGGGTGGGGCTGGATGTGATCAGGGAAGGCATTATTGAAAAGGTGATTAAACCGGTGGTGCCCAAGGAAATGATCGATTCCGCCACCCGGTATTTCATCAACCCCACCGGACGCTTTGTGGTGGGCGGTCCCCAGGGCGACGCCGGGCTCACCGGGCGCAAGATTATTGTGGACACTTACGGCGGCATGGCCAGGCACGGCGGCGGGGCCTTCTCCGGCAAGGACCCCACCAAGGTGGACCGCTCGGCCAGCTACGCCATGCGCTACGTGGCTAAAAACATCGTGGCCGCCGGGCTGGCGGATAAATGCGAGGTCCAGGTGGCCTACGCCATTGGCGTGGCCCGCCCCGTGTCGATTATGGTGGACACCTTCGGCACCGGCAAGGTGAGTGAGGAAAGACTGGTGGAAATGATCAAGGAAGTGTTCGACCTGCGCCCCGCGGCCATCATCAGGGACCTGGAGCTGCGCCGGCCCATCTATAAGAATACGGCCGCTTACGGCCATTTCGGCCGCCGGGACATTGCCCTCCCGTGGGAGAGCACCGATAAGGCCGGCATCCTCCGGGGGCTGGCTTAAAGCCGGCTGCAATAGCTGCACCATGGGGACGCTCGAACCGCCCCCATGGCTCCCCCCGGAGTACCGGCTATTCAAGGTAGGCGCTATTCAAGGTAGGCTTTACTTTTCTTCTTGGCATAATCTAAAACATCGCCCAATTGGGTACTATTTCCCGTTGCTTCTAAATATCCCCAGTCAACGCTGTCATGGTGCAAAGCCAGGAGTTTTGCCGCCCATAACAAGTCAGCTTCACTTTTCCAATATTTTGCCGCTGCCAGGCGATCTAATACCAAATCTTCAATTCCAATGATATAAAGCTCCAAATTGTCAATCTCCAGTGTAACCACTTTCTCCTGTGAGCCTGCCAGAATGTCGTCCGGTATCTCAATGGCCAGATCCAGTTCTTCATGGTACCAGTGCCGCTCTCCCGGGCGGTTTTGAAAACCCATTTCGGCCAGCATTGCTTTAGCCTGTTGCCTTCCGTTTAAGACAATATCAATGTCTTTGGTGGCGTAACCTCCAAGTGTGTAAAACTCAAGGGCCCGGCCTCCAACCAGAATCGGTTTGATTCCCTCCGGCTTTAACGCTTCAGTTAAAATGGCCAGCACTAAAAGAGACTTTTTCAAAGCGTCCTTTTCAATTTTGGCGTTGTCAAGCCGTAATAAAAGTTCCCTATTCATTTTCATTCCACCGGTACCTCCGGGGGCCTATTTTTTCAATGCGGCCGCCGGCCAGGGCTTTTTGCCAGCGTATTCTGTCCAGCATAAAGAGGGTGGGATCTTCCACCGGATCGCGTGGCTTGTGAAAACGCCCGGACTTACCTGCAGTATCTACGCTTTCGGCGCGGGTATAGATACGCAGGGACTTTTTTTTCATTTCTTTGATATATGTATCGAAATTGATCTTGCGCAAAATAATCATCCCCTTGGGGCCGGGTTGCGATTTGCATAATTATACCAATTGTATCATAGAGATGGTTCAGGTACAATGTCAGAAGCCATGTGGCGGCGATAAAATATGCCCGGTCCCCGTTAACCGGGTTTGGCAGTGGTGCATATGGTGGAGTAAAAGGTAACGGGGGAATGGTCTATGGCAATGGTGTGGTTGCTGGCCGGTTTGTTTGCGGGGTGGTTGGCCCTGGCGGTTTACCGGGCGTGGGTGCAGGCGCGGGCCGGGCGGAATGCGGCAGTCTTGGACGGCCGGAAGCACCTCCGGTCCGGCGGGGCACGGCCGGTGGTGTTTTTGTTCAAGGACCGGGCGGGCCAGGTGGAGTGGTTTGTGCGCAGGATAGCGGCCGGCCTGGACCGCCGGCCGGATTTGCAAATAGTGCTGGTGGACGGCGGCTCTACAGATGGCACCATGCAAATGCTGAAACGGTTGGCGCGGCATTTCAACCTGGGTTTCCGGAGGCTGGCGGAATTTGATTCGGGCTGCCGGAGGGTGGCTGCCGGCTCGGGTGCCGCCAATTCGGTGGCAGAACGGGAAATGCCCTGCTGGTCGAAGCATTGTTTTGAAAGAAAGCACCGGTTGCATTATGTTAACTTGCCGGCATTGTGCGTGGATTTGCGGAGCGTTCCGGCAAATGAGCTGTACAGGTATGTCCCATTTTAAACTGCATATGTTTGTTAAATTTAGATGTTCGCGGCCAGGTACAAAGGGTAACCCCTTTTTTTGTCGAAGTTACAAAAATGAGGTGAAACAAGTTTGCGCAAATCCAGGAGTTTTTCACACGTAATATATACCTGGCTGGTTATTTTTTTGGGTTTATGGCTCTTAAAATATACTTTTCCCGTGCTGGACCTGGATCACGGTGAGGAGCTGTTAATCATGGTTGCTCTGGCGGTATTGGCCGAGTGGCTGGCCGTGGTTTTCCCCCAGGGCCAGCTTTCCGGAGGCTTTGCCGTTATTATGGCCACCTACCTGATTTATGGTCCTGTGGCCACGGCATGGGTTAATTGCATTGCCACCGCCCTGGGGCAGGGGGTGGCCAACCGTGGCAATCCCATGCGCACAACGCTGTTTAACGCTTTTCAGTATGTGCCCGTGGTGCTGGGGGCAAACTTGCTGTACAGTGTCAGCGGTGGACTGGTTGAGCGCAAGGTGGTTCTGGTAAACGCTGTGCCCCTGGCGGTTTTTGTTTTGGGGTATTTTGCATTTAATCAAATAATGGTTTATATTTATACCCTTCCCGCCCGGAGGGGTTACCCCCTTTTTGACTGGTGGGATGCTTTGCGCTGGGACGGATTGACCTACCTGCCGGCTGTTCCCTTCGGCCTTTTAATGGGCCTGCTGTATGCCAAAACAGGTATTTACGGCACGGCGCTGCTCTTCCTGCCGGTGCTGGCGGTGCAGTTTGTGCTTCGCTTCTATGTACACTTGGAGCTGGCCAACCGCGAGCTGCGGATTTTGTACGAGGTGGCCAGGCGGCTGGGCGGCAGCCTTAATCTTAATGAAATACTGGAACTGGTGCTGCGGGAGACCAGAAAGGTGATCAATTACCACACAGGTGTTATTTACCTGTGGTCGGAAGAGAAAGGTTACTACCAGGCCGGGGCGGTTTGCGGGCCCCACTCCGACCTGATCGCGGGTTCCGCCGTGCGCCGGGGTGAAGGTTTTTTGGGATTGGCTGCTGAACACGGGGAGGCGCAGCTGGTTTACGACACCAGGGACGATGTCCGCACCGCCGGGGATATCGGCCTGACCCAGGTGCACCGCTCAATGGTGGTGGTCCCGCTGCCGGCGGAGACCGAGGTGCTGGGACTGCTGGTGTTGGGTGATAAGCGGCCCGGCTTTTTTGAAGAGAGACACCTGCACACGCTGACTATTATCGGCGGCCAGACGGCCGTGGCCATAGCCAACGCCCAGCTGTACCGCAAGCTGGAGCAGGCTTCGATAACCGACGGGCTGACCGGACTGTACAACTACAGGTACTTTTACCACCGGGCGGTGGTGGAACTGGAGCGGGCCGGCCGTTATGGCGAGAACCTTTCGCTGGTGATGCTGGATATTGATCATTTTAAGCAGGTTAACGACCGCTGCGGCCACCTGGCGGGAGACACGGTGCTGGCCGGGGTGGCCGGCATTATCCGTTCCGAGGTGCGGGGTTGCGATATACCTGCCAGGTATGGCGGGGAAGAGTTCGCTATTTTAATGCCCGAGACGGGCCCGGCCGGGGCCAAACATGTGGCGGAAAGAGTGCGGCTGGCCGTGCGGGAAAGTATCTTTGAGGAAAACGGCCAGCGGATCCAGGTGCGCATCAGCGGCGGGATCGCCACTTTCCCCGCCCACGCCGGTGAAATTTCAGAGCTGGTCAAGGCTGCTGATTCCGCCCTTTACCAAGCCAAGGAATCCGGTCGCGACCGGACGGTTGTATACGAAAAGTAGGAAAGAGGCCAGGGGACACACCTCCTCTTTGGGGTCATGGCCCCGGGGTCGGAGGTATGTCCCCAACTTATAGCCGGCGGCTCTCCGCAAGTGATGAATGAGGTGTTATCCCATGCTGAAAACCTTATTCGAGGCGGCACTGGATATTATTTACCCGCCCCGGCAGGCTTGCCCGGTTTGCGCCGGACACAGCCCCGGCTGTGCCGTATGCCCGTCCTGCCGGGACTTGCTGGATAAATATGCCGGGGAAATTATTTGCCCGGTGTGCGGCGCTTTTGGCGGCGCTGCCGGCGCCTTTCCCCGCCCCGCTTCCGGTGTCACTTCCGGCGGTACTGCCGTTAACCGCCGGCCGAAATATATTATCTGCCCGCAATGCCGCGGGGGCGGGCGGGCCTTTGACCTGGCCCGCTCGGTGGGCCCGTACGAGGGCCCGTTGCGGGAAGCGGTGCACCGTTTTAAATACCGCGGCGCCCGGGGGCTGGCCGGGCCGCTGGCCGCGCTGATGGCCGGTGTTGCCGGCCGCCACCCGCTGTTTGGCCAAACCCGGGCGCTGGTGCCCGTTCCTCTTTCCCCGGACCGGGAAAGGGAGCGCGGATTCAATCAGGCCCTTTTATTGGCCAGGGAACTGGAGCAGCATTTTAAGGTTCCCGTGTTGGAGCGGGCAGTGGTTAAAATACGGGAAACTCCTCCCCAGGCGGAGCTTTCCCGGCAGGAAAGATTGGTGAATTTAGCGAATGCGTTTATTGTGCCGGACCGGGATTTAATAAAAGGCAAGAAAATTACTATTATTGACGATGTAATCACCACAGGCAGCACTGTTTCCAAAATATCCCATATATTACGACAAGCCGGCGCAGAGGTAATTACGGTGCTGACCTTTGCCGGTACGAGAATTAACGTCAAGAGTTGACAAAGGCTATGACATTTAAATTTTATAGTTTGACAAAGATTTACTAAAATTTTAGTTAATTCACAGCCCAAACCCCTTATTTTACGGGTTATTAACAGACTTATACACATTATCCACAGGTTTTGGCCCTGAAACCAGCTTTCAACAGTAAGCTTATTCGACATAAAATGTGCGGGGACCGCCGGCCCTCAACTGCAATTTTTCTTCGTGGAGACCGGCATTTTTATGCTTGCGCCTCATTCAATACCGGCAATGGCATCTCTTGACAGCCCAGGGGCGATGTGATATATTAACTCCACGTGAGTTGCAAGACCGCGGTATTATCTTTTAGGAGGAATGTTTTGGTGTTAGGTAAGGTCAAGTGGTTTAGCAAGGAAAAAGGTTACGGTTTTATTGAAAGGGAGGATGGAGGCGACGTATTCGTTCATTTCTCTGCCATCCAGGAAGACGGGTTCAAAACCCTGCTGGAAGGTCAGGAAGTGGAATTTGATATAGTCGAAGGCGCACGTGGTCCGCAAGCCGCCAATGTTACCAAGCTTTGATGCAAGTTTGATGCAAGTTTGATGCAATGGAATAATAACCCCGGCAGCAGCCGGGGTTTTATTGATTAGTAGTAAAAAATTATCAAATTGGCAGGATTTATCTCGTTTTTAGGGAATAATACTATTATTACTCACATTACTACTCGCTCGAAAGGAGTTGGGAGTATGAAGGTGCTGGTCAGAGGCAGAAACGTTGATGTAACAAACGCCCTGAAAGAGTATGTTGAAAAACGGGTGGGTAAGCTGACAAAGTATCTGGACGATATTGAAGAGGCCACTGTTATTCTGGTTGTGGAAGGCGACTCACACAAGGTTGAGGTGACCGTTCCTTTTAACGGCATGATTCTACGCGGCGAAGAAGCCACCGGTGATATGTACGGTTCCATTGATCTTGTGGTGGATAAGCTGGAAAAGCAAATTGAAAGATATAAAGGTAAAATTAATCGCAGGCGGGTCCAAAACGATGTTAAAATGCCCGTGGACAACAACAAACATGCGGTAGAAGATGAAGGCCCCAGCGTGGTCAAAACCAAGCGTTTTGCCGTAAAACCGATGCCCGTGGAGGAGGCCGTGCTGCAGATGAACCTGCTGGGCCATAGTTTCTTTGTTTTTTCCAATGCAGAAACCGAACAGGTAAATGTGGTTTACAAACGCAAGGACGGTAATTACGGATTAATCGAGCCCGAGTTCTAATTATGAGTATGGGCTAACCGGACCGGGTTTTAGCTTCGAGCCCAACTCCCGCCGGGCGCGCCCTGTTGCGGGACGCGCCTTTTTAGTCCGACCGGTTGCAGGGTTTTGAGCTTAATGTTAAAATATAATATGGCATAACTGGCGGTAACGGGAACCGAAAGGTTCCTTGCTTTATTTTTGCGCTTTTAAGTTAAGCGCGCTTTTTGAGAAAGGTGATTAATTATGCTTAAATTTATACGCAACTGGTTGGATGATAACGCAAAAGAAGTCAAGAAGCTGCAAAAAATGGTTGATAAGATAAATCAAATGGAACCGGAAATCAGCGCTCTTTCCGACGCCGGGCTGCAGGCCATGACCCCGCGGCTGAAAGACCGGCTGGAGCAGGGCGCAACGCCGGACGACATTTTGCCCGAGGCCTTCGCGGCGGTGCGGGAAGCGTCGCGGCGGGTGCTGGGCATGCGTCACTTTGACGTGCAGCTCATGGGCGGCATGGTGCTGCACCAGGGGAAGATTGCCGAAATGCGCACCGGTGAAGGTAAAACCCTGGTGGCCACGCTGCCGGTGTACCTGAACGCACTGGAGGGGCGGGGGGTGCACGTGGTTACGGTTAACGACTACCTGGCCCGGCGCGACAGCGAGTGGATGGGCCGGCTGTACAAGTTCCTGGGGCTTTCCGTGGGCCTGATCGTGCACGGGCTGGACTGGAATGATCGCAAACTTGCCTATAACTGTGATGTCACTTACGGCACCAACAACGAATTTGGCTTTGACTACCTGCGCGACAATATGGCGGTGCGGGCCGACCAGTTGGTGCAGCGGGAGCTTAATTACGCCATTGTGGACGAGGTTGACAGCATCCTGATCGACGAGGCCAGGACCCCGCTGATTATTTCCGGCCAGGCCGACAAGGCCACCGACCTGTACTACACTTTTGCCCGGCTGGTGCCGAGGCTCAAAAAGGAAGACGACTATGTCGTGGATGAAAAGGCCCACACCGTTGTGCTGACCGAGGAGGGCGTGGCCCGGGTCGAGCAAATGCTGGGCGTGGAGAACCTGTACGATGATGTGAATATGGAGCTGACCCACCACCTGAACCAGGCGCTGAAGGCCCATGCCCTGATGAAGCGGGACCGGGACTACGTGGTCAAGGACGGCGAAGTGATCATTGTTGACGAGTTCACCGGCCGCCTCATGTTCGGCCGCCGCTACAGCGACGGTCTGCACCAGGCCATCGAGGCCAAGGAGGGCGTCAAAATTGAGCGGGAATCCCAGACCCTGGCCACCATAACGTTTCAGAACTACTTCCGCATGTTCAGAAAGCTGGCCGGCATGACCGGCACAGCCGAAACAGAGCAGGAGGAATTCCGCAAAATTTACAACCTGGATGTAATCGTGGTGCCCACCAATAAGCCGATGATCCGCAAGGACCTGCCCGACGTGGTGTACAAGACCGAGCGGGCCAAGTTCGAAGCGGTGGTGGAAGAAATTGCGCGGCGCCACGCTACCGGCCAGCCCGTGCTGGTGGGCACCATTTCCATTGAAAAATCGGAAGTGTTAAGCGATATGCTGCGCCGCAGGGGTGTGCCGCACCAGGTGCTGAACGCCAAGTTCCATGAGAAAGAGGCCGAAATCGTGGCCCAGGCCGGTCGCTTCGGCGCGGTGACCATAGCCACCAACATGGCCGGACGCGGCACCGACATCCTGCTGGGCGGCAACCCGGAATTTTTGGCCCAGGCGGAGTTGAAGGGCCGGGACGATTTCGACCCTGAAGATCCCGCCGGCGCCGAAAAGTATAAGCAGGTGCTGGAGAAATATAAAGGTTTATGCGCAGAGGAGTACCGCAAAGTGGTGGAGCTGGGCGGGCTGCATATAATCGGTACCGAGCGCCATGAGAGCCGCCGTATCGACAACCAGCTGCGGGGCCGCGCCGGCCGCCAGGGGGATCCCGGGTCCAGCCAGTTTTTCAGTTCGCTGGAGGACGACTTGATGCGGCTGTTCGGCTCTGATAATATTGCAGGAATAATGGATAAACTGGGGTTAGAGGAAGATGTGCCCATTGAGCACGCACTGATCACCAGATCGCTGGAAAGCGCCCAGAAACGGGTGGAAGGCCGCAATTTCAGTATTCGCAAACACGTGCTGGAATATGACGATGTGATGAACCAGCAGCGGGAAGTTATCTACCGGCAGCGGATGAAGGTTTTGCTTGAGGAGAGCCTGAAAGACGTGGTGCTGCAGATGATTGCCGATGCGGTGGACCGGTCGGTGGAGATTTACGCGCCTGAGGGCGTTATTCCCGAGGAGTGGGATCTGGAGGGCCTGCTTACCCATGCCGAGCAGCTGTTCCTGCCCGGGCACCGGCTACAACCCGAAGATATTGAAGACATGGGCCGGGATGCGCTGAAGGAATTCTTTACCGAGAAATCCACCGAGGCCTACGAGGCACGCGAGGCCGAGCTGGGCGCGGAAATGATGCGGGAGCTCGAGCGGGTGGTGCTGCTGCGCATGGTGGATGAAAAGTGGATGGACCACCTGGACGCTATGGACCAGCTGAGGGAAGGCATCGGCCTGCGGGCCTACGGCCAAAAAGACCCGCTCATCGAGTATAAATTTGAAAGCTACCAGATGTTCCAGAACATGGTGGAGTCCATCCAGGACGACGTGGTCCGCTATGTCTTCCGGGTGAACGTGGTGCAGGCGCCCGAGCAGCGCCGGACCGTCGAGAATAAGTACCAGGAAGAGGAGCCGGCCAAACCGGTGCGCCGGGAAAACAAAGTGGGGCGCAATGACCCCTGCCCCTGCGGCAGCGGCAAAAAGTACAAAAAATGCTGCGGCCGTGCCGGGTAAACGGCGGCAGTCCTTTGTCATTGCAAGCATGGCGTTAATGTCATTGTGAGCGAAGCGAAGCAAAGCAATCTCAAAGCAATCATAAGGTATATAAGGAGTGAATTTGCTTGTTCAGCGAGTTGCGCAGAGAACTGGAACCCTTGAAAAAACGGGTGGCGGATTTGAGGGTTTCTCTTTGACATCGACAACAAAAAACTTAAAATAGACGAACTGGAAAAAGAAATGGCCAAACCGGGCTTTTGGGACGACCAGGCCCGGGCCCAGGAAGTTGCCCAGACCGTTACCAACTTGAAGGAACGTATTGAAATCTTTAATGATCTTTTCAGCGCGCTGGAGGACCTTGAAGTATTACTGGACCTTGGCGAGGAAGAGGATGACGGTTCGCTGGCGGGCGAAGCCGAAGCAGCGCTGAAAGATCTGCGCAAGCGGGTGTCCGACCTGGAGCTCCAGGTTATGCTGAGCGGCCCCTACGACGGCAGCAACGCCATTATTTCCATGCACGCCGGGGCCGGTGGAACCGAGGCCCAGGACTGGGTGCAAATGCTGCTGCGGATGTATACCCGCTGGGCGGAAAACCGCCGGTTTAAAGTTACCATTATGGATTTGTTGCCCGGTGACGAGGCCGGTGTTAAGAGTGTCACCTTCGGGGTGGCGGGCAAGAACGCCTACGGGTACTTGAAGTCTGAAAAGGGTGTGCACCGGCTGGTGCGTATTTCCCCCTTTGACGCCGCGGGGCGGAGGCATACTTCCTTTGCCTCGGTGGATGTGCTGCCCGAAGTGCAAGATGACCTGGAAGTTGAAATCAATCCCGAGGACCTGAAAATAGACACTTACCGCTCCGGCGGCGCCGGCGGCCAGCATGTCAACAAAACCGACTCGGCGGTGCGCATCACCCACCTGCCCACCGGCATTGTGGTGCAGTGCCAGAACGAGCGCTCCCAGCTGTCCAACCGTAACACCGCCATGAAACTGCTGAAAGCCAAGCTGATTGATTTGGAAATGCAGAAGCGGGAATCCGAGTTGGCCGAGATGCGCGGCGACCAGCAGGACATCGCCTGGGGCAGCCAGATCAGGTCCTATGTATTCCACCCCTATTCCCTGGTCAAGGACCACCGCACCGGGGTGGAAATGGGCAACGTCGAAGCAGTCATGGACGGCGACATCGACGATTTTATAACCGCTTACCTGACAAAACAGGCCCACAAATAGGTTTTTTTGTAACACATTCCATCCTGGTGTCATATTATGTACCATTAAATCCCAAAAACCTACACAAATTTAATGAAGGAGGAATGTTAATATGGCATTTGGATGGGGTGGATCAGGAGCAGGTTGCGGAACGGGCATGGGTGCGTTTTTCCCCAGCTTCATCATCTTCTTGATTCTGATCCTCTTGGTGTTCGGCACAGGCTTCTGGGGATTTGGCGGCGTTGGTTACGAAGTTGAGAAGTAGTTTAATTTGAATAAGTGTTGATGCCAGAACTGTCAGAACTGTTAGAAGAGCCCTGCAAAGGGCTCTTCTGCATTGAAATGTAAGCGTATCTTCTGTGCCGAAGGGGATCATTATGCAAAGCTTGGGCTTAATTCGACAAACAGGAAGGATTTTCTGTGTTAAGCAAAGAAATATACGGTGGAATACGATACCTCAACAGGGACAAGCTAAAATAGTGAACGCCTGAAACGGGGAGTTTGCTATGTCCTGGAAAGTAATTTGGGAATTTGTCTGGGTAACCGCAGGGGTTGTCCTTACCGCCCTGGGGTTGGATATGTTTCTTATCCCCAATAAAATTGCCGCGGGTGGGGTTAGCGGCATTGCCACAATTATTCATTATGTAACCGGATCGCCGGTGGGCCTGACCATGCTGGCTTTAAACGTGCCGCTGTTTATTATGGGCATTTACCGGCTGGGCCTGACCTTTGGCTTCCGGTCCCTTTACGGGACCGTCAGCCTTTCGGCGGCGGTGGATTTATTTGAAGTATTTGCGCCTGTTCCCACCAGGGACCCTTTATTGGCCGCGCTGTTCGGCGGGGTGATGGTTGGTCTTGGGCTGGGGCTGGTTTTTAGATACAGGGGCACCACCGGCGGCACCGACCTGGCCGCAGCCGTGCTGCGCACCTATACCGGGGTTAACATCGGGCAGCTGCTGTTTATGGTGGATGCCACGGTGGTTCTGGCTGCGGGATTGGTTTTCAACTCCTGGGAATTGGCGCTGTATGCGCTGATAACCATTTTCGTGACTGCCTGGATGATCGACCTGGTGCAGGAAGGTATCAGTTATACCAAGGCATTTTACATCTTTTCCGACCGGGCGGGGGTAATTGCCTCCAAAGTGTTGCATGATCTGGGGCGGGGCGCCACCGCATTAAAGGCGCGGGGGCTGTTTACCGGCAGCGACCGGGAGGTGATCCTCACCGTGGTGAACAGGTCGGAGGTCGGCAGGCTGAAGGAAATGGTTTACCAGGTAGACCCGGGCGCGTTTATTATCATCGCCGATGTCAGGGAGGTCCTGGGGGAAGGGTTTAAGGAGCCCGAGCCGGGTGCGGGGGGCATTTAGTATATTTACTTCATTATAAAAGCAGCGCGGGAGGTTATATATGAACGCACAGGAAGAAAAACTGGCCAAATTGAAGGAACAGGCCAGGGTGATCAGGCGACACATTATAGCTATGGTGGGTGCGGCCGGCTCAGGCCACCCGGGAGGATCTTTGTCGGCGGCGGATATAGTCACCGCCCTGTATTTCGATGTGATGCGGGTGGATCCGCAGCGGCCGGACCGGCCGGACCGCGACCGGTTTGTTTTATCCAAAGGGCATGCCGCGCCCGTGCTTTACGCCGCGCTGGCCGAGAAGGGCTATTTCCCGGTCGAAAAACTGCAAACCCTGCGCAAGCTGGGCAGCCCGCTGCAGGGTCACCCCGATATGCGCAAGGTTCCCGGGGTGGAAATGTCCACCGGTTCCCTGGGGCAAGGTTTATCCGCGGCAATCGGCATGGCCCTGGCGGGGAGGCTGGATGGGCGTGATTACCGGGTTTACGTGCTGCTGGGCGACGGTGAGATCCAGGAAGGCCAGGTTTGGGAGGCGGCTATGGCCGCGGCCCACTACAAGCTGGGTAATATCATCGCCTTTCTCGATTATAACGGACTGCAGATCGACGGCCCCATCAGCCGGGTGATGTCGCCGGAGCCCGTGGCTGATAAATGGCGCGCCTTTGGCTGGTATGTGCAGGAAATTGACGGCCACGATCTTGGGCAAATACTGTCCGCCGTCGCCAAAGCGCAGGAAACGAAGGACAGGCCCTGCATGATCGTTGCCAGGACCGTTAAGGGCAAAGGTGTTTCCTTCATGGAAAACCAGGTGGGCTGGCACGGGTCGGCCCCGAAACCCGAGCAGGTGGAGCAGGCCCTGGCGGAGTTATAATATTTTCCAATTTTACCTACAGGAGGTTGAATATGGGCCAAAAAATTGCCACCCGGGAAGCCTACGGGGCGGCGCTGGTGGAATTGGGCAAGAAAAACCCGGACGTGGTGGTGCTGGACGCCGACTTGTCCAAATCCACCAAAACCGCAGATTTCGGCAAGGCCTTTCCGGAAAGGTTTTTCGATATGGGTATAGCCGAGCAGAATATGATGGGGACGGCCGCGGGTTTCGCTGCGGCGGGGAAAACGCCCTTCGCCAGCTCTTTTGCCGTGTTCGCCACGGGGCGGGTTTATGATCAAATCAGGAACAGTATCGCTTACCCCAGGTTGAACGTCAAAATCGGGGCCACCCATGCCGGAATCACGGTGGGTGAGGACGGGGCTTCGCACCAGGCCGTGGAGGACATCGCCTTGATGCGGTGCCTGCCCAACATGACTGTTTTTGTGCCGGCCGACGCTGTGGAAACCAGGGCCGCAGTTATGGCGGCCGCTGCCATCGACGGCCCGGTATACATCAGATTGGGGCGCTCGGGGGTCCCGGTGCTGCATGATGAAAACAGCTTTAACTTTGAACCAGGCCGGGCCATTGTGCTGCGGGAGGGCAAGGATGCGGCCGTGGTCGCCTGCGGCATTATGGTCGGCGCCGCCCTGGAGGCCGCGGAAATGCTGGCGGGCGAGGGCATTTCCGTGCTGGTGCTGGATATGCACACCATTAAGCCGCTGGACGAGCAGGCCCTGGTGGCGGCGGCCCGGGCCACCGGCGCGGTGGTTACCGCCGAGGAGCACAGCATTTTAGGCGGCCTGGGCGGGGCTGTGGCGGAAGTGTTGTCTGAGCAGTACCCGGTGCCGGTGCTCCGGGTGGGGGTGCGCGACACTTTCGGCGAGTCGGGCAAACCCCGGGAGTTGCTGGAGAAATACGGGCTTACCGCGGATGGTATTGTCAGGGCGGTTAAGCAGGTTATTGAAAAGAAAAAATAAAGCAGGTCCAAGTGCGACAGGGGGGACGGTTCTCTCCTGTCGCATTTTTTATTGCTTTTATTCGGGCGCGTTTTTTACTTTTTTTCAAAGATTTGCATGTTTTCGGATAAAGGTTCCTGAAACCAACAGGAAATATTAATTCTTTGTCGAACAATATATTTGTGTTCTGACTTCTAACCGTATTTGAGGTGCTGTTATGATTCAAATGTTTAATGTTTCCAAGATCTACAATAATGGTGTCAAGGCCCTCAATGATGTTACCTTGCATATAAAAAAAGGTGAATTTGTGTTTCTGGTGGGCCCCAGCGGGGCCGGAAAATCAACCTTGACCAAACTGATTTGCCGGGAGGAGATGCCCAGCAGGGGGCAGGTGGTCATTAACGGCCGCAGTTTGGCCAGGATGAAAAGCCGGGAGGTTCCTTTCCTGAGGCGCAAGATCGGCATGGTTTTTCAGGATTTCCGGCTTATTCCCACCAAGACCGTTTTTGAAAATGTGGCTTTTGCCCTGGAGATTACCGGGGCGTCAAATAAAGAGATCAAAAAGGTTGTGCCCATGGTTTTGCGCATGGTGGGGCTTGAAAAAAAGGCCAATATGCTGCCGGCGCATCTTTCGGGCGGCGAGCAGCAGCGCACCAGTGTAGCCCGGGCTATTGTCAACAACCCCATTCTGCTTCTGGCCGACGAGCCGACCGGCAACCTTGACCCCGACAATTCTTGGGAGTTGATGAAGCTGTTTCTGGACATTAACCGCCGGGGCACCACTATCGTCATGGCCACCCATGCCTGGGACATAGTGGACGAAATGAAAAGGCGGGTAATTGCCCTGAGCAACGGCACTGTAATCAGGGACGAAGAAGGCGGGGTTTACGGCTATGAATCTTAATGTCATCAGGTATTACTTTCGCGAAGCCGTCCGGTCCATAATACGCAACAGCTGGCTTTCCGCCGCTTCGGTGGGGACGATCATTATTTCGCTGCTTATCCTGGGCAGTACGGTGCTGCTGGTGATGAACGTTCGTTATGTGGCATCTTCGGTTGAGTCCAGCCTGGAAATAACGGTTTTTTTAAAGGACGATGTGGATGAGCAATCCCTGGCCCGGATGGAGGAGCAAATCAAGTTTGTGCCCGGGGTTTCCAGTGTGGAATTTATCAGCAAGGAGCAAGCCCTGGCAGACCTGAAGGAAAGCTTTGGGGACAAGGCGGATATTTTAAGCGGGCTTGAGCAAGACAACCCTTTGCCAAACTCTTTCAGGATTAAGACCACCAGTGCCGGTTTAGTACCGGAGGCAGCACGCCAGTTGGAAAAGCTGGACGGCGTGGAGCAGGTTCGCTACGGGCAGGGAGTTGTGGAAAAATTGCTCTCCCTCACGCACTGGGTGCGCATTTGGGGTTCGTTAACCATTGTTGTGCTGGGCGTTGCAGCCATATTCCTGATTGCCACAACCATTCGCATGTCGGTTTTTGCCAGGCGGAGGGAAATCGGCATTATGAAAATGCTGGGAGCAACCAACTTGTTCGTGCGGATGCCGTTTATGCTGGAAGGAATGATGCTGGGATCGGCGGGGGGGCTGGTGGCTGTGCTGATAATCAATTTCAGCTACCTGTCTTTGCTGAACAAAGTTATTGTGACGCTTCCTTTTATCCGGCTGGTTGACGATCCGGTTACTATTTATCAGGTGCTGGGCGGGCTTTTGGGCCTTGGTTTCGCTATTGGCGCTTTAGGGAGCGCCATATCTCTGCGCCGGTTTTTGAAGGTATAGTCCAATCGTTGTTGTGCTTTGCTATAAGTTTTTACAGGTCTTTAACAGTTGTTATCAGATTCTTGGAAACGGGGGTTTTGAGCGGTTGAGTTCGGAGTGGAAAAAGAAGGTGGCTGCAGCAGTGCTGGCCGCCGCCATGCTATCCGGCTACGGGACGGCTTACGGTGCAACCCTGCAGGAAATGCTGCAGCAGACCAGGCAGAAATTGCAGCAATCCAAGCAGAAGGCGGCCGGCAAAAAAAATGAAATTAAAAGTTATACCAATGAAGTGGCCGCCCTGGACAGGGAAATTAACCTGAAAAACCGTGAGATCAGCAATCTCAGTTCCCAGCTTGATTCAGCCCTGGCCAGGCTTGATCAAAACGAGCGGGAGCTGAAGCAAGCGGAAGATAAACTGCAGGCCTGTACCGAAGAATTGCACAAGCGGGTGCGGGGGATTTATGAAAACGGTACGGTCAATTATCTGGATGTGTTGCTGGCCTCACGCGATTTCGGAGATTTTTTAAACCGCTATGAGATGCTGAAGCGGGTGGTGTCCAGGGATACCCGGGTGGTCGGTGAAGTTGAGCAGTTAAAAAACGGACTGGAGCAAAAAAGAAAGTCTTTGCAGCAACAGAAGCAAACAATAGCTGCTCTGATGGAACGTCAACGAGCGGCCCGGATGGATCTGGCCTCCAGGAGCGAGGAAAAACGCCAGATGCTGGGAGAAGCCAAAAAAGATTTGACCGAATACCAGAAAGAAGTTGCGGAACTGGAAGCAAAAGAAGAGGCCATCGTCAGCGAGATCGCCCGGCAAAGGAGCGGGAACCGGCCGGCAGCCACCGGGGCCTACCTCTGGCCGCTGCCCGGGCATACCAGCATATCGTCTTCCTTTGGTTACCGCATCCACCCGATTTTGAAAACCAGCAAGTTACATACCGGGATTGATATTCCGGCTCCCACCGGTACTTCGGTAATAGCGACGCAGAGCGGTACGGTGATTAATGTAAGCTATATGAGCGGGTATGGCAACGTGGTGATGATTGACCACGGAGGCGGTATTGTTTCTCTTTATGGCCACCTTTCAGCCCAGCTGGTTGGTAACGGGCAAACGGTGGAAAAGGGTCAAACCATTGCCAGGGTAGGCAGCACGGGTATGTCCACCGGGCCGCACCTGCATTTTGAAATAAGGGTAAACGGTTCGCCGGTCAACCCCAGGAATTATGTATAAGTATTCAGGAGTCAGGAGTCAGGAGACGGGTTAAGACAAAATATGACCTGTCTCCTTTTTGTTAGCTATTGTAATTCAATACGCCATTATGTAGTATAATATGGTATGCACTCAAATTCAGGAGGTTTGGCATGTACGATTACAGCAGCTACGGTAACAGGCCCAATAAGATTACACGCCGGCTGACGGTGCTGGCTGTTATTTTTTTTGTTGTTATTGTTGCGGCGGGCGGGGTCCTGGCAAGTAACTTTAAACATGTGGGCAACTTAATCAAGGTGATTTCACTGGTAAGGTCCCAATATATAGAGCCGGTGGATACCACCTCGCTGGTGGACGGGGCCATCAGGGGCATGGTGGATTCACTGCATGATCCTTACTCGGTGTACCTGGACCCTGGTACCTATAAGCAGCTGCAGGAGCAGATCAGCGGCTCCTTCGGCGGTCTGGGCATTCTTGTGGGGGTTAAAGATGAACTGCTCACCGTGGCACGGGTTTATGAGGGGTCACCGGCTTATAAGCGAGGGATCAAAGAAGGCGACCGGATTGTCGGCATTAACGGCAAGGACGTCAGGGGTATCGACTTGGAAACCGCCATCGGGCTGATGCGCGGCCCGGTGGGTACCAAAGTTAAGCTTAGAATAGTCAGGGCAGGCTTTCCGGCGCCCCTGGAAAAGGAGATAACCAGGGAGGAGATCAGTGTTCCCACCGCGGAAGGCAAGATGATTCCCGGTACCAGGATCGGTTACATGGTCATCAGCCAGTTTAACGAAAAAACTCCCAGTGAGCTGGCCGGAGTTTTGAGTGATTTGCGTGAGCAGGGTATGCGGGGCGCCATTATGGATCTCAGGAACAATCCGGGCGGGGAGCTGATTTCCGCAACCCGGGTGGCGGATAATTTCGTGCCCAAAGGTCCCATTGTCTATATAGAGTACAGTTCCGGCAATACCGAAGTTAAGGAAGCGGACGGTAATTATCTGCATCTGCCGCTTGTTGTTTTAGTCAATGAAAACAGCGCCAGCGCCGCGGAGATTTTAGCCGGGGCCATTAAAGATACCAAAGCCGGCACGCTGGTGGGCACAAAAACTTTCGGCAAGGGGATTGTGCAAACGGTGTTCCCGCTGAATAACGGGGCCGGGCTGAAGCTGACCACGGCGCGTTACCTTACGCCGGGCAAGCATAATATTCATAAAAAGGGTATCAGCCCTGATGTTGTGGTTGAGGATCTGCCGGATGTCCCCGGGGATGAACAGCTGGAAAAGGCGGAGGAATTGATTAAAAGCAAGATCAAGTGACGCGGGGGCCGGTGGCCGCATGATAACCCCTAAAGACCAACCCCAAAGCGGAGAAGCAGGTGATGGTGTTGTTCCCATTTAATGATATCCTGCCCATGATACTGGTAAATATCGAATTAATGCTGCGGGAACCTGTATTCTGGGTGGTTGTGGTGCTGGTGGTGCTGCAGTACCGGCGCATGCACTCAATCCGGGAAAACTTTTACGGCGTTCCCATCAAGAGTAATTGGAGTGAGCCGGCTACCGCGATTGTCTTCGGGATGCTGGGGGGCATGCTGGGCAGCGTGATCATGGTTTTCACCGGGGTGACGTTAACCGGCTCAGGTTTGATCTTTATCTGGCCCCTGGCCATTCTTCTAATGTTAATCAACGCCAGGTTTATCTGCTTTGCTTATGCCGGCGGCATTATGGCTCTTTCACGGATAATTTTTGGTTTTCCCCAGGTCAATGTTTCCCAGGTGCTGGCCCTGGTGGCGGTGCTGCATATGGTGGAAAGCCTGCTGATCCTGTTCAGCGGCCACCTGGGGGCAATTCCCTCGTATTTCCGTGACCGGTCCGGCCGGGTGGTGGGGGGGTTTACCCTGCAAAAATTCTGGCCCATTCCCATTGCTGCGCTCGCTTTTATGACGGGTATGGCCGCTCCCCCGGGCAGCGTTAATATGCCTGACTGGTGGCCTTTGATTAAGCCGGGGGCGGCCAACCCCGAAAACATTGTCTACACCTTGATACCTGTGGTGGCAGCCCTGGGCTACGGGGATATGGCCATTGCCCGCAGCCCGGTGCAAAAGAGCAGGATTTCCGCCTGTTACCTGGCGCTGTACAGCCTGGTGCTGCTGTTGCTGGCTGTTTTGTCGGGCCGCTCCGTGCTGCTGGCCGTTTTAGCGGCTGTTTTTGCGCCAATGGGTCACGAGCTGGTTATTTATATCGGGCGCAAGACTGAAATGCAGGGCGAGCCAATCTACGTGCCCAGCGCCGGCGGCATGGCGCTGCTGGATGTTATACCAGACTCGCCGGCCTGGCGGGCCGGGATCAGGTCGGGCGACGTTATTGTTGCGGTAAACGGTTATCCGGTTCTTAGCAAGCCCGACTTTGCCGCCATTAGTTACGCTGTAAACCCTCCCCTGCAGGTGGAATTTTTCAGCAAGAGGAAAAAGCGCCTTTTAAAGGGAAAAATATCATTTAACGAGGGGGAAAAGCACCTGGGCATCCTCCCCGTGCCTGAAGGGGCGGAGGCGGTGGGTGTGGTGGATGTTAGCACCGCCGGCCCGCTGGGACGCTGGTTTTCGGATTTCTGGCAGCGGCTTAAGAGGAAAGGTTACACATAAGAGGAAAGGGGACACACCTCCCACAAATTATGCGTTGACACTGTTTCCGGGCGGGGGATATAATTAACATATACCGGGTCAGGGAGGCCCGCAGTGTTGAAGATGGACCACGGAGGTCAAGTGACACGCATGTGACCGAGGTGGTTTTTTGGCTTTATTGCGACTTTATGTGATTTTATTGGGAGGTGAATTCTAACATGTGTGAGGCTAACGCTTATCTGCGCCAGGATGGCAAAGATGAAATTTTAATGGAAATGGTCGATAAGGTCATACCTGAGGAAGACGGTCTGGTGCTGGAAGACATTTTTGGGCGTCGTAAAATGATTAAGGCCAGGATTAAAGAACTGGCCCTGGTGGACCATAAAATTATTTTAGAAAAAGAAGCCTGATGAAGTCCGAACCCTAATTGAACGTCCGGAATATGAAAGCCCCGGGGCGGAATTGCCGCTTACGGGCTTTTTAACTCACTTTAGGAAAGTATACCTGGTCATATACCTGGTCATATTTATGGCCAGAACTAAGGATTAAAGTATAAAAAAGCGCGCGCTAAGGGAACTGATTGAGCGCGCTTTTTTTATTAAAAGGATTTGTTTTACCGGTAGAGAAAATAATAGAGAAAATAAGATTGTAGCTACTCAGGGGTCAGTAGTCGGAAGTCAGGAGTCGGAAGCCGGCATGGGGGAACCGGCGGGAACATTTTCCCGGGGCATTTTGGAATTCTGACTACTGACTGCTGAATTCTAATTGATGACAGGTGAGAATTTTGAATAAACCAATGCGTTTTGTGACCAAAAACCAGCAAAAAATTAATGAATATGAGCTGCTGCTGGATCCGTTCAAGTTTATCCCGGTCCGGCTCAATATGCGTGAACCGCAGGGGGACGACCAGCGGGAAATTGTGCGGAGCAAAGTGCTGATTGCTTTTTCGGAAAAAAGGGCGCCTTTGTTTGTTGATCACACCGGCCTTAGCATCCAGGTCTACAATGATTTGCCCGGCGGCATGACCCCTGAGATTTGGAGCCGGCTGGGGGTTGAGGGGTTTTTGCGCTTAATGCAGTGTGAAACCAACCGCAAGGCCGTGGCCCGCACTATTATCGGCTACTGCTGCAGCAGGCGGATACATATTTTTGAAGCCGAACTACAGGGGCAAATAGCAGGAGAGCCCCAAGGTCCAACCGATACCTGGGAGTGCCTTTTTACCCCGGATGGGTATGACACATCTCTTGCCGCCCTGCCGGTGGAAGAAAAGAATAAAATTTCAGCCCGCGCCCGGGCGGCTCAGCAGTTCAAAAAATTTCTGGCCCGTCAGGCGGTGAAGTTATGGTAAGCTACGATAAACTTGTTGATGAACTGGCCCACGATATCAGGGGCAAAAAAATTATTCCCTTTGTCGGCGCCGGGCTGTCACGCAACCTTGGTTTGCCGGAGTGGGATGTTTTAATGGCCAAAGTGGCCGAGGATCTGGATATCGACCCCGATATTTTGGCGCTGCACGGTGATTTTCTGCAGATAGCCGAGTACCATATCATCTGCCACGGGGGCAGCAAAAACCGGATCAGCAAAATAATTGACCGCAATTTGCGCTCCATTGAGGTGGATATCGGAGCCTCGGTGGCGCACAAATGCCTTATCGACATGAAATTTCCCAAAATATATACCACAAATTTTGACGAAATGATTGAAATGGCCTTCCGTTATCACAAGGAGCCTCATTATACCATTGCCACCCTGGATGACATTTTGGAGGCGCCGGATAATGTGACCCAGATAGTCAAATTTCACGGCACCCTGGACCTTGATGAAACCCTGGTCATCAGCGAGACCGACTATCATAACCGGTTGGATATGGACGGGCCGCTGGATATTAAATTGCGCTCGGACCTGCTGGGCAAGACGGTGCTTTTTCTGGGGTACAGCTTCAGGGACCTGAATATCCGGTACATGTGGAGCAAATTGTTCCGGGTGATGCAGGAGAACTGCAAGGCTTATATGGTGACCATGAAGCCGAATTACGTGTTTGATACGGTATACGGGAAAAAGGGCATGAAAATTATCTGCCTTGATTCCGATAATTTTTGCGCGGACTTTACCGCTTTTATGGAGGATCTGCGGGACCGCGTGCTGCGAGATTAGGAGAGAATTAAATGGATACTGGCAAGCTCTCCAGATGGAACGAAGTCAAGCAGGTTTGCCTGCGCTGCCGGGCCTGCCCGCTGGCCGCCCGGCGCACCAATGTGGTGTTCGGCGAGGGAGTGCTGGAATCCCGGGTTATGTTTGTGGGCGAAGGGCCGGGGGAGCAGGAAGACCTGCAGGGGCGCCCGTTTGTCGGCCCGGCGGGTCAACTGCTGGACCGGATGCTGGCGGCCATTGGCCTGGACCGGGAGAAAAACGCCATGATTTGCAACATCGTCAAATGCCGCCCGCCGGGCAACCGTACCCCCACCATGGAAGAAGGCGAAAAATGCCTGCCCTTCCTGCGGGCGCAGGTGGATATCGTGCGGCCCCGGATCATCGTATGCCTTGGTGCCACGGCGGTACGCCATATTATCGGGCCGGAAGAGCGGATCACCAGGGTGCGGGGCAGCTGGACGGAGCGCAAAGGCTACTGGATTACCGCCACTTATCATCCCGCCGCCCTTTTGCGTGACGAATCGCGCAAGGCCGGGGCCTGGGCCGACCTGAAATCGATCAGGGCCAAAATGGACGAACTGGGCATTTAGCTAACCGGCCGGCGCCCTCCGGTTTCCAGCTTCATTTTGAGCCGGCCCGGCAGCGCAAACATGCTCCGGCCAGGCGCATACGCCTTCTTCTTTGGCCTTTCTCACCAGGGCCATGTAGCGTCGTTCCGAAGCTTTAATGTTGAGGATGGCGAAATCTATCAGATCCCTGTCGGTAATATGGTTAAAATCCATTAGGGCCTGTTTCCAGGTCCTTTTGGCTTCATTGACGGCATCCAGCAGCTTTGGTGGTTGCTTGGCCAGCGGTGACAACCAAATTAAAAAATTTTCAAGGTATCTCGTATTCATCAAATCACCTCAATTAATGTTATGCGCCGGCCGGAGTTTTTATGCCATTATCTGCCAGATTCAGGAATTCAGAATTCAGTAGTCAGTAGTCAGAATTCTAAAATGCCCCGAGAAAATGTTTTCACCGGTTCTCTCATTCTGACTTCTGATTTCTGACTTCTGATTTCTGACTCCTGAGTAACGTTATTTATTTGGAATAAAGATAATGCCCGGGGCAAAGCATAATTAAGACATGGTTTTACGAAATGCTAAACTGCCCGGGGGTGGTTTGATGAATAAGATAAGACCGGTTGTAATTGCACTGGTTTCAGTTTTGATGTTGCTGTTGGCGGCATCCGGCTGCGGCAAACGTGAGCCGCTGCGCAAACCTGCGGAACGGCCGGTTAAAATAGGGTTTGCACTGGCTGATTTGAACCGGGACGGAAATAAAACAATTAAAAAGACGGTGGACGGCAGTAAGAAAAAGGTGAATGCTGAGATTACCTGGCTGGATGCGGGCAATGACCCGGCCAAACAGCAAAAACAGCTGCAGCAGCTGGCCGGCAAGAAATTAAAGGCAGTTGTTTTCCAGCCGGTGGACCCCGCAGCTGCGCCGGCCATGGTGGAACAGTTGGCCAGGCGGGGCATCAAGGTGGTGGTGCTGGAGAACCTGCCGGTTAACACTCCGGTGGACGGGTACATTGCTTCCGACCATGACCTGGTGGGCCGCCTGCAGGCCCGGTTTTTAACGGAAGCGCTGCAGCGGGCGCAGGAAGCCCGAAAAGAACCGGTACCTCCCCCCACCGGCACGCCGGGACAGGGGGGCGGCGGGCAGCAGGGCGGCTCCCAAGGCAGCAGCCCCGGGGGCGGGACGCAAGGGTCGGCAGCCGGCGCTTCAAGTACGTCACCCGGTGGTGCCGGTGGTACCAGTGGCCAAATAACCGGCGCGGTGGATTACACCGTGGTTGCCCAGCTGCCCGGCCACCGGCCCCTGAATGTTTTAATCCTCAGGGGTGACCCGCGGGACCAGGCAGCCCGGGAAATTACCGCTGCACTGGAAGCGGCACTGCAGGGGCAAAAGGATATTAACATTATAGGCGTTTACGATCACCCGCTCTGGGATCCGGCTTCTGTGCCGGCCACCCTGGCCAAGCTGAAGAGCAGGAATGAAAAGGTGGACGCCATATTGGCCAACGACAGCGGCCTGGCGATGGCGGCGGTGGATTATCTGAAAATGGGCGGGTTTGATAAAAATGTGCTTACCGTGGGCGTGGGCGCCGATGAAAAAGCCTCCCAGGCCCTGGTAAAAGGCTAGCACGACGCCGAAGTGGACGTGCAGCCGGAAATGCTGGGGCTGTTTGCCCTGGAAGCCGCTGTGGATCTGGCCCAAACCGGGCACTGGCAGTACAGCGCGCGAGTAAATAACGGTGATTACAGTGTCCCGGCCAGGATAGTGCCCGCCCGCCTGATAACCTCCCAAAACGCTTATTTGCTGCAAGAACGCTGGAAGAAATTGAAGGAAGCGGGAGGTCGGCAGCAAGGCGGCCGGCAGGGGACCCGGGGCGGCGATCAGGACGGTGGAGGCAAGGGTGATCAAAGCCGGCAGGGTCAGCAAGGTCAACAAAGCGGGCAGGGCCAACAAGGTGGACAGGAGGGCGGCCAGAAGAAAACCATGCTGAAAATTACCACCATGGAAGGTAAAACCATGGAAGTGCAGATTGACGGTGAAGTGCAGAAGATTGAATCAACGGGCGGCCGGGGACAGGGTCAGCAGGAGGGCAAGGGTGGCAAAGGCGGCGCAGGCGGCACCGGCGGCGCCGGCCGGTAGGGACAGCAGCAGGGGCAATAAAGTTAATTTTGAATTTAGACGCCCCTGCCGCTGACGCGGCGCCGGCCAAAAGATGAAAAAGGGGTTGTCGTAGGGCGGACGACCCTGTCCGCCCGCCCCTGAGCCGGCTGTTGGTTATCTGGAGATAATGTAAAAGTTTTTTGGCATAGGCGAACTGGAAAGATTCAGCCCCTTATCATTTACGATGGGGGGTTTTTATTTATCCCTAAATTAGCCGTTTAAAAAAATCCAGGCAGGGAATTACGGCTTACTTAATGAATATTGACAGAAAATACAGTAGTACTACAGCGTAAATTAAAGGTAGCGGAGCCATGGGGACGGTTCGAGCGTCCCCGATGCGAAGCGAAGGGCCGAAGGGAAGACGATGGAACCGTTCCCGTGGCGTAGCGCGCTGTAGTAGTAGGAGGTTTTGGATATATACGGGTATGAAAAAAAGACAATCATTGATTAAAGGCATACTTATGGTCATACTTTTGACAATTGCCGGTTTTGCCTTTGTTTTGGAAGCTGAGGCGGCGGATGTCAGTATTAAAACGGTTTATTTTGATGATGGTTCGGGATTGAAGCGGGTGAGCGAGACGTCATTGTCCAACATCGTCGATGTTACTGTATTCACCAATTCAAGAGCGGACAAGGTTACCGTAAACGGTAAAGAAGCGGATGAAGCAGGGGGCGGGTGGGACGTTTATGGTCTGGAGTTGAAGACCGGAAAGAATACCATTCAGGTTGTCGCCACCGATACCGCCAATAATAAAAAAGTCACGGAAAAGTATGAAATAAATTATTTGGGCGGCAATGTCCCGGGAATAAATTATGTAATCAATGATCTAACCCTGGCAGGCAAAAAATTAAAATTGTTTGACGGTGCTCTTCAGGTAAGCCTGCCTAAACAAAATGCCGTTATGTTTAACGGGAAAGCGGCGCCTTACCAAAAAGTCAAATTTTCTGTGGCTGCTCCCTCCTTCAAGCCTTCTTCCGATGCAAATTATATCAGTAACATTTTTACCTTTACCGCGGATTACAGCACCAATTGCACTATCAACGGCGAAGCGGAACTTACTTTTGAATATGACCCGCAGGTAAGCGGTACGGATTCCTACCTGCTTACCGTGCTGCGACTGGAACCGTCTTATATTTCAAACGGGTTTTCATTTCCGCTGGTTCAAAATTTAGGAGGAGTGGTTGACACCAAATCCAATACCATTACGGTTAAAGTTAAAAATGCAGTTTTTGGTGCCTATGTCGTGGTGAAGAAAACAGGCGACTTTACGGATTTTTACCCGCAGGCCGGGAAGAAATCACCTGTTGCCTGGAGCCGTCCCTATGTGCTGGCACTGTGGGCAAAGGGGGTTATGGAACCCTTGGCGGTATATCCCAATGGCAACCGGGTCAAACAAGGTTATTTTGGGTTAATTGACAATAATAATGCAGAAACACCCATCACGAGGAGGGAAATGGCCGGTCTGGTCGTGAAGGCGCTCCATCTTCCCGGTAACATAGGGGATGCACTTGTTATGCCCACTTTTACCGACCTGTCCAAAATGAGCCTTTTTGAGCGGATGCCCATAGAAACCGCTGCCCGCAACGGGTTATTTTCCGGTTTTCCAGGAAAGAACGGAGGGCTGGAATTCCGCCCGGATGCACCAATGACCCGGGAGCAGGCGGGGATTGTACTGGCGAGAGCCACCGGGGCGGAATTGCCCGACCCGGCCAAGGCTTCGGCTTATTGCAAAGCTTATTTTAAGAACGACTATGCTGCTATTAATGAATGGGCCTGTCCATACATTCTGGTTGCAATGCAGCAGGGTTTGCTGCAGGTTACGGAACCCGGATATATGCGGCCAACAAAGCTGTTTTCCCGCGCTGACGCGGCCCGGGCGGTATACTTGTTAATGAAAACAAAAGGGAGTATATAAGGGAAATAAGTAATTACTCAGGAGTCAGGAGTCAGGATGGGAGAACGGTTTATCGTCTCAAATTATTCTGAATTCTGACTCCTGAATTCTGAATACCTGAACAGTAATGGAAATCGAGCTTGGAAGGGACTGGATTGGTGCGTTTTTTTACCATTGCTCGGTGTGATATAATTTAGCCGGGGTGAGCGAGTATGGAGCATAAATTTAAACTTAAGTCCGATTACGAGCCCAGGGGCGATCAGCCCAAGGCAATAGATCAACTGGTTGAGGGTCTCGAGGACGGGCTGAAGCACCAGACCCTGCTGGGTGTCACCGGCAGCGGCAAGACCTACACCATAGCCCAAGTGATCCAGCGGGTGCAGCGGCCGACGCTGGTGCTGGCCCACAATAAGACGCTGGCGGCACAGCTGTGCAGCGAGTTTAAGGAGTTTTTCCCGGACAACGCGGTGGAGTATTTTGTCAGCTATTATGACTACTATCAACCCGAGGCCTACATCCCCCACACCGACACCTACATCGAAAAGGATTCTTCCATCAACGATGAAATAGATAAACTGCGCCACTCGGCCACCTGCGCGCTGTTTGAGCGGCGGGACGTGATCATCGTGGCCAGTGTTTCCTGTATTTACGGTTTGGGCGACCCCGAGCAGTACAGCACCCTGGTGCTTTCGCTGCGCCGGGGGGGTGAGTACGACCGCGACGCGGTACTGCGGCGCCTGGTGGACATCCAGTACGAGCGCAACGACATGAACTTTACCCGGGGCAAGTTCCGGGTGCGGGGCGACGTGCTGGAGATATTTCCGGCGGGCAACTCGGAACGGGCCGTCCGGGTGGATTTTTTTGGCGACGAGGTGGAGCGGCTGCTGGAATTTGACGTGCTGACCGGTGAAATTACCGGTGAGCGGCAGCACGTGTCCATTTTCCCCGCCTCCCACTACGCCACCACCCGGGAGCGGATGCTGGGGGCCATCAGCAAAATAGAGGAAGAACTGGAGGAGCGGCTGTACGAGCTGCGGCAGCGGGATAAGCTGCTGGAGGCCCAGCGGCTGGAGCAGCGCACCCGGTATGATCTTGAAATGATGCAGGAGATGGGGTTCTGCAGCGGTATTGAAAACTATTCCCGGCACCTTACCGGGCGCCGGCCGGGCGAGCCGCCTTACACGCTGCTGGACTATTTTCCGGACGACTTTTTAATGGT
Source organism: Desulfotruncus alcoholivorax DSM 16058 (assembly GCF_000430885.1). Classification (GTDB taxonomy): domain Bacteria; phylum Bacillota; class Desulfotomaculia; order Desulfotomaculales; family Desulfallaceae; genus Desulfotruncus; species Desulfotruncus alcoholivorax. Next base: position 32,987 of record NZ_AUMW01000019.1, on the reverse strand, counting down.
AATTGACGAATCCCATGTCACTATACCCCAGGTGCGGGCCATGTACAACGGGGACCGCTCCCGCAAAGAGTCGCTGGTGGAGCACGGCTTTCGCCTGCCCTCGGCCTTCGACAACAGGCCGCTGACGTTTGAAGAGTTTGAGCGGCACCTGGGCCAGGTGATCTACGCCAGCGCCACCCCGGGGCCCTACGAATTGGAACTGAGCGACCGGGTAGTGGAGCAGATCATCCGGCCCACCGGGCTGGTCGACCCGGAACTGTCCGTGCGGCCTACCAGGGGTCAGATTGATGACCTGATCGGTGAAATATACAACCGGGTGGCCAGGAAAGAAAGGGTGCTGATCACCACACTGACCAAGAAAATGGCCGAGGACCTTACAGATTATTTGCGTGAAACCGGCATTAAGGTCCGCTATATGCACTCGGAAGTGCACACCATCGAGCGGATGGAAATTATCCGGGACCTGCGGCTGGGCACTTTTGACGTGCTGGTGGGGATCAACCTGCTGCGGGAGGGCCTGGACCTGCCCGAGGTGAGCCTGGTGGCCATCCTGGACGCCGACAAGGAAGGCTACCTGCGCTCCGAGCGCTCGCTGATCCAGACCATCGGCCGGGCCGCCCGGAACGTCAACGGGCGGGTGATTCTTTACGCCGATAAAATAACCGATTCCATGGCCAGGGCCATCGAAGAAACCGAGCGCCGCCGCAAAATTCAAACCGCGTTCAACCTGGAGCACGGCATCACCCCGCAGACCATCCGCAAGGCGGTGCACGAGGTGATTGAAGCCACCAAAGTGGCGGAAACACCGGCCATTTACGAGGCCGGGGACAAAAAGGGCAGGCTGACCAAGAAAGAAATCAAGCAAATGCTGGCCCGGCTGGAAAAAGAAATGCAGGACGCCGCCCGCCGGCTGGAATTCGAACAGGCCGCCCGGCTCAGGGACGCCATCATCGAGCTGCGCCTGGAACTCCGCGGCCGCGACAAACACATCACCCCCGCCGTCCCCGAAACCGCATATTGATTCCAAATTTTCCCTCTGATATAGTAAAGAGAAAAAGGGGGGGCTGGGGCGGTTGGACAGGGTCGTCCGCCTCTACAACGATTTGACCAAATAAAATAGATTTAATTTAACAATAATATGTGGTATATTGAAATAGAACGAATGTTTGGCAGGGATAACCTATTTGATTTTGGGAGGAAATAATGCAGGACAAAATTGTGGTCAGGGGCGCCCGGGCCCACAACCTTAAAAACATTAACGTGGAGATCCCCCGGGACAAGCTGGTTGTTATTACCGGGCTTTCCGGTTCGGGCAAGTCTTCCCTGGCCTTCGACACAATTTACGCCGAGGGCCAGCGCCGTTACGTGGAGTCTCTTTCTGCTTATGCCCGCCAGTTTCTAGGCCAGATGAACAAGCCCGACGTGGATTACATCGAGGGCCTGTCCCCGGCCATTTCCATCGATCAAAAAACAACCAGCCACAATCCCCGCTCCACCGTTGGTACGGTTACCGAGATATATGATTACCTGCGCCTGCTGTTTGCCAGGGTGGGGCGGCCCCACTGCCCGCAGTGCGGCAGGCCCATCACCCGCCAAACAGTGCAGCAAATCGTGGACCAGCTGCTGGAACTGCCGGAAGGCGCGCGTCTGCAGTTGCTGGCCCCGGTTGTGCGGGGCAAAAAGGGCGAGCATGTGAAGCTGGTGGAGGAAATCCGCCGCGAGGGCTTCGTCCGCGTTCGGGTGGACGGTGAAATTCTGGACATCAACGAAGAAATCAAGCTGGACAAAAATAAAAAGCACACCATTGAAATTGTGGTCGACCGGATTGTGATCCGACCGGGGTCGGCCAAGCGGATGGCCGATTCACTGGAAACCGCGCTGAAACACGGGGGCGGTGTGGCTATTGCCGCGGTGGCCGGCGGCGAGGAGATTGTTTACAGTGAAAATTTCGCCTGCGTTGATTGCGGCATCAGCATAACTGAAATTGCGCCCAGGCTGTTCTCCTTCAACAGTCCCTTCGGGGCCTGCCCGGAGTGCACGGGCCTTGGTTTTAAAATGGAGCTGGACCCCGAACTGGTCATTCCCGACAAAAGCATGACGGTGCGCCAGGGCGCCATCGAGCCGTGGCTTAAAAGCCTGAATGGCATGCGTTACCTGGAGGCCGTTGCCGGCCATTACGGGTTCGACCTGGATACGCCGGTGCGGGATATGGATCCCGCTCACCTGGACAAGCTGCTTTACGGCACCGGCCGGGAAATCATCAATGTCAATCTTATGGACAGCTATGGAAACAGGCACACCTACCGGGTGCCCTTTGAGGGTGTGATTAATAACCTGAGCAGGCGATACCGGGAGACAAATTCAGACTATATGCGGGAGGAAATAGAACAATACATGAGCACCCGCCCGTGCCCGGCCTGCCGTGGAGCCAGGCTCAAGCCTGAAGCGCTGGCGGTGAAGATCGGGGGCCGTTCGATCAATGAGGTGACCTCTTTATCGGTGCTGGAGGCGAAGCAGTTCCTGGAAGGTTTGGATTTAAACGAGCGGGAGCGGGTGATTGCCTGGCAGGTGCTGAAGGAAATAGACGCCCGGCTGGGGTTCCTGGTGAACGTGGGTTTGGACTACCTGACGCTGGACCGGGCTGCGGGAACGCTTTCCGGGGGCGAGGCCCAGCGGATTCGCCTGGCCACCCAGATCGGCAGCGGCCTGGTGGGGGTGCTGTACATTCTGGACGAGCCCAGCATCGGGCTGCACCAGCGGGACAACCGCCGCCTGCTGGAGACGCTGGAGCGGCTGAGGGATCTGGGCAACACCTTGATCGTGGTGGAGCATGATGAAGAAACTATCTTAAAGGCCGACCATGTGATCGATATCGGACCCGGCGCGGGGGTGCACGGCGGCCGCGTGGTGGCCAGCGGCACGGTGGAGGATATTATGGCCGTTCCCGAATCCATCACCGGCCAGTACCTCAGCGGGAAGAAGAAAATTCCGGTGCCGCCGGCGCGCCGCCGGCCGAACGGCAAAGTGGTTACCGTGGTGGGCGCTGCGGAACATAATTTAAAAAATATCGACGTGGACTTTCCCCTGGGACTGTTTATTTGTGTAACCGGGGTTTCCGGTTCGGGTAAAAGCACCCTGGTGAACGAAATATTGTATAAGAAACTGGCCCAGGAGCTGAACCGGGCCAGGACCAAGCCCGGCGCCTGCCGCGAAATCCGCGGCCTGGAATACCTGGACAAGGTGATTGACGTGAACCAGTCGCCCATCGGGCGCACGCCGCGGTCCAACCCGGCCACTTATACCGGGGTCTTCACTGATATCCGGGACCTGTTCACCCAGCTGCCCGAGGCCCGGGCCCGGGGCTACCGTCCAGGCCGGTTCAGCTTTAATGTCAAAGGCGGGCGTTGCGAAGCCTGCCACGGTGACGGCATCATTAAGATTGAGATGCATTTTCTGCCGGACGTTTATGTCCCGTGCGAGGTTTGCAAGGGCAAGCGCTATAACCGGGAAACGCTGGAGATCAAGTACAAGGGCAAAAGCATTTCCGACGTGCTGGATATGACGGTGGAGCAAGCGCTGGAGTTTTTCAAAAACCTGCCCAAAATACAGCGCAAGCTGCAGACGCTGTATGACGTCGGGCTCGGGTACATCAGGCTGGGCCAGCCCGCGCCTGAATTATCGGGGGGCGAAGCGCAGCGGGTTAAGCTGGCCACGGAGCTGTCCAGGCGTTCCAACGGCAAAACTATGTATATCTTGGACGAGCCCACCACCGGGCTGCACATTGCGGATATTCACCGCCTGCTGGACGTGCTGCACCGGCTGGTGGACGCCGGAGATACCGTGCTGGTAATCGAGCACAACCTGGACGTGATTAAAACCGCCGATTATATCATCGACCTGGGCCCGGAAGGCGGCGCCAGGGGCGGCGAGGTGCTGGCCACCGGCACCCCCGAAGAGGTCGCCCGGTCCCCCGTCTCCCACACCGCCCTCTTCCTCCGGTCCCTCAGGGGGGATTAATGTGAGGGAAAAGTTGGGTAAGCTGCCGGAAAAGCCGGGGGTTTATTTATTCCGGGATGGGGAAGGACAGATTATTTATGTCGGCAAGGCCGTATCGCTAAAGAACAGGGTGCGGTCTTATTTCGGCGCGTCTGCGGCGCGGGATCCCAAAGTTAAGGCGATGATGGACCGGGCCAGGGATTTTGAGTACATCAGCACCGATTCCGAGGTTGAGGCGCTGATTCTTGAAGCCAATTTGATTAAGGAGCACCGCCCCCGGTATAATGTGTTTTTAAAGGACGATAAAAGCTACCCTTACCTCAAGGTGACGATGGGTGAAAAGTTCCCCCGGGTTTTTATCACGCGCCGGGTGGTCAAGGACGGCTCGCGCTATTTCGGGCCCTATACCCAGGTCGGGGCGGTGCACGAAACGCTGCGCCTGTTAAAACGCATGTTTCCCCTCCGCACCTGCAAGCAAAAGTCTCTGCTGCCCAGGAGCAGGCCCTGCCTGAACCAGCACATTAAAAGATGCCTGGGGCCGTGCTGCGGTCTGGTGACACCGGAGGAGTACCGTAAAGTTGTGGACGGGGTGCTGCTGTTCCTGGAGGGCAAGCAGGAGGAACTGGTCAAGGCCCTGCGGGCACGGATGGAAAGCGCCGCCGGCAACCTGGAATTTGAGCGGGCTGCGGAATTAAGGGACCAGCTCCGGGCGGTGGAAAAAGTAATTGAAAGGCAAAAGGTGGTGTATGCCGACCGGGAAGACCGCGATGTTGTGGCGATGGCCCGGGGTGAGGACGAGTGCTGCGTGATGATTTTCTTTGTGCGCGGCGGCAAATTGATCGGGCGCGAGCGGTTTATTCTGGACGGTACCGGGATGATGAGCAGGGGCGAGGTGATTACCGCCTTTATCAAGCAGTATTACCTGCGGGCTGAATTTATCCCCCGGGAGATACTGGTGGAGGAAATCACAACCACTGAAACGGAGGTACTGGAACGCTGGCTGACCGAGAAGCGCGGCGCCAGGGTGCACATTACCAAACCATTGCGGGGGGAAAAGAAGCAGCTGGTGGACCTGGTGGGCAGGAACGCTTTGCTGGTCCTGGAAGAAGTCCGGTCGGACCGGGCCGCCCGCAGGGAGGATGCACAAAAAGCCCTGGGGGAATTGGCCGCCGCCCTTGGGCTGGAGGCGCCGCCCAACAGGCTGGAATGCTTTGATATATCCAATACCCAGGGTGCGGAATCCGTGGCTTCCATGGTGGTGTTTGAGGAAGGGAAACCGGCGCCGCACCAGTACCGGAGGTTTAAGATTAAAACCGTTGCCGGGCCGGATGACTTTGCCTCCATGCGGGAGGCGCTGGGCAGGCGCCTGGCCCGCGGCCGCGAGGAAAGGGAACTGATCAATACCGGCCGGCTGTCCGGCAGGAAGGCCAAATTCCACCGCCTGCCCGATTTGCTGGTGGTTGACGGCGGTAAGGGCCAGCTCTCCTCGGCACTGGCGGTGCTGGAGGAGCAGGGGTTGGCCGGCATTCCGGTTTGCGGCCTGGCCAAGGAAGAGGAGCTGATTTTCCTACCCGGCCGGCCGGACCCCGTCAGGCTTGCCCCGGATTCACCGGCGCTGCAGCTGATGCAGCGGCTCCGGGACGAGGCGCACCGGTTTGCTGTTACTTATCACCGGCAGCTGCGCGGCAAGCGCAACCTGAAATCCATGCTGGAAGAAATTGAGGGGATCGGGCCGGTCAGGCGCAGGGAACTGTTGATGCGCTTTGGGACGATTGAAAAAATCAAGGAGGCCACGCCGGAGGAGCTGGCCGCCGTCCCCGGCATGAACAGCCGGGCGGCCCGCGCCGTGTATGACTTTTTCAGTGAATAAAGCTACTACTTAATTCACGGGGGTATTTAATTTGAGCAGGTATAAGTTGCTGGCTTTGGATCTGGACGATACGCTTTTGGACGCACGGCTGAAGGTGCCGGAGCGGTCCCGCGCGGCCATTGAGGCGGCCAGGCAGGCGGGGGTGCGGGTAACGCTGGCCACCGGGCGGATGTTCCGGTCCGCTGTTCCCTTTGCCCGGGAATTGGGGGTGGACGATTACCTGATCACCTACCAGGGGGCGTTGGTGCGCCATGCCGTTACGGGCGAAACCCTGTTCCACCGCCCGGTTCCCCTGGAAGAGGCGCTGGAAGTGATTGCGCTGGTCAAGCCGTTCGGTTATCATATTAATATTTATCTTGACGACAACCTTTATGTCGCCGAACACACCAGGGAAAGCGAGCAATACGGCGCCATGTCCAGGATTCCGGTTGAGGCGGTGGGTGACCTGACAGCTTTTCTGGAAAAACGCCGCCGGGAACCCACCAAGGTGCTGGTGGTGGCCCAAGAGGCACAACTGGATGAACTGGCGCAGGCGGTACGCCCGGTTTTGGGCGACAGGCTGCACATCACCAAATCCAAGCCCCACTTTTTGGAATTTTCCCACCCCCTGGCCAACAAGGGCGATGCCCTGGCCTCCATTGCCGGCCGCTACGGGGTCGGGCGGGAGGAAATTATCGCCGTCGGGGACAGCTACAACGATGTGGAAATGATTGATTACGCCGGCCTGGGCGTGGTTGTGGGCAATGCGCGGCCGGAAATTAAGGAGCGGGCGGATTACGTCTGCTGCTCCAACGAAGAGTGCGGAGTGGCTGAAGTGGTTGAGAAGTTTATTTTGGGGTGATCGTTTGAGCTGCAAATATGTGGTGGGCGTCGACCTGGGCGGAACGAAAATTCTAACTGCGGCGGCAGATTGCCGGGGCGGCGTGCTCGGCAGAGTTAAGGTGCCGACCGGGGCGGACCTGGGTCTGGACCATGTTGTCAATGAGATTGTGCGGTCGGTTGAGCTGGCTTTGCAGCAAGCCGGGATAACGGCTGAAAATGTGGCGGCGGTCGGAGTCGGGGCCCCCGGGCCGCTTGATCCCCGGGTGGGGCTGGTCTATTTGGCCCCCAATCTGGGGTGGCGGAATGTGCCCCTGGGTGAAATACTGGGCAGGCGGCTTAACCTGCCTGTTTTTGTTGATAACGACGCCAATTTAGCCGCGCTGGGCGAGTGTGTTTACGGTGCCGGGCGGGGGGCGGATAATCTGGTATATATCACCGTCAGCACCGGGGTGGGCGGCGGGCTGATCCTGGGCGGGAAGATCTACCACGGTTTTTCCGGCGGGGCCGGGGAAATCGGCCATTTAACTGTGGCTGAGGATGGCCCGCTGTGCGGCTGCGGTAATTCCGGCTGCCTGGAAGCGGTGGCCTCCGGGACGGCCATAGCCAACCGCGCGAAGGCTTTAATTGAAGAGGGGCGCGGCCTGGGCATTTTATCCGAGGCGGGAGGGCATAAGGACGGGGTGTCCGCCCGGGCTGTCGCTGCAGCCGCCTCTCGTGGCGACGGGGAGGCAATTATGATTATGCGCGACGCCGGGCGGTACCTTGGTGTGGCGGTGGCGGGCATCATCAACCTGCTCAACCCCTCGGCGGTCGTTTTGGGGGGCGGCGTGATGCAGTCCGGCCGGATTCTCTGGGAAGCCATGCTGGATGAAACCCGCCGCCGCGCTCTTGGCCCGGCCCTGCAGGGGGTGGCCATTGTTCGCGCCGCCCTGGGCGGGGAGGCAGGGGTCATGGGCGCCCTGGCCTTGGCTGCCCAAAATAATATTAAAAAACCGGCTGATGATTTATAAACATCAACCGGTTTTTTTTATTTAACATTAATGGCGTAGGTGTAGATTAAAGTTTTTTCTTTCCTGTTCGTATCGCTCCACGGCCTGCCGGTATTCTTCCCGGCGGTGGCTGTAGTCCTGCCGGCCCATTAAAGAATAAGTTATGTTTTTCCCCTCTTCCACCCCGGGCTGGTCGTAAGGGTTGATGTTCCACAGCGCCGCGGTATAAACCACCAGCGCCTCGTAAAAGTAAAACAGTGCTCCCAGGCATGCTTCCGATATTTCGCTGACACCGATGCGGTAGCAGGGTTTTCCGGCCCCGGCCAGGCTCATTTCCGTTGACAACTGCTCGATATGGAGCTGCCCGTGCATGGTATGGCCGGCAAAGTAAGCGTATTCTTTTTCCCCTGTGAATTCGCCGGGCAGGGTGATGTCCCGGGGAACGTTTTCAATCCTGATAAAGCCAAATACCTTGTCATCGGGTCCTTCCTTGAAAAGCTGCAGGATGGAGTGCTGGTCGGTGGCGCCCAGGCTGGTGAGCGGTGTTGTCCCCGCCTGCACCACTTCTCCGGACAGCGACAGCCTTTTGCCGAGGCTTTCCGCCCATAACTGCACGAACCACAGCCCAAACTCATACAACAGGTTGCTGTAATTAAACAGGACATGGATGGACTTGCCCCGCAGGGACAGTTCGTGCAGGCAGGTGCCCAGGGTAAATAACGCGTTTTCGGCGGCGGGCGTGGTGGTGATATAATCGTGCACCGCCTTGGCGCCCGCCAGCAGCCCGCCGCTGTCGATTCCGGCCAGCTCCGCCGGCAGGAACCCCACCGAGGATAAAACGGAATATCTCCCGCCCAAATTGCGGGGAATGTGCAGCAGGTGGCAGTTTAAGCCCCCGGCAATCCGGTTGATTCCGTTGTCGCCGGGGTCGCAGCAGATTACGATATCGCGGGGGTCGCCTCCCGCCGAGCGGTATTTGTTGTAAAAATAAATGAACTGGGCCGCCGTTTCCGGTGTGGAACCTGATTTGCTGGTGTAAATGACGGCTGTTTTTTTAATATCGATTAACTCTTCCACCTTTCCGGTGATCACCGGGTCGATGTTGTCCAGCACGAAGATCCGCGGGTGTCCGTGGCTTTCCAGGTTATAAAAAGGGCCTTTCAGGAATTGCAAAACCGCCCTGGCCCCCAGGGCAGACCCTCCGATGCCCAGCAGCAGAATGTGTTCATACTTTGCGGCCAATTTCTTGGCTATAGCTTTTATTCCGGGCAGCTTGGGCTCCTCGTCCAGCGCAATGGTCATTTGAGAGCTTTTTGCTCTTAACGACGACTGTACTTTCTCAAATACGCCGCCATATTTCTCTGCAAACCGGCCGAATTCATCAGTGGAAATGAACCCGGCACGTCCTTCATGGCCTATTAGGTGGCCGGTATCGACATTGAGCAAGTTTTTCACTGGACCACATCCTTATAATATTTTTTATATGCGACACGGGGACGGTTCTCTTGTCGCGGTTTGTTTCTTACATGCGGCCATTCGCTGCGCTGCGGGGACGTTCGAACCGTTCCGAACCGCCCTTATGGCAGGGTCGCCCGGCAATTATTTAAAGTGCCCGGTAGGTAATTGGCCGCGGCCGGCGAATTAAAACAACAGCTTTGAGCAAAATTATTTGTAACCGCCAGGTGTATGATAATTGGGGAAAACTTAGTTACACCCAATAGTATATATTTGACATAAAATACCTATTCCTTTTAAATCAATAAAAATAAATAAAAATAATAAATTGCAGTAAAGTTAAAATTAGCCGGCAGTTGGACATCTGAAGATATTCCGTCAAAGTTTTTTCACGATAGGGGCGATGCATGTTGCAATTATACGCCGACTGGCATACGCACAGTTGTTACAGCGACGGCAGTATGACGCCCGAACAAATTGTGGCGGCGGCGGCCCGCCGTGGCCTGGATGAGGTTGCCATCACCGACCACGGCCCCCGCGGCATGTTCATCGGCGTCAGGGCGGCCCGGGTTTACCTGGAATTAAAGGAACAGGCGGCCCGGCTGGCCGAAAGGTATTCCATACGTGTGCTGGTGGGGGCCGAGGCCAATGTTGTCAGCCTGTCAGGTGATATTGACATCCCTGACGAGGTGGCCGGCAAGTTGGATATTTTGATTGCCGGTCTGCACCCCCAGGTGTGGTGCAAACCGGTTATGCAAACCCTGACTTGGATTTTGCCCGGTTGGTTGGGACGTTATTCCGGGCGGGTGCGGGCCATGATGCGCGGAGCCAACACCAAGGCCCTGGTGGCGGCGATATACAAAAACAGGCCGGCTTTTGTCAGCCATCCCGGCTTGATGATGGATGTGGATTTGGATGAAATTGCCCGGGCCTGTTCAAGCAGGGGGTGTGCCATGGAAATCAATGCGGGCCACCATTACGACCGGGACGGGGTGATCAAGGCGGCCCTCAAATGGGGCGCGCCCCTGGTGGTCAACAGTGATGCCCATTACCCGGAATCAGTTGGTGAGCTGGCTGAAGGATTGGCCCTGCTGGCAAAAAACCGGGTGCCGCCCGAACAGGTCCTCAACGCCCGCGAAGGGTTAAATTATTTAGCAAATTAGAGCATAAATGTTTAAAAATAACATAAATAGAGACTAAATAGGAAGGGATTTTTTAATGTCTGCACGAATGGTTATAGTAACCGGTCTTTCCGGGGCCGGCAAAACCCAGGCCATGCGCAGCCTGGAGGATTTAGGGTATTTTTGCGTGGACAATCTCCCGCCCACATTAATTCCCAAGTTTGCCGAGCTGTGTGCACAAACCGCCCGCCGGATTAATAATATAGCATTAGTCGTGGATATTCGCGGCGGGGAATTTTTCAGGGACCTTGCGGAAGTACTGAATGAATTGCACGCTAACAAGATAAATTTTGAAATTTTGTTCCTGGAAGCGGCCGATGACGTACTGATCCGCAGGTTTAAGGAATCCAGGCGCCGTCATCCCCTGGGTACCGGTGAGGTGCTGCCCAGCATTCAAGAAGAAAGGGCCATGCTGGAAGAGATCCGGGGTTGCGCCAACTTGATTATTGATACTTCCGATCTTTCTCCCCGGCAGCTCAAAGAAAAATTGACGGAACTGTTCAGCGGGGATGCCCAATCAATCAAATTACTGGTTTCGGTAATTTCTTTCGGCTTTAAATACGGGATTCCGCTGGACAGCGACCTGGTCATCGACGTTCGCTTTCTGCCCAATCCTTATTATGACCCGGTGATGCGGCCGCTTACGGGCAATGATCCTACGGTTGAGGAGTTTGTGTTTAATTCGCCGGTAACCGCTGAATTTATGCAAAAATTTACCGGATTGATCGAGTTCTTGATACCTTGCTACATTAATGAGGGCAAGACAACACTGATGATCTCAATCGGCTGCACGGGCGGGATGCACCGCTCGGTGGCCATTGCCAATCGTTTGGGGGATGCCTTAAATAAAAAAGATTACCGGGTTACCGTTCGCCACAGGGATATCGGCAAAAGCGGTTAATATCGCGTTACCGGTTTACGGTGACTGCTATGTCTGACAAATAATAATCAACTAATAATCGGCGGGGTGCTTGCCCAATGCTAATCAGATGGTTGTACCCGGGCATGAAGGTGAAGCGCTGGATTTTGCTTTTGTTACTGGGCGCTTTACTGGTTTGTGCCGGTGGGGTTCTTTTTACCGGTTCTGTGTTTTCCGGTTCCAGGATATTGATTGATCAGCTGTTCAATGATGCAGCCGGAAATTATATCTGGGCCTTGGGGCCGGTAATTATGCTTGCAGGCTTATGCCTGGGGGGATACGGCGCCTTCCGGGCCTTCCGGTCCCTGGTCGGACCGGTGCTGCCGGGCGGAAACAGCCTGCTCGACATCATTTACGCCAGGCGTTACCTTGAAAAGGGGCCGCGGATTGTGGTTATCGGCGGCGGTACGGGTATACCGGTTTTGCTCAGGGGGTTGAAGGAGTATACCTGCAATTTGACCGCCATAGTAACTGTGGCGGATGACGGCGGCAGTTCCGGAAGGTTGCGCGGGGATCTGGGTATTTTGCCGCCCGGCGATGTGCGCAATTGTCTTGTGGCCCTGGCCCACCGGGAACCGCTGATGGAGGAACTGCTGCAATACCGTTTCCCATCCGGGGAACTAAAAGGTCATAATATGGGGAATCTTTTGCTGGCGGCCCTTTGCGATATTGCCGGGGGCTTTGATGCGGCTGTGCGCGGCCTGAGCAGGGTTCTGGCGATACGGGGCCAGGTGCTTCCGGTGACGCTGGCGGATGTGCGATTGTGCGCCGAGCTGGAGGACGGCACCATTGTCAGGGGCGAATCAAAAATCCCCGGCGGGGGCGGCCGGATTAAACGGGTATTCCTGGAGCCGGACAATTGCCGGCCCACCGGAGAGGCTTTAAAAGCCATTCAGGAAGCTGACGCGATTATTATGGGCCCGGGCAGCGTTTACACCAGCATCCTGCCCAATTTGCTGGTGCCGGGTATACCGGAAGCCATTGCTGCTTCCCGGGCGATTAAAATTTATATCTGCAATGTAATGACCCAACCGGGAGAAACAGACGGTTATTCCGCTTCAAGGCACCTGCGTGCACTGGTTGATCACGCGGGAAACATCGTTGATTACATGATCATCAACACCGGCGTTGTCCCTTTGCGGCTGCTGGGGCGTTACCGCAGGGAGGGCGCTGTTCCCGTCGAGGCGGATTTACAGGCTGTGAAGGAAATGGGCGTCATTCCTGTAACTGGCAGGCTCTTGCAAAAAGGCAATGTGGCCAGACATCACCCGGGTAAGCTGGCCCGCCTGGTTATGCGCGTTGTATGCGAAGACCGTTACCCGGAAAGGGTTATTCCAATTAACAGTTATTTAGAAAATAAACAAATCAAAAAAGACAGTGCCGCCCTGTAAATGAAATTACGTCCCTGCTTTTGTCATTGCGAGGAGCGGAGCGACGTGGCAATCCCGGCCAGTTTGATCTGATTGCGGTTACAACACCATAAACTACACCGTATGATTGACTTGCTGCTCGGACATCACTATTTTTCAAGGAGGTGTCCGTTTTGTTTAAAAAAGAGATGGATCCCCATCACACCGGTATGCTGGCCCTGACACTTACTTCTGTGGTCTTAACCATCCCTTTTATCTGGTTTGCGAAAAGCATAGCTGATTCACTTCATACAATTGCGGTCAGACAATCCAACTCCGGAGTGGTAAAAAGGTACAAACTGCGCTAATTCCACTTTCATTGGGATGTTGTTTGGGACATACCTCCGGCCTATAAGCCATGACCCCAAAGGGGAGGTGTGTCCCCTTTCCTAAATCCCGGGCGTTGATCCCGGTGTTTTTTCACTTTAGGAAAGTATACCTTGCCGTATATATGGCAAGGGCTAAGGTATAAAGTATTAAAACGCGCGCTAAGGGAACTGATTAAGCGCGCGTTTTTTTATGCCAATTTGTGCATGCTTGACGCTCTCCAAATTAAGGTATACTATGAATTAATATCAAAACTAGTCCTTTTTTTAACGTTTTGCAGGAGGTTTTAGCGTTTTGCGGGAAGTTTATCTTGATAACAGCGCCACCACCCGGCCTTACCCTGAGGTCGTCAAGGCCGTGCTGGCGGCTATGGAGGATTATTACGGCAACCCTTCTTCGCTGCACCGCAAAGGGGTTGAGGCCGGGCGCGCGGTGGCCCGGGCCCGGGAAGCCGTGGCGGACAGCCTGGGGGTCGAAGCCTCGAACATTATCTTTACCGGGGCGGGCAGCGAGGCGATTAACCTGGCTGTTAAAGGACTGCAGCCGGGACGCAAGGGCAAACATGTAATTACTACGGCGGTGGAGCACCCGGCCGTGTTGAACGCCTGCGGGCAGCTGCGGGAGCGGGGTATGGAAATAACGGTATTGCCCGTAAATAATGTGGGTATGGTGGATCCCGAAGATTTGACGAGGGCTTTACGGGAAGATACCTACCTGGTTTCGATCATGCACGTTAACAATGAAGTGGGCGCGGTGCAGCCGCTGGCTGACATAAGCGCCGTGATCAAGGAGTTCCGCGGGGCCGGCCGGAAGCTTTTCTGGCATGTTGACGCGGTTCAGGCTTACGGCAAGTTGCCCCTGCGCCCGCCGGAGCTGGGCATCGACCTGCTGTCGGTCAGCGCCCACAAGGTGCACGGGCCCAAGGGGGTGGGGGCGCTGTACGCGGCGCCGGGCACGCCCCTGAAGCCGCTGGTGGCCGGCGGGGGCCAGGAATGGGGTTTGCGCTCGGGCACGGAGAATGTGCCCGGAATTGCCGGTTTTGGTGTCGCCGCAGGGATAATTGCACGGGAAGCGCGGGAAACGGCTCCCAAGTTGTTTAACTTGAAAAAGAAATTGGTGGACGGGATTCTTGCCGCCGTGCCGGGCGCGGTGTTGAACGGCCCGGCCTGCCGGGAGGATGAGCCCGGCTGCGCCCCCCAGATAGCCAATATTTCGTTTCCCGGCCTCAGGGGTGAAGTGCTGTTGCACGCACTGGAGGGGCGGGGTGTTTATGTTTCCACCGGCTCGGCCTGCTCTTCCAGGAAAAAGCCGGGCAGCCATGTGCTGAGGGCTATGGGTTTGGCTGAACAATTGGTGGAAGGGGCCGTGCGGTTCAGTATTTCGACGCTGAATACGGCTGCGGAGATAGATTACGCCGTGGAGGTCACCGCCGGGGTGGTGCATGAGTTAAGGGAGCTTTACGGTTAACGGTTGGAGTGGTACGGCCCGCCAACTTATAGCGTTTTTCAGAGAACGGATATAATTAAACCAAAATAACATACCGGGGGAACCACTAACCATGTACAATACATACCTGATACGTTACGGTGAAATCGGATTAAAGGGGAAAAACCGGCCGCAGTTTGAGCGGCGGTTAATGGAAAATATGAGGCGGGCGCTGGGTAAAACCGGCCCCGCCCGGGTGGAGCGCGTTTACGGCCGCCTGGTGGTGGAAAGTGAAGCCGAGCCGGCGCTGGTTTTGGACAGGCTGAGCAAGGTGTTCGGCATTGTCGGCGTCAGCCCGGCGCTGCGCCTGCCCTTGGACATGCAGGCCGTCAGCGGGGGGGCGCTGCAAACCTTAAAGGACGCCGCCGCCCTGGTGCAGCTGCCGCCGGGGACGCCTTTGACTTTTAAGGTGGAGGCCCGGCGCTCCAATAAAATGTTCCCGCTTACTTCGCCTGAAATTAACGGCCAAATCGGCGGCTACCTGTTGGAAAATTTTCCAGGCCTTCAGGTGGATGTGCACAAACCCATAATCAAGGTAAACGTTGAAATCAGAGAGAAAAATGCCTTTGTCTATGCTGCCGATATCCCGGGAGCGGGGGGCTTGCCCGTGGGGGCCTCCGGCAAAGCGCTGCTGCTGCTGTCCGGGGGCATCGACAGCCCGGTGGCGGGTTGGATGGCCATGAAGAGGGGCATTGAGATCGAGGCCGTTCATTTTTACAGCTTTCCTTTTACCGGGGAAAAATCGCTGGAGAAAGTCCGTGACCTGTGCAGGATACTGGCTGATTACACTTCGCGGGTCAAATTGCATGTGGTGCATTTTACGGAGATACAAAAAGAAATTCAGAAAAATTGCCCGGAGGAACTGAGGGTTACCCTGATGCGCAGAATGATGTTCCGCCTGGCGGAACGCATTGCCGGACAGCAGGGGGCGCTGGCCCTGGTTACCGGGGAAAGCGTGGGCCAGGTGGCCAGCCAGACCCTGGAAAGCATGCGGGTGATCAATTACGTGATTAATATCCCGGTGCTGCGCCCTTTGGTGGGTATGGACAAGGCGGAGATAATCAGCCGGGCCCAGGCCATCGGCACCTTTGCAACATCAGTGCTGCCCTATGAAGACTGCTGTACCCTGTTTTTACCCAAACACCCGGCGACAAGGCCCCGGCCGGAGCAAGCCCGGCAGGCCGAGGAGGCGCTGGAGGTGGAAGAGCTGCTTGCCGGCGCCCTGGACCGCACCGCGGTGGAAATAATCAAGAGTTAATATTTTAACTTTAACGTGGTGATCCCATGAGTTTTTCTTTGATAACCAAAAACGAGCTGGCCAGGGTGATCGGCCCGCGCCGGTGCTGCAAGACCAGCGAGCTGGCCGCGTTGATTAAAATGGACGGCACGCTGCAGATCAACGGCCGCAAAATTGCATTGAATATAACCAATCACAATGCGGCGGTGGCCCGCAAGGTGATCAAGCTGAGCAAAGACCTTTTCGGCATCCGGCCGGAAGTGCTGGTTAAAAAAAAGGTGCGGCTGCGCAAGAATAACGTCTACATGGTGCGGATACCGCCCCAGCCGGAGCTGCAGAAAATGCTGGTTGAGCTGGGCATGTTGAACGATAACGGTTCCCTGCAGGAGGGGCTGCCGGAGAAACTGTTGCAAAAAGAATGCTGCAGGCGCTCCTACCTGCGCGGAATTTTCCTGGGCGGGGGGTCTGTAAACAACCCCGGCGGCACCTACCATTTGGAAATTATTACCGGTGACGGCCGGCACGCCGGGGACATCTCCAATTTGCTGCAGCAATTCGGGTTGCCGGCCAGAATCAGCTCCCGCAAGCAATGGTATGTAGTGTACCTTAAAGACAGCGAGCAAATTGTGGAGTGCCTGAACATTATGGGGGCCCATACGGCCTTGCTGGAGTTTGAAAATACCAGAATTTACAAGGACATGCGCAACAAGATCAACCGGCTGGTGAACTGCGAAACTGCAAATTTGAATAAAACCGTTGACGCCGCAATGCGCCAGTCTGAAAATATAAGGGTTATCGCCGGGACAATGGGAATTGAAAAACTCCCCCGCCCGCTGCGGGAAGTGGCTGAGCTGCGGCTGCACTACCCGGATGCCAGCCTGAAAGAGCTTGGTGAAATGATGGACCCGCCCCTGGGCAAGTCGGGTGTTAACCACCGCTTGCGCAAGCTGGACAAAATTGCGGAAAAGTTGCACTCCGGCGGGCTGTTAAATATTCCGGCAAAGCACGGGGGCACGGGCGTTGAGAAATAAGCGGCGCCGGCTGCCGGATTGGACATAATGCCGGTAATAGCGCCGGTTTGCGCGCCGGCTGTAATCATTTACCTGTCAACTGAATATATTGGTTTTAAAAAACTGGGCAGGATTTTTGCATGTAGCTGCAGAATATTATTATTAAATTTTTTCAAAATAATTAAAATTTATAGTGGAGGATTTCTGGCTATGCGCATGGGTTACGGCCTTAATGTGATTCAGACCCAAAAGTTAATAATGACCCCGGAATTGCGCCAGGCCATTGCTGTTTTACAATTATCTACCCTTGAGCTGGGGATGTATATAGAGCAGCAGCTCCAGGAAAATCCCTTGCTCGAGGTGGGGGAGGAAGAAATTGAGCAGTTGGCGGCCGGGGAACAGACCGCGGCTGCGGAAGATACCGGGGAAAATGAATATGATATTGACTGGCAGGATTATTTCCATGACAGCAGTGATTTAGGATTGACCCGTTCCGAGGTGAGGCCTGAGCCCAATGAATTCAGTTATGAGAATTTCATCAGCCGCTCGCCGACATTATTGGAACACCTGATGTTCCAGCTTAGCCTGTCCAAATGTGAGGGGCCGCAGTACGCCATAGCTGAATATATCATTGGCAGTATTGATAATAACGGGTATCTCAATTGTTCAATTGATGAAATAGCCAGGCAGTTGGGTACAGGCCGTGACGCTGTTACGGATGCGCTGAAGGTTGTCCAGACCTTCGACCCCCCCGGCGTCGGGGCCCGTTCCTTGCAGGAATGCCTGCTGATCCAGCTTGCGCACCTGGGTATTGAAGATGAGCTGGTGATTAATGTGGTAACCAGGCATCTGACCGACCTGGCCGAAGGTAAGTATAATCGTTTGGCTCAATTATTCA
Source organism: Desulfotruncus alcoholivorax DSM 16058 (assembly GCF_000430885.1). Lineage (GTDB taxonomy): Bacteria > Bacillota > Desulfotomaculia > Desulfotomaculales > Desulfallaceae > Desulfotruncus > Desulfotruncus alcoholivorax. The sequence continues at coordinate 15,389 of NZ_AUMW01000019.1, read as the reverse complement.
GCGTGCCGGTTCAAGAATTACAGCGGGTGGCTGACTTGATTAAAACTTTGGACCCGAAGCCGGGCCGCAACTTTAGCGGGAATGGTGAAAACAGGTACATTGTACCGGATATTGTTTTAAACAAAGTTGAAGATGAGTATGTGATTATTATCAACGATGTAACTGTACCCAGGTTGACCATTAACAACACTTACCGTGCGTTTTTAAACCAGGATAAGGGTGATAACCAGACTAAAAAATTTGTTGAGCATAAACTAAACGCGGCCGCCTGGTTGATCAAGAGCATTGAGCAGCGGCGCCTGACCCTGTACAAAGTGACAAAGTGCCTGGTGGACCTGCAGCGGGACTTTCTTGAATATGGAGTTAAATATTTAAAGCCGCTCAACCTCAAAACTGTGGCTGATATTGTCGGGCTGCATGAATCCACGGTCTCCAGGGCCACGTCCAACAAGTATATCCAGACCCCGCAGGGTGTCTTTGAAATGAAGTATTTCTTTTCCTCCGGCCTGAGCAATACAGGAGGGTCGATGATTTCCGCCGAAAGCATTAAAAAAATAATGCAGGAAATTTTGGAGGTTGAAGATGCCAGGAACCCGCTGAATGACCAGCAAATTGCCGATATTTTCGGGCGCCGCGGCGTAAAAATATCCCGGCGCACAGTGGCCAAGTACCGGGATGAACTGGGCATCCCACCCATCAGAATCCGCAAGCGGTATTAAATGTCATTGCGAGCAAAGCGAAACAATCTCAACGCTTTACCAGTGAGGTGCCATTTTCAGGGTGCCTTTATTTTTTGACTACCATTCAGGAGCCAGAATGAAAGAGCGATTGATCGTCTCGAAGTATTCTGTATTCTGAATTCTGACTACTGACTTCATTTTTTATTAATCTTGTATACAAAAAAAGAGGAAACAATCCGTTAATTGAAGAATAAAGTATATCATAATTATAAAAATACCGGTGACTAAGGTATACTATTGAAAGGAGCGGGTAACAAAAATGGCGGTAAGAATTGGGATTAACGGCTTTGGTAGAATAGGGCGACTTGTTTTGCGTGTAGCTTTACGGCGTTCTGATATTGAGGTGGTGGCCGTTAATCATAAATCACGCAGGTTACCTATGGATGATGAGTTCGCCCCCAAGCTTGCCTATTCACTAAAATACGATTCTATTCACGGCAGGCTGGCAGAAGAAATAATTGGGTATAAAGATACCATATCAGTTAACGGCAAAGAAATAAAGTTATTATCTGAAGCTGATCCGGCTGCTTTACCGTGGGGGGACCTCGGTGTTGACCTGGTGGTGGAATCCACAGGCAAGTTCAATAGCCCGGATAAAGCAGCGGCCCACCTGAAAGGAGGGGCTAAAAAGGTGGTCATTTCAGCGCCGGCCAAGGGTGACTGCCTGACGGTGGTGATGGGGGTTAATGAGGAATTATACGACCCGTCCGTACATAATATTGTCAGCAACGCCTCCTGTACCACCAACTGCCTGGCTCCTGTCGCCAAGGTGCTGCATAAGAACTTTGGTATCGTCAAGGGTCTTATGACCACCGTTCACGCGGTGACCAACAACCAGCAAATTTTAGATATGCCCAGCAAGGATGTCCGGCGCGGGCGCGCCGCCACCATGTCGATTATTCCCACCACTACGGGGGCGGCCAAGGCTGTGGCGCTGGTGCTGCCGGAATTGAAGGGAAAATTGAACGGGATGGCCATGCGGGTGCCGACTCTGAATGTTTCCGTGGTGGATCTGGTGGCGCAATTACAGAAAAAGGCAACCAGGGAAGAGGTTAATGCAGCCCTCAAAGATGCATCCGAAAATGAATTAAAGGGTATACTGGCATACAGCGAAATGCCGCTGGTTTCCATGGATTATACCGGCGACCCGCATTCCTCCATCGTTGACGGGCTTGCCACAATGATTATGGATGATGATATGATCAAGGTCCTGGCCTGGTATGACAATGAATGGGGGTATTCCAACCGGGTTGTAGATCTTGTTGAATATATGGCCGAAAAAGGTATATAATTCGTACTTAAGGAGTCAGGAGTCGGCATAAGAGAGCGGTTTATCGCCTTGTAATATTCTGAATTCTGACTACTGAATTCTGACTTCCGAAGAATAATTATAATTCTATAATATCGAAGCGAATTTCATAGGGGGGATTGTATGGCCAAGAAAACCGTACGGGACATTGACGTCTCCGGCAAGCGGGTGTTGGTAAGAGTAGATTTCAACGTACCCCTGGACAAAGAAGGTAATGTAACCGATGATACCAGGATTGTTGCGGCACTGCCTACCATAAAATACCTGGTTGGGGAAAAGGCCAAGGTTATCCTGATGTCGCACCTGGGGCGTCCCAAAGGCAAGGTGGATGAAAGATACAGCATGGACCCCGTTGCCGGGCGCCTGCAGCAATTGCTGCCCGGGGTTTCAGTGCGCAAAGTTGATGATTGTGTGGGGGAAGAAGTTCAGCAGGCGGTGTCGGCAATGGCCGGCGGCGATGTGCTGCTGCTGGAGAATGTTCGCTTTTACCCCGGGGAAGAAAAAAACGACGAAAATTTTGCCCGGAAGTTGGCCGGGCTTGGCGATGTTTATGTAAACGATGCCTTTGGCACGGCCCACAGGGCCCATGCTTCCACAGCAGGCGTGGCTGAGTTCTTGCCCGCGGTGGCGGGTTTCTTAATGGAAAAAGAAATCCGGATGCTGGGCCGGGTTTTGGAATCTCCGGCCAAGCCTTTTGTGGCCATTATCGGCGGCGCCAAGGTTTCCGATAAAATAGCTGTGATTAATAATCTGTTGGACAAGGTAAGCGCCCTGCTTATTGGCGGTGGAATGGCCAATACTTTTTTAAAGGCCGGCGGCAAGGAGGTCGGCAAGTCGCTGCTTGAAGCCGACAAGGCAGACCTGGCCAAAGAGCTTGTGCGGAAGGCCGGGGATAAAGGCGTTGATCTGCTGCTGCCTGTTGACGTGGTTGTAGCCCCGGCGGCTACGCCCGGTGTTGAATCCAAGGTGGTGTCTGTCGATAGTATCCCCGGGGAATTCATGGCGCTGGATATAGGGCCCCAAACGGTTAACAATTTCAGCGACCGTATTAAGCAAGCCGCCACGATAGTTTGGAACGGGCCGATGGGAGTGTTTGAAATGGAGCCCTTTGCCGGCGGCACAATGGCAATAGCCAGGGCCGTCGCTGACAGTGACGCGGTTTCAGTTATCGGTGGGGGCGATTCCGTGTCGGCGGTGAAAAAGGCCGGGGTGGCGGACAAAGTGACCCATATTTCCACCGGTGGTGGCGCATCCCTGGAATTTTTGGAGGGTAAAGTGCTGCCCGGAGTGGCGGCGTTACAGGATAAGTAAGATGGAGTCAGGAGTCAGGAGTAAGAATACAGGAGTCAGAATAAGAAAAAGTTTATCGTCTAAAGTATTCTGAATTCTGACTACTCGGGTGTATTTTGTAAAACGGTTACCGGGGTGAATAAAAGTGCGAAAGCCAATTATAGCGGGAAACTGGAAAATGTATAAGACCGTCGGTGAGGCGGTCAATTTTGTTGCTTCTTTTAAAGGGCTGGTAACGGGTGTATCCGGGGTGGAGATCGTACTGTGCCCGCCCTTCACAGCCCTGGCTACGGTGGCTGAGCAGCTGGCCGGGACGGGCATAGAACTGGGGGCCCAGAACATGTACTGGGAGTCCGAGGGCGCCTATACCGGGGAAATCTCTCCCGGTATGCTCAAGGAAGCAGGGTGCAAGTATGTTATACTGGGCCATTCCGAGCGCCGGCAGTTTTTTGGTGAAACAGACGAAACGGTGAATAAGAAAGTGTTTGCCGCACTGGAACATGGCCTGGTGCCCATTGTGTGTGTAGGGGAGCGGTTGGAGGAGCGGGAAGCCGGCAGAACGGAAGAAGTGGTGCGCAAGCAGTTGGAGGGCTCGCTGGCCGGCTTGAGCGCGGACAGGGCAGCGGGTTTGGTGGTGGCTTACGAGCCGGTTTGGGCCATCGGTACCGGCCGCACGGCATCAAATGAAGATGCCCAGCAGGTTAACAGGTTTATCCGGGAAACCCTGGGCCGGCTGCTGGGAGCCGGTTTTGCCGCGGCCACCCGCATCCAGTACGGTGGTAGTGTTAAGCCGGGTAACGCCGCCGGCCTGATGGCCCAGCCCGATATCGACGGCGCGCTGGTTGGCGGGGCCAGCCTGGACGCTGAAAGTTTTGCGGGAATTATCAAAAATTTGGGAGGAAATTAACTTGGCACCAGTTAAAAAGCCCCTGGCACTGATAATACTGGACGGATGGGGTTTGAGCGAAAAGAAAGAGGGCAACGCCATAGCCAAGGCCCGCACGCCGAATATGGACGGGCTGCTGGCCAGGTATCCGCATACCATACTGGCCAGTTCGGGGGAGGAAGTGGGTTTGCCTCACGGCCAGATGGGTAATTCGGAAGTGGGGCACCTGAATATGGGTGCGGGGAGAGTTGTTTACCAGGAATTGACCAGAATCAGCCGCGCTATCCGTGACCGCAGTTTTTACGATAACCCGGTGCTGCTGGAGGCTGTTGAGAAAGCCCGGGAGCGGAAATCAGCGCTGCACCTGATGGGATTGCTGTCGGACGGCGGGGTGCACAGCCATATCCAGCACCTTTATGCCTTACTGGAACTGGCCAGGGACCAGGGGGTGGACCGCGTATTTGTGCATGCTTTTTTAGACGGGCGGGATGTGCCCCCGGCCAACGCCAAAGAGTACATAATTCCTTTAACCGAAAAGACGGAGCAAATGGAGTGCGGCCGGGTGGCCACGGTTATGGGCCGCTACTACGCCATGGACCGGGACCGGAGATGGGAAAGGGTAAAAGAGGCCTATAACGCCATGGTGCTGGGAGAGGGCTTTAAGGCCAAATCGGCGCTGGAAGCGGTGGAGCAGGCCTATGCCCGCCAAGAGACCGATGAATTTGTCAAGCCGACGGTGATCGTTGATGACCGGGGGGAACCTGTGGGCAGGGTTGCCGGCGGCGATGTGGTAATTTTCTTCAATTTCCGTCCCGACCGGGCCAGGGAAATCACCCGGGCCTTTGTTGATGAAAAGTTTGACGGCTTTGAACGGCCGCAGGGGCACCCCAAGGTGCATTACGTTTGCATGACCAGGTACGATAAGACCATTGAGGCGCCGGTGGCCTTCAGGCCCCAGGTGCTTGTGAATACGCTGGGGGAAGTGCTCAGCTATCGTAACTTGCGGCAGCTGCGCCTGGCCGAGACCGAAAAATACGCTCACGTGACTTTCTTTTTCAATGGCGGGGTGGAACAGCCCAACAAGGGTGAGGACCGCGTGCTGATTCCCTCGCCCAAGGTGGCAACCTATGATTTGAAGCCCGAGATGAGCGCCGGAGAGATTACCGATGCTCTGATCAACAAGCTGGGCGATAAGGTTTACGATGTTATCATAATGAATTACGCCAACCCGGACATGGTGGGGCATACCGGGGTGATGCAGGCTGCGGTCAAGGCGATTGAGTTTGTTGACCGGTGCATCGGCCGGGCGGTAAAGGCGGTAAAAGAAGCAGGGGGAATAACTATTATAACCGCCGACCACGGTAACGCTGAAGAGATGCAGGATGACGCCGGGCATCCCCATACCGCGCACACCACCGACCCGGTGCCGTTTATTTTGGTGGATGACGATTACACCGGGGCCGGGTTGAAAACCGGCTCGCTGCAGGACGTTGCTCCCACGGTGTTGGATTTGCTGGGGCTGGAAAAACCACCTGAAATGACGGGCAATAGTTTGCTGGAAAGAAAATAAAGTCAAATACTTAACAGCATCAAAGGAGGTATAGTAATATGTCAACAATTATAACTGATGTAACAGCCAGGGAAATACTTGATTCCCGGGGGAATCCCACGGTTGAAGTGGACGTGCTGCTGGAAGACGGCACCCTGGGGCGGGCCGCGGTGCCTTCCGGAGCGTCAACCGGGGCTTATGAAGCGGTGGAATTGAGGGATGAGGACGCCGCCCGGTACAAGGGCAAGGGCGTAACCAAGGCCGTGGATAACGTCAACGAAATCATTGCTGAGGAGATCGTCGGCTTTGACGCCGTTGACCAGGTGGGCATTGATTTGACCATGATCGACCTGGACGGCACCCCCAACAAGGGCAAACTGGGCGCCAACGCCGTTTTGGGCGTGTCTATGGCCGCCGCCCGGGCCGCTGCCAAAGCTCTGGGACTTCCTTTATACCGCTACCTGGGCGGTACCGGAAGCAGGCTGCTGCCGGTGCCGATGATGAATATTTTAAACGGCGGCAAACACGCCGACAACAATGTGGACATCCAGGAATTTATGGTCATGCCGGTGGGGGCGGAGGACTTTGCCGGGGCATTGCGGATGGGTGCGGAAGTTTTTCACACCCTGAAATCGGTATTAAAGAACAAGGGAATGAGCACGTCCGTTGGCGATGAAGGCGGGTTCGCCCCCAATTTGGGCTCCAACGAAGAGGCGCTGGCCGTAATTGTTGAGGCCATAGAAAAAGCGGGCTACCGGCCTGGTGAAGACGTGGCGCTGGCCATTGACGCGGCAGCCACGGAATTCTATAAAGACGGCAAGTATATGCTGGAAGGTGAGGGGCTGACCTATTCCTCCCGGGAAATGATTGAATTTTACGCCCGCCTGGTGGATAAGTATCCTATTATTTCTATAGAAGACGGTTTGTCCGAGGATGATTGGGATGGTTGGAAACTTCTCACTGATAAGCTCGGCGACAGAGCGCAGATTGTGGGCGACGATCTATTTGTGACTAATACAGAGAGGCTGGCCCGGGGCATTGAAGCCGGGGTGGCCAATTCCATTTTGATCAAACTGAACCAAATCGGGACCGTTACCGAAACCCTGGAGGCAATTGAAATGGCCAGGCAGGCCGGTTACACCGCAGTGGTTTCCCACCGTTCAGGCGAAACGGAAGACCCCTTTATTGCCGACCTGGTGGTTGCTGTAAATGCCGGGCAAATCAAGACCGGGGCTCCGTCCCGCACCGACCGGGTGGCCAAGTACAACCAGCTGCTGCGGATTGAGGAGGAACTGGCCGGAACTGCGCTGTTTAAAGGACGCAGGGTATTTTATAACTTGGGCTGATTCATTGTTGTCAGACAAAGACATGCTTGCTTTCTCCTCCCGGGTGTATTAAAATGTCATTAATTGATGAGGAGGAATAACTTGTGGTTTTAAAAGTAATACTTACCGTAATACACGTTATTCTGTGTATTGGATTGATTGCCGTTGTTTTGCTGCAATCAGGGAAGAGCGCGGGCTTGTCGGGAGCCATTGCCGGCGGCGCTGAAACATTTTTCGGCAAGAAAAAAGGCCTGGATGAATTTCTGGGTAAGATAACCGTGTATGTGGCGATTGCCTTTGCTGTTACGTCGGTGGTGCTGGTCATAATAACAGGTAAATAAAAATCCGGGGAAGCCCGGATTTTTTATTCGCCAAAATATAATATGTGTATAAATATTTACGCTTGATGCATAGTATTATTTATGCAATTGTCAAATTTTACTCCCTATGCTATAATTTTTTTGGACATGATGGGTTAGAGGAGGTGAGTTTTTATACCCTGGTAGCGTAGACGGAGTATTGAGTTGCTTGTGAAAAAATATTTATTTATGGGGAAGAGGAGGGTAAATTTAAGTGGAAAACATGACCTTGGCTTATTATGCCGCTGGGGCAGGCGCTTTTGCCTTGTTATTTGCTCTTTTTACAATGTCCCAGGTGCTTAAAGAAAGCATGGGTACCCCCAAAATGAAGCAGCTTTCCGAGGCTGTTCAAGAGGGTGCTATGGCGTACATGAACCGCCAGTACAAGACACTTGCACCTTTTGCAATCGTAGTTTTCATTATATTGTGGGGTCTCAAGTACGTTATTGTTGTTCCTGAAGGCGGGCACCTGCCCGTGGGTCCCGCATCTGCCATTTCATTCCTGGTTGGTGCCGTTTGCTCCGCCATTGCCGGTTATATCGGCATGAACAGTACCACCAAGTCCAATGCCCGTACTGCTGAAGCCGCTCGCAGCTCCGGCCTGGGCAAAGCTCTGCAGGTTTCCTTCCGCGCCGGCGCCGTTATGGGTCTGTCCGTTGCCGGTCTGGGCCTGCTGGGTGTTTCAGTGCTGTTCATTATTTTTAAGAGCCCTCTGATTATTAACAGCTTTGCTTTTGGTGCTTCCATGATCGCGTTCTTCGCCAGGGTTGGCGGCGGTATCTACACCAAGGCTGCCGACGTGGGCGCCGACCTTGTGGGTAAAGTCGAAGCCGGCATTCCGGAAGACGACCCGCGTAACCCAGCCACCATTGCTGACAACGTTGGTGACAACGTCGGTGACACTGCAGGTATGGGCGCCGACCTGTTCGAGTCTTATGGCGCTACTACCATTGCGGCTATGCTGATTGGTAACACCCTGTTCGGATTTCCCGGCATCATCTTCCCGCTGTTGGTAGGTGCGGCCGGTATTATCGCCGCCATTATCGGCACCTTTACCGTGCGTACCAGTGAAGGCGGTAACCCGCAGGCCGCATTGAACGTGGGCCTGTGGACCACCAACGTGCTTACCGCCATAGCCACCTGGTTCATTGCCAAGACTATTTTTGCCGATCCCAGCTTCGGCAGTGTTTCAACCGGTATCTTTATGGCTGTTTTAGCAGGTCTTATAGTTAACGTAGCCGTGGGCTACCTTACCGAGTACTACACCTCCAACCTGAAGCCTCCGGCGATCAAAATCGCCGAAGCTTCCAAGTCCGGCCCGGCTACCAACGTTATTCACGGTCTGGCGGTCGGTATGGAATCCACCTTTATTCCGATGCTGGTATTCGCCGGTGCCATTTACTTCGCATTCTGGTCCGTTCAGTCCAACGCTCCGGAAGGACAGGGTGCAGTGTGGGCCATCTATGGTATCGCCATGGCTGCCATGGGTATGCTTTCAACCGCCGGTATGGTTGTTGCCATGGACTCCTTTGGTCCTGTTGCCGACAACGCCGGTGGTATTGCTGAAATGGCCGAACTGCCTCCCGAAGTGCGTGAGAAAACTGACAAGCTGGATGCCGTGGGTAACACCACTGCCGCTATTGCTAAAGGTTTCGCCATCGGTTCCGCCGCTCTGACAGCTCTGGCTCTGTTCAGCGCTTATGTTGACGGCGTTAAGATTAAATTTGGTTTGGACGAGTTCATTGTTAACCTGACCGAGCCCATGGTTCTCGTGGGCGTGTTTATCGGCGGCGCGGTTCCGTTCCTGGTCGGCGCCCGCACCATGCGCGCCGTTGGTGAGGCTGCCTTCGGTATGGTGGAAGAGGTTCGCCGCCAGTTCCGGGAAATCCCCGGTATTATGGAAGGTACCGGCAAGCCTGACTACGCCCGCTGCGTGGACATTGCCACCAAGGCAGCTATTGGGAAAATGATTTTCCCCGGCATTATTGCCGTGTGTGTTCCTCCGATTGTTGGCTTCGGCCTTGGCGCCAAGGCTCTTGCCGGCTTCCTGGGCGGGCTGACCACCGTTGGTGTGCTGCTGGCCCTGTTCCTGGCCAACGCCGGCGGTGCCTGGGACAATGCTAAGAAATATATCGAAGCCGGTAACCTGGGCGGCAAGAAGAGCGAACCGCACAAGGCCGCCGTTATCGGTGACACCGTTGGTGACCCCTGTAAAGACACCTCCGGTCCTGCCATGAACCCGCTGATCAAGGTTGCGGGAACTATCTCCCTGATCCTTGGTCCACTGCTCACAAGACTCTAAAATATCACAAGCAACCCAAAAATGCCGGGTGGAAAAATTCCACCCGGCATTTTTTCGGGGTCAGTGTATTATTGTGATAATTGGATAAAAATAGATAAAGTAGTTCAATATAAAAGTATCAGTGTTTACTTAAGTTAGGAAAAATCATGGCTAACAGTGCGGCGACAAATAGAAGAGCCAGGGTTATTGTGCGCCATATCTGCACGCCTTTACCTTTCTTTTTCATTTTGGCCATAGGGATCATGCCGGCCGCGAAAATAAAGGCAATTACGGCTACAATTAGCTGGACATGCTCCAAAAAATCCCCTCCCGGTGCTTTTATCTGTTCTGTTTATTATAAACGGGCGGGACTGTTGAATCCAGTTTGATTTAGAACAATGGCGAATATTATTACCGCACCGGGGCATGATTTTAATAACATAATAGATCACGGGGGGATAGCATATGGATTACAGCGATCCTGAACAGCGCTATAAAAAAGGTATGACTTACGATGATAAAGTGAATTTTTCATATGAATTGGAACGTGAGATAGTTCAAAATAAGGAAGAATTGGCTGAAATCAAGCACGGGGCGGGTGACCCGGACAGGATCAAAGATCTGGAGGAAAGGATTATTAAAAGAGAGAAGCTGCTGCAGCAGGTGCAGAATGATATACATGGTATAGAATTATAAAGGTTTATAAGGAATTATTAATAATTTAAGCGTTTAAAGATTTTATGGACCGGCAGATGATGCCGGTTTTATTGTGTGTTTAATAAATGGGATCTGCCATACTAATGCAGAGAGGTAATAAGAAAAGCGCGCAACCCTGATTGATTCTGCTAATTAGTAGGTAGCACTTGCCATATTGGGTTATAATATGTAAAAATAGATTCCGGGGGTGAATTATCTGATAGGTGCTATTAGAAACGGTGACCACATGTGTTTTGGGTGTAGTGAGAGGAACCCCATCGGACTTAAATTGAAATTTACCATGGACGGGGACAAATGCCGCACTGAATTTACGGCCGGGGAAGAGCATCAAGGTTGGAACGGTTATATGCACGGGGGACTGATAGCAGCATTAATGGATGAAACCATGGCCTGGTGGCTTTGGTTTAAAGATATATCAATTATGACGGCGGAAATGACTACCAGATACAGCCTCGGTGTGCCGGTGAAAACAAAGCTGACGGTTGAGTCATGGTGTGAAGAAGAAAAAAGGGGCAGGCTGTTTTTTATGGCTGCCAGAATAATACTCCCCGACGGAAAAGTCCCCGCTACTGCAAAGGCCAAGTTTTTGCGGATAGAGCCTGAAAAACTATAAACCAGGGAGGATTTCAAATGACCAGGGACGAGGCAGATCAACTTTTAAAACAGCATATGAAAAATAAAAACTTGATTAAACACTCTTTGGCTGTTGAGGCTTGCATGCGCCGGCTGGCCCGCCGTTTTGGTGAAGATGAAGAAAAATGGGGGCTGGCGGGGCTGTTGCACGACATTGATTATGACCGCACCAAGGACGACCCGGACCGCCACAGCATTGAAGGCGCGCGACTGCTTGCTGAAGCCGGACTGCCGGAAGATGTTGTTTATGCCGTTAAAGTACACAATGAGGCGCACGGTTTCCCGCGCAAATCCCTGATGGACAAGTCCTTATACTGCATCGACCCGCTTACGGGCTTGATTGTAGCCGCGGCACTCATCAAGCCGGAGAAAAAACTGGCGGCCATAGACGTGGAATTTTTGCTGAAAAAGTTTGGGGAAAAATCTTTTGCCCGGGGGGCAAACAGGGAGATAATCGCTGCCTGTTCGGAAATTGGCCTGAGTCTGGAAGAATTTATTGCCCTCGGATTGGAAGCCATGCAGGGGATCGCCGGGGAAATGGGCCTTTAAGCCATTGACAAAAGCGCAGCCGGTGGTATAATTACATAGCAAGCAGATTAAGTTAGCGTAAAAGCCCTCGCCTAATCAGGTGGCAGGGCTTTGATTATCATTCAGGAGTGAATTGTTATGCCGGCCAGGACTATCGCCAACCGTAAGGCCCGACATGAATATCATATAGAAGAAACTTATGAGGCAGGTATTTCCTTGAAAGGCACGGAGGTAAAATCTATCAGGGCCGGCAAGGCCAACCTGCAGGACAGCTTTGCGCGAGTTGAAAACGGCGAACTGGTACTATATAATATGCATATAAGCCCGTATGAACAGGGTAACCAGTTCAACCACGAGCCAAAACGCCCGCGCAAGCTGCTGATGCACAAGCGCGAGATCATGCGGCTGTATGGCCAGACCAGGGAAAAAGGCTTTGCGCTGATTCCTTTGAAGGCATACTTTAAGGAAAACGGTAAGGTGAAAATTGAGCTTGCCCTGGCCCGGGGCAAAAAGAAATACGACAAACGTGAAGATATTGCTGCCCGTGATGCCAAGCGGGAAATGGACCGGGCCATGAAGAATAAGCAGCTGTAAATATGAATATGGGGGCGAAATGGTTTCGACGGGGGAAGTTAGTGGCAGGATAAGCGAGCCGGGGTCCCATCAGCCCGTTAAACGATGGACAGTTAATATAACTGCCAACGATAATTACGCACTGGCTGCTTAATTAAAGCGGCCCATCCCACCCGGGCTGGCCTGTGGCGCGGGACCGGGGTGTCAAATTAGCAGGCTTGCTCTTTAGCCAATTCTCGGAGGCTAACGGGGACATTCATCGAGATAGCTCCAAAGGAGCCTGGTTGTGGGCGCCGGCGGAGCGAAATCTAAAACACAACCTACGCTCGTAGAAGGTCTTGTGGCTCTTCTTTCGGACGGCGGGTTCAACTCCCCCCGCCTCCACCAGTCGTATGCACAGACACCATTAGATTAACTTCGATGGTGTCTGTATTGATCTTAACGTCTTTAACAAATCTTTCGATGACTTGCTTAACAACAAGCGGGTCATCACTGTTTAGTGCTTGTCTGTAGGTATTTAAAACCTCTAAAATCTTTTCTTTAGAAACAATTTCTTCCTGTTGTTTAAAAAGCCATTCCTGGTAGCGATTCTCCAGGGTGGCTTTTTCATTTTCCAGTGACTTGAGTTTTTCGGCGAAGGCCCGAATTACAACAGTTCCCTCGGCAATGGCGTCAACAATATTTTTAATCTGCCGGTCAACTTTATCCAATTCTTTTTTAAGATAATCGCCTTCGCCGGCGGTTTCCTTCTTAATGTTTGAATAATGGGCATATAGTTTTTCAGCCAGCCTGGGCATGGCCTCTTCACTGAATATCCCTTGCTCAAGCTTGTTTATTACATATTCTTCAATAGTGTGTTTATTAATCTTTTTATTGATACAGGTTTTTGTACGATCAGCGTTATTGCACAAGTAATAATGACGCTGTCTTGTTTCTTTTGTTACTCTGGTTTTATAAGTGCTGGACGAGCCCACCATTCTTTTACCACATACACCGCACCAGATTAAGCCTGAGAGTAAATAAACGACTTTTGCTTTGTGGCCACCAGTGGACCTGAGTTTCTTGTTTTGATTCATTTTATTTTGTACCTTCCAAAAGAGACTTTCGGGAATAATGGCCGGAATGGCGTTGGGTATCTCAATAACCTCTTCGGAACTTTTTGATAAATGATTATTCCTTTTCCCGTCAGGGGTTTTGCTGGTCGAACGATTGAAGACATATGTGCCAATATATTTTTTATTGCGCAGTATTTCATGAAGGCTGTTTTTGCCAAAAGGTTTTCCAAGTTTGGTTTTGTATCCTTGCTTATGTAAAGCATCCCGAATACTGTTATATCCATGACCGGCGTCACGCATTTCAAAAATCATACGCACGGCAGGTGCTTCGGATTCATTTATAATATAATTCTTATCTTTATCTACATCAAACCCCAATGGAGGGAGCCCCCCGGTATGTTTGGCCTTCAGGGCTGTTTCTCTCATGCCCTTCATAACTTCGCGGGCCAGGTTCTTACTGTAGTATTCAGCCATACCCTCCAATACAGACTCAAGAATAATGCTTTCCGGGCTGTCATCCAGGTGTTCAAGTACGGATTGAACCAAAACTCCGGCTTTGCGTAATTCTCGTTTATAAAAGGCGGAATCATACCGGTTACGGGCAAAGCGGTCAATTTTATGAACAATCAAAAAATCCGGTCTTACCAGGTTACCTTTGATTTCACTCATCATTTTAAGGAAACCCGGCCGATCGTCAGTTTGAGCCGACTTAGCTTCATCGGTATATATCTTGATGATTGAATATCCGTTTCTTTCGGCATATTCCGTACATGCCCGGATCTGCGCGGTAATGGATTCTTCGCGTTGGTTGTCGCTGCTATAGCGTGCGTAGATTACAGCTTTCAAATCATTACCTCCATGATATTGTCAATAAGCTTGAAGCTGAGTAATTATTTGATTATTTTATAACGCATCATTTCTTTTGGAAGCCCGACCCTGGCCGCAAAATGCTCCATGGATTCATCGGATTCCGGTTCTTCTCCCCAAGTGAGCAGTTCAACTGTGAACCTATTAGCTTCGTATTCAACCCGGGATTCCATAAATGTGTTTTCTATCATAAAGAAATATCCCATCCTCTGCGGGGACAATTGCTGGTGGCCCAATTCATGGGCCAAAACAACCCGTTTAAGCCATTCCGGGAGTTTTGAGTTGAGGACAATGGTTACATTTCCGGCTATTTCAAGTATTAAGCCCTTAATATGGCGAAAGGGGAATTCGTCCACATCAATGCCCATAGCTCGGGCCAGGCGGTAGGGGTCTTTGGTTTCATGTTTATTAATTAATTGCTGGACAGATTGTTTAATATAATCCATAAGAATCACCTGCTTGTCCGTAAAAAGGTGTCGAAATATGTCTAAATGCAAAGATAAAACTAAACCTGCTACTTTTGATTGTAGCAGGTTGTTATCCGCCAAGTGGGCTCGAAACCGGGTGTAAGTAAAGACTTATTTTTTATAAACATCTCCGCGTGGTCCCATGACTTCAATAATTACTAACCTCTTTTCTGCTTTTACATCATAAATAATCCGTAAGTCACCAACCCGGTACCTGAACTTCTGACTAAAGCCCCGCAATGGCTTTATATTTGGTCCGCTTATTGGGTTCGCGGAAATAGCCTCAATTGCAGTCGCAATGCGTTTTTGGGTGGCCCGATCAACGCGTTTAAGATAGCTCCGAGGTTGGGTTAATAGCTGCACTTTATATGTCGAGTTCTCGCTTAAATTCATCCCAGCTAACGCCTTCCTCTTGCCCTCCACTCAAGGCCGTTCTTTCGCTTTCAGGCCAGTCCAGGTAAATGTAGTCGCGACAGGCGGGGCAAATGAATTCGTCATGCCAGACAATATCCCATGGCGCATTGGGATCATCTAATAAATCTGCAAGCACAAGGACGGTGCCGCATTTTGGGCATGTGGGATCAATATAAAAAGGTTTGTTATGCGGTCGCGGCATGGCTGGGCTTTCTGGTTGTACGCTTTTTACCAGTCTTTCCAGGTACCTTTTGGCCCTTGCTACGCTTTGTTCCGGAATCCTGTCAATTAATCTGTGGAGTTCTTCTTTGGGTATGCTCATTAAAAATTACCCCTTCCCCTTTTCTCGTTTTTTCTTTTCCCGTTCCCACTTTACCTTCAAATAAGTAAGGATAT